>DASYEV010000180.1:0-21804 GCA_036498835.1 Acidobacteriaceae bacterium | reverse complement strand
CTACACGGAGCAGCTGGCAATGCATTGGGCGCCGGCCAAACATAGTGACCGCCGTGCAGCACGTAGCGCGCGCCAGGCTCAGGAGTGAAATCGGCAAGCGAACATCCCCCAGAATTTGGGTTGGGCTTCATGTTGAACAGCCCCCCAACGATCGGTCCCTGATTCACCGGACTATGGCCCCCCGAGTAACAAGTGTCTCCTGTCGGATTACCGTTCTTCGACAACCAGCAACTGGCGCTAAATTCATACTGAGCACGGGTCACTGTACCTGCATCGGCGGAAGTTTGACATGTTGCATGAACTTTGCCATCCGACATATAGGTGAACTGAGACAAAACCCTAACCTGCGCGTGAAGGATTCCTGCATAAAAAAACGTCAACACTGCAATAAAGCAATATATAAGTCGCAATTTCATCCTGACATCTCCGCATTTCTCAGGTGATCTGTTTTATTTAACAAGCTACTTCTGATGGCGGTGCCCTTGAGGAAGGGGCTCCAGAATGGACCTGCGATACTTACGCAACACGTAGTCATCGAGTCTCTGAAAGGAATCGCGATCCAGTTCCTTCTGAAGATCGGAGATGAGATTCTGCATGAGTTCCTCGTGACGTTGACGAAAGACGTTGAGATCCGCTTCGGTAGCGACGCGTTGGAGATGAATTTCATCCACTTTTTTATGCATCTCGGTATCGTTAGCCTCGGTCCGCTGATACGTCTGCAATGCATAAGTCTGAACTGTTAGAAAATTTTGACGCGATATGCCTATTACGGCGGCAAGGAAAGTCCCTTCGGGAGGGCTCTTCCTATCGTCCGGGTTTTCACGAAGATGCTTCAAATAGTCCTCGTGGTCGAGATACAGGTCTCGAATGAAATCGCTGTACCCCGATATTGCAGGCAGAATCACGAACTCTCTCTTCTTCTTGGTCTTCGGTGGCGTTCCCGTGGCGGATTGAGAATCCTGCGCTGAAGTAAGCGTGGGTTTTGACTCAGCCTGCTGTAAATTTATCGGCTCAGCGAAGGCGCTGATGCTTATCAAGCAGAGAGCCACGGGCAGAAGGTGCATGGGTCGTATCTTCATTGTTCACTCCTTGGCGTGCGGACGCGTTCGGACTTCCGCCAGCACGTGTTTACGGTCGCGTCAACTGGTGTATATCCACAGGCGGCAACTGGTTATTGGAGAGATATAAGCACTTCGATCGTCCCTGTCCCCTCGGCTAAAGGCGCCAGCGCTTTGCCAATCACTGCACCGGTGAACCGCTCACGGTCGGTCCCTTTCATGGCGTACCCCGGCGTTTTTGCGGTCACCAGCAGATCGCCCGTCTCGACAGGGCCGTTCTCCGCGCTCACTTTTGTCGGGACAATCCCCATCATAGCCATCGGGACTTCCGCTTCTTTATCAACCCGCGCCGTCGTAGTGCGGCGACCTACCAATCCCGGTTTGGTTGAATAAACGCCGGCAACTAGTCTGGAATAGGCACCTTCCGATTTGGCGAATCTTCCTGGAGAAGAACGATCGATAACAATCACGTCACCCGGTTCATAGCCTCCACGATTTCCTTCAATATCAACGGATTCCGCGTAGTCACCACCTATGGTTACGCCGTTCCAGGCAGTACTTTGTACCGTGCCATCGGGAAACGTGACCGACGCTCCACTGCCAGCCGTAAACAACATGTTCCCATTAACTTCCAGCTTTGCCCCGGGAGTCGTAGTACCGATACCGACATTCCCATTTTGAAACACGTTCAACAAATGATCGAAGCCCGTGATCCCCATGGTCAGGTAGTTATTCGCGCTTCCAACTCCTGCGTAGTACAACCCGAAATAACCGCAATTCGATGTAGAACCGGCACTTGCACCGCAGATTGACGGAATTATATTCACGCCAGAGGCGGCATTCGCCGAGATGGAAGCATACGGGACCATCCACGTTGCGGAAGACTCCGTGTCATTCACCAGGAGGGCAGGATTGCTGACGTCGCTGAAGCCGGGCGCATTGATGGTTGTGCGCCAATTGAATCTTCCTCCTCCCGCCACATCGAGAGGGAAAACAGGGCTGGTTGTTCCAATGCCGATGTTGCCGTTTGATTGAGTAATCACCGAATTTCCCAACGTGGACGCCCCGGTGAAAACCGGGATAGTGCTCGTCGTTCCGGAGCCTGTAACTGTCTGAGCAATCCCGGAACTCGCCATGAGGAGAACACCTACCCATGCAAACCTACTCAATCCTGTCATCTGCTGAAGCCTCCCTGATCTCTTACTCTGCGATTGAAGTTGATTCGTTGACTACCCGCCGGGCATGCTCACGCCATGCCATTCGGGTTGTCGCCAAATGGATATGCAGATCATTCATGAAGCTTTGAGATCAGTACTTTCCAGTGATCTTCATCCCAATTCAGCTCCTAACATCTCTGCAGCTTCTAACAGGCCATTGTTCGTTCCAACAATAGGTACCCTGTTGTGGGTTTCGACAAATAGATGCGCTAAGTCCTAATTCCGGACTCGCAGCCAAGAACAACTGGATGACTTCCGTCGTACCAAGAGTTGCTGCCTACAATGACACGTGCCCCGGAGCGAAGTCAAGGCTGTTCATGCGATTTTGTTCTGGTGCCTACTAACACTTTTGGCTCATACGGCAATTTCGAATTTTCCGCAGATATTGCTCACACGAAACGCGTAACGGAACAAGAATTGCCTCTGGCACTGGGTGACTCGCGTCAGCTTTGAAAAACATGAGCGGCTCATTCCAATTCGATATTCGACGAGGAGAGATGGGGTCTCAATCGGCGAGCCTCGAATTCCATGAGCATGCTGTTCGCTGTGGCGATCCTGGCCGCACGGTTTCCCCGTGAGGCATGCGCGGAAGGATCGCGTCACGAATAAGTTATTCGTGACGCAACGCCGTCTGCGGATCGATGGAAGCAGCACGCCGCGCGGGGATCATGCCCGCGATACAAGCCGCCAGCCCCAGCGTGAGAACAGCGATCGTCAGCAAAATGGGGTTCACAGACTCCGTCTGGTAGAGCTGCGATTTCACATAACGCACGCAGAGCAGTGCCGCAGGCACGCCAATCGCCAGGCCCAGCAAGGTCTGCGACATGGCGCCGCGGATCACCATCGCCACAACGCGGCTGCGTTCCGCTCCAAGCGCCATGCGTATGCCGATCTCAGAGGTGCGGCGCTCCACGGTGTAGGAGGTCACACCGTACAAGCCAACCATCGCCAGCAACAATGCCAGCGCGCCGAACAGCATCGTCAGGTCCGCCAGCATGCGGTCTCCCGCAAGGCGGTCCGCGATCTGTGCATCGAATGTCTGAAACTTCACGACAGCGAGGTTCGGATTGATGCCGGACAGTGTTTGCCTTGCCAGCGCTTCCATGTTGCTCATGGGCCGGCTTGTTTCCAGAACAATGGCGCCCACATACATGCTTTCGTCTTTTTCGATGGGCTGGTCCGTGCCCAGCGGCCGTTGCCCGAGAGGCACGAAGAAGGCGAGATGATCCGTCCAGCGCACAGTCAGGTAGGTCGTATCTTCCACGACGCCGACGATTTCGAAGGCGCCGGAAGATTTCGTCCCAGCGGGTCCGAAGTGCTGTCCAATCGGATTCTCACCCGGCTTGAACATCTTTTTCACGAATGACTGATTGACCACCGCGACCGGCCGGGTCGCAGACGTATCCTGCACTCCGATGCCGCGTCCCATGACAACATGCGTTCCAACCGAATCGAAATACTCGGCATTCGCTTTAAGCGATGAGGAGCCGGCAATCCGAGGCCGGCCTTGCACCTGGACGCCCCACCCGTTGTTGTTGTCTTCCATGGGTGTGTAGCTGCTGATGCCGACTTTCACGACACCGGGAATCGCTTGGAAGCGTTCTTCCATGGTTCGATACAACGCCTCCACCTGAGTCTGCGCATAGCCTGCAGCCTGTGGGTTGATGTGCACGATATAACGGTTGCTGGTGGCAAGCTTCATGTCGAAGTGCTGAAGCTTGTTCATGCTTTGGGCAAACAAGCCGGCGCCTACCAGCAGCATCAGCGACAGGGCCGCCTGGCCTACCACCAGGCCGCGCTGAAGCAACGACGCTCCCGTAGCCATGGTGCGCGAGCCGTTACGCAACGCTTCCACCGGTTCGGCCTTCGCCGCGATCCATGCCGGCGCGACACCGAAGAGAATGCCCGTCAGGCATGACAAACCGAATGCAAACCCGAGCACAGCAAGCGATGGACTCGCGTGGATCGCGACGTTGTCCGCGCCTGGGAATGCCAGGGCGAGCAGCATGTGCGTCCCACCGTACGCGACGATCAAACCGACGATCCCACTGATGACCGCCAACACCAGGCTTTCCGTCAGCAGTTGCTGGATGAGTCTGCGGCGCATCGCGCCCAGCGCTACGCGCAGGCTCATCTCCCCGGCGCGGGCCATGCCGCGCACCAACAGCAGGTTGGCGATGTTGGCGCACGCAATCAGCAGCACCAGGCCCGAAACCCACATCAGCAAGTGGAGGCTTTGGCCATATTGCTCCTCCATGGCACGGATCCCAGCGCCTCCCGGAGTCAGGGTGGCATGCGCTTTCGCCAGCAACGCTTTATCTTTTGCCGAAGTGAAGAGACTGCTGGGCGCCAGCTCCTGCCGCAGCAAGGCATTCACCTTATCCTGCAGAGGCGCCAGCGCAACACCGGGCTTGAGCCGGCCCACGATGTACAGCCAGTTGCTGTCCGGATCGTGCACATACGCAACATTGGCGAGCACAGGCATCGATTCGATGGGCAGATAAAAATCCGGTGGCGTGTCCAAAACCCTGTCGCCGAAGTAGCCTTTCGGAGCAACTCCCACGATGGTCACCGCCTTGGTGTTGACCCAGAACGTGCTGCCCACGATGGAAGGATCGCCGGCGTAATCGCGCTTCCACGTGTCGTAGCTCACAACCACGACAATCGGGGCGCCTTGCACGTCGTCGCTGTCGGTGAACAGACGCCCGGCATGAGGTTGAAGGCCGAAGGTTCGAAAGTAGTTCCCTGAAACGAACTCACCCATAACCGAGCGCGCATTTTCCTGGGCTCCATCGCGCCGCACCACCACAGGCCGGAAATGGAAGCCCGCCTGCATAGCGGCGACCTCTTCAAACTCCGGCAGCCCCTTCCTGAACTGCTCATAGGCGTCGGTGGAAAGCAGCGAGTAGTTGCCGTCGTCATGTCTTCCGGAACCCACGCAGCAATCCGCGCGATCGCCAAACCGTATCAACGCGTTGGGATTCGCCACAGGCAGGTTCTGGAGCAGCACAGCGTGAACCAGCGTGAAGATCGCTGCATTCGCCCCAATGCCAAGCGCCAGGGTGAGCATTGCAGTGATCGTGAAGCCTGGCGTCTTACGCAATTGCCGAAACGCATAGCGAATGTCCTGAGCAAGATTCGTCACGAAGGTGGCTCCAATTTCACGGCCTGGAAACAGACAGACGACCGTCGTCTCCAGACCGCAATCCAAGCCTCGCGTGGAAGCACGTGAAGAGCCACGGGAACGCCCTGCGATTTCAATGACTTAGGTCTTGGGCGACTGGCCCGTCCTGTCCATTCGTGAACCGCACTGTCCACCACCGGACACGGCGCAGAACCCGGGAACCGGCCCTGCCGGTATCAGGGCCTCAACGCAAAGGCAGTTCGCCTGCGCTCTTCATCCTGTTCACAACGTCTAGCGAACCCTGATTGCTCAGATGATCGACGTCGGCCAACACAGGCACTTCGTAACTACCGCCGGCGTATTCCATGCAGGATTCGTTGGTGCAAAGTGCATCCCAGATCGAAGCATAGGTAATTCCAGGCCTTCCGCTAAGTTCAGCACGCAGTTGCCGGTCGACCGTCTCAAGATGGGCGACACGGTTGCGGCCGGGAAGCTCCGGGTCGTGCCACTTCAATCCAAGAGCGAGCAAAAACGGCAGCGGGGCCGTGTATTCCGGCACAGGTCCGACCACGACGACAGGAGTACCGCGTGACTGGAAGAAGCTCAGCGCCGACTCCATCGCCTTCAGATCATCGCTGGACGTCCACCGTTCGGTGAGGATGACCGCATCCACCCGATTTATGGGAAGGTAGCTTTCATACATGAAGCGCCGCATCTGGGAGCAGTTGGAGCGGGCATAGTGTCCTTCCGTGGGGGGACATGCGGCCAGCGTCGCCTGAAGGAAATGAATGCCGGGAAAGCCATGTTGCAGTCCCCACCACAAGGCCGCCGCGTGGCTGTCTCCGAAAAGCAGGACATTCGGCTTCCCTTCCATCTTCTGCAGACAGCCAGCCTTGTCGAAATCCTGAAACCCGGTTTCGACGAAGCATGAGCCAGTTCGCATTTGAGGAAGGACCTGCATAGAAGCGCCCACCTGGAGCGCCTCCTTCGAGAACCGCTGCGGCCGGCCATCCTCCGCTCCCAGCAGGAATGCAAGCGCCGCGATGGCAACCGCACCCACACCCGCGTAAAGAAAAATCCTGCTTTGCGGAAGCGTGCGAAAACGCCCGGCCCGGAATGGTTGTTCCACAAAACGCCAGGAAAGATAGGCAAGGGCGATCGAGAGAAGGACAATGGCAAACGCGCCCGTTATCGTTCCCGGCTTCACGCCATGCACAGCTCCCAAACGGGCCATCGTGATCACAGGCCAGTGCCAGAGATACAGCGAATACGACACCAGGCCGATAAAAACCGTCGGCCGCCACCGCAGCACTGCTCCCGCGGCCGTTTCGCCACCGGCCATGATGATCAGCATCGCTGCAAGACACGGGGGAATCGCAGAGACGCCGGGGAACGGAAGCGTCGCCTTGAAGAACATCGCGTACACCACGATCACCACGAGTCCCGCTGCGACCATCACCTCGCGAATGTTGCGGCTTTGCGGACAACGCACCATCCCGAGGGAGATCAGGGCGCCGGCAAGAAGTTCCCACGCGCGTGTATAGGGCATGTAGAACGCCAGGTCGGGTTTGTGCAAAGCAAAATAGGTCGCCAGCAGCAGGGAGAGGACCGCACCGAGACCAACCATCCAGCGCAGGATCCTGGGCCTGTTCGCAACCAGGAGCATCGCCAGCGGAATAAACAGATAAAACTGTTCCTCCACACCAAGCGACCAGGTATGAAGCAGGATCTTCGCGTAGTTCAAACCGAAGTAGCCTGCATCGGTCCAGTACAGATGCAGATTCGAATAGGAGAACACCGCGGCGAGTAGAAGGCGGCTGTATTCCACGAGCTGCAGCGGCAGAAAAACAAGATAGGCAAAAATGCTGACTATACCCAGCATGACGAACAGCGCTGGAAAGATTCTGCGGAACCGCCGTTCATAAAAACCAAAGAGTGTAAATTTTCCCGCACCAATCAACCGATCAATATTTCCGGTAATCAGATATCCGGAAATCACGAAAAAGATGTCGACACCGACAAAACCTCCGCGCATGAAGGGAAGTTCGAGATGATCGAACAACACCAACAGCACGGCAATTGCTCGCAAGCCATCGATGTGGGGGCGATAGGTAAGTTCACTCGAGCCCACGGAATTTATCTTCGCTTTGGATTGCATTGGATAGAACGCAGGGATGTCGCAGATTCACTCAAGATGTCTCGCAACACGATGACTTCGAGACGTAACAGAATCTTCATAACTTATTGCGTTCATTGAGGAATAGCATGCCCAGATTGTTACATTGGTAATCACATTTTTGGGTCATCAGTGCTGGACATGGCGCTGCTACTCGCTGACAATCAAACGACCATCCGATATCGCAAGAGCCCTATTGTGCTTCGGCAGCGCATTGCAGATAATGGATTTATCCAATTTATGACTCAACATAATTAACGCTGTAGGCCTTCGACATCGTTCGCCCGCAATGGGGAGATCTTTCGCATTCGTGCGCCCACTGTCGAGAGCTCTACCGCAGAACCGCTTCTTTTTCCGGCCCCCCATCCCGCACGATCTTGGCTCCGGCTTTGAGACAGCATCACCACGAGGCCCCATGGTCAGTAAATCCCGGAGTCAACTGTCTGGCTGGATGGACAGCATCCTTGCATTGTTCCTCCTGATCGTCAGTGTCGTTCCCCAAGGTGTGATCGTGGACATTCTTGGGCATGCTCCCGATGCCCGCATTAGCCTTACCGATGCTGGCTTTGGATTAGCGTTTATCTTTCTGTGGCACTCCTGCTTTTCCGTGCTCAGGCTCTACGATAGAAACGCGACATTTTCTGCCCGCGTGCTTTCCGCACCGCGCGGCGCGCTGATGATGATCCTGCCGGTGATGGCCTATCTGTGGCTCCGCCATCCCGAATGCCTTACCCTGAGCGCCGTTCTCACCACCGTGGGTGGATGGCTGAGCCTGGAAGTGTCTCGCATTCTCGTCAGCGTCACCCTGCGCAACTGGCTTGCTTCACGCAATCCTCGGCGGGCACTCATCATCGGAAGTGGACCACGCGCAGGCAAAGCCTGGCGCGCACTCCGCACGCACTATCATGCCTCGGTTCGCCTCATCGGCTTCGTCGACGATCGTGATCCCACCGATCTGCCCGCCGATCTGGAACACCGCTTTCTGGGCACCGTGAATCAGTTGAGTGATCTGCTGCTCAAGGAAGTGGTCGACGTCATCCTGATCGCGATGCCCATCCAGTCCTGCTATCCGTTGATGCAGAGGGCCGTCCACATCGCGGAAAGCGCGGGCGTACAGGTTTTGTACCTCGATGACATCTATTCCCGGCAGCAACGCTTGCATTCCAAGGGCGAAACCGTCTTCCGCGACCTTGTGCCGCAACAGGAAACAGACGCCTTTCGTTTGGCCGCCAAACGTGCGCTTGATCTGTGCGGTGCGTTTTTGGGGCTTGTGGTGTTGTCCCCGCTCTTCCTGATCATCGCCCTGGGTATCAAACTCACCAGCAGAGGCCCCGTACTGCACTTCCAGGAACGTTATGGCTATCGCCGCCGCCGTTTCAGGCTGATGAAATTCCGCAGCATGGTGCGGAATGCCGAGCAGCTGCTGCCTGCTCTTGAAAACGTGAACGAAGCGACCGGCCCGCTCTTCAAGATGAAGAACGACCCCCGTGTCACCAGGTTCGGCAAATTCCTCCGTGTTACTTCACTGGATGAACTGCCGCAGCTTTGGAACGTTTTGATTGGCGAGATGTCGCTTGTGGGGCCGCGGCCCATGACGATACGCGACGTGTCACTCTTCAGCGAAGCAGCACTGATGCGCCGTTTCAGCGTGAAGCCCGGAATGACCGGACTTCTGCAGGTCAGCGGCCGGAGCGCGGTCGGGTTCGATGAGTGGATCGTCATGGATAACCGCTACATCGATCGCTGGTCTCTTTCGCTCGACGTCAAGATACTGGCGCGAACCGTGGGTACCGTGATCAAGCGGCATGGCGCGATGTAACGCTACCGAAAGGTCACGATGAAGATCGCGGTTGTACATGACTACTTCACGCAGATGGGGGGCGCGGAGAAGGTTGCCGAAGAGCTCTACAACATGCTGCCTGGGGCAGACCTGTTTGCGACCGTCGCGCTCCAGAACAAAATGCCCGACAGCCTGCGGCATGTGGACGTACACACATCCTGGATGCAGCGCCTGCCCAAGATGAACGAGTACTACCGGCTCTACTTCCCGCTGTACCCATTTGCCGTCAGTTCGCTCGATCTTTCCAGCTACGACCTGATTGTTTCCAGTTCGTCCGGCTATGCGAAAGGTGTGCGCGCCCACCCTGACGCAATTCATGTCTGCTACTGTCATACGCCCATGCGCTGGGTGTGGAGCTACCAGAGCTACTCCGCGCGTGAGTCCTTCGGCGCGGGAATCCGGGCGTTCCTGCCAACGCTGATCCATGGCCTGCGCCGCTGGGATGAAGGAGCGGCGCGTCAGCCGGATCACTTCATCGCCAATTCTCAGGTGGTCGCGAAGCGCATTCATGAGGCGTATGGCCGCTATGCCGAAGTCATCGCGCCTCCCATTGAGGTGCACCGCTTCACCCTGTCGCTCGAGCAGGACGACTACTTCATCATTCTCGCCAGACTGGTGTCGTACAAACGCATCGATCTGGCGATCGACGCCTTTTCTCGATTGGGGAAAAAACTCCTGGTCATCGGCTCGGGACCAGCTCTGGACGACCTAAAAGATCAGGCCGGCCCGTCCGTGCGCTTTATGGGAAGACTTCCTGACCGCGAGGTTGACCACCTTGTTTCCCGCTGCAAAGCTCTGATCTTTCCGGGCGAGGAAGACTTCGGCATGGCGCCGCTGGAGATTGCGGCGGCAGGACGTCCGACGATCGCGTTTCGAGCCGGAGGCGCCGTGGAAACCATTCGCGAAAACGTCACGGGACTGTTCTTTGACGAACAAACCCCGGAAGCCTTGATGGATGCGGTGCAACGATTCGAAGACCAGGAATGGGACCCGCATACCATTCGTCAACATGCCGAACAGTTCAGCAGCCAGGTCTTCCGCACGCGCTTTGCCAGCTTCCTGCGCCGCATAGGCGTGACTGTTGCCGCATCCGTGTGAGAGCCGCGCGATTTTGAATATGCGGCTTGGTAGAGCTTCATAATCTTTCTGGAGAACCGGTGGACGCAACCGAAAACGTATTGATTGAAAACGAGCCGGACACGCTCAAGACCGCGCCGGCGGCGCCAAGGACATCGGACGGTAAAAAACTTCGGGTCATGTTCTTCGATCACGTCGGCTCTCTGAGCGGCGCCGAAGTCGCGATGCTCAATCTGATTCGTCACTTCGACTTCGACGTGATCGAGCCCGTTGTGGTGTTGGGAGAAGATGGGCCGCTTGCCGATCGCCTGCGTGCAGTCGCCGAAGTGCATATCCTGCCGATGCGCGAAAGTGTCCGCCGCGCGCGCAAAGACGATCTCGGCGCCAGGAGCCTCGTTTCAGTCGCCGCCATTCGTGAAACCCTGAGCTATGTCTGGAAACTGCGCCGCTTCATCCGCCAACATAAGGTCGATCTGCTGCATACCAATTCCCTCAAGTCAGATGTCATCGGCAGCTTTGCCGCGAAGCTTGCCGGAACCACGGTCGTATGGCACGTGCGCGACAGGATTACGCCCGACTATCTTCCTGCCAAGGTGGCCCGCGCTTTCCGATGGCTCAGCGGTTGGCTGCCGGACCTGATCATCGCCGACTCACGGGCCGTAGCCCTCACGTTGTCCGAAAAGCCATCGCCGAAGATTCACGTCGTCCATGAAGGCACTCCGCACGAAGAATTTGCCCGGCACAAGCCTGCGGACACGGAAACGGAAATGCGACAGCGGCAAATCGTAGGCTTGGTCGGCCGCATCAGCTTCTGGAAAGGGCAGGACATCTTTATACGTGCCGCCGGCAGGTTGCGGAGGAAGTATCCCCAGGCGGAGTTCCGCATTGTCGGCGCGGCGCTTTTCGACGAAGCGGAGTTCGAAAACGGCCTGCATCAACTCGCTACCGAACTTGAAATGGGTGATTCACTGGTCTTCACCGGCTTCCGCCACGACATCCAGCAAGCCATCAGTGAACTCGATGTCCTGGTACACGCGTCGACCCGGCCCGAGCCCTTCGGCCAGGTCATCATCGAGGGCATGGCCGCGGGAAAACCTGTGATCGCCACCAATGCCGGCGGTGTTCCGGAGATCATTGAAGACGGCGTAACAGGTCTTCTCGTTCCGATGAGCGATGCGAGTGCCATGGCGGATGCCATCGACCGCCTTCTCAGCGATCCGGCGGGAAGCCGCGCGATGGGCCTGCGCGGACAAATCCACGTTGCCGAAAACTTCAGTATTGAGAAGACGGTTCGCGGGGTGATGGCAGCCTATCGCCAACTGACACATCGCTCCCTGTAGCGATCACGCATCATTCCAGATGGTGGTATGAATGTCTCGTATCTCACGGCTCCTCAGGATGCATGAGTGCGTCGTTAACCACTGGAGATTCTCGCGGCGTCGAGGCCACCAGAGCATATCCACACCTAACCGCTCGTGATGCATCATTGAGCAGCATCCAAAGTGTTCTCAGGCGTCCAGAGCCTCATCGTAGACACTGCGAACTTGTCTCGCGATTCGGGGCCATGAAAAATTCTCTACGGCGTAAGCCCTGCATCGCTCTTCGGAGGGCAGACACAACTCGCTCTGTAGCACCTGCAACAGAAGGCTGGTGATGGCATCGGCGCTGACGTCCGTGAACAGACACTCCGGCGCGAAAGGCTGAATCACTTCAGGGAGTCCGCCAACCGGTGTCGCCAACACCGGGGTTCCTGACGCCAGCGACTCCACCGTAATCAGCCCAAAACCTTCCAGCGCCTGCGAGGGCACAACCGTCATATCCGCCGCACGGTATGCCAGCGGGAGATGTTCTTCGCTGACCCGCCCGAGCAGCTGGATGTTGTTTTCCAGGCCACGTTCGCGAATACGGGTCTTGAGTTCGCCGGCGATCGGCCCCGCGCCGCCCAGCATCAGCATCACGTCGGGGACGCGCGCCACCACCAGAGTCATCGCATCAATCAGATTTTCAAGCCCCATGCGCCGGACAAGGCGGCGAACCGTGAAGATCACCGGGCGTTCCTCAGGCCATCCCAACAGACCTCTGGCTTCCGTCCGCGACATCGACATGTTGAACCGCTCGGTATCCACCCCACCGCGCACGAGTCTGATGCGGTCTTCATCGATCCCGTAGTTTGCTGCAAGCTCCTGCTGAAAGGATTGCGAAAGGACAATGAACCGCCGTGCACGGTTGTAAACCCGGCGCTCTATAGAGAACTTGAAACTGGACCGTTGCCCTTTGGAGCCTTCGACATTGCTTTCCGCCGCCCACGGACCGTGGAAGTGAACAACAAGCGGCAGCCTCTTGAGCTCCGGCGGCAATGGAGCGGCGTACAACGCAAAGTGCGAGGCAACGAGATCAAACTTCTTTTCCCGGTTCAATTTCCGCGCGGCGCGGCGCGCACGGTACAGGCGTTTGTAAAGGGGATCATGGCTATTCGCGAATGGCACCACCGTACCGGCCGCCTCGGCAAGAATTTCTCTTGAGCCAACCACGAGACCCTGCGCTTCGGTCCCGGTTGCGGGCAGGCAACGCGTCAACTCTACGAAGTAGCGGTTGAGACCGGTGATCCGCTCCCCTGGCCAGTCGTCGCCGATCTGCAATGTCCTCAAGAACAACTCTCTTTCCTACTTCAGATGCTTTGTGACGAAGCCTTCGTGCCTTGAACCGCAGACTCAATCACTTCGGCGAACCTGCGCGCGAGATGTTTTTGATCGTACGTAACCAGCACCGACGCGCGTCCTTTCTCAGCAAATTCACATCGCAATTCAGACGACTTCCCAAGCTGCAACATAGCCTCAGCCAGCGCCGAAGCGTTGCCCTCCGGGAAGACGATTCCACCACCGGTCTCGGTAAGAATTTTGGGAATCTCACCGGAATCGGAACCAATCACAGGAGTTCCACAGGCCATCGCTTCCACCAGCACGCGGCCAAACTGTTCCATCCAGTTGGGCCGCGTTTCCGAAGGCAGCACCATGACGTTGAACAGCGAAAGCCACTTCGGGGCTTCGTCATGCGGAACGTAGCCTGCAAAGCGGATGCGCTTGCCCCTCTCGCCCATGGCAGCAGCTTTGCCTCGCAGTTCGGCCTCAAGCGGGCCGCCGCCCACCAGCACAAGCCCCCAATCGAGGTCGCCCAGGCGTTCCAAGGCATCGCACAAAGTGCGAAGACCCTTCTCCTCCACGAACCTGCCCATGTAGCCGAAGATTACGCGCCCGGAAGGAATACCATTCCGCTCTCGCCATTCGCAGCTCCACTCCGGTGTTGGCCGGTACAGCTCAGGGCTTACGGCCAGTGGCAACACCTCGACGCGGCCCTCGTAATGTTTCTTGCGAAGAATGTCCGCAGCAACGTTCGTCACCGGAAACGCGAAGCTCGATTGCCGCAGCACCCAGCGCTCCAACTGCCGAACAGGTGTGGGATATGTCTTCAGCAGATTCTGCGCGGCATAGAAGCCGATGGGCTTGTTCACCGTAAGACGGTTCGCCAGATACAGTTGGAACGTCGCAAAGCCATAGGGTTCGTGATGCATATAGATTGCATCCGGCCTTTCGCGCCGCAGCGTGCGCAGCAGCCAACCGCGATACACATGTTTGGGAATATCGCCGGGAAAGATCACCGGTTCACAATCGATTTTCCCCCGAAAAGCCGGCCATCTCGCGCAGCCTTCAATAGGGCCGTATTCCGTCTTCCAGCGATTCGGCATCGCGAGCGTGACGGTCCATCCCGTCTGCTCTTCGAGGTCCGCGAAGAAGCTCTGATTCACAGCGGTAACGCATGGAAAGCTGACGACAAGTAGCTTCACTGTGCCTCTCCGTCCGATCGCCGGCACAGGGATCGTGTACGTGGATGCAATCGTCCGTTCAAGCTCGCCGCTCCGTCATCTCTTGCCTCTGTACCATCTCCTGATAGATGCGCAGATACCCTGCGGCCGTATCCTTCCACTGCAGCGACAGTGCGCGGTCGCGGGCCCGTTGTGCCATCTCTTCTCTCCGCGTTGCCGATTGAAGCAGGTTATCGATAGCTGCGGCGAGTTCCGCTGCATCCTCCGCATCCTTGACGATCGTGAACACGCCCTGCAGCGCACCCGCCGAACCAACATGGTGCGACAACACGGCAGGCAAGCCACTGGCCGCGGCTTCCAACGCCACCAGGCCAAATGGCTCATAGAGAGATGGGAAAGCAAACACATCCACAGACCGCATGAGCTCCGGAAGTCGCGTGGTCTTGCCCAGAAAATGGACGCGGTCGCCAAGATCCAATTCCCGCGCCAACGCCGGGGCGGCGCTTCTCATCGTGTCGCCGGCCACTGCGAGATGAACGTTGGGCAGATGTCCCATCGCCCGCAGCAGCGTCTGAAGGTTTTTGCGTGGTGAACGAATGTCTCCGGCAAACAAGACCATCGGCACATCGTCTGGAAGACCAAAGGTTCCTCTTACAGAAGCGCCGGGAGCAAATTCATCCGTATCCACACCATTGTGGACAACACGGATGCGTTCGTGCGGCACACCCAACGCCTCAACATCCTTCGCGACAATCTCAGATACCGCGATGACAAACTTCGCTGCCCGAAAGGCTCTCTGTTCCCATCGGGCATTCAATGCAGTGAAGAGCCGTTGATACAGAGCGCCGGGACGCCATGAGCGTGCGTACTGAAAATATGGGCTGCGCCCCCAGGATGTGTGGACAAAGTGCGCGGTGACAATATCGCAGTCCGCCCAGGTAATGAAGCCATTGGCCTGGACCAGGTCATACTGGCCCCGGTGAATGCGAAGCCAGCGCGCGCTTTCTCTGGCAAATGCAAGGTTCTTCCAAAGTTGGGTAGGACGGCCTTCCTTGCCGATCTTCACCAGGCGCGCCTGGGGATGGTTTGCAATCTCATCCGCGCAGTAGGCCGTGAGCAACGTAACGTGCATCCCGCTGTTCAGAGCGGCAAGCGCAATTTCATAGTTAACCCGGCCTTGTCCATCGTTTTGCTGATGGCGGTTGGCGACCATCACGATCCGGGGCGGGCCTTTTTCTGCGCTCATACTCTTGCCCTCATCACGATTTCACCGCCGGCTGGCCAAGCGAAGGTGTCGCGCGTCCGTTTCCTTCGAAAAGTTTGCGCAGTCCACGCCGGGCTGGTACCTCGACTGCGTAATACGTTGCCGTCGCGCAAACAAGCAGCAACGGAAAGACAACCGCGGCGGCATACGTGTGAGAATGATGCCGGCCCGTGCCGTGCACATACCCATCCAGCCGGTTGAGTAGAGGTACGAACAGGTAATGCAGCAGATAGACACTGAACGAAATCAGCCCGAGGAACTCCGGCGCTCTTGAACCGAGAAACTGGCTGACCACGTTCTTTTCTCCATCCAGAGCGACGATCAGCAGCGGAACAAACAGCACCACCGCGAGGTCCGCCTTGCGGATACTCAGCAGGACAACCAGCACGACCACCGCACATAAAGCGAGCCACGGCAGCCGCTTGAGCTTTGCGCCCAGTCGTGTGTCTCGCATGCGGTAGACCAGCATGCCCAATGTGAACTCGCTTACACAGCGGATCAGAGAGATGTAGCCATGGGTCAGGTCGAGAATCTTGGTGTGATCGTAAGGGTTGGAAAAATTCAGCGACAACCAGATCAACCCGCCGACGCTGAACAAGCCGAGGACTATAGCCACCGCGCGCAGGCGAAAGAAGATCCACCGAACCAGAAATGGAAAGAGCAGATAGGCGAACCACTCGGTGCTGATGGACCATGCGGGATTCTCGATGCTTTCCCAATTGCCCCAGTTCTGCACCATGAACAGGTTGGCGGGGAAGGCCTGGGCGACTGAACGTCCACTGAAGTCCAGGTGTCCGCCGGCAACAAGTGCAGTCGCAATCAACAGCGTGACCAGATACAACGGATAAATACGTGCAAATCTCCGGGAGAAGAACGTTCGCACCGTGGCAGTGCGCACGCCCCCGGAGAAAAGTCCGACATAGTTCAGCGCCATCACAAAACCGCTCAGCGTGAAAAAAATGTCGACGGCAAGATATCCATGCCCAAGGAAGCACATTGCCGGGCTCGTCAACGGCAGAGGCGAGAAGAAGTGAAAGAGCACGACATACAAAGCCGCTACTCCACGGAGACCCGTGAGCGCTCTAACTTCTGAAATCTGATTATGGGACAAGGTTACCCGGTTCAAAGGGCGTACCTCGGAAACATTGGCAACCGCCACAAAGCTGCATCCACTCCGGGTAATTGGCTCGACTATATCAGAATGGAAGCCGCCACAGACACACCATCGTAACCTCGAAAACCTTACTATCGCACTGCCCCAAAGCTGCTCTCTATCCGCGCAAAATCACGTAAACTTGAAGACAAGCTCACCACCGTCCTGAACCTGCTATGTCCGTCTGCAGTGGCTCTTGAATCTTCGGAGCCGGAGAGCAAACCATTCCCTCGGAGAGCCCAGTCTTGGTGCCGTTTTCAGGAGTTATTGCAAAGCTTCGAACGCTGGCCAACTTCCTGATGGCCCAGGGCGTCACGATGGCTGCGAACCTCCTGTACGGCGTCCTTTGCATCCGCTTGCTGCCGGCGGACGACTATGCAAAATTCGTCGTGCTGTTTGCCGTCCAGGGCGCCGTCATCGCCATGATGGATGTGAACTTCACAGCCACCCTGGTGCCCCTGGTTGGAGAGCGCGTTGACGATCGCAAGCTGATTGCCGACTACGCCGCTTCCCTGCGGCGACTTTCTCTTTGGGTGTACGCGGTCGTGGGTGCGGGACTCGCGGCCTTCTATCCCTTCCTGGTCAAACACCGCGGCTGGAGTTGGCGCACCGTTGTCGCGATGATCGCGATCCTGCTGGTCTCAACGTGGTTCCTGCGCATGGGCTCTGCTTACGGAGCCGTGCTGATTCTGCTGCGCAAACGAACCGAATGGTACAAAGGGCAGCTCGGCTCCAGCCTCGGCACGCTGGTTATTCTTCTCGCGTTCTGGTCGCTCCATCGCCTGGGCCCATTCACCGCGATCCTGATTAATGTGGCCGGCATTATGTTCGTCGGCATTTTTTACTGCCTGCGCGCGCGGCGTGCGCTGGGTGTTCCCGGGCATGTCACCGCAAGCAAACAGAAGGCGATTGTGCGGCTGGCATTGCCGAACATTCCGCAGGCCGTCTTCTGGGCTCTGCAGGGCCAGCTTGCGCTCTTTCTTATCACCTTTCTGGGCCGCGCAAAGGGCGTGGCCAGTATCGGAGCACTCGGTAGGCTCAGCGGGCTGTTCGCGGTTTTCATCCAGGTCAATTCCCTGCTTGCCGAGCCCTATTTCGCCAAGCTTCCCAAGGAACTGCTCAAGAAACGTTATGCCGTTGCCCTGCTGCTGAGCGCCATCACATCCACCACCCTCGCGCTTGTGGCCTGCGAATATCCGCAGATGTTTCTTTGGATTCTGGGTCCGCAATACGGGAACCTGCGCGTCGAGGTTGAGATTGCCATCGCCACAGGCGCCGTCAGTTGTTTCAGCAGCCTGCTGTGGAGCGTTCACTCCGCGCGGCGTTTTGTCTACTGGTGGAACGTGATCCTGAACATTGTGCTCATCGTTACCGTGCAGGTTCTTTGTGCGGTCAAATTGGACATGAGCACCGTTCGGGGCGCGCTTCTGCTCAATCTCGGAACCAACATCGCTTCGCTGTTCGTCAATATGCTCTCCGGTGCGTACGGCTTCATGAAAGGACCGCGCGAGGTCGAGGATCCGCCGCTGGTTATACCTCCAAGCAGCCTGGAAGCCGAAGCAGCAATCGAGATATACGCTCTTGAACATGGAGAAACGCCGCAAAGCGCCCTTCCACACTTCGTCACCCAGGAGGTTCGGGAATAATAACGGATCAATGACCGCCGGAAGCCGTCCTGAGCTCCGCATCCATTCAACATCCGTTCCAACTGCTTATGCCTGACAAGACAACCACTTCCAAATCTTCCATTACGGTCTGCTCGCTTTGGGAAAACGACTACCACAAGGGTCTGGGTACCCTTGTGAACTCACTTGTACGCGTGGGTTATCGCGGACGGGTATGGGCGGGATACCGTGGCGCCCTGCCTGCCTGGGCCGCAACCGGAGAGGTTGCCGGCAACATCTGTACGGTCGAAACTCCCGAAGGCATTGAGGTCAAACTTTGCAAGCTCGAAACCGACATTCACATGGCGCAATACAAAGCGGCGTGGATGGAGCAGGTGCTGACGGAGCATGAACCCGAAGCCGAAGGTATCTTCTATTTCGACTCCGACATCTTTGTGCTGGGCGAATGGAGCTTCTTTGAACGCTGGGTACGTTGCGGCGTCGCGGTTTGTGAAGACCAGAGTTACCCCGTCAACCCAACGCACCCACTGGTGCGGGAGTGGCAACAGTACACTGCCAGACTCGGGTACGAGCAATGGACACCGCCTCAGGTTTATGTGAATAGCGGCCTTCTCGGCGTAACTCGGGAAACGCAATCTTTCCTGACGACATGGCAGGAGCTGATCGATGCCATGCAACGAGACTTTGGCCTGGCTGGTGTGATGAAGACGGGCACTCGTGTGGACATGTTTCACCAGACCGATCAGGACGCGCTCGTCGTTGCGATGGCGATCACGTCGCAGCCCATCTCATGGGTGGGCATTGACGGCATGGCGTTTGGGCGAGGCGAATGGCTCACACTGCACGCCATTTCCAAGCCATGGCGACGGCGAGTATTTCGTGACTGGCTTGTCGAAGGGCACCGGCCGGATGCTTCGCTGCGTATGTACTGGCAACTCGCTGGGAGCCCTGTGCCGGTGGAGACAAGCGGCCGCATCCGCAGGCATCGTTTCTACCTGCCGCTGGCGGCGATGCTTTCCCGGTTCTACAAGAGGGTTTAGGAGAGAACAACTGCAGCGCAGAGTCACGGCGATCTACTGCACAGTCAGGTTCAATTGCATCGTGTGCGTTTCCTGCCCCTTGCTGGCCGTCACCGTGATGGCGTAGGAGCCGGAAAGAACACTGTTGCTGGCAGACCTGACCGCGATGCCGCTACCACAGCCACAGATGCCCACACTCGTAAGAAATGCAACGACGAGCAGCATGCCGGCCAGCAGCGATTTGCGCGAAGATGCCAGCGCCTTGCGAACGCGCTTACGGAATCCAAGCAGCGCAAACGGCAAGAGTGCAAGCATCACACTTCCGCGACTCGATGCAAAGCCCTTGCCCGAATCCACCGCCGCAGTCATCGAGGGATTGAGTGTCACTGTGAAAGGTTGCGTGCTGCCTAACTGGAGCGTGACAGGACTGATACTGCAGGTCATTCCAGAGGGAGCTCCGCTGCAGGCCATCGCCACAGCTCCAGAAGCGCCTGCGGCCGAGTCGAGCACGAGGGCATAGGTCACCGAACTCCCGCTGGTGATCGTGGCGTTTGTCAGGCCGCTCGCCGAAAGGCTGAAACTCGCCTGCGACACAGGAGTCGCGACGTTGAAACTGGTTTGCATGCTCGCGGCGAGGAAATTGCCCGCAGCCTGCTGGCTGGCCATCAGGACCACGACTCCCGTCCCTGTCAGTGTGACCTGACTCCCCGATACGCTGGCGGGGCCGCTCATCACCGCATAGTTGATCGGGCCGCTGGAGTTAGACGTAGCGCTTACCGTGACAGGACCTGTTCCATACACCTGATCCGGGATGGAAACGATCTGCAGCAGCGGCATGGCAGGCGTGATGTGGAACATGGTTTGTGTTGTCGCGGCCGTATAGTTTCCTACTGCTGCCTGATTCGCGGTCAGCACAACGCTTCCTGTCGCCAGAAAAGTGACCTGACTTCCGGCTATGGTTGCCGGCCCGCTTGTCACGACATAGGTGATCGCACCGGTCGAGTTCGAACTGGCGTTGATCGATACGGGACCCGATCCATACACCTGGTCGGCAATCGGCGCGAAGGTCATGACGGGCTGCGCTGGATTAACGTGGAAGCTGGTTTGCGCCGTCCCCGCCGCGTAGTTCCCTGCAGCCGCCTGATTGGCGTTGATGACTACAGTGCCGGCTCCCGTCGGGGTCACTTGGTTGGCAGTGATCGATGCGGGACCGCTTGCGACCGTATAGGTGACGATCCCCGAAGAGTTCGATATCGCCTGCATCATAACCGCCGACCCGCCATACACTTGGTCCGCAATGGGCGCCAGCGTCAGTGAAGGAGACGCGGCGGTCACGTCGAAGCTTGTCTGCGCAGTCGCAGCCGCATAATTTCCAGCGGCCGCCTGACTGGCCATGAGAACCACGATTCCGGTTCCGGTGAGCGTTACCTGGCTTCCAGCTACGGTTGCCGGACCACTGGCAACGGAGTAGCTGATTACGCCCGTCGAGTTCGACGAAGCACTCACCGTGAGAGGCCCTGTTGCAAAAGCCTGATCGGCTATCGCCGCGAACTTCAGCGTGGGAGAAGCGGATGTGACGTTGAAGCTGGTCTGCGCAGTCCCAGCCGCATAATTTCCAGCGGCCGCCTGGCTGGCCATGAGAACCACGGTTCCTGTGCCGGTGAGGGTCACCTGGTTTCCAGCCACAGTCGCCGGGCCAGTGGCAACGGAGTAGCTGATTACGCCCGTCGAGTTCGACGAAGCACTCACGGTGAGAGGCCCTGTTGCAAACACCTGATCGGCTATCGCCGCGAACTTCAGTGTGGGAGAAGCGGCTGTGACGTTGAAGCTTGTTTGCGCAGTACCAGCCGCGTAATTGCCGGCGGCCGCCTGAGTCGCGGTCAAGACAACAGATCCGATGCCAGTTGGCCTCACCTGACTGCCCGCGACAGTGGCCGGGCCGCTCGCCACCGAGTAAGTGATTGCGCCAGTCGAGTTGGAGGAGCTGCTGATCATAAGCGGCCCTGCACCATAGGTCTGATCCGTAATCGCCGCAAACTTCAGTGTGGGTGTCGCTGCTGTTACGTTGAAACTCGTTTGCACCGTCGCCGCAGCGTAATTTCCAGCGGCAGCCTGACTGGCAGTCAGCACGACGGTTCCGATACCGGTCGGCATCACCTGGCTTCCGGTCACGCTCGCCAGCCCACTCGCTACGGCGTAGGTTATGGCGCCAGTCGAGTTGGAGGAAGTGCTGATCGTAAGCGCCCCTGAACCATAAATCTGATCCGTAATCGGTGCAAACTTCAGAGTGGGGACAGCAGCCGTCACAGCAAAGCTCATTTGTGCATTGGCCGCGGCATAGTTTCCAGCGGCAGCCTGACTGGCGCTGAGAACCACAGTTCCCACCCCGGTCGGCGTCACCAAGTTTCCCGCCACGGTCGCCGGACCGCTG
>DASYEV010000179.1:0-6463 GCA_036498835.1 Acidobacteriaceae bacterium | reverse complement strand
CGCGCCAGCGCCACACGCTGCTGTTCGCCGCCGGAAAGCTGCACCGGGTAATGCGTCAATCGTGAGGACAGTCCCACGGCATCCAGCAACTGCCGTGCCCGCTCGACACCGGCTTTGCGATCGCCGCTCTCGTCGTTGAGCTCGTAGGGCAACAGCACGTTTTCAAGCGCAGTCAGCGTGGGAATCAACTGGTAGCTCTGAAACACAAAGCCGACCGTGCGCCCGCGAATGGCGGCAAGCTTGTCTTCAGGGAGATAACTGATGGCCGTACCGTTCAAATACACATTGCCGGCGGTCGGGTTGTCGAGACCGGCCAGCAGGCCCAGCAGTGTCGACTTGCCTGAGCCGGACGCCCCCATGATGGCCGCGAACTCGCCGCGGGCAATCGCGAAGTCAATGCCTTTCAGGATTTCGACCGTGGTGGAACCTGTGCGAAGGCTTTTGCGCAGGCCTTCAACGACAATCATGGGTGCGGCGGAATCGTTTGGCATGCGGAGCGGTCGCGTTCCTCTTGGGTAGAATCGGTGCTGTGAAACAGTTGTTCTGGCTTTTCATTCTAATCGCGCTGTGCGGCTGCAAAGCTGAGCCGAACAACAAGTTCGCGGCTGGCTCCAGCCCGGCGTCCACGGAAAATCCATCGCCAGTCAGCAAGCCGGCCACACTTCCCGCCTCGCCCAGCGCTTCCGTCGCGGACAACCGTCCCGTGATCGTCTGCTTTGGCGACAGCCTGACTGCGGGTCTGGGCACGGACCCGGGCCAGAGTTATCCCGACTATTTGCAGACGCTGCTCAACGGAGAAGGTTACAGGTACCGCGTCGTGAATGAAGGTGTCAGCGGCGACACCACCAAAGACGGTGTTGCCCGGGTCGCTCATGTTTTGTCGCTCAAGCCGGCGATCGTTGTGGTGGAATTCGGCGGGAATGATGGTCTTCGTGGCCTTCCTCTGACGGAAACGCAGAAGAACCTGGCGGGTATGGTGACCACGATTCATGCGAGCGGCGCGAAGGTATTGCTCGCGGGGATATCCCTGCCGCCTTCGTATGGCCAGGACTACATCACGCGATTCAATGCGATGTACCCGGCGATTGCGAAACAGGCTGGCGTCTCGTTGAACCCATTTATCTACAAGGATGTCTACAACACGCCCGGCGATATTCAGGATGACGGCATTCATGCGACCGCGAAGGGCAATCAGCAGGTCGCGAAGAATATCGCGGCGTCGTTGAAGCCTTTGTTAAAGCGCTGAGTTTCTCCATCCAAACCAAATATTGCCTTCTCGAAGTGGAAAGACACGCTTCTGCTCCTGCCCATGCTGCGGTACGGCCACACATCGGGTGCCCCATTCATGAGCAGTTTTATCGCTCATGAGTGGGCCATCGCGCAAAGCGCGACCGCTCCCGCCCATTCGTCCTGCTGCATAGGGATATGTGACCGAGCACACAGCTCGTGTGTGTCTTGGCAATTGGAGATTCGTGCAGGCCCACTCATCGCGCCAAGTGCCGCGCGATGAATGGAGCACCCACGGTAGGGGTTGTTCAGAGCTCTACCCAAGCACGATCATCGGCTGCATCAATGTCCCCGCCACACGCTGGCCTATCGCCAGCAAATCGCGCGGACCGGTAAACACCTTCACCAGCGGCGCGTTGGAAAACTCCGGCACATTCACCTGCATGCCATTCCGAATACGTCCAGCCGTCTGCTCGTCCACCGTCACCGAAGGCATCTCCGGCAATAGCGTCCGCGGATGCGGCAGACAGGCTTCAATGTCTGCAGGCATCAGGCTCTTCAGCGTGTCCACGGTCATCGCGTGTTCCAAAGTAAAAGGCCCAGCCTGCGTACGCCGCAGGGACGCCAGGTGCGCACCGCATCCCGCCAGTGCGCCCAGTTCATGGGCCACAGAACGCACATAGCCACCCGCGGACACATGCATTGCAAACCCTGCGATGTCGCCTTCGAGATCCAGCAACTCGAAGCTGTGAATGGTGATTCGCGCAGGCTTTACCGGAACTTCTTTGCCTGCACGCGCCAGCTTGTGTGCAGGCACTCCCCGAATTTTCTTGGCGGAAAATACTGGAGGCATCTGATCGAGTTCGCCGTGAAAGCGTTTCGCGAGCTCCCGCAATTCGTCAAGAGAACACGCCAGAGGCCGAGACTCCGCAGCCGGCGTGCCTTCAGCGTCAAAGGTGTCCGTCGCAAAACCAAAGCGGATGGTGCCCGTATACAGCTTTTCCGCTTGCCCGAAGAACTGAGCGAGGCGCGTGTACTTCCCCAGCAGAAGCGGCAAGACGCCGGTCGCCATGGGATCGAGCGTGCCCAGGTGGCCCACAGACCGCTCACCAGTAGCCCTGCGCACGATGGAAACCGCATCGTGTGAAGTCATGCCCGAAGGCTTGTCCAGAACCAGCAATCCGTTCATGCGTGGCGTGCGTGGTCGATCAGCGAAAGAAACTCATTGCGTGTCTGCATCTGGGTTTTGAAGACGCCCATCATGGCGGAGGTCACGGTGCGCGAGCTTTGCTTCTCGACACCGCGCATCATCATGCAAAGGTGCTGCGCTTCCAAGACCACGCCGACGCCCTGCGGATGGATCGCATCCTCGATCGCTTCGGCGACTTCACGGGTCAGACGCTCCTGCACCTGCAGGCGCCGCGCAAACACGTCCACAATGCGGGCCACCTTGCTCAGGCCAATCACCTTGCCCTTGGGCAGGTAAGCAATATGCGCCTTGCCGAAGAATGGCAGCAGATGGTGCTCGCACATGGAATAGAACTCGATGTCCTTGACGATCACCATCTCGTCATAATCCACATCGAACAGCGCCTGGTGGACAACTTCCTCCACGGTCTGCGTGTAGCCCCGGGTCAGAAACGCCATCGACTTTTCCATGCGCTCCGGGGTGCGCAGAAGTCCGTCACGCGCGGGGTCCTCGCCGACGCGGTGCAGCAGTTCCGCATATATCTGTTGCATGCTCGCCTGGGCGAGAGGAATCTGTGCGGCTTCGGCCGCCACTTGCGCGGGTGTCTCGCCAGGATTGCCCGGGGTTGGTTTGTCGATCGGTGGCTTGGTGGTCATGCTTCGATTCTGGCCTTTCGTTGCTGCTCAGTCGTCGTGACGAGGCGTTACGCCTTCGCCGAAATAGTCGAACGCATTGTTGCCGGTCTCTTCTACGTGAATGCGTTCAAGGTTGGCGTGCGGATATTGCGCAAACACCTGCCAGAGCTCGAGACACAGATTTTCCGTCGTGGGCACGAGGTCGCGAAAGCATTCCAGCGTGTTGAGGTTCTGGTGATCGAAGCCGTCCAGCAGCTCGCGTTTCGCAAAGCTGTCGAGATCGGCGAGATTCGTCACCATGCCGGTGGCTTCATCCACGTGGCCGGAGAGGGTCACCTGCACAACATAGTTGTGACCATGCCCAAACGGGTTGTTGCACTTGCCGAAAATCTCGCGGTTACGCTCCGCGCCCAGCGCGTCCACGTGCAGGCGATGCGATGCCGAAAAATGATACTTGCGGCTCAGGTGGGCAATGGGCCTGCTCAAGCGCCCTCCCCGTAGAAGTCCGCAAACAGGTCGGGCATTTCATATACCCGCACGCGATGAAGCGTGGCGTTGGGAATCTTTCCGTCCAGACGCCGCCAGATGGCAATCGCGATGTTCTCGGTCGTCGGCACCGCGGTCTTAAATTCGGGTACCTCGAAATTCAGATGGCGATGGTCATAGACCGATATCACCTCGTGCTCCATGATGTCCTTCATGGCTTTGAGGTCCACCACGAAGCCCGACTCCGGATCGATATTGCCCTTCACCGTGACTTCGAGCGTGTAGTTGTGGCCGTGTCCCTGGCGGTTTGCGCACTTGCCGAACACTCGATGGTTTTCGGCTTCGCTCCAGGCATCGTTCCAATAAAAATGCGCTGCGGAAAAATCGGCTTTGCGGGTGAGGAGAATCATAAGAGGCAGGAAACAGTAGAACAGGTTCCGATCAGCAGCTACAACGTTTGGATGCATGCCATGAGAAACGGGTGCAGGACAGTGCAGACTGCTCGACAATGGAATGACAATTGCGCCGCATGATTCACGAGCGTTCGTTGCCCGTGCGGTATTCCCGGCCCTTCCACGACACCTGATGCAGCAGCTTGTGGCGCATCCAACTGCTGAGCAACAGGTAGATGAATAGCGGCAGCGCCAACACGGAAATCGCACAGTTCACGAAACCGAAATTGGAGCGCGCAACGCGACGATAGAACCGCAGCAGCGTACGCGCCCATAGCGCCAGAATGGCAATCTGCTGCCAGAGCAGCAGGTACGGTATCACCCAGAACAGAAGAGGCAACAGCAACAGCGCGATATCCAGGACTCTCCATGCAGCGAGCGAAAGTGCATGAGGGAACAGCAGCGCCAGGTTCTTCGTCCAGCCTTCCACCATGTCGCGGAAACCGCGATACATCCGCGTGCTCAGGGCATCCGGCGCATAGCGAAAGCGAAGCTTACGTTTGGACCGTTTGACGTTGTAGGCAAGCTCGACATCCTCGAGCACGCACGTTCCTACCGCCTTGTGACCGCCAACGGCAAAGTAGGCCTTGCGCTCCACCATCAAAAACTGGCCGTTGGCTGCAGCCAGTTTGCGTGCCGGATCGTTGACCTCCGCCATCGGATACACCGTCGCCAACTCGGAGAAAACCAGCGGCATCAATGCACGCTGCCAGAAACCGCTCACCATCTGCTGCGGTGAATAGGAGAGCAGTGCCGCTTCATGCTTCTTCGCTTCATGCAGAGCGCGCTCCAGATCTCCCGGCTCATGGATCGTGTCCGCATCCGTAAACAACAGCCACCGGCCCTGCGCCTGTTGTGCGGCCGCCCAGCAGGCGTTGTTCTTGCCGGTGAATTCGCGTTTGGCCGCTCGCAGTTCCAGCTTCGGAGGACTCATGACATGCACGCCATCGTGGCCCGCGGCAGCTTCATCCGCGATCGCGTAGGTCCGGTCAGTGGACTCGTCATCGACGATCCACAGTTCCCAATCCACATTGAGCTGAAAGAGCTTGTCATCCTGCGCCAGCAGCGACGCGAGGCACGCCGGGAGGTTGGCTTCTTCGTTACGCGCGGGAACGATGACGCTGAGTTCCAGCCGCGCGCCGTCATCCTGCGCCGCCGGTTGCGGAGCGCTTTCCGGCTCGTCATCGACCGGCAACCCGAGAATGGGGCTGTAATTTTGCGCCTTCGAGGGCTCGGAGTTTGGGTTGGGCTGCACAGCTTCGTATTATAGGAACGGATGCCACACACCATGAAGAGTGCGGGGAAAAGTAAGGGGAAGAGCACGCGAGCGCTGACCGTTGCAGCCATCCTCGCCTTCGCGCTGACCGGCTGCGACCGTGGCAGCCATCCCGAACAGCTTGGGAAGCCGGCGCCGACGTTTTCGGTAAGCGACGGCCAGAACACGGTGGACCTTGCCGCGCTGCGTGGGAAAGTCGTGGTGTTGAACTTCTGGGCGAGTTGGTGCGCGCCCTGCCTGGAAGAGCTTCCCACCCTGAACACCATGCAGGAACAGCTACCGCAGGTGCGGGTCGTGGGCGTTTCGATCGACGAGGACAGCAACGCGTACGCCCTTTTCCTAAAGCGCCATCCCATGGACTTCGTCACTGTGCAGGACGCCGCGCAGCGCTCCAATTCGCTATACGGCACCTTCCGGCCACCGGAAACCTATGTCATTGACAAGACGGGGACCATCCGCCGCAAGTTCATCGGTCCCCAAGACTGGACCAGCCCGGAAATCGTGAATTTCCTGAAGAAGCTGGCCTCATAGACGCATTTCTTCTGCCGGTGCGCCTGCCCTGCGCTTGTTACAATCGCCTTGATGACACAGTTGGACGTAATGTACCGCTACGGCGCGACGCCGGCTGAAGTGACGATGATGGCGCTCGGGCGTATTCGCGAGGTGTATGGCATCCGCGGGCTCGTGTGCAACGAAGCGGAAAAGACAGTGCGCGTGGAATATGACGCTACGCGCCTGACCGAAGCGATCGTGCATGGGCTATTGCGGCGCACGGGCATCGACATCGTAGAACGCGTGTCCCTGATTCCACCGCCACCTGAACCGGTGCCTGCTCCTGCGGCTAGCTAGGCACTTTTTCGATTGACCTCTCCCAACTAACCACAAATCTGTCATCTCGACCGGAGCGAAGCGCAGTGGAGAGACCTGCTGTTGCTCCCGCCCATGCTTCGGTCCACCACATCCGGGTGGCCCATCCTTCGCGCTTTTGCGAAGGGTGGGGTATCGCGCGGAAGCGCGACCGCTCCCGCCCATGCTCGGGCAGGAGCATGCCCTCGGAGGCTAACCCGCATTTCTCACCGGGGTAGAGGCTGTTGGATGTTGGGGTAAAAAAAGTACTGGAAAAGGCCGCTCATTTCAGGCATAACAGCGTTGTCGAGACGAAGTTATGGATCTTGAAGAGGAGCGGCCTTGATGACAG
>DASYEV010000178.1:0-7640 GCA_036498835.1 Acidobacteriaceae bacterium | reverse complement strand
TTCCCGAAGCGGCTGAAAAGGTCGTTTTCTTTAGGGGAAACGACTTCAACATCTTTGCCCCTGGGGTACACCTTCATGGGAAATGCTTTAATCTGGATAGATTCGGCATAGAGTCCCTTGTCGAGAACGCCCTGAGATTGTTTCTAAACCCTAAGCCCTAATGCCCTAAACCCTCGCCTAATGCCCGTGCGGCAGTTTGGTGATGTCGTTGAAGATGATGAAGGTGGCGAACAGGACCAGGCATACGAAGGCGACCTGGTAGACACGCTCCTTGATCTGCTGGCTCACGTCGCGGCGCATGATGGATTCGATCGCGAGAAACAGGATCATGCCGCCATCAAGAATTGGGATCGGCAGAAGGTTGAAGATGCCGAGCTGAAGCGAAATTCCGCTCATCAACCGGACCAATGTCCAATGTCCGTTCTTTGCCGCAATATCGATCGCCTGCGCGATGCCCACCGGTCCGCTCATGTTCTTGACCGATACCTGACGCGTGAACATCCCTTTCAGGATTCGTACGACCAACGTGGAATCGTTGATGTTGTCGATGGCCGACTGCCGGATGGCTGCGGGAATGGAGAGCCGCACGATCTTCGTGGGAAGCGGCGCATTGCTGAATCCCAGCCGAAAATCCATGCCACCTTTCTGAGTGGCCATTTTTTCGGGGGTTACGTAAAGAGTGACTGTCTGCGAGCCTCGCAACACGGTCAGCACGGTAGGTGCTCCGGCGTGGGCATGCAGATACTGCTGCAGCGCGAGAACGCTGTGCAATTCGGTGCCATCGATCCGCACCAACTCATCACCGGCTTTTAGCCCTGCCCGGTCCGCGGGTGTGCCCCCCGTGACGTTGTCGACACGGATGGGGTCAGGCTGCAGTCGCGGTACCAGGCCCACGGAAATGAGGCTTTCATCCTGGGTAATCCAGTCCTCGTCAATCTGACAGGGGATGGAACCGGTTTTGGACAAACCTGCATGGACGAAGGTGAAGGACACATTCGCCTTTTCGTGCAGCTGGCATTCCGTGAAGACCGTCGACCAACTGGGGTTTTTCTGTCCATCGAACTCCGTGATGGTGTCGCCGAGGGCAAGACCGGTTTTCTCCGCCGCGGTTCCTGGGGGAACGTAATCGACAACGGCGCTTCCATCCAGATAAACCGCTACCTCGTGGTGGTAGAGGCCGATGAAGAACATCAGCACAAACGAGAGAATGAAGTTCGCGAAGGGGCCTGCGAAGGCGATCAGCGTACGCTGCCAGCGCGGATGATTATTGAATTCGCCCGGGTCTCCGGTAGGCGTTTCTCCGGGAACCTCGCCCGACATCTTCACATAGCCGCCCAACGGCAGCAGGGACAGGCGGTAGTCCGTGTCGCCTATGCGAAAACCGAACAGCCGTGGCCCGAAACCGATGGAGAAAGCTTCCACGCGAACGCCGCACCATTTGGCGACGGCGAAGTGACCCATCTCGTGGACGAGCACCATGATGCCCAGAACGATGGCGAACTCAACAATGACGTGCAGGATGTGCATAGACGGGGCGGGAACCTCAAAACTCGAATGACAGCGTGGAGCGGATCAGTTGGTGTGCTTGCCTGCAATGACCTCAGCGGCCAACTCGCGTGCGGCGCGGTCAGCGGCGAGCACATCAGCGATGGACGTCGGGCTTCCGCCCGCGGTTAGCGCAAGCACTCGTTCGATTGTACGTGGAATACCCAGGAAGGGCAGCCTGCGGTCCAGGAAGGCGGTCACTGCGACCTCGTCGGCGGCATTGAGCGCAATGCAGTGGTTCTGCGTGGCCTCCGCTGCTTCGTACGCCAGACGCAGGCAGGGAAAACGCTCAAAGTCCGGCGGTTGGAAGTCAAGCTGCGACAGAGACGCCATGTCAAATGTCAGGTTGCTGGCAATCCGTTCGGGATACGACAAGGCGTACAGGATGGGCAGCCTCATGTCCGTGACCGAAATCTGGGCAAGGATGGAGCCGTCAACATATTCCACGAGCGAATGAATGGTGGACTGTGGATGCACCGTGACGCGCACCTGTGCGGGTGGCAGATTGAACAGGCGGCATGCCTCAATGACTTCAAGCCCCTTGTTGAGCATGGTCGCGGAGTCGATCGTGATGCGCTGGCCCATCACCCAGGTGGGGTGTTTCAACGCCTGCTCCGGAGTGATTGCCGCGAAATCGGCGAGCGGGATATTGCGGAAGGGTCCGCCGGAGGCTGTGAGCCAGACCTGCTTAACCTCCTCCACAGCGCCGCCACGCATGCACTGGTGGACGGCGTTGTGCTCGGAGTCGATGGGCAGCAGGACCACGCCGCGCTCGCGGGCGGCGGCCAGGATGAGGTCGCCGGCGGCGACGAGACATTCCTTGTTCGCCAGACCCAGCGTCTTTCCGGCAAGCACGGCGGCATAGGTGGCTTCGAGGCCGGCGACGCCAACGATTGCCGAGACAACAAAGTCGACTTCGGCGAGCGTGGCCACCTGGACGGCTCCCGCCGCGCCAAACACGACCTCAATGTCATAGATGCCGGCGACTTCAAGCCGGCTGGAAAGCTGCTCGGCAAGAGCTTCGCTGCCCATGGAAATCAGTTTTGGATGCCAGCGCGTGCATTGCTCGAACGCCAGGTCGACGTTGGAGCCCGCAGCGAATGCCACGGGGTGGAAGCGGTCGGGGTAGGTCTCGCAGATGCTAAGGGTCGATTGGCCGATGGAACCGGTCGAGCCCAGAAGGGCGATGTTCTTCACACCTTCTATTTTCTCAGACGGGGAGGTTTTCTCCCTCCTCCTGCGAAGTCGGGTACTGCGAAAAGAACGGGAAAGCTAAGATTTTCGGTTTGTTCGGATACGTACTTCTCACCTCTAACTTCTACCTTGGGTCATCCTGAACGTAGTGAAGGATCCCAGTATTTTGTCCGTGCCGGTACAGACCTAAACGCGTAAGCGGCGTGGGCCGTGCCGTGAAGTCGGTTGATCTGGAAGCATCCCGCAATACTGTGATCCTTCGCGATGCTCAGGATGACCCTTGGTTAAGGCATGGGTGGACCTGAAGAATGGTTGCTGCATCCCCACCCTCAACAAATTTCATGCATCCCTCCCCTAGAGCATTTCCCATGATGCCGTGCCCTCCCGAAGCGGCTGAAAAGGTCGTTTTCTTTGGGGGAAAACGACTTCAACATCTTTGCCCCGGGGTACACCTTCACGGGAAATGCCTTAGGCGATTCCCAGCAGCACCAGAACGATCCACATCACAGGCGCCGCAACCAGCAGCGCGTCGATGCGGTCAAGAATGCCGCCATGTCCGGGCAGCATCGTGCCGGAATCCTTGACGCCCGCGCCCCGCTTCAGGGCTGATTCCAGAAGATCGCCGAACTGCGCGGCAATATTGAGCACTACGGCGAGCACCAGCATTTGCCACCACGGCAGCGAAACGTAGAGCTTGGTGAAGCTTGAGCCGCTCTTCGAAAAGTAGTCGCCGAGATATACCATCCCCATACCGAAGCCGGCGCTGGCGACGACGGACGCAATGGTCCCGGCCCATGTCTTGTTCGGGGAAAGGCGCGGCGCAAGCTTGCGTTTGCCGAAGTTCTTTCCGACATACAGCGCGGCAATGTCGCCGGACCACACGCAAATCAGCAGGAAGAGCACAAGCGCCGTCCCGTTTTCCAGCGCCCAGAGTTTGGGGATCAGTGTCAGCGGATAGGCGATGTACAGCAGCATCAACAGGCCGGCAGCCGTTTCCGAAAGCACATTTTCCAGCGGGGTGCGCCAGACGTTCCAGGCAAAGAGCACCAGCATGGCCACCCAGACCGCGACGATGGTGTCCTGAGGCCGTTGTGAGGTCACGGCAAAAAAAAGCACCACACCGATCAGCGTCCACCACAACGGGACGGGGCTTGCCACTGCTGCGGACAGCGTGCGGAACTCCACCGCAGCCAGTGCGGCAATCAGGCCTGAAAGCGTAAGGATCATCCATGGCTTGCCATCGAACAGCAGGGCGACGACGACAGCGATCAGGACAATGGCGGTGAGAATGCGCTTCATAGACTCGATAGAGGATACCCGCTTTCGGCTGGAATGGGCTGGAGCCTTTGTTTTGTTGAGGTTGGCCGGGAGAGAGAGATCAGAGAACAGAGAATAGAGATCAGGTGCAACGACCCGCACGATGATCCTCTGCGGCTTGCGGCGGAGGATCATCGTGCAGCGGCATTCGGTTCAGCAGCTCAGACCGTGTGCAACACAGAAGTCGTGCTGTGAGTCCTGGGCATGTCTCGTGAGGACGATGGGCATCGCAATCAAAGCCGCTATGAAGAAACCGCCCAGTATCCATCCCAGGTGATGGCCACCCGACATCGGCGGATAGAGCGCGGTGTTTTCCGCAGGTGTCAGCGTCTCTCCTGCGAGTAACTTGACCTGGCTGGTCACATTGCCAACCGACATCGCGAAGAGGTCGGTGCCGTGACTCGTGCCGGTGTTTACCGGAAGCACAAACGACCACATCGGCTTCAGCGTCTGCGGATCGGCGATCACCAGCCGGAACTCCGGTTCGTAGGTGACGGTCGCGCTGGGGCTGTGGGGGGTACCATCCTGTACCGAGGTGTAGGTAACGTTGCGGAACTGGAAGACCAGGTCTGCGTCGGCGGCGTTATCGACCAGCTTGTACCGTCCCCATGCCTGGAGTGTCGCGATAAAGCGATCGATACCGGCGGTTTGCGAGAGCGGGTAATTGGCGTCCGTGCCGTCATTCATCACAAAGATCTTTTGCGCTGCCTGCAGGCGATTGCGCACGGCGACCTCGGGCGACGAGGCTCCCAACGGAAGTGGTTGTTGCATAGCTGTGGTGTCGGTAGCCGAAGGTTCGGTTGCGTCAGGAGCGGCCAGACGTTCTTTCAGGAGGGGTAGATTTGCGGGCGTTGTGCTGGCGGCAATGTTTTGCAGCACGGCAAGCCTATGGGGAAGTTTGGCTGCGTGCGCAAGCTGGTTGAAGAGGAAGCTATAGGCGACAAGGGCGGCGGTCGTACGAACAACGTGACGCAATGTGTTGCGATATGCGGCTTGCATGGTACTTCACCTCGGTTCAGCGGCTAGAGCATTCCCATGAAGGTGTATCCGGGAGCAAAGATGTTGAAGTCGTTTTCCCCTAAAGAAAACGACCTTTTCAGCCGCTTCGGGAGGGCACAGCATCATGGGAATGCTCTAGAAACGTGCCTGCCAACCTGGAGGGAACGTACGTAGCGAAACCCTTGCGAGACGCGTCGCAAGAAGGAAATATTTTGTTGCGGTACCTCGCGGGAATATTTTGGAGGGGGATGACGAGTCAAGGTTGGTAGCGCCCAGCCATCGCAAATTCCCTGAAGGTGTATAGGAAGGCGAAACCTCAAGCCGTTTTCTCCCAAGCCGTCCATCGTCGGAGATGTCACGAACTCGCATGCGAGCAAGTCCCAAGCGCCAACGGCGCGGCATATACCAGCATGGGGTGAAACCCCATGTAACGGGTAGCCATCGAATGCGAGCGCCAACGGCGCGACATATAAGCAGCCACGGAAGTCCGGCCTATCGCCGTAACATACATGCCGGACGAATCATGTATGTCGGTGACATAAGCGAGAGCATATGTCGGGCCTTCAGCCCTTTAACTCTATGTGATCTGACATGGGGTTTCACTTCCCCAGCGAGCAAAGTGCGCTCGCCGGGGTCCCCGTTTCACCCCATGCTGGTATATGCCGCGCCGTTGGCGCTGGTCTGTTCCACCACCGGCGGCAACGGCCACACCTTCGCCTCTGATGCCAGTGCCGTTTTTTATTAGGAAAACGGCCTTTACTATCACCTATCGACTCAGTAGCAGGAATTTTGCGCTAGCGCCGGGCGAGTTCGATTTCGGCCGGGAGCACATCGCTCAGGTCCTCATCGGACCCTTCGCCCAGGCCGCCGAAGCGGCGTTCACGCTGCTGGTAGGCGGCGATGGCTTCGATCAGGTGCAGGCCGCGGAAGTCCGGCCACAGCCGTTCGGTGACGAAGATTTCCGCATAGGCGATCTGCCAAAGCAGGAAATTCGAAATGCGCTGCTCACCGGAGGTGCGGATGACCAGGTCGGGGTCGGGCATGCCCGCGGTATAGAGATGGGCGCCGATCTGGGCTTCGTCGATGCGGTTCTTGATGGCGTCATCCACGCCTTCCGCGGCAAGCATATCTTCGAGGGAAATGCCGCGCTGCGCCGCTTCGGCCAGCATGGAGTGCACAATCCGGCGCGAGCTGTCGACAATCTCCGAGCGCGAGCCGTAGTTGAGGGCGAGCGTCAGGGTCGTGCCGGTGTTCTTCGCGGTCTGCTCCTGCGCCCAGCGCATGGTGTCCTGCACTTCGGACGGCAGCTGATGGGTGCGGCCGATGTAGGCCATGCGAATGTTGTTGTCATTCATCCGCTGCACGTTGGAGACGAGATAGCTCTTGAGCAGCTTCATCAGGAAGCTGACCTCGGACTTGGGCCGGCGCAGATTATTTTCGAGCGAAAATGCGTAGAGCGTCAGCCAGGGCAGGTCGATGCGCGAAGCGGTTTCCACCACGAACTGTACGGATTCGGCTCCCTGCTGATGCCCGAGAAAGCGTTTCAATGCCCGCTTGCCCGCCCAGCGGCCATTGCCGTCCATGATGATGGCCACGTGCTGCGGAATGCGCGTAGGGTCCAGCGTGTCATAGACGACCCGCTCTTCGGGCGAAAGTTCATTGGCCCGGTGGGAATGTTGGTAAACGCGGCTGGAAGAAGGTTCGCGCACAGGCTGCTCGCATCCTTGACGATAGCTGAAAGACGAGGAATTAGGGAACTGGGAATCAGAAGCCCAAAACAAAGAACCAGGAATCAAGAGCATGAACAAATTGGAGAGGCGCCGCGGCGCTCACCTGGATAAGGGAGCGTGCGGCGCCTGGAGGTTGCGGAAAGACTGCTGCTGAAACCGGCCCGTTATGCCGTGCGGCGCATGCGGCCCTGGGCGATCTCGCGAACATGGTTCAGGAAGATCGACTTCTGGGTCGCATTCAGATGTGCCGCGTACTTCGCGATTTCCGCGAGGAACGGGTCGGCGATCAGCACGGCGGTTTCGTCCTTATGACGGGTGGGCGCATCGCGGAGCAGGGCGGAAATATCTACCTGCAACGCGCGAGCCAGGCGATCGAGCGACGAAAGCGTGGGCATGGCCTTGCCGTTTTCGATCTTGGAGATGTAGGTGCGCGGCACGCCCATCCGGCCGGCGAGTTGGCGCTGCGACAGGTTGCGCACCCGGCGCAGATCGCGCACCGCGGAAGCTACCTGCAGACCGTCTCGCGCGGGGGCAGGTTCCGGCTCCGCGGCGATGGTGAGTTGGGGCTGAAGCTTGGGCTGCTCAGGCAGTAAGGATTTCTTGCAGCGCCGGCAGGAATCCGCAGCGGTGCGGTATTGGTTGAGCTTGCAGTGTTCGCAGCGAACAACCTCACGCTGGGTGCTGACGTCTCCTTCGACCATAGCCTGGGGCTGGGGGGCCGGAACGGCGACGGGCGCCATCATGCTTGCCATATTGTTGTGTTGCGGGCGGACCCAGAGCAAGGACCGCAGCATCCCACGTCCGATAAGAGGCGGGTGATGTGCCTAGAATGGCACTGGGGTAGCTAAAGCGTCA
>DASYEV010000177.1:0-67170 GCA_036498835.1 Acidobacteriaceae bacterium | reverse complement strand
GTGAACAGCGTTTCTCCCAGAAGCTGCGAGACGTCGATTGGCGTCGCCTGCAGATGGGTGCTGAACGCCTGGTAGTTCGGGCTGGAGGCCTCAGGCTGAACCAACGCGGTTGATCTCGCCTGGTTGCGAGCCGCATTGCGGAGGTTGCTGGTGGCGCGGCGCTCAATCCAGAACACCTGGTTCTTGTCGTCGGCCTCAAGAAGGAATTTGAGATGGTGACGGATGTCTGCGGCGCGTTTGCGCAGCCCTGGAGCCTCGTCCACTTCGCGCAGACGTTCAAGCTCGTTTTCCAGGCGCTGCAGCGCGTTGGCTGCGCCGATGTAGGCATCGCCGCGTGATTCGAGAAAGTCGCCGCGGTCCGTGAACTCCAGCCGGCCAAGATGCGAGGGGCCTACAGGCAGTGAAGCGAAGAACAGCTTGGAGCGCTCGCGTAGCGTGCCCGTGGCGCTTTCAATCGCGGCCGAGCTCGCCTGCTTCGCGCGCAGCAGCGAATCGGTATCGCGCGCCAACTCCTCGAATCTCGCATTCGACAGTGCGACGCCGAAGTACTGCGAGGCGACCTCTTCGAGCTCATGCGCCTCATCGAAGATTACGGCTGCGGCTTCCGGCAGAATGCCCGCATCGGGCGCACCTGCGGCCTGCTGCTTGATGCTGAGGTCGGCAAAGAAGAGGTGGTGATTGACGATGACGATGTCCGACTCCAGCGCCTTGCGCCGCATGGTCGTGATGTAGCACTGCTCCCAGTTCGGACACGTCTGCCCCAGGCAAACTTCACTGCGCGCATCCAGCTTGTGCCATAGCGCCGAGTTCTCGGGAAGCACGTCCACTTCGGCGCGGTCGCCGGTCACCGTCTTGCGCTCCCACTGCAGGATGGCGTGGAACTGCGAGATGTCATCCAGCCCGGTAAGGATGGGGTTATCGCGCAGCGCATACAGCTTCTGCTTACATAGATAGTTAGCGCGGCCCTTCATGTAACAGACGCGCAGCGGTCCAAGCAGCGATTCCAGAAAGGGAATGTCTTTGAAGTAGAGCTGTTCCTGCAGGTTCTTGGTACCGGTGGAGATGATGATGCGCTGCTTTTCTTCCCGCGCGCGGCGCAGCGCGGGAAGCAGGTACGCAAGCGTTTTCCCAGTGCCCGTCCCGGCCTCCACGATCAAATGGCGACGATCGGCGAAGGCCTGTTCGATGGCCTTGGCCATGGCGTACTGACCAGGCCGGTGCTCGAAAGCCAGCGACGATTTGGCGAGAATGCCGCCGGGCGAGAAGAAGTCAAAGAGCGAAGGCAGACGCTCTTCCGCAGCGGCTTCGCTGAGGGGCGTTTTGCGGTCGGCTTCAGTGAAGGGCGGCACGGCGGCTGCTTCGATGATAGCCGCCTTTTGTTCGCCCAGCAGGCCCTGCCGCAGGATCAGTGACCTACAAGGGCAGCTATGAGAAGAAATGGAGCGGCGATGGCAATGCTGACCGGGCCGATACATGGGCCGGCCTTAAACCGTTCACCGAGTGGAACCTGTGCGCGAACCGAGTCGACATCCCTGAACTGCACGGTTTGCGCGGCTGATGAACCTCTTGGGACGATCACGACAGAGTCGGCACGAAGCTCACGAACCTTGCCTTTCACTTTCGAGTGATCGGCGAGCTTGAGGCTGACGTGGCAATTCATGCCGCAGTCCGCGATTTTCTTCTGTATCAGGTTTGAGTCGGGTTGTGCGGCATGGAGAACGCCTGCCGTGACAAGCGCAAAGCAGAGAAGGAGACACAGGCGAACTGGATGAATGCGAAGCCACAGGGACATGAGTTCTCCTCGTCGAGAGCGATGAAAGTTCGACTGAGCGGATGGTGGTTGGTTAGCCGGCCGCCTGGATTGAAAACGCTATGACAAACTCCCTCAAGGTATGGAGCCGATAGGCGGTAGTGGAGGGCGTTTTCATAACCAGAAACAAGGTTCCAAGTGCAACAAAACAATGAAGTGGGAAAGGCTATTTCATCCACCAGAGTCGGCTCCAGCGGGTCGGCGACTAATGAGAAACCGCCCTGGCATCGGGAGCCAGGGTACCCCCTTGCTGTTTGTGGCGGAACAGTCCAGCGCCAACGGCGCGGCATATACCAGCATGGGGCGGAACGGGGACCCCGGCGAGCGGTCTTTGCTTTTTGCTCGCTGGGGAAGTGAAGCCCCATGAAAGGTCAACCAGATCTTTAGAGGGCCAACGGCCCGACATATGTTCTCGCCTATTCTGCCTGAATACATGATCCGTCCGGCATGTAGGTGTAGCGATAGGCCGGGCTTCCGTCGCTGCTTATATGTCGCGCCTTCAGCGCTCGTCTTCAATAGCTACCCGTTCCATGGGGCTTCAGTACCCCAGTGAACAAGTTCACTGGGGTACTGAAGCCCCATGCTGGTATATGCCGCGCCGTTGGCGCTTGGAGGCTTGCTAGTGCGCATGTGCGTGATCTCTCTGACGACAAATGAAACGGTCACCCTTGTTTCATCTATCAGAGTCAGCAACGATGCTGGCCGACTTGGAGAAAACGACCCTAACCGCCGCCCATCGACTCCACAAGGTCAGGGGATTGCCCTAGTGGACTTCGTCGAACGTGCGAGGCCCCGGCAGCCCTTCGCGGCCGGAGCCGGAGTGCGTGCTGCTGAGCGAGCAACCCCAGTAGCCAAAACTGGTCCGCCAGCATCCGCCTTTTGCCGATGTCGCGTCGGTGTAGCGGCAGTTTTTGCCGCTGTTCTGCATATAGGCGTTCACACCATCGCATTGCGCGACGGTATAGGTGCCAAGCATGTCAAAGACCTTGCCGGTCGCATCGATGTTGTCGTCGCTCCCGTCGAGCGCGTAATTGAACGAGCGCAGCGAGCTGATGGAAGTGACCTTCGCGTTCTGAACCAGATAGGTGTGAGTCTCGGATTCATCATCGTAACGGCACTGAACAAGGGCAGCGGCTTCGGCCGCATTAGGGGGATGCGTTACGGAACCGCATTTGCGGGGCTTCCGGGCTTCGAAGTACGGGTTGTATTCGGCTGGTGCGGAGACAAACGCTGCGGTGGTGTGGCTTCCGCCCTGGGCCAACACATTCGAGGGAAAGCGGCAGCCGGTAGTGGCCACCATCGCGATGCAAAGGGAGCTAACAATAAGCAATGATTGCGGGTTACGCATGAACCGGACTCCTGGAAAGTGGTTCCAATTGTAACGGCGAAATCATTAGAAACTGTGATTGTTGAGAATTATATTGCGCGAACCGCGGCCTGACTAAACCGCTTCGCGCCTTCCGCTGTGCCAGCTTCGATACGCGGCGTCGAGGATGTGCTGATTCGTGACACCCTCCTTGCCAGGCCCAAGAAACTCTTCTTCACCGCGCATGGCTCTCGCGAAGTTGTCGATCATCCGTGTATATGCGTCTCCATTGCTTAGCGTGCGTGTCTCAATGTGCGCACCTTTGCGGCGAAGAGCAACGTCAACGGGAAAATCGACGGTCATTCCGTTTTCCGCAACCAGTGCACCCTCACTCCCGACGATCTCGATTACCGTCCGATACAGTGCCCGGGCCGACACGTTGACGCTGGCCACGAGGTTGCCCGTGAGCTCGAACTGCATCGACGCCGAAGCTTCCACGGCACCCGAAATCTCATCCTGTGTGGCCACGGTGGAGACGCTGCGTACATCCGCGCCAAGAATAAAGCGCAGCGTGTCGATGCAGTGCACACCGACGTCGCCGATGGGGCCGCCTGCGGCCAGGGTGGGGTCCATGATCCATTTGCGCGGCGAAAGGTGCGCCGGATAGTTGAACTCGGCATGCGCGGTGCGTGGAGTGCCGATGTCGCCGGCCTGGATGCGCTCCCGGATATAGTGCACCGTGTGCGCCCAGCGATAGTGGTGCGCAACACCAAACAAGGTGCCCGCCCGTTGAGCGGCAACCAGCATCGTCTCCGCGTCCGCGACATTGGAAGTCAGCGGTTTTTCGCACAAAACAGCCTTGCCATGGGAGAACGCAAGCTCCGCCTGTTCGAGATGCAGAGCATCCGGGCTGGTGATGAACACGGCATCGACGTCTGGCGAGGCGCAGAGCTCTTCCGCACTGGTAAAAGCCCGAATGTTGTGTTCTGCGGCTGCCGCTTTGCCTTTTTCCAGGTCGCGGCGCCACAGGCCGGTGAGCTGCGCGGCTTCGCATTTGGCGAAGGAAGGCATCAACCGGAAAGCGGCGTGATTGCCAAAACCGAGAATGGCGAAGCGAATCGGCGTCATGAACAGAATCTCCTGGGTGCAAGGTTGATGGTAAGCGAAGATGGCACCGGTTCTATGACCGTGCGACCATGAAAGAGACGAGGCAATCATGGCACCGAAGCGCGAACAAAAAAAGCGGATGGGCAAGAAACACCGGCAGGCGAGCACAAGGCCCAAGCTGGGCAAGGCTCCGCGCTCCGGCGCCGTGACCGGGGCGGTGGCCCCGAAGAAACGGAAAGAACTGAGCACGAAAAAGTCGGCAGCCAAGAAAAGCAGCCGCACGCCAACCCGCAGCCCCGAACGCGAGCACAAGGTAACGATCGCGCCAACCGGGAAAGCGGCTTCCGGACGGGACCAGCTTCGAGGAAATGACCGGCCGGGCGGTGTTCTTGCGCAGCAGGACCGTGAAGCCGAGGAGTTGGGGTTGCAGCTTTCCGTGGCCACGGAAAGCGCCTCACAAATGGCTGCGAACCTGCCGCTGGTGGCAATCTGCGGACGCCCCAATGTCGGCAAGTCCACACTGTTCAACCGGCTTACGGGAACGCGGCGGTCGATCGTCGGCGACGAACCGGGCATTACCCGCGACCGGATCTATGGCGAGGTGGAGTGGTTAGGCCGTACGGTGCGCCTGGTGGACACAGGCGGCGTCGTTCCCGACGACGAAGCGCTGATCCCGGCTGAAATCTTTCGGCAGGCGCGCGTGGCGCTCGAAGAGGCGGACGCTATTGTCATGGTTGTCGACGGTCGTACCGAACTCGCTGCGCCGGATGTGGAGTTGGCTCGACTGTTGATTCGAGGCGGTAAGCCGCTGTTTCTGGCGGTCAACAAGATGGACTCCGTCGAGCTCGAAGCGGGCGCGGAGAACTTCCGCCGTCTTGGCTTCAAGAACGTGATTCCGGTCTCAGCCGAACACGGTGCGGGCATCGGGGATCTGCTGGATGAAGTCTGGGCCGTGCTGCCTCCCGAGGATCTGGACGAAGAGCCAGATGGCTCGATGGACAGCTTCGAGGAGGAGTTCGATGAAGATGCCGGGGGTGCCCTGGCCGACCGCGCCGCGCTGACTCCGCGGGCCATGCGCGAAGCCATGCTGGATGGCGAAGCCGCAACGGCTGACGAGCCGGCGGGAGTGGATGCTCCTCCGGTTGGTGAGCCAGATGTGGATCCAGACGCTGAACCCCAGCGCGTACGCCGTCTCCGCACTCACGGCGAACATGTGCAGCGTGAAACCAAAATTGCCATCATCGGTCGTCCCAACGTCGGCAAAAGCACCTTGCTGAACGCCCTGACGGGCACTGAGCGCGCCATTGTTTCTCCGATCGCGGGCACCACGCGGGACGCTGTGGATGAAGTGGTCACGCGCGATGGCCATGACTTCCGCTTCATCGATACAGCGGGTATCCGCCGCAAAGGCAAAACCAAGCTGATGGCCGAAAAGCTGAGTGTGGTCATGAGCCGAAAGCACCTGGAAGCAGCCGATGTTGCCTTGCTGGTGATCGATGCTACGGAAGGGGTGACCGGGAGCGATGCGACCATCGGCGGCTACGCCCACGAAAGCGGGCGCAGCGTGGTGATCGTGGTGAACAAGTGGGACCTGATGACGACTGTAGGTCCCGATGGTATGCGACTCTTTGACGGCAAGCCGCCCGCGGACCAGAAGGTCTTTGAAGAGCAGGTCTATGACGCGTTGAAGTTCCTCGACTACGCTCCGCTGGTGTTTGTATCGGCCGCGGAATCGAAAAACATCGAGCAGGTATTCAAGAAAGTGGAGCTTGTTTCGCGCGAGCGCCGCAAGCGTATCTCGACCGGCAACATGAACCGCTTCCTGGACAAGATCGACTTCCAGCGCGCCAGCGTGCCGATGGCCAAGCGTGTGCGGATCTATTACATGACACAGGCGGCCGTGGCGCCTCCTACCTTTATCCTGTTCACCGACAGGGATGTGAAGCTGCACTTCAGTTATGAGCGCTTCCTGGGAAACGAGATCCGCCGCGCGTTCCGGTTTATCGGCTCTCCCATCTGGTTCAAGGTGCGGGCACGCAATAAGAAAGCGGAGAAGAAGTAGCGCGTGGGTTGGAATCGGCTTACCGATTCGCGGAGCTTGCAGGCTTATCGCTGGGTTTCCTGGGCTAGATGTTGATGGATGATCATCTTCAGGTAGGTCTGATAACGGAGACCACGCTTTTCAGCGAACTCCTTCGCAAGTTCGATATCTGCTGCATCGAGCCGGATGGAGGTTGCAACTGTTTGAGCACGGCGTGCGAGCGTACCCCGTCCCAGACTTCCGTCTTTCGCTGCCTGCTCCAACAGACCAAGTGTTTCGCTTTGGTGACTATCCCACCAAGCAGCCTCTTCAGCCTCGCTCTTGAACTCAGGGGTCTGTAGTGTTTTGGTCATCGTTGATTGCCTTTTGATCGAAATAGAATCTGCGCGCTCTTCTATCGGCTTCAAATGCCGTGACCACACGAAGCATTCCGTCTCGTTCGGTGATAACGACGAACAGCACGCGGGAAGCGTCTGTTTCGCCCAAATGAACGGTGCGCATTTCTCCGTTGCAGATCCGCGCATCCACATCCAAAGGATCGTTCTCTATTACCTGTTCAGCTTCGTCAGGGGTGACGTTGTGGAGAGCAATGTGCTCGATATTCGCTGTATTCCAGTGAAACGGCATGCACATAGATTCCTATTTCCGGCGTTCTGCGTGTCTTTTTCATGCGTTTCCCACTCCTTGGGTAAGGCTGGCCTCTACTGTCATCAATGCTGTTACGGGTGCTACTGCAACATCGACTAGTTGAAAACATACCTACATTGTAGGTACATGTCAATAGTGTGCCGCTTAAGCCCGAAAGACACTCACTCCGCTGGATTGCAGATGTGGGCAACGACAGAATAATGCGGCAAACAAGAACATCCATCAAAGTGTGGCTTAGAAAGAAAAATGCGTGAGCCGCTACAAAAACGCCTGCAAAGCAGCCATAGTCTCGGCGTGATCTTCTTCCAGCACCCAATGTCCCGTGTTCTTGAGCGCGATGACTTTGACGTTGCTCGCGACCATGGGACCCTGAGCGTTCAACGTTGCGGCACTGGCCTTCTCGCCGGCGATCACCAGCAACGGCATCTTGAGTTTGGTCCTGGAGAGTTTGGAAAAGTCATCGGCTGTCTGCAGGAACGAAACGAAGTAGGCCCAGCCCGCGCGCATGCGGCCCGGTCCAGCATAGGCACGTGTATAGGCCTCGCGGTCAGCTTCGGGGATGGAGTGGTTCTTGTCCGCGGCGAAGTCATTCCAGAAATGTTCAAAGTAAGTGCGCTCGCGGCCCTGAACCAGGGCTTCCGGCGTCGGTCCATTGAACCTGAAGTGCCAGTTACGCGGATCGTTGTAATAGTCAGCCCATGTACCGACGCCGGGCAGGAAGGCGTCCATCAGCACCAGTTTTTCGGTCTCTTCCGGGAACTCCGCGGCATAGGCATAGGCGACCATCAGGCCGATATCGTGGCCTACGACGCGGGCCTTCTTGATCCCCAGGGATTGAACCAGCGCATGAATGCTTTCCGCCGCGGACTTCATACTGACCGTCGCGGGGATCTGCGAGTCGCCGATCCCCGGCAGATCAGGCGCGATGACATTGAACTTTTGAGCGAACACCGGCATTACCGGGCGCCACATGCGTGAGGTTTGCGTGTAGCCATGCAGCAGGATCAGCGCGGGCCCGTTACCGGCTTGCAGATAGTGCAGACGGATCCCGCCGGCGCTGGCATCGTGCGCTGTGACTGTTGGCTCGGCGGCGTACAGGTTCGCGCCGCATAGCAAGACGATTGTGAACAGTCCCGCAAGCCGGGCTGCTTCTTTGAAAGCTCGCATCGTGGTGATCTCCGGAGAGTATGGAATCAACGTCGTATGCAAGCCATCCTAGGTGTTGAGGCCACCGGCGCAACCACTCTTTCGATGTGATTTATCACCCGCCTTCAGATGCAACATGAGAGGCCCAAAACGAAACGGCGGCGTGAATTTCACGCCGCCGTTTCGTTTGGAAGTTGTTTGGGTTAGAAGGTGAACTTCCCGACGATCTGCAGTTGACGTGACGAACCTGCATCTGAAACCGGGAAGCGAGTTGCCGTGATCACACCGAACGAAGTCGAACCGGGAACCGCACTGACGCCCGGGTTGGCAAAGTTCGTGTGGTTCAGAATGTCGAAGGCATCGATGCGAAGCTGAAAGTTCAGCGACTCAAAGATCTTCGTGTTCTTTTCAAGCGAGACATCCCAATCCGTGAAGCGAGGTCCGGTGAGGGTGTTACGTCCACCGTTACCGAACACAGTAGCCAACTGGAACACGCAGCCCGGTGTGGGTACGCCGGTGTTGCACGCCAGCGCCGCCGGGTTGGTGAAGTAGTTCACAAAGCCGGTGGTGGGGTTGATGCTCCTCGCATATGGGATAGTCCCAACAACGATGTTGGGGTGATTACCCGTCGTGCCGGTGGGTGTGCCTGTCTGTGTGATATTCAGGGGGTTACCGGTCTGGAACTGGAGGATGCTGGAAAGACGGAACCCTGAGACCAGACGGTTACCCTTGAATGGGAGATCGTAGATACCGTTCATCGCAATACGATGACGGACGTCGAAGTCTGACAGACCGTAATTCCGCCACGGCTGGTAGACGTCGAGGAAGCTGCCGCCCGCCAATGAACCGAGATCCATGGACTTCGTGTAGTTCCACGTAGCCGTGAAATCAAGACCGTGCCCGGCATTCTTATGGGCAGTGAGCCACATGGCGTTGTAGTTGGAGATGCCGGCGCCCTTGGCCATGTTCAGGTTCGCACTCGCCAGCGAAGCATTCGGTGAGATCGGGCTGGTTGCGGCGATCTTCGAGTACAGGCGAGCTCCTCCGTTGTTGGGGTTGGTTTCATTGATGTTCAGGCTCTGGCGAAGGTGCTTGCCCACCGAACCGTAATACCCAAGCGACAGGCCGATGCTGCCAGGCAGTTCGTGCTGAGCATTCACGTTGAACGTTTCCGTGTACGCGTTGCGATAGTTGGGATCGACCGCTGCCACGCTCAAACCACCGACAGCGCCGGCGGAAGCGTAGAGGCTTTCAACCGGGATGGTCGGAACGGTGCCACCTGCAGCGGTGCTGGCGGTTACGGAGACGCGATTCGTCAAAGGCGTGTTGGTCGTGAGCGCGGTGACCAGGTTTGTTTCCGGTTGATCGGCCATGATGGCGTAGCCGCCACGAAGGACCGTTTTGCCATTGCCGAACAGGTCATAGGTGAAGCCGACACGTGGCTCGTAATTGTAGTTCTGTTTGTACGGGCTGTTGTAACCGTTCGTGCCCAGGTAATTCAGGGTAACGGCGACCGGATCGAAGATCACCGCTTTATTTGCGCCAATGGTAGGCGTGCCATTCCACTCGAATCGGAAGCCGGCTTCAATCATGAGCTGTGGCGTGATGTGGTAGCCGTCCACAATAAAGCCCGCGAGTGAGTTGCTATAGATACGGCTGGTAGTCCCGTTCGGCGTAATCGCAAAGGTTCCTGCCTGGCCAAGCTGGAAGTTTTCGAGCGCGGTATGCGCGACTTGACCGAGACTGGGGATGGCAGGCGTCGCGACGAAGGAGAGCGTACCGGTGTCGCCGCTGAAGTTGGCATTGGCGAAGCGGCGTCCCTCAGCACCGAACTTGATGACCTGCTTACCGACGGTGTAGGTCAGCGTGTCCGAAATCAGGCCAAGCGTGTCGAAACGCCCTTGAGGAAAGCCCGAAGGACCACCGATGTTCAGGCCGAAACCAGAGATGGTGGTTTGCGGCAGGCCACCCGGAGCTGTAACGCTGGCCGGGTAGTTGTGCATCCCGATCGACGTAGGATCGACGAGGTTATTCGGCGCGAAGGTGATCGAAATGCGATTGAAACCAACGCGGGCTTCGTTGACAAAACGGGGTGAGAAGACGTGGGTACCGTTGATCGTGAGGATCTGACGAGTAGCGGCACGATGATCGCCATAACCCACCACGTTATTACCCTGCAGGCTGGGTTCGGTGCGGATGTCCTTCTGGATGGCATAGAACCCGTGGACAATATCCCGATCGCTGAAGTTGTGCAGGATGTCCATGGTGCCTTGGTCCGTCTGGACAGGGCCGTTGGCGACGGCCAAGTAAGAACCGCTGGCTGTAACCGGAATTGTCGCAAGCAACGCCTTGGAAACGGGGTCCGTGACTCCAGCGGCCTGGGCTGGGGTTAGCGTCGTTGTCGACAGGTTCAAGCCCTGATGCTGGCGAAGAGCCTCATAGCTGCCGAAGAAGAAGGTTTTATCGCGCCAGATGGGACCACCGAGTGCGGCGCCGAAGTTGTTGCGCTTCAGCGCACCCTTGCGCTGTCCTGCCTGTACCTGATTGAAGTAGTTGCGCGCGTCAAGCGCTTCGTTGCGGAGATAGTCGAACGCTTCGCCATGGAACTTGTTGGTTCCCGAGCGCGTGCTCACGTTGACGATGGAACCTGAGCTGCGCCCATATTCCGCCGAATAGGTGGAGTTGTTGATCTTGAATTCCGACGTGGTGTTGATCGAGGGCTGGAACGTGATCTGGTTCTGCACCATGTCGTTCAGGTTCACGCCGTTGATCTGGAAGTTGACGGAGTCTTCACGGTTACCGGCGGTGTTAAAGGAGTTTGCGCCGAGACCGCGGCTGGGAGCAGTCAAGCTGCCTGTCGCGGGCGCAGTCACACTGCCAGGAGTAAGCACGGTGAGATCAAGGAAGTGACGGCCGTTCAGCGGTATTTCCTGCACCACCGTCTTGTCGATGACGGTGCCGACCGTAATGGTGCCGGTGTCAATCACGGGCGTGCCGCCCACAACTTCTACGGTTTCGCCTGCCGACTGCACGGCCAGAGGAATCCTGATCTCCGCCTTCTGGTCAACCTGCAGGACAAGGCTCTTGAGCGTGTACTTCGCGAAGCCGGGTGCCTCAACGACGACACTGTACTCGCCCGGCTGTAGCGAAGGTACGGTGTAGGTGCCGGCGCTGTCGGATTTGACTACGCGGTCCGTGCCTGTCGCTACCGCATGCACGGTGATTTGTGCGCCGGGAAGGACAGCTCCGGAAGGATCGGTGACCGTGCCCGAAAGAGTTGCGGTGGACTGAGCAAACGCTACGCCGGAAAACAACAAGGCGAACACGACTGCGAGAAGCTTAAGATGCTGTTTCAAGAGGGACCTCCATAAGTGGTGCAACACTTGTGAAACTTCAACTAGGTACAGACAACACTTCGAATGAAGCGAATACAACCCATGCGGCGGGCAATTGAGCCAGGGAACCCTGATGCTCTACGGTTCGACCGGTACTACGCCATGCCGGGGACCAGCACCAGAATGTGAAGAAGATCACGCTGGCGGCCCGCAAACCGGATAGGGAAAAGCCCCGAAATCAAGAATCGGAAGACGCCACGACGACTGGCAGTTTCTTCCCCTATACTCTCTGGGAAACTGGTCGCTAATATATCAGATATCATTCCATCTGCAACACCCATTCAAACTGCTTCTGCTATAGGGGATGTCGTTGCGATACGCTTTTCTGACTCTATCCGTTCCGTGTTGGTGCGTGCTGGCTGTCACAGCCACAGCGCAGTCCGGCAACTCGTCCCTCAGAGATGCACTTCGTCATCTCACGGACACCCCTGCCGTTACCGGATACGAAACACCGGTGACAGGATGGGTGCAGCAGCGGCTTGCCCCACTGCATCCCCGCACGGACTCCATGGGCGATGTCACCGTGAGTTTTGGGTCCGGCAGCCCGCGCATCGTTGTCGCTGCTTCGGTGGATGAACCGGGTTACGTCGTCAGCCAGATTCAGTCCGATGGCTATCTGCGTGTGCAGCGTTTACCGCAAACAGGATTGCCCCCGCACTATAACGAGCTGCAGAACGCGCAGCCGATGGATGTGACCAGACGGAAAGGCAAGACCGTCAATGCCGTCACTGCGGGACTTTCGATCCATCTCGAGCCAGGCCGGGTCAATCCGCCTGACCCGGATGACCTGGACAATTTCTATCTCGACATGGGCGCGCCGAATGCGGCGGCTGTGCTGGCTTCCGGCGTGGACGTATTAAGTCCGGTTGCCGCCGAACGCCATCTGCTTCCCATTGGTGAGCATCAATGGGCGGGCACGGCTGTCGGCGACCGCTATGGAGCGGCGCTTCTGCTGGATCTGGCGCATACGCTGTCTGTCACTCCGCCTCAGCACGGAACCATCACGCTTGCCTTCACCGTGGAGCAGTGGGTGGGAGCGCGCGGATTGACGCGCGTACTGGAAGAACTGCATCCCGATGAATTGATTTATGTAGGCCGTGGGCACACGGCGTTTGCGCCTCCCGGCCGGGCGCAGACCAACAGGGAGCCGAGCGAAGCTCCGGCCCTGGGCAGCGGTGCATGGGTCTACGGAACAGGCTCCGCGAACGCCCTTGAAGCGGAGTTTGAACATGCGAAGCTTGGCCACACGTCTGCAGCATCTCTGTTTGCGCGCAATGCGGCTGTGACCCTTCCGGAGCGGACCGCGCATCTGGGCGTTCCTCTGCTGATGCCGCTGACGGCAGGCGAAACACTCGATGAGCACGACCTCTTCGCCCTGCGCGATGCGCTCGCGAAACATCTTGGCGTGACGATCAGCGCGGAACCGGCACACTCGGTAGCCGCGATGCCCTATCCCGCCACCAGACCACGACCCACGCTTGCGCCCACTGCAGAGAGTCTGCTGGAGACCATCAGCACCAGCTATGGCGTCAGCGGAGCGGAAGCGATGACGCGGGAAGCGGTCAATCATTCTCTGCCTGCCTGGGCGCATACCACAACCGACGCCAGTGGCAACCTGATCCTCCATCTCGGCACGGGATCTGCCGGCGGTGGGATTGTGTTCATGGCGCATACCGACGAGCTTGGCTTCCGCGTGCGCGCCATCAACGCGGATGGCACGCTCGACCTGGAAAACAAAGGTGGCGGCACACCCGCTTTCTATTGGGGCCATCCGGCGCTGGTGCACACCTCGGCCGGCATGCGTGGCGGCGTGGTCAAGCTGCCCGCGAACTGGGAAAGCCGGGAGTTTCACTTTCCGTCGGATTTCCGGGTCTCCGCTTCCCTCTATGTTGGAGCCGCGAACGCGGCTGACGTGGAGGCGCTGGGTATCCACGTCAACGACTTCGTCACGATCCCCAAGCGCTTCCGCATACTGCAGGACAAACGAGTCTCCATTCGCAGCCTGGATGACCGGGTAGGCTGTGCCGCCATGGTGCGGGCGGTGTGGCAACTCGGACCGGCATTCAAGCGCAATGTAACGTTCGTTTGGTCTACCCGGGAAGAGTTGGGTCTGCAGGGGGCTGGGGAATATGCCGCGGCGGCCGCGAAAAGCGGGGATGTGCCTGCAACTATTTTTGCCATCGACACCTTTGTGTCATCAGATTCGCCGATCGAATCTCACCGTTTTGCGGACGGTAAGCTGGGAGCGGGATTCGTCGTGCGGGCTATCGACGGCTCCAATATTGTGCCCTGGAAAGATGTGCAGCGTGTGCAAGCCCTGGCTGCGGCGAATCACATTCCAGTGCAGTATGGCATCACAGGAGGAGGCAACGACGGCTCCGCATTTCTGCGTTACGGGACAACGGATGTTGCACTGAGCTGGCCGCTGCGTTATTCCCATTCACCCGCAGAGTTGATCGACACCCGTGACCTGGATGCTTTGGCGGCGATTACAGAAGAGTTGGCGCGTACGTGGTAAGAGTTGTCCTGGAGCATTTCTCATGATGCTGTGTCCTCGCGAAGCAGCCGAAGAGCTCGTTTTCTTCGGGGAAAACGACTGCAACGCCTTTGCCCCTGGGTACACCTTCATGAAAAATGTCCTATCGTAGTGTTCCGGATCTACTTCGCCGGACGATGAAGTGCCTGAAAGGAAGAAGTCCTGGATGTTGACCAAGCTGGATAGGCTCCCAACCCAAAGCAGTTTGACGGAACTGGCGCACCACACCATCAAGCGCTATATCCTCGAGGGCAACTTTGACAGCGAGTCGCGCCTGACTGAGGACTTCTTTGCCCAGCGGCTGGGCATCAGCAAGTCCCCGGTCCGCGAAGCATTGAACACACTGCAAAGTGAAGGTCTGCTGCGCATCGAACCGCGTAAAGGCACTTATCTCCGCCGCTACAGCGCCAAGGAAATTGAAGATCTCTATCAATTGCGGGAAGCGCTTGAGGTTTTCGCGGCTGGGGCGGTCAAGATCACGCCCAAGCTGATCCGCGAACTGACCGACAGCGTCACTCGAATCGTGCAGTTCCTGGAGCGTAACGAAAAGCCGCTGTACATTGACGAAGATATTCACTTCCACGAGACCATCGTGGCGGGTACAGGCAACAGCGAGCTTTGCCGTATGCACTCCAACATCCAGACGAAACTCTGGCTGTGCCGCTGTCAGACCTATCCGCTTACCGCTCTTGACACTCCGGCCTCACATTCCCAGATAACGGAGGCGTTGCGTAAGGGCGACCGCGCCCTTGCTCAGGAAGTCACGCGGAAACATATTCACCTTGTCCGGGATACCCTCTTGCGCACCTTGTCGGAAACCGCGCCGGCGTCGAACTCTATCCCCTGGCAGTAGTAAACCGGCGCAGCCAGGTGCGGGCGGAACTGGAACTGTCCGCCTTGTAGATGACATACCCCGGAATGCGCAGTTCAATGCTGGTGCCGGCGTCCGGGCTGCTCGTAATGAAAAGCTGGGCGCGGATTTTCTTAGCCCGCTCGCGCATGCCTGGCAAACCCCAGTGTCCGTATCGTGAGCCGGTGCGTAACACTTCCGGAGCGATGCCGACGCCATCGTCACGGACAATGACGCGCAGCATGTCCGGACCGAAGGCCACCGTCGCGCTGACCTTCTCCGCCGACGAATGGCGGAACGCGTTGGTCAATGCTTCACGCGAGATCTGCAGGACTTCTTCCTGAAGGATCGGGTGCAGGTCGCGCGGCTCGCCTTCCACCGTGATATTGAAACCGGTTGGATAGACCTTGCTTAGCTCTTCGCCGACGGACGAAAGCGTTTCGCGCAGGTCGGTCGGTTCCGTCATATTCGTGCGCAGGTTGCGAACGCGGTCTCTGCCTTCCACCATCACGCGATCGGAATAGTTGAGCGCTTCTTCCAGCATGGCTCGCGCAGGATCTTCGGGCGATATCTTCTGCGTTGCTGTCTGGAAATAGAGGATCAGTCCTTGGAACCCCTGCAGCAGGGTGTCGTGCAGTTCGCGTGCGATGCGCGCGCGTTCAATCAATCGCTCTTCGAAACGGATGTTGGCCTGCGAGATCAGGTGCTGCATACGTGCGTGATAGATCCACAACACGATCAGCAGAACGATACAACAGAAGCCGAACTGAAACTCCCAGCGCTCCCACAGCATCGGCTCCACGTTCAATGACACCACGCTCTCTTCGGCGCTCCATTTGCCATCGCTATTCGCGGCAACAACATGAAAACGATAGTTGGCCGGGCGCAGGTTGGTGTAGACGGCCTGGCGGCTTTCCACCGGTGCACTCCACGCCCGGTCAAAGCCTTCCAGCCGGTAGCGGTACCGAACCCCTTCCGGCGCCCGGAGATCGATGCCTGCATAGTTGAAGACGATGCGCTGCGAACCGGAGGAGATCCGGGCTTCACCCTGCATGGATACGGGCTCGCCGTCCTCGGTCACGCCTTCAACGTGAGCAATGGCCGGCACCGTATAAGGATGGGCGCCGAGCGAACTCACCGCGAGTCCGCTTCCGGTTGCAAGCCAGACGCGTCCCGACGGGTCCGCAACCACAGAGCGCGATCTGCGCACTACAGAAGTGCTTCGCAGCCCGTCCTGTATGCCATAGTTGCGCACACCTTCCGGTATCACGCGATTCGCCAACAGCGCATCGAGCGGGATGCTCACGATGTGAGAGGTGCCGGCGATCCACAGTTGACCTTCACGGTCGGCGGCCAGACCCAGCACCGGTTCGTGGAGGGGGTCTGGCAGGCTCAACAAGTGCGCGCGGCCGTTTTCAGCAAAGGCCAGTCCCGATGCCGTACCCACCCACATGTTCCCACCTGGCGAGGCGAGCAGCGCAATCGCGTCAAGTGAAGGCAGGCCTTCGCGCCTGGTGAGATGGGTCCATCCGCTACTCCGCATCACGGCAACGCCTTCCGGCGTCGCAAACCACACACTGCCGTCGGCCGCCTCTTCGATCGCATTGACCGTGTTTGACGCCAGTCCATCGGCGGCCGTGAAGTTCGTGATCCGGCCCCCGGAGAGGTGGCTCGCACCGGCAGCTACCGTTCCAGCCCACACGCTGCCGTCGTGTGCGACGCGCACCGCGAAGACGTTGTCCTGCGCAAGTCCCTGCGCGTGTGTCCACGTGCGTGCGGTGAACTCATCGCCGTTCGCGTGGAGTTGTGTCAGACCGCCCTGCCGGCGCCCCAGCCAGATGTCCGAACCCTGGCCATCGATGGAGTACACCGTGTCCTGGTCAAGACCGGCCTGCGATACGCGATGCACTACGTCCGCGCGCATCCAGTAGAGGCCGCCGGCGAGCGGTGCAAACCATACGCGGCCCGAGGCATCGGCATACGCCGGGCCGTACCGATCGCCGGGCTCGGCTTCGGCGTCTCCATAGCTGATCAGCGCGGTATCGCGCAGGCGCTCCAGATTGGCTCCATTCCCGAACCACAAGTCGCCTTCGCGATCTTCGAGCAAAGCGGTCACAGCGGTGTCGCGATCGTGGGCATTGCGCGGCAGCCAGAAAGCTCCCAGCGAGTTATAGCGCAGCAAACCGCGCGAGGTGCCTGCCCAGAGATTGCCATCGCGGTCCTGCACCATTGCGAGAATTTGCAGGTGACTCATCTCCGCAGTCAACGGAATCATCGTGGCCGCATGGCCATCCCACAGGGCAAGTCCGTTATCCGTACCGATCCACAATTTGTTCCCGGGCACGGGCAGCAGGCAGTTGATCTTTCTGTCCGGCATTCCTTCCGTGATGGGGATGAGCTTATTGTTCTGCCACACCTGCAGGCCGGTTTCGCGCGTGCCCAGCCAGATGCGCCCATCCGTGGTTTGGGCCAGTGAAATGATGAGCGATGGAATAGGAATGCTGAGATGGCGGATGCTCTCAACAGCCACCATCGATACGCCGCTGGAAATGCCGCTGGCGATGACTCCCTCACCGGATGCAGGGGCAACTGCGGTGACCGCCGTTTCGCCATCCTTCTGCGACAGAATCTGCTTATACGTATTGTCGGCGTAACGTACGAGATGGGCGCCCTGGGTACGAATCCACAACGCGCCTTTGGAGTCCACAGTCAGCCCCAGGATGTGATCGAGGGGCAGGACTATATCTGCCGGCGCCTGCATTTGTTCAAAACGAATGCCGTCAAAGCGGAACAGTCCGGCGTCCGTACCCACCCACAGATAGCCGTCCCTGGTTTGCGCAATGGCATTGACGCGCCCCGGCGGCAATCCCTGCGCTTCGCTCCAGTCCCGGCGCAGATACTGCCCCATCGCTCGTATGCCGTCCACGGCATACGCCGCATCGCACAGGAGAACAACCATTGCCAGACCCACGAAAAGCGAGCGCATTAAATAGAAATGGAAATCACGGAAGGAACTGGAACCGGTCAATGACCACCTCCATATCCTGCTTCAGCATTACTGGGCCATAGGCATACTCGCAGAGGCTCATGTGAACCTTTTCCGGGCCGGAGGTGGGGACGTTGGTCGTAAAGTTCCATGTCGCGACAGGCGTCGATGACCCCGGCTGCTGCGTCGTGAATGTAGCGCTGCCCGGCATCCAGTGAAAGATCGCCGTCATGGGCCCAGTGGGCATTTCGAAACGGTACACGTTCGAAGGCACGTAATACGGTTCTACGACAAACTCGGCATTCTTGCTTTCCGGGTTGCCCCAGCGGCTGACGTGTACTTCCAACTCATGATGATGCTGGTCGTCCACGTCGTCACTCCAGGTATTCAAGGACAGCATGGCCGAAGGATCGAGCGCGCCTGGATTGCTCATATCAAAACGATAGGTGCCATAGCCGAGGCTGCGTTGCGTACTGACGTCGGCACAGACCCATTCATATTTCGTGCGAAAGACGCGCAGGTGCATGTGACCTTCAGCATCCACCCAGACGTTGTCGGGGTCGTAGCGATGGGCCTTGCCCCCGATGTCTTTCATCGTTTCGAGTGTGTCCCAGTCGTAGCCGCTGAAATGTACCGTCTTAACCCTGGCGGGCGGTTGAAGGGCTCCGTCTATCGAGGCTTCCGCCCAGACTTTTCTGCTCAGGGAAGGTAACTTCGGGCGCTTTGCCGGCGCGTCATAACCTCCACGCACCAGGATCGCTGCGTATTTATGACCAAGGTGGATCTGCGCGCTCCAGCTTCCATCTGCCTGCACGGAAGTGAACGGTTCCACGGCGGTAGGTTGCACCCACCATTGATCCCCGGAAAACGCGTAGATGACAATGCGGTCGCCCGGCAGGGCATTGGACACCGTGCCGGCGAAAATGCCGCTGGTGCTTGCGCCGCCGGAGTTGCTGTACGGCACCTGCGTAAAGGTAATGGTCGGGGCCGGATCGCTATGCCGGCAGCCAAGCAGGCCCACGCTCAGGAGCGCCGATAAAAACGAAGCTCGGAGAGTTGCGCGGACGACGCGTGCCGGTTTCGAGATGCGAGCTGCCATTCCTGGATCAGGCGTCGAGAATGCCGCGCTTGAACGCGATCACTACGGCATGTGTGCGGTCACTCGCGCCAAGCTTGGAAAGAATGTTCCGCACGTGGCCCTTCACGGTGTGCTCGGAAACGCACAGGCAGTCCGCGATGATTTTGTTGGAGTTTCCAGACGCTACGGAGCGAAGTACATCCACTTCGCGTGTGGTTAGCGAATCCTCCGCGGCATGTTCTGCCATAGCAGAGGCGACCTCAGGCGGAATGCGCCTGTGTCCGGCATGCACCAGTTTGATGGTATCCACCAGTTCGGTGCGGAGCATGCTCTTCAGCAGGTAGCCGTTGGCGCCGGCCTTGAAGGCCCGCAATGCCTGGACGTCACCGCCATAGGTGGTAAGCACGATGATGCGTGCCTGCGGATACTCTCCCTTGATCGCGCTAATGGCTTCGATACCGCTCTTCTTGGGCAGGCGCAGATCCATCAGGACGATGTCCGGCCGGTGGGTGCGATAGGCGGTGATGGCTTCCTCACCATCCGAGGCTTCGGCAACAACGGTCATGCCCGGAGCTGCGTTGACAGCGCCGACAATGCCGCCGCGAAGCAGGGGATGGTCGTCAACAGTGAGGACTCGGATGTTCTGCGTCGAGAGCATGGGGCTCGCTCCTTCCAGGCAGGGCTATGGAGTGAAACGAGAATACACCTCTTTCACACGGGAGAAACCCTCCAAAAGTATCGTTTTCGCGTGGCCGGACGGGATCTTGCCCGCGCGCCGCAACGCTCTTACTTTCTGGTTACACCCTGTGGTGTCGAACCCCGCCCGCCTGCCCAGCATCACAAACGCATAGATCCTGTCCAAGGAGCACCTTCCTCATGAGCGACGCCAACGCCACCCCCGCAGCCCTTCCTCCAGACGAGTTGCGTACCCTCGATGCCTACTGGCGCGCTTGCAACTACCTTTCCGCGGGCATGTTGTATCTGCGCGCCAATCCATTGCTGCGTGAGCCCCTGAAGCCGGAACACATTAAACGCAGGCTCTTGGGCCACTGGGGTTCGGATCCCGGACAATCGTTCACGTGGGTGCACCTTAACCGCCTCATCCGCAAATACGACCTGAACGTGATGTACATTTCCGGTCCCGGACATGGCGCGCCGGCGACGCTTTCCAACAGCTACCTGGAAGGCCACTACAGCGAGATTTATCCCGACCGCAGTTATGACGAAGCCGGCATGCTGCGCCTGTTCCAGATGTTTTCTTTCCCTGGGCAGCTCGGCAGCCACTGTACGCCGGAAACGCCGGGTTCGATCCATGAAGGCGGCGAGCTTGGCTACAGCCTTTCGCACGGGTTCGGGGCCGCCTTCGATAACCCCGATCTCATCGTCGCGGTGATGGTTGGCGACGGCGAGGCGGAAACCGGGCCGCTCGCAACCTCGTGGCATTCCAACAAGTTTCTGAACCCGGTCCGCGATGGCGCGGTGCTCCCGATCCTGCACCTGAACGGCTACAAAATCGCCAATCCCACGGTGCTGGCCCGCATTCCGCATGAGGAGCTCGAAAGCCTGTTCCGAGGCTACGGCTACACGCCGTATTTCGTCGAAGGCAGCGAGCCCGAAGCCATGCACCAGAGGATGGCTGAAGTGATGGAGCGATGCGTCCTGGCGATTCGCGATATCCAGGCGAAAGCGCGGAGCGGAGATCCGCGCCATGTGGAACGCCCGTACTGGCCTATGATCGTGCTGCGGTCGCCCAAGGGATGGACCGGGCCTAAGGAAGTGCACGGTCACAAGGTGGAGAACTTCTGGAGGGCGCACCAGGTCCCGATCCTCGATCCCTTGACGGATCCCGAAAGCCTGAAACTCGTGGAAAGCTGGCTGCGCAGTTATAAGCCCGAGGAGCTTTTCGATGAACAGGGAACGCTTCTTCCCGAGCTGAGGGCAATGGCTCCCAAGGGCCCGCGCCGTATCAGCGCCAACCCCCATGCCAACGGCGGCAACCTCACCGACCCGCTGATTCTGCCCGATTTTTCGGACTACGCCGTGGCTATCGAATCGCCGGCGACAACCTATCAGTCTCCGACCGGAACGCTGGCTCTATTCCTGCGCGATGTGATGAAGCACAACATGCACAATTTCCGTGTCTTCGGCCCCGATGAAACCGCCAGCAACAAACTCGACGGCATCTATGAAGCCTCGCCCAAGACGTGGATGGAAGAGTTCAAGCCTGAGGACGCCGACGGGACGGCCATCGCCAACGATGGCCGGGTGATGGAAATGTTGAGCGAGCACACGCTGGAAGGCTGGTTTGAAGGCTATGTGCTCACCGGACGTCACGGCCTGCTGAACAGCTACGAAGCGTTCATCCACATCATCGATTCCATGTTCAACCAGCATGCGAAGTGGCTGGAAAAGTCGAAGAAGGAGATCAGTTGGCGCGCTCCTGTTCCTTCCATCAACCTGCTGATCTCGTCGCTGGTCTGGCGGCAGGACCACAACGGCTTCACCCATCAGGATCCCGGCTTCCTCGATCTCGTGACGAACAAGAGCCCCGAGGTGACGCGCGTCTACCTGCCGCCCGACGCGAACTGCCTGCTCAGTGTGGGCGATCACTGCCTGCGTTCGCGCAATTACGTCAATGTGATCGTCGCGGACAAACAGCCGCACCTCGTCTTCCTCGATATGGATGAGGCCATCAAGCATTGCACCAAGGGCATCGGTATCTGGGACTGGGCCAGCAACGATCAGGGCAGTGAACCGGACGTTGTGATGGCTTCCGCAGGCGACGTTCCGACGATGGAGGCCGTCGCGGCTGTCGCTATCCTGCGCGAAAAATTCCCCGACCTGAAGATCCGTTTCGTCAACGTGGTCGATCTCTTCAAGCTGATGCCCGCAACCGACCATCCCCACGGCCTCAGCGATCGCGACTTCGATTCGCTGTTCACCCTGGACAGGCCGGTCATCTTCAACTTCCACAGCTATCCGTCGCTGGTGCACAAGCTCACTTACAAGCGCACCAATCATGAGAACCTGCATGTGCACGGGTATCGTGAGAAGGGCAATATCGACACGCCTCTCGAGATTGCGATTCTGAACTCGATCGACCGCTTCAATCTCTGCATCGATGTGATCGACCGTGTGCCGCAGTTGCAAGCCACCGCCGCGCATGTGACGGAGTGGCTGCGGGATCAGATCATTGAACATCTGCACCACGCGTATACGGAAGGCATCGACAAACCGGAAATCAGTAATTGGGTGTGGCCGGTGAAAGGATAGGTATCTTCCATGACCGAACACGTTCTGGTCTTCAACAGCGGGTCGTCCTCACTGAAGTTTGGCTTGTATGCACGCGGCGCGCAGAATTCGCATGGCACGGTAGAGGAGCAACTTGTGCTCCAGGGCAGCGCTGAAGGCATCGGCCGCAACAATGGAACCCTGCAGCTCAAATCGGCTACGGGCGAAGTTCTTGCGCGACAGGATCATCTGGCCGAGTCCCAGGAAGACGCGCTTGTGCGCATTGCCGACACGTTGCGCGAGTATTTGCCGGAGGCAGCGCCTGCGATTGGACATCGCGTGGTGCACGGAGGCCCGCGGCTGCGCCACAATACGCCGATCACACCTGAAATCCTGCATGAGTTGGAATGCGTGGTGCACTTTGCACCTCTGCATATTCCCGAGGCGCTGCGTATCATCCGCAAGACGCAGGACCTGTTTCCAGAATCTCCGCAGTTCGCGTGCTTCGATACCACCTTCCACATCAGCATGCCCGATGTGGCTGCCTACCTGCCGCTGCCCAACCGGTTCTATGGCGAAGGCATTCAACGCTACGGCGCACATGGTCTTTCCTGCGAGTCCATCATGTACCGGCTGGGGACAGAGCCTCCGGATAAGGTCATCATTGCGCACCTGGGCAGCGGGTCCAGTTTGACTGCCGTGCGGGAGGGACGCTCCATCGACACCACGATGGGGTTAAGTCCCACCGGAGGCATTCCAATGGCGACGCGCAGCGGTGATCTCGATCCCAGCGTGCTGCTCTACCTGTTGCGCAATGGTGCGCTTGGCGTCAATGAGCTGGAAACATTGTTGAATCACGGATGCGGTCTCATCGGCCTGTCCGGTGGCGAGGCCGACATGAAGACGTTGCTGAAGCGTATGGCGATGGACGACGGACCAGCTACATTAGCGGTGAATCTCTTCACGACGGACGTGCGCAAAACTGTGGGCGCGTACGCCGCGCTGATGGGAGGAGTCGATCTGCTGGTTTTCACAGGCGGGATTGGCGAACACAGTCCCGAGGTGCGGGGACGTGTGCTGGACGGCCTGCAGGCTTTCGGGTTGCGCGCGGATGGATCGGGAACAGGAAAAGTTGTCGTGATGCACGCGGAGGAAGAAGTCCAGATTGCGCGTCACTGCCGTGCGCTGATGAAACTTAGAGACTGATACGCCGAAAGAATCGCTCTGTTTGTACAACGAGAGGGTTCGCTCCGCCGGCGGGCGACAAACCATCTCATCGAATGGAGGAGAAATACGATGCGTGCGATAGAGGTGAAAGATGGCGGGCTCATACTCGCCGAACGCGTGAAACCGGCACCGGCGGCGGGTGAAGTTCTGATCGAGGTCCATGCCGCCGGCGTTACGGCCGACGAACTGAATTGGGAACCGACCACGCACACACGCGATGGCCGCGAGCGCCAGGATGCCATCCCAGGCCATGAATTTTCAGGCATCGTTGTAGAACTTGGCGAGGGCATTTTAGGCTTTGCAGCCGGAGATGCGGTCTTCGGTATGAATGACTGGTACGAAGACGGTGCAACCGCGGAATTCTGTATCGCGCGGCCGGCATCGCTCGCGCACAAACCCGCGAACCTTTCCCACGTGGAAGCTGCGAGCGTTCCGATTCCCGCACTCACCGCCTGGCAGGGTTTGATCGATCGCGGCAAGGTACGGCGCGGTGAGCGCGTGCTGGTGCACGGCGGCGCAGGTGGTGTGGGTTTATTTGCCGTGCAGATCGCCCATGCGCAGGGAGCACACGTGGTCGCTACAGCGTCGTCATCCAGTCTCGAGTTTGTTCGTAGCTTGGGCGTGGATGAGGTCATTGACTATCACGCTCAGGCATTCGACGAAGTCGTTGCACCGGTCGATGTGGTTTTCGATACCGTCGGCGGCGACACGCTGGAACGTTCCTGGGGCATTCTCAAGCCCGGCGGGCGTTTGGTCACCATCGCGGCGGACGTTGAGAACTCGCAGGATCCCCGCATGAAAGACGCGTTTTTCATTGTGGAGCCGAAAGGCGATCAGCTTGCCGGTATCGCCCGTCAACTCGAAGCCGGTTCGCTCAAGACTTTTTTGAAAGCTGTTGTTCCCTTCGACGAAGCGCCCAGCGCCTATACAAAATCCATCCCCGGAGCCTTGCCCTATGGCAAGGTCGTGGTCTCGGTGCGCAACGACGAAAAGTAACGCAAAACCGTAACCCCGCCGAAAGAGGGGGGAGGGATTGCTCCAAAGCGCTCTGGGCGCTCTTTCCTGCCGACGCTATCTTGACCCTAACGCCGACGCATACAAACCGGCGCGATAGCGAACCTTGGAGGCTCTTATGTTGATTTTGACTTTGGCATTCTTTATCGGCGTGATTGCCGGTCTACGCGCGCTGACGGCGCCTACCATTGCAAGCTGGGCCGCAAAGCTCGGCTTTCTGCCTCTGGCCGGTACGTGGCTGGCATGGATGGGGTTTCAATGGACGCCCTGGATCTTTACCGTGCTTGCGATCGGCGAGCTGATTAACGACAAGCTTCCCGCCACGCCGAGCCGCAAAGTGCCCCCCCAATTCGCGGCGCGTGTTGTGATGGGAGCCTTGGCCGGCGCCGTGGTCACGACACCGCATGGCGGTTCCGTCGAAGGCCTGGTGCTGGGTGCGATCGGCGCGGTGGCCGGAACGCTGGGCGGCGCGGAGTTGCGCGGGCGGCTGGCTAAAGCCATCGGCGGAAAAGATCTTCCAATTGCCTTGCTGGAAGACTGCATCGCCATTCTTGGCGGCATACTGATCATGAGGCAATTTGCATGAGCGAGAAGTTCGATGACGTGGTCGTTGGCTCCGGGCAGGCCGGACCGTTCCTGGCGGTACGCCTGGCCAATGCCGGGCGCAAGGTCGCCGTTGTCGAACGTAAGCTCTTCGGCGGAACGTGCGTGAACACGGGTTGCACGCCGACCAAGACCATGATCGCGAGCGCAGAGGTAGCGCATAAGGCCCGCGATGCTGCTCGCTATGGCGTGCACATCGCGGGCGACGTGCGTGTGTCGCTTGCAGAAGTCAAAGAACGTGCGGACAAGATCGTTGCGGAGTCGCGCAACGGCATCGAGAACATGTTGAACTCGACGCCCAACTGCACGGTCTTCCGGGGTACGGCGCGGTTTGTTTCCCCTCACGCGCTCACAGTCAACGGCCAGGAGATTGAAGCCGAACGCATCTTTCTCAACGTCGGCGGCCGCGCTGCGGTACCGGACATGCCCGGCGTGAAGGATGTTCCATTCCTGAACAACTCCTCGCTGCTGCAACTCACGGAACTCCCGGAGCACCTGGTGGTGGTGGGTGGCGGTTATATCGGCATGGAATTCGCGCAGATGTTTCGCCGTTTCGGCAGCAAGGTCACGGTGGTGGAAATGGGGCCGAGACTGTGTTCGCATGAGGACCCCGACGTTTCGGACGCACTTGCCGAGCTGTTTCGCCAGGAGGATACCCACCTGCGGCTCTATGCGAAATGCATCGCGTTCTCACACTCGGACAAGGACGTTTGCGTTCACGTGGACTGCACGGAAGGACCGCCTGAGATTGTCGGCTCGCACATCTTGCTGGCCGTAGGCCGCGTCCCCAATACAGATGATCTCGGGCTGGAGGCAGCGGGTGTTAAGACCGATGACCGCGGCTTCATCCCGGTCGATGACAAGCTCGTAACCAACGTGCCGCACATCTTTGCCATAGGCGACGTTAACCGCCGCGGCGCGTTCACCCACACCTCCTACAACGATTTCGAAATTGTCGCCGCCAATCTGCTCGACGGCGAAGAACGTAAGGTCACCGATCGCATTCAATGCCACGCGCTGTACACCGATCCACCGCTCGCGCAGGTGGGCATGACGGAAACCGAGGTGCGCAAGTCGGGCCGGAAGGCACTGATGGCGACTCGCGCGATGACTCGTGTGGGGCGCGCCAATGAAAAGGGCGAAAACTTCGGGTTCATGAAGGCGCTGGTGGATGCCGAAACGAAGCAGATTCTCGGTGCATCCATCCTCGGCGTGACAGGGGACGAGGCTATCCACTGCATTCTCGACATCATGTATGCCAAAGCGCCGTACACGCTACTGACACACGCGGTTCACATTCATCCCACGGTGTCGGAACTTATCCCCACTCTTTTTGAAGATCTGAAGCCATTGCAATAACGCACAGGCTTGGACGGGACCGTTCTTGAACCGCTCGAGGACCGCTCCCAAGCCCGCTCCAATGGGCGGTCCACCTGTGCCTCCATTGAGTCTTTGCCAACATGACGTCCGCTTCTACCCTGAGTCTTATAAGGAACAGGAAGCCATGGCACAGGCAGCGACTTCGCGGCAATACCCTACGTCCGACTTCATGCCGATCGTGCTTTGTGTGGACGACAACCACACCTTGCGGTCGCTTTACTGGCACGTGCTCTCCGCCAACGGATATCGCTGCATCGCCTGCGAATCGGCCGATGCCGCGCTGGAAGCTGTGCGCCTGCTGCCTGTCGCCGTCGTGACATTGGACTACGACATGCCGGGCCAGACCGGCGCGGAACTTGCCCGCTCCATTCGCGAAATTCGTCCGGCGATGCCGATCCTGCTGGTTTCCGGCAATGCCGGCATTAACTTGGAAGACCTCAGCATGTTCGACGGTGTATGCGAAAAGGGTGTTCCGAACGTCTGCTTTTTCCATCGCGTGGCTGAATTGTCAGGACGTGCCTTGGCAGATTCCTGATCGCTGATTCACCTCCCCTGCGCAGAACAAACACGCTCTCTTCACAGACGGCGTGCGAGTATCCGGCATCCGAGTGAGAAGACACATCTCGCGGAGGCGGCGATGGTCCACAAGCAGTGGGGTTCTTTCAGTTTCGTTCAGGGTTGCCGGTCGTTTTCCGGGGTTGCCGGGTTCGCGTTGTTCGGAGTGGCAATTGCGATGTGCGGAACGCGATGGGCACGTGCGCAGACCCCTCCCCCTGCGCCGCCGACGCCCCAGGAAATTATTCGGGCCATGACCGCCCGCGAGCACGAAGCCAGTTCGCATCATGAACGTTTTGCGTATCTTTCCGAGGAGCGCTCCGACCGTACCGGCGGCCATCTGTGGACGGAGCGTGTGGTCGAAACGGAGCAGGGGTGCGTGCGCCTACTGCTTGCCGAAGATGGCAAGCCTCTTTCGCCGGACCGGGCTCGTGAGGAGCGCGCCAAACTCTCTGACGCCATCGCGCACCCGGATGAGTTTGCCCGTCGCCAGCAGGCGGCGAAGGGTGACGATCTGCGCGGGCGTCTCTTGCTCGACAAGCTTCCAGACGGGTTTCTGATTGAAAATGCTCGCCTGGAACATGGTGTATGGCACATGGATTTCCGCCCCGATCCGGCGTATTCGCCTGCGGGCATCGAAGACCGCGTGATGCACAGCATGACCGGTTCACTGGCCATCGATGCCCGACAGCTTCGCCTGATCCACCTCGATGGACACCTGGAGGATGGGGTCAACATCGGGTACGGCTTGCTGGCGACGTTGCGCGCAGGCAGCAACTTTGCACTCGACAAGCAGGAGTTCGAGGGCACCTGGCGGCCAGTCCACGTGGTCGCCGACTTTCAGGGCAAAGCCCTCCTGTTCAAAGACATCAACCGGCGCACGGAGTACTCGCGGTCGGAGTTTCGCCACTTGAACCCAGGCATCACAATCGTGCAGGCCGTGTCGATGGCCGAGCATGGCGGCCGAACCGAGCCTCCAGGCTTTGGCATCGCCCAGCTTCAAAAAGGCCGCTAGGGACCAGGGCTAGGGACTAGGGATTAGGGTTTAGGGTCTAGAAGACACCGCCAAGGCTACCTAACGGTCGGGTGGGCCATCCTTTCACGGTTTTTTGTGAAAGGGTGGGACATCGCGCGAAAGCGCGATGGCTCCTGGCCATCTCAGGTGGATCGAACTTGCACGTACGTCCCCCGAGCAGGTCTTTCCACTCCGCTGTACTCCGAACGAGATGACAGGGTTGTGGGAAGACAATGAAACAGCAGATTCCTGCGATGGTCCCCCTCGGGCCGGACTCCCTGGACTGCTGGCAACCCTTCTTTTTCCAATATTTTCGCTCTCCCTTAACTTTTTGCATTCCAAACGCGCTCCCGCTGCGTATAGGTGAGTGAGCGCGCACATGCAATGGCAGGCCCCAGATTTTCGAACAGTGGTGGAGACCCATCAGCGGATGGTGTTTTCCATTGCCATGCGCGTGATTGGGGAACGCGGCGTTGCGGAGGAAGTGGCCCAGGACGTCTTTCTGGAGCTGTTTCGCGGCGCGGACAAGCTGGAAGGTGACGACCACCTGCGGTTCTGGCTGCGGAAGGTCACGGTGCATCGTGCGACGGATGCGCTGCGGCGCACGGCAGTACGGCCGGACCTGGGTGCGGAGGAGTGGACCGAGGAGGCACACAGCCTTCCGGGGGATGGTTTCGACGCAAGTGCTGCAAGCAATCTCGCCATCGAAGCGCGGCTGGAAGAGCTGTTGCTTGCCCTGCCGGAAACGCTGCGCGTGCCGGTTGTGCTGCGGTACCAGGAAGATATGCTGCCGGACGAGATCGCTGCGCTGCTGGGTCAGCCATTGGCGACGGTCAAGAGCCATCTGCAGCGAGGTTTACAGCTTTTGCGCCGCAAAGCGGCGGTGACGATGAAGGAGTATGTGCGATGAGTGGGCCTGAAGAGAAGTTTGAACAGGACGGCAGCAGCGCGTTCGAGCATGAACTGCGGCAAGCGATGCGTCCCGTCGATATGCGTGCGGAGACGCTCGCGAAGTTCATGGCGCTGGCTGAAGAAGCCGAACGTACCCGCGCTACCAAAGGCTCCGGACCGCGCCTGGTGAAGCTTTCGGACGGTGGCCGGGTCATTGCGTTCCCCAGATTCTCCAAAACACCGCGCTGGCTTGGCGGCGCCATTGCCGCGCTCCTGGTGCTCGGGGTGACCACAGGGGGAGTTCTGCACATTCAGCATGAACGCGAAGCCGCACGGACCCAGCAACAGTTCGAAGCCGCCATGCGTGTGACTGACCGCGCGTTTGAGCAGGCCCAGCAGCAACTCCAGCGTGCGGGTTTGCGGCTTGGTGATTAAGAATTTTCGGATAGAGAAGGGATAAAAAGATGACGAAGAAGAAAGTAATTGGGTGGGGAATGTCGTTGGCGGTGTGCATGGTGATGGGGTGCCCATCCCAGCGTGCGCATGCCATGCGAACAACCTTCAAGTTGACCGCCGGCGAAGTCCAGGCCAAAGACGACCTGTTTGCCGGCACGGAGAAGTTTGCGCAGGGAGCGAGCGACGTTACCGATGTGAATCTCGACTCGCGCCTCATGAGCATGATGGGCAAGCAGACGTCACACGATCTCGCCAAAAAGCTGGACTTCATCATCGTGCGCTCCTACACCTACGACAAGCCCGGCATGTACAAGCCTGAAGACCTTGAGGCATTTCAAAAGCGGCTGGCGGACGGAAGCTGGGTATGCTTCGTGCACATTCGCGAGCGTAAAAACAGTGAATCCACCGACATCTGCTCGCGCCAGGCGGCTGACAAGGAAACCAACGAGCTGGTCATCATTACCGCCGAACCGAAAGAGTTGACGTTCGTCCACATCAAGGGCCGTATGTCCGTCGACGACCTTCGCGGTATGAGCGACCACTTTGGAGTGGGGAATAGTTCAGGATCGGGCAGTGGCAGCGGTTCCGGCAGCGGTAACAGTTCGCATTAGTCCAGGACGAGTCTTAAGGCCGTTTCTCAATCCGGCTGGCGATGAACACCGGAAGCGGAAGATTGCAACTAGATCAGTTCAAAGCGAATTTGTCGACCTACCGCTGTAGCCGCCCTGAACAACGTGTTGAGCGTAATGGCATCATTTTCGGGGTCAAGCAGGCGATCGAGAGCCGCGCGGCTCGTGTGCATGCGCTTCGCCATCGCAGCCTTTGTGATCTGCTGGCCCTTCATCTGCTCGATGATTTGCCGGGCCATTACACGCTTGATGGCCGTGGCAGTGACTTCTTCGTAAATTCCATCCTCACGGAGAAAATCGTCGAAGCTGCTACCGATATTTTCTTTCTTCATGGTCACTGTCCTTTCATTCTTTTCAGGGCTAAAGCAGTTCCGGTAATGGTGTAGACCGAAGAGAGGGTGCTGAAGCCGTTTTCTCCCAATGAAAACGGCATTCGCCGCTGTTTGGGAGACCGAAGTATTACCGGAACTGCCCTAAAGCAATATCCTGCGACGGTGTTTTCTGCGTTTTCTTAATGAACGCGTGCAGCAGAACCATATTCGCGGGCATCACGCAAAAGATGACTCTGGCAATCCGGCCATTCGTGAGGTTGCTACGTACCTCCCACAATTCGCGGCCAAGTGAACGCACCAAGGGCAAGCCGATCGGCCATGCGAACTCCACATCCTTGATGTCCTCGCCGATGATACGTCGATCTTCTTGAGGCAGTTCTTTCAGCCAATCCCGCACAGACTCCCGGCCGGTACTGCTGCGATAAAACCTCGCGGGCAAACGTTTCAACGTCATTTCTTCTGATAGTACCATTTTTGGTACACATGCGGGACTTGCACGCTGTTGAGTCTGGCTCGCGGTCCTTCGCAGAATGAGTTCAACCATAAGGCTTTTGAGTGAGGTTAGATCCAGGCGTTCCAGCCTGTTCCCGGCCGGCGGCAGATCTCAGACCTACGTCATCGCCCTTCTACAATGAAGAGTGATGTCCCTTTCGTTTGAAATCGCGGCGGTGAGTGCCGAAGGTGGCCGCCGCGGGCAACTCACCTTGCCGCATGGAAATGTGCGAGCCAGGTGTTCACTCAAGGCGGGAAGGTGGTCGCGAATAAGCGAGTCCTATTAGAAACTGCTTATCGTGCTGGGGGAGCACTTTGACCGCAGTTTCCCCTATCGTGCAGCGCATTTCCCACGACACATTCGGAAGCGTACTTCGTCCAAATGTTTGCTTTTCACCTTGGTGAAGTCATTTAGCGAGATAACCTCCCCAGTATGCCTATCGACAGCAAAGTAGCCTAGGATGCCATTCCCTAACGGGCTTTCTTGGGCTGGACGTTCACGTACAACTGCGGCCACAAAAAAATCTTCGTTGGGGAATCCTTGCGTGGGACCCGACTTTTCAATGTCGACTGCCACACCTTGTCGCTTTGCCGAAATCGAAGATGGAATGGCCTGAAGAAGAGCTTGAGCTTCGTTATCTGAAAGACTCGTTAAGTTGTGCCGCTTGTTTGACTGCGCTATTGCCGGTGACAACGTGATCAATGCCACGATGAAAAGGATTTTTCGAAGGTAGTGAGGCATATTTTCCTTCAGTGAACATGGCTGCACGCCATGAGTATATTAGCCGTGCTTATGGCACCTGCAATAGCTTGATCGTTGATAAAGCACCAGCGACCGACTGACGATTGCATGCCGAAATGGGGCGGCAGAGGCGGTCATCGTGATACCGGGAGCGATTCCTTCGGTCCCTTCTACAATGAAGAGCGATGTCCCTTTCGTTTGAAATCGCGGCGGTGAGTGCCGAAGGTGGCCGCCGCGGGCAGCTCACTTTGCCGCATGGAAATGTCCAGACGCCGGTCTTCATGCCGGTAGGCACCGCCGCCACGGTGAAAGCTGTTGCCCAGGATGTGGTTGAAACCCTGGGTGATCCCGTGGTTCCGGGAGAAGACGGTCTCCGTCCCCGTGGCGCGGAAGTCATTCTTGCCAACACCTATCACCTGTACCTGCGTCCCGGGCACGAACTCATTCGCCGCGCCGGCGGGGTGCATCGCTTCATGAGTTGGCGGCGGCCCATGCTCACGGACTCAGGCGGCTTCCAGGTGTTTTCGCTGGCCAGCCTGCGCAAGATCACCGCGGACGGTGTCGAATTCCGTTCCCACCTGGATGGCTCGAAACATTTCTTTTCGCCTGAACATTCCATGGCTGTGCAGATCGCCTTGGGCGCGGACATTATGATGGCGTTCGATGAGTGCGTGGAAACTCCCGCAAGCTGGGAGCGCACCCACGATTCCATGGCCCTGACGCATGCCTGGGCTGCGCGCTCCAAAGCGTATTGGGAAGAGCATCGCCATGAAGTTCCATGGGCCCATCGTTCCGCCGGAGAGCATGACAGCGAAGCGGCAACCGCGTTCGCTCGTGAGTACGATCACCGGCATTTCGAAGACAGGCACCAGGCACTGTTCGGTATTGTGCAAGGCGGGATGTATCCGGACCTGCGTAAGGAGTCGGCCGAGCGGCTGGTGGAGATGGATTTTCCCGGCTACGCCATAGGAGGCTTGGCGGTCGGCGAACCGCGCGAAGTGACCCGCGACATGATCGCCCGCACCCTGGAGCATCTGCCGAAGGACAAGCCGCGTTATGTCATGGGCGTGGGATATCCCGACGAGATTGAGGAATATGGCCGCATGGGCGTGGACATGATGGACTGCGTGCTGCCTACCCGCGCCGGACGGCATGGCCTGCTGTTCATTCGTGAAAATCCGCAGGATCGCCGCAGCGCGGTTGTGCGGTTGAACATCAAGAAGCAGGACAACGCGGAAAATCACGGCCCAATCGACGCCGGCTGTCATTGCCCGGTGTGCCGGCGCTACTCACGTGCGTATCTGCGCCATCTGTTTGCCAGCGGCGAGCCCCTGGGCGCGACCTTGAATTCCATCCACAATCTGGCGTTCTATCTGGAGACGATGGAGCGGGTTCGCGGCGATCTCGCAAAAAGCAATTCCTGATTGCGCTCGCCCCCGTAGAATCTCCATCGTTGGAACCATCTTCTTCCCGGCCGCGTCGAACGTACTATGGAGTGGATGTCGCTCTTCCACAAGGTTTCCCTTATGCCGCGACGTATCGTGTATCTTGCCGGTGCAGGTCTGCTTGGCCTTGCCGCCGTCTGCTCTCTCAACACTCTCCAAGCTCAGCAGAACGCGCCCTATATGCAGCAGCGTGGCAACCAGCAGGCGCTGCCGCCGGCAACGGGATCCGTCAGCGGCCGTGTGGTCTGTGGTGATACGCAGCGGGCCGCGCGCTTCGCACAGGTCATGCTGATTCCCGTTGAAGAAGTGACGGGAGAAGGAAACAACCGCGAATCGTTCGGCCGCCGGGGTGGCGCGCGTACCGACCTTGACGGGAATTTCACCGCGGCCAATCTCGCTCCCGGCGACTATTACGTCACGGCCATTGCCACGGGCTATATCTCCGAAGGCGCCTTGCTGGTAGCTGCCGGGGCCGACATTGCGTCAGCCATGGCGCGGCTGCCGCAGGTTCACGTTGTGGCGAATTCGCCCAGCACCGTGAATGTCACGCTGGAGCGCGGAAGCGTGATCGCAGGTCGTGTGCAATGGGACGATGGCAGTCCCGCCGCAGGTGTGCAGATCGGTGTTCTCAGCGCCACCTCAACAGCGCCGGGCGGCAATGGCGGTGGCCGCAACTTCGGTCTGTTCGGAGGCGGTGGAGAAGGTGGAATAACCGATGATCGCGGGCAGTTTCGCATTACCGGTCTTGCACCTGGAGACTACCTGGTACGCACGGTCATGCAGACCCCGGTTGCCGGCGGTCCAGGCGGTTTCGGGGGGCCGGGTGGCTTCGGCGGCGGCCGCAATGCCGCGATCGTGATGTATGCGCCGGGCAAGATTCGCCGCACGGATGCTCAGACGGTCACCGTAAAAGCCGGCGAAGAGCGTACCGATCTCACCATACTTCTGGATCTCAACTCGCTGCACCGAGTGAGCGGGCACGTCAGCGCCTCGTCAGGCACGGTAGGCTCGGGCACCGTGCGCCTGACCGATACCACGGACAGCACCCTGCAGCGCACTGCGACCATCGCGGCCGATGGCAGTTTTCTGCTGAGCTATGTGCCTTCGGGGACATACACACTATCCGTGCCGTTCGCGAGTTCGGCAACCGCCGGTTCAGGTGGACGTGGCGGTGGCGGAGGCCGCGCCGCCAGCACGTTCGCGCCGTTCTCTGAAACCGTCAGCGTAACTGATGGTGACATGACAGGCGTGGATGTCACACTGATGCCCGCATCCCAGGCCAGCACCAACCTGCAATAGCGTCAGGCGTTGATGCAGGCACAGCGGCTTGGATGGTAGGCTCTCGCGATATGAGTACTGACAAGGAATGGCAGCGGCTCTACGGGCTCTATGCCAATCAAGGTGATGGTCAGCTTCTCGCGTTGTATGAACAACGTGACGGTCTGACGGCGATTGCGCAGGAAGCGCTTACGAAAGTCATGCAGGAACGCGAGCTTGTGCCGCATGCGGTGGAAGACGCAGACACGCAGAGTCAGGACAACGGCGCTACAACGGAACGCGAAGGTTCTTTTGAAGGTGAGTTAGGCGCCGAGGAGCAGGTCCTCTACTCCTTCACGGATGGCTCAGAAGCTGCTAATGCAAAGAGCATCCTGCTCCAGGCCGGGATCACCCACCGCTTCTCCCCGCAGGTGCGCCAGTTCACCGACGGCCGATCGCAGCCATTGCTGGCGCTGGTTGTGAATGCTCAGGACAGTGAACGAACGGAAGCTCTTCTGCGCGAAGCGATGGGGCTGTTTCCCTTACCCGAAGGTCCGGAAGGGCTTGGCGGCGCGCTTGGAATCATTGGGGAGATGACCCTGCTGGTCATGTTTGACGGTGAGGAACAGCTTGACGAAGCGCTCGCAGCGGCGGAGATGCTGGCGAAGAATGGCATCTCCTTCCTGTGGCGAGACGGACGCGATGCGCCGGAAGCGTTGCCCGATGCGTCGTCAGTAGCGTTGGAGGTGCGCCGGGAAAGTCTCGGCAGAGCCCAGGAATTGCTGGAGCAACTCATCGCTGCTTTGCCGGAAGAGTAGCCGGAGCGCATCCGACTCACCCTGGCCACGATGGAATGATTCCCAGAGAGATCAGTGTTCCAACTGGTTCGTGCTTGGCTGCTGTCCGAGCTTCGTCTTCAACGGCTTCGGTGTCGGTTTACGCTTATGCGTCACCGGCGCCGATGGCGTCTTCGGATCCAGCCGGTATAGGATCAGCAGGTTTCGGTCCGGGTCGTCCATGGATGGGAATGCGGCCACACGCACCGCGTTATAAAGCGGTGTGAGCGCATCCATCTTGTCGTCGTCCAGTTCGTTCCATGCCGCGTACCAGCCGGGCCGGTACTGGAGGACGCGTTTGTCGAGATCCAGGGTGCCGAAGTCATCATCGATCGAAGGCAGCCCGGTCATTAATGTGAGATCCGATCCGGAGATCGAAAGCACAAGGTGCGGATGGTCTTTGTCCTCGAGGACGATGTGCTTGATGCCTTCCGCGGCCGCGCGGAAGGTGTACTCCGGGTGGGCGATGAAGTCGGCTTGCTCCATCGCATCGGGGATCACAATGCCAAGCACAGCCGCTGCCACCAGGCTGCCGGTAAGCCAGCGCATGCGCCCGCCGGCTTCACGGAAACTGTCGAGCCCAAGCGCCACCATCACGGTAATGGGCACCGCGACGACCAGGTAGTACCGCGGCTGCAGGTTGTTGTGATACGCGAGAAACGCGAAGTATCCGGCCGCCCACAATAAAAGCGCTGGAAACAACGGATTGCGAAACACACGCGGGCGCCAGAAAAGCGCCAGGGCAAGCACCGCATAGAACAGTGGATAGAGCACGTGGCCCATCCATACCCCATCGGTGATCGTGTTAAGAATGACGGTGTGGAACGCCTCCAACTCGATTCCTGTGTATGCGTTCGCGGAGAAGAGGTAGCGGTAGTCCTCGAGATAGTGCGGATGCACGAATAGTGCGAAGTAGGCGAGCCAGAGGGCCACGCCGGCAATCGCAGGCGCCACGGCAAGACGTATCGCGGGCTTGAGACGGTAGCCGGCCCTCGCCCACACCATGTAACCGATCGCTGGGATTACGCAGATGGCCGTGGTTTTGGTCAGTACCATGGCGGCAAGCAACACGCCCAGGGCAACCGACAGCAGGATGGCTACCGGCGAGATATGGCCTCGGATACCGCTTTCCGTGGATGTCTGCGAGTCGTCCGTGACATTCCGCCAGGGCCGAAGATGCGATGCAACCAGCAACGCCAATGCGGTCAGTGCGATCAGTAGAGGTTCCAGGATCGCCATGCGCTCAAATACATAGATGTAGGGGCTGCAGCACAGGAACAACATCGTCATGGCGCCCGCTAACTGCGGGCCGCTGGTCTGCGAAAGGGGGTGCGTGTGGCGTGCGATCAGCCGGTAGAACGTAACCAGCGTCAGCAGAAAAACCAGCAGCGTGAGCGTGCGCGCGGAATAGGTTGAAACCCCCGCGAACTTGAAGAAGATCAACTCGAGGGCAGGCCACACCGGCAGGGCCACCGCCGGATTGAAATCGCCTTTCCAGTACCAGTGGCCGGTCAGGTAGTGGCGGATTGCGGCGTCGCCGTACCAGCCTTCATCCGTGTATTTTGACCAGTCCATCCACGGTGAATTATTGGGAAAGTCGGCATCCAGATGCAGGAAGTGCAGTACGAAGAAGACCGCCGCGACCGCCAGCATTCCCCATCCGAGCACAGCCGCGCCGGAACGGCTCGGGCGCATGGTTTGCGGGGCGACACTGGGGTCGTGAGCTTGGTTCATCGTCGAAAAGGTGTGGGACAGACCGCGAGTCCGCTCTTGGACGAGTGGACGGCGCACAGCCTGTGCCGCTTTGTATTCCGAATGATGCGGGGCCCGAACCGTTGCTTGTTATTCGTACGAAAGTGCGTCGATGGGGTCTTTTCGAGCAGCCTTGAGAGCGGGATACAGAGCACCCAGCAAGGCGCCTGCCAGAGCGATCACCACGCCACGCGCAACCCATTCCGGGGTCACACTGAAACTCATCGTCGGATAGAGCGAGTGCATCAGGGAACGGAGGGCATAGGTGGCTGCCACCCCCAGGATCACGCCTATGCTCGCCAGCAGCCCGGTTTCACGCAGCACCACGGAAACGATGGTGCCTTTGCCTGCTCCCATGGATTTTAGAATGCCGATCTCTCGCGTGCGTTCCATCACGGCGGTGTACATCGATTGGAAGATCACCATGAAGCCGATGATGATCGCGATGCCGATCACCACGCGCAGAGCGATATTGAAGCCCGGCAGATGCTCCGGGGTCACCAGAGCCAGGAACTCTTCCATGGTCTGAACGGTCCAGTCCTGCAGGCCGTCTGTGGCGAGAATCTCCTTGCGCACCTCGTTCTGGATGGCGCGCTTGGCTTCGGCGGTGGGCGCATCTTCGGTGCGGATATAGAAGGCCGTCACCTTGTTGGTGCTCCCGGTCAGATTCATCATGGTGTCCAGCGGGATGAACTTGCGGGCGCCTTTACCGTGATCCACGATGCCGCAGACCGTAAATTTGATTTCCTTGTACAGAATTTCGTCACCCACATGAAGACCCTTGCCCGCCGCGGCCTGCAGGTCGTCGATGATCATGTCGTGGGGGTGCTGGAAGGGACCTCCGGCGAGGAAATGGAACGGCCGCAGGGCGTTATAGCTTGCGTAGTCGATTCCGAAGACATTTTCAATCTGTGCGCCCGCGTTGAAGTTGATGTAGGTGGGCGAAACCACCACCACATGCGGGAGCTTCGAGACGATGGGGGCGATGCGCACGTCCGTGGCCGCGGACGAGGTGTTCAGCAGCACGGAGGAAGCTCCGGCATGCACGATCATGTCCCCGCCGATGCCCGCGTTCTGGGTCCGGCTGCCGTTCAGGATGCCGTACATAATGGCTGCGATGGACAGGATCATGACCACTTCGATCGCAACAGCAAAGGCGCTGATGACCGACCGCAAAGGCCGGTGAATAAGGTTGCCGAAAACCAGCTTGTTCATAGGGCTTGGCGAAAACTCCTGGCGTGCGACTTTATTATCGCCCGGTTGCTGCTCTGCCGCGCCGCTTCCCCGAGTCTTTACGTAGTACGAGTGCGGATTACTGACGGCAATTGGTGGCAAAACCCGGCAATTGCCTACGTAACCCTTTGGATGCGCGGGTATTTCGAGTAGTGGAACATCGAACTCAGGCCGTGGCATGCTGTGGGCGTAGCATTTTGTCGCATTTGTGGTGCGATTCTGCCCAGCCGGATCCAGGTCCGGCTGTACGCATGGAATTTGTGGTTGCTCGGGTATCAGGCCGTACATGCGCGCAGGCGCAATCAATACCAGGACGAAGGACCATGGAGACGGCGTTGGCTTTCGGAAGAGAGCTGCAACAGGAGCGTGAGCGGCGAGGCATCTCCCTGGATGCTGTCGCGGAAGCCACCAAGGTGGCCTCGCGATACCTGCGCGCTCTTGAAAGCGATGACTTTTCCAGCCTCCCCGGAGGCGTGTTCAATAAAGGGTTCGTTCGCAGCTATTGCCGCTATGTCGGCCTCAATGAAGACGAGTGGGTCGCACGCATGGCGTCCAACGGCTCGGACCCTGACTGGACCGTGTTTGCTGAAAATGTGAAGCGCAACCGCGCGCGCATGGGGCCGCAGATGCGCCGCCGTTGGTGGGGTGTGCTGTTGATGTTGTGTGTACTGGGCGCCGTAGCGTGGTCGATGTGGCGCTATGTGCTGCGTAACCGCTTGATCACGAACCCCGTACCTCCTCGTGCAACTCTGATTTTGCCGCCGGCGGACCGGACATCACCAATTGTCAATATCCTGTAAAAGAAATCTCGCCGCACGAACCTGACAGGCGGCATAATAGAAGCTCGCTTTCAAGAAGACGGGACGCGCTCCTCTAATAGGAGCAGCGTGCAAAGACGATGCTCAATGCCTCTCTTTGCGCCGCCCCTGATTCGGGAAGCTATGTTCTTTCCTAGAAAGACCGGCGGACCGCCCATGCAGGCGGCCACCAGGTCTCCAGGCGGCGTGATTCACAGGCGTCCGCATGTGTAACCGGTTTCGTTTACGGAGGCAGTTGAATGCAACGAATCACTTGTTGGACCAAGAGTGTGCTGGCCGCAGGCGTCCTGGCTTTTGCCATGACCGCCGCCCACGCACAGGATGCAACCACGGGCAGTATCAGCGGAACGATCACAGATTCCACGGGCGCAGCGATTAAGGGCGCTACGATCGTGCTCACCAACACGGACCGTAACCAGGTATCACGGACCTTGAAGACGAACGGTTCCGGCTTCTACACCGCAACCGCATTGCCTCTCGGTAACTATTCTGTCCAGATCAGCGACCAGGGCTTCAAGACCAGCACAGTGACCGGTCTGGAACTGCACGTGAACGACGCACTTACGGTCAATCGTGCACTCGGCGCCGGATCGACCGGTGAAACCGTCACGGTGACGGCGGATGAACTCGGCATCAATCTTCAGGACGCGACCTCGTCCGGCCTGATCAACTCCGAGCAGATGAACGAAATGCCTCTCGTGACACGTAACTACGAGACGCTGCTGAATCTGCAGCCTGGTGTGGCCTACGGCGGCGGAACGGACGACCTGACGCGCGGACCTTCCGGCCTCAGCGGTGCATCCAGCACGGTCAACTTCTCCGTCAACGGCGGACGCAATACATCCAACAACTGGACAATCGATGGCGCGGACAACGTGGACCGTGGCGCGAACCTGACGCTCTACACCTATCCCAGTCCGGACGCCATTGCTGAATTCAAGACTCTGCGCGGCCAGTACAGCGCGCAGTTTGGGCGCAATGCCAGCGGCCAGATCGACGTGGTCACCAAGTCCGGTGCCAACAAGATCCACGGCAGCGCGTACGAATATCTTCGCAACGACGCCTTCGACGCCAATGGCTACGCCAACAACTTTCTGGGCGCGCACATCACGCCCTACCGCTATAACGTTTACGGTTTCTCGTTCGGCGGGCCGGTATACATCCCCAAGGTCTACAACGGCAAGGACAAGACCTTTTTCTTTGTGTCGGAAGAGTGGCAGCGTATTATCCAGTACGCCGCGCAGACTTCTGCCTTGGTGCCACAGGCATCTGAGCGTAACGGCGACTTTTCCCAGTCCGGTCAAAAGATCGGTGGCGTCTGGACCCTTGCCCCGGTCACCGTTTGTACGGCCTACGCGAACAATTCGACGACACAGGTGAATAACTGCACGGCATCAGGCACACAGGTGACCAACATCTCACCGACCGCTGCGCAGTATATGAAGGATGTTTACAGCAAGATTCCTGTGCCCGACACGGCCTACAATATCGCGCACAATCTCGACCCGCACACCATCCTGTCGAACTTCAAGAACATCTTCAACAACAACGACACCATGGTGCGCATCGACCAGCAGGTCGGCCAGAAGCTGAACATTTTCTACCGCTACCTGCATGACACCTTCCCTCAGGTTCTGCCGCAAGGCCAGTTCACTACCGTGCCCATTCCCGGCGCTAACCTCGCCACGGTCGTCAATCCCGGTACGCAGCATCTGGGCAAGGGCACCTGGACCATCAACCCGACCATGGTTCTGAACGCCGGTTACGCGTTCTCCAACGGCAACATCGTTTCCACGCCGTCCGGCTTCCTGGCGTCCGCTCAGTCGCCTGACATCAAGCCGAGCCTGGTCTATCCCAACACTGTGGGCCTTGTGCCGACCATTGGTGTAGCGGGTATGACTTCGCTGAACGGATCGATTGCCTACATCGACCACGGCACCAACCATCAGGCCTTCGGCGACGTGACCAAGGTCTTCCACAACCACACGTTCATCTTCGGCTACAGCTATAACCACTACCAGAAGCTGGAAAACAATACGACGGGCACCCAGGGTTCGTTCAGCTTCGCGGCGGACACGGCGTATGCCTGCGGCAACCCGGCCACCCCGGGCTGCGTTCCCACGAACAGCAACGCCGGTGCGAACGAAGCGCAGGGTTTCGCGAACTTCCTCACCGGCAATGCGAACGGCGGTTTCTCTCAGCTCTCGCGTGACCCCGTCACCGACATCAAGCTGTCCCTGTACGAAGGGTTCGTGCAGGACAACTGGAAGGTGAACCCGCGCCTCACGCTGAATCTCGGTGTGCGTTACGCGTACTACGGCCAGCCGTGGGATGCGAACGGTCTGCTCAGCAACTTTGATCCGTCGCAGTATGACGCCAAGAAGTCCCCGACGATCGCGACCACCGGTCTTATCTGCTTCACGGCTCCCTGCTCCCAGACAGGAAGCAACGCCGGCCAACCCACGACGCCCAACGCGAATGCGGACTACAGCGGCATCAACTACATCAACGGGTTGATCTACAACGGTCCCAATTCCACGAACAACAACCAGGCCTCACAGTTCGGCAATAAGGTCGGAGCGGCGCAGAAGAGCAATTTCGCTCCGCGCGTTGGCTTCGCCTTCGATGTATTCGGAGACGGACACACCGCACTCCGCGGCGGCTACGGCTGGTCGTACGATGAAATGCCGGTCAGCTTCTACGAAACCACGGTGTTCAACAATCCGCCGGCTGTAGCGACGTACTCGGCTGGTCAGGTGTCGTTCGATAGTCCGGCCGGTGGCGCCACGAACGCTATTTCGACCACCCCAGGCCGCGTCCAGGCGGTACCGCTGGACTATCGGACTCCCTATGTGCAGCAGTACTCGCTGGATATTCAGCAGCAGATCACGAACAAGACGATTCTGGATATTGGCTACTTCGGCGATCACGGAACGAACCTGTCGGGTGCTCTGAACATTAATCAGCCCGCTCCGGGCGCGTGGGTAGGCAAGGTGCAGCCGAACAACTCCGGCGGCTCCTGCAACGACCCCGACACCGGCCAGCAGTCATGGCTGAGCACCACGTGCGACCGCGCGTTGAACCAGATCAAGCCGTATCTGGGCTATTTCGCGGTTGACACGCTGCGCACCATCTTCAGCTCGAACTACAACGCCCTGCAGGCGAAGTTCACCAAGCGCTTCTCCGGCAAGACCTACATTGACGCCAACTACACCTGGTCGCGCGATCTCACCAATGCGCAGGCCGACTACTCCGGCTTCGCCCAGGACCCAACCAACCTCAACGGCGAGTATGGCCGTGCGGCTGTCGACCGCAATAACATCCTCACCTTGGATGGTGTGTATGAGCTGCCTTGGTACCGCGATCAGAAGAGCTTGGTCGGCCACTTGGTCGGAGGCTGGGAGCTGACGGGGATCTACAGCCTTGAGTCTGGTCTGCCGCTGACTGTTTCAGCCAGCCAGGCGACCACAACGGCCTACAATCTCGGGACCAATGTGGCCAGCATTTACAACGGCCGCGTCAACACCGGCTACGTGACGGATAACGCGGGTCTCAGCGTATTCGGCAACACGAGCGCCGGCTTGCGTCTCAACCAACTCGGCGATCCCAACAATGGCGAGGGCGTGAAGATCCACAACAAGGGCTACAACTCGTTGTGGTTTTACACGGGTGCTTATGCTGCGGCTCCTCCGAGCCAGACCAGCGTCGCTCCCACCGCGAAGCGCGGCACCATCCAGGGTCCTGGCTTCAACAGCCTCAACCTTGGCATTCACCGCAACTTCCGTATTTATGATCGCCTGAACTTCCAGTTCCGCATGGAAGCTTTCAACGCGCTCAACCACACCAACGTCCAAACCGTCGGAACCGCGGCTGGCGGTGGTGGCACCTTCGGTGAAGTTACCGGCTATCGCGATGCCCGCATCGTGCAATTCGCCGGACGCTTCGACTTCTAACTCAACTGCTGCTTTCCACGCAAACGGCGTCCGCTTCTGCGGACGCCGTTTGCTTTGGATAGGCACCCATTCGCTGCAACAGGACGCCACTCAACCCCCGCTGGGTGCTCCCCGGTGATCCGCCCGCCCCGGGAGGGCCATGGCAGGGTAAAATAATAAGGTTCCCCACGGAGTCATCGGCTCTGGCGGAGCGACCGGAAGTCACCAAGTCTGCTCGCAATGTTTGCGGGCGTGTGCGGTGAAGGCGCCGGTCGTCGGGCGTACGATATCGCGTTCCCACGGCGGTATGCGGACGGGTCCGGCTATCTTGCTAAGGAGTTGTTCATTTGTCTACAACCGACCGTTTTCTCTTCACCAGCGAATCTGTTACCGAAGGCCATCCCGATAAGATCGCCGATCAGATTTCCGACGCCATCCTTGATGCCTGCCTCGCGCAGGACCCCCTCAGCCGTGTTGCCTGCGAAACCCTGACCTGCACCGGCCTCGTGGTTGTCGCCGGTGAAATCACCACCAATGCCTATGTCGATGTTCAGAAGCTGGTGCGCGATACAGTTCGCGAAATCGGTTATGACGATGCGCTCAAGGGCTTCGACTGCAATACCTGCGGCGTGATTTCGACCATCAACTCGCAGTCGCCCGACATTGCCCAGGGTGTGGACACCGGCGGCGCCGGCGATCAGGGCATGATGTTCGGCTATGCCACCAACGAAACGCCCGAGCTGATGCCCACTCCGATCTCGCTGGCGCATCGCCTCGCGGAAAAGCTCACCCAAGTGCGCAAGTCCGGCAAGCTCGGCTACCTGCGCCCCGACGGCAAGAGCCAGGTGACGGTGGAATACGACGCGAACTACAAGCCTGTCCGTGTGGATGCCGTCGTTATCTCCACACAGCATGCCGAGTTCAGCGACCGTGACCCCAACAGCACGCTGACCAACGATCAGCTGCACGCCGACATCCTGGAGCACGTGATCCAGGCCGTCATTCCGGCGGAGCTACTGGATGAAAACACCAAGTACCACATCAACCCGACCGGCCGCTTCGTCATTGGCGGACCGATGGGTGATTCGGGCCTGACCGGCCGCAAGATCATCGTGGACACCTACGGTGGCATGGGCCGTCACGGCGGCGGCGCGTTCAGCGGCAAGGACTCGACCAAGGTCGATCGCTCGGCTGCGTACCTGGCGCGCTATATTGCGAAGAACATCGTTGCCGCGGGTCTTGCCGACCGCTGCGAAGTGCAGCTCGCGTATGCCATCGGCGTGGCTGAGCCTGTCTCGGTCCGCATCGACACGTTCGGTACGGGCAAGGTCAGCGAAGCACGTCTGATCGAACTGGTTCGCGAGAACTTCAAGCTGACGCCGAAGGGCATCATCGAAAGCCTGAACCTTCGTCGCCCGGTGTTCAAGAAGACGGCTGCGTACGGCCACTTCGGCCGCACCGGCGACACCTTCACCTGGGAAGCGACCGATAAGGCCGAGGCGCTGAAGATTGGCGCTCAGGTGGAACTGGCCGCGAAGTAACTTCAATCATTGAACGTAGAAAGGGCGAGCCGATTCGGCTCGCCCCTTCTACTGTTCGTGAGGGGTGGGATTTGTGCATGCCCACCCATCGCGCAGTAAAGAGCGCGATGAGTGGGGCACCCACAGTGATGGTTCTCCAAAGAGAGCTTATGCAGAAGCGCTGGCTTGTTCCATCTCCAGCAATTTCTTCTTGCGTGCGACGCCCCAGCGGTAGCCGGTGAGAGAACCGTCTGCACCGACGACACGATGGCAAGGCACCAGGATGGCCAAAGGATTGGACCCGCATGCAGTGCCCACAGCGCGCACCGCTTTCGGTGAGCCAATGGCCTCGGCAATCTGCGCATAGGTGCGCGTTTCTCCGCGGGGGATCTCCGTCAGCGCACGCCACACACGCTGTTGGAAGGCTGTCGCGCGTGCGTGGAAGGGAAGTGTTGCCGCGCTGGCATTTTCGTTGAGATGGGCCAGCACATGCCGCACTTCGTTGCCGAGACCGCTGTCATCGCGACGCAGCACGGCTTGTGGGAAGTACTCACGCAGATCGATCTCTGCTTCCGCGTCATTTTCGGCGAACTGAACGCGGCACAATCCGCGATCTGTTGCGCCTACCAGCATGCGTCCTAGGGGAGAATCGGCGATCGCGTAGCGAATTGTCTCGCCTGCGCCGCCGGCCTTCATCGCTGTCGGACTCATTCCCAGCATGGCGTCTACTTCTTCGTATACCCGGCTGGATGAGCCGAAGCCCGCGTCATAGACGGCATCCGTGACTGTGGGAGAAGCACCGTTGGCCGGGCTCAGCTTTTCGCGAAAACGTTCACGCCGCTGGGCACGCGCGTACTCTCCCGGTGTTACACCGAGGATGCGCTTGAAACCGCGCTGTACGGCAAACTTGCCGAGGCCCGAAGCTTCGGCAAGATCGTCCAGTGAGGTTCGCTCGCCGGCGCGCTCGCGCAGAAATTCGGTGGCAGCCGCTACGGCGCCGGCCTGCGGGTCGTCTTTCGGGGCCGCGCGCTGCGGCTCGCAGCGCATGCAGGCACGAAAGCCCGCAGCCTCGGCGGCTTCGGGGCCTGGATAAAAACGCACGTTCTTTCGATCGGGCTTGCGGCTGGCGCAACTCGGCTTGCAATAGATGCCCGTGGACTTCACGGCGTACACGAATTGGCCGTCGGCGCCCGCATCGCGCGCGAGCACTTGCTGCCAGGCTTTGCCTGCGAAAACCGACGGTGGTTGAGAAGGACGAGGCATCGTGAGGGTGGGAAGAGTCGAAGGAAAAGCTATCGTGATCGTTTCCATAATCAGTATCGTGCACCGCGCACCGCTTGCGCTGCACTCCGCTGCTTGCGATCAAACTAATTCAAGCAAATTGCCGCTTTCTTTAGATCATTTCCGTGGCCGCTGGGATGCTGACAACCTGCTCGCGTCCGGTGCCTCCCCACAAATGGATCACGGTCAGCATGATGCTTCCAATAACCAGGCTGAAGGCGGCATCCGTCAGCAACAATCCCCTGGCCGAGCCGTGCTTGTAGCCCCACTGGTCGCCTTTGAGCACGGTTTCAATCGCCAGATTGCACGCCGCCATCAACATGGCGTACTGGGTAGCGGAAAGCGGATTGTTGACGCCCATGATGTCGAAAGCGACCGCGCTGGCAGCCGAATAGTTGATCCCGGCCAGAATGTAGTAGACCGCCGTTCCCGCGAAAAATACTGCCGGGGTAGGCGACCCGAAAGCCATGCCGAGGGAAGCGAAAGCCGCGACGACGCCTGTGCCGACAAACACCATGCGCCGGTCCATATTCCAACCCTTGCGATTCCAACTTTTGCGCTGCACCAGCCATCCGCCCAGCATTGCACCGGCGGAGCACAAAATCGCGCTACCCCAACCCGTGATCCACGTGACTGCCACGTCGCCGGCGTGAAAATCGCGGCCCAGCCCCGAGAACGAGTTCTGTGCGGCAAACGTTGCGGACGGCGTCACGAAGGTCAACAAGCCGACAATGGCGGATCGCGTACGGCTGACGGCCCATATATCCGGCATCAGCCGGCGCATGGTTTCGCCCGCGCCTCTCGGGGTGCGGTGTTCGGCTCCGATGATCAGCAACAGCAGGCAAGGCGCAAACACAACCAGCCCGAGCACAACTGCGGCCGGGCTCAATCCCAGCCTCGGTACAAGCACGCTCCCCAGCCAGCCGCCGATGCCGCTGCCGCCAAGGTAGGCGGTATTCAACCACGCGCTGACAGTGCCGGTATGTTCCTCTGCAACCAGGTTGGGGATCATGCCACCCATGGCGCTCGAAAACATCTGCGCAGCAAGATAGCCCAAAAGCATGACGGTGACGAAAAGCGCGGTTGTACCGCGAGCGACTGCGTCCAGCATGAGCACACCACTCAACAGGGCAGCGCCCGCGATACCGGAGCACAGCATGGCCCAGGCGCGCCGGCTGATGCCGCAATCCACCAGCGGCGTGACCAGAAAGCTCAGAAAGCTGGGCAGCAGAATGAAGAATTGCAGTGCCAGCACGTGGTCGAGAGGCATGCCGCGCGCGGTCAGCAGAAACGGCATGGCGATGGCCACAAAGCCGTTATAAAGCCCGAATGGAATGTAGGTGATGCCTACTAGAGCGGCGTTCCTCATGCTGTGACGTCCCGTACGGTAGAGAATGCCGTTTTCTTTGAGAGAAAACGGCTTGGGCGCCCTCTCTTCGCTATGCACCTTGAGGAACGCCGCTGTCGCCAGGCAGGCGCGCATCGCTGCTTGAAGGCGAGTGTAACGCCCCCGCAAGCTCCAAGCTTCGAAGCGTTTACGCGATGCGTGAGGTGTTGGGAAGTATCGCCTGCCTCTTGGCCGGCACCAGCGGCACCGGAAGGCCTTCCGCATCGATCTCGTTGGACTCCACGTAGAAGTGGGTCAGGTCGGAGCGTCCGAAGCTTGTGGTGATAGCCACGTCCGCGGCATCGCGCCCGGTAGCCATCAAAATACGTCCCAGTCGCGGCACATTGTGGCGGGCGTCCATGTCCCACCATCTGCCACCCATCCACACCTGGTACCACGCGCTGAAATCGCCGGCTCCCGTATACGGGATGCGGATGTCACCAAGCTGTCCGGTCACATAGCGAGCGGGGATGTTCATGCAACGCGTCAGCGTAATGGCCAGGTGTTGGAAGTCCCGGCACACTCCAATGCGTTCCGTAAACACATCCATCGCAGTCTTGGTGGGGCGCGCAGTCTTGTAATTGAACGTCACCTTGCTGTGGACCCAGTCGCAGATGGCTCTGGCGCGCTCCCAACTGGGAACGGTGTAGCCAAACAGGTCCTGGGCAATACCGGCGAACTGATCCACCTGGCAATAACGGCTCGCGAGCAGGAACTGTAGCGTCTCCGAGGGAAGCTGCTCTACGGGAGTCTGCCACAATCCGATGCCCTGGGGATCGGGTGTTTCCGGCGCATTCAGGATATTGGTTCCGGTTAAGCGGATCGCGCCCTGAGGGGCAACGAAGCGCGAGCAGAGATTGCCGAAGCTATCGAAATATTCCTCCACTGCAAGCTGCACTGCACCTTCACGCTCCGTGGCGGCAACGATGTGCTCCACCTTCAGGTTGTCGGGAGTTGTGAGATTGGGCTCCAGACTCGGGTGCACGTGCAGCATCGCCACCATGGGCGTTGGTTGGTCAAGGTGAAACTGGATGTCGTATTCGGATTTGATCAGCACAGAGCCCGCACTTTCACACACACGTAGTCGTACTAAGAAAGATGCGTAAAAAGCACTTGCAGTTAGCCCCACCGCAGAACCAACTGCAAGAAATCAGCCGCATTTGCGCAATCCCGACTGGGACGACTCGAAAATATCCTGTCACAGCCTTTCCCGATGAATCCGCGTCGTATACAGATACAGCAGTCAGAACAACGCTCCTGGGGAGCCCGGCTCTTGATTCTTCTTCGCGCCCTTGTCGCTGTGATCCACGCCTGCCTCAAGGCACTGGCCGCGGTGGCGCTCACGTTCACGTCCTATGCTGTGACTTCTGTCCTTGTCGTCGTGGGCCTCTTGGCCCTGTTTGGCTTTCTGGGTTTTACCGGCATCGGAGGTTTCAGCATCGTGCGTTGGCGGCGCAAAAATCGCGGCGATTGTGACGATTAACACCGTCTTCCATCACGGCTATTCAGAGCCCTGTTTGGTATCCTTAAGGAGTACTTCCTCATTCAAGGAGAAACGATGACGGCAATCGCCACATTGGACACGATTTCGGACGAAACCACTTCTACTAACCTGCCCTACAAGGTGGCAGATATCTCGCTGGCTGAGTGGGGTCGCAAGGAAATCACCATCGCCGAACAGGAGATGCCCGGCCTGATGTCGATCCGCCGCAAGTATGCGACGGGCAAGCCGCTCAAGGGCGTTCGCGTCACCGGGTCGCTGCACATGACGATCCAGACCGCGGTGCTGATTGAAACGCTGGTCGAGCTCGGCGCCATCGTGCGCTGGGCAAGCTGCAATATCTTCTCCACCCAGGACCACGCTGCCGCGGCCATTGCCGCCGCCGGCGTTCCCGTATTCGCATGGAAGGGCGAAACCCTGGAAGAGTACTGGTGGTGCACGGATCAGGCCCTGCGCCATGAAGGCAACCTCGGTCCACAACTTGTGGTGGACGATGGTGGCGATGTCACGCTGCTGATTCACAAAGGCTACGAGTTGGAAGCCGGTGAACGTGAGTGGGTGGATGCGGAAGCGCACTCCACCGAAGAAGCCATCATCAAGAAGCTGTTGAAGAAGGTTCACGAGGAAGATGCCGGCCGTTGGCACCGTGTCGCGAAGGAATGGCGCGGCGTTTCCGAAGAAACCACCACCGGCGTTCACCGTCTGTACAAGATGATGGAACAGGGCAAGCTGCTGGTGCCCGCCATCAATGTCAACGACTCGGTGACCAAGTCGAAGTTCGATAACCTGTACGGCTGCCGCGAGTCGCTCGCCGACGGTATCAAGCGCGCAACAGACGTGATGGTTGCGGGCAAGATCGCGGTCATCTGCGGTTACGGCGATGTAGGCAAGGGCTCCGCGCATTCGCTGCGCGGCATGGGCGCTCGCGTGATCGTGACGGAGATCGACCCCATCAACGCCCTGCAGGCGGCGATGGAAGGTTTTGAAGTTACGACCATTGAAGAAACGCTCGGACGCGGCGATATCTATGTCACCTGCACCGGCAATCTCGATGTCATCACGCTGGGGCACATGCGCGCGATGAAGGACCAGGCGATCGTTTGCAACATTGGCCACTTCGACAACGAGATCCAGATGGCCGAACTGGATGGCAGCGATGCCGTCCGTCTGAACATCAAACCCCAGGTCGACCAGTACACGTTCCCGGGTGGACCATCGATCTTCATCCTCGCGGAAGGCCGCCTGGTGAATCTCGGCTGCGCCACCGGCCACCCCAGTTTCGTGATGTCCAACTCGTTCTCCAATCAGACACTCGCGCAGCTCGATCTGTGGGCCAACAAGGACACCTACAAGGTGGGTGTCTATGTGCTGCCCAAGAAGCTTGATGAAGAGGTCGCACGCCTGCACCTGGACAAGATCGGCGTGAAGCTCACGACGCTTTCCGCCAAGCAGGCAGATTACCTGGGCGTATCGAAGGAAGGTCCCTTCAAGCCCGATCACTATCGCTACTAATCAGGATTCGTCCTTAAAAGCAGTACGGCGACCGCAGAAGCGGTCGCCGTACTGCTTTAAGGCTTCCGGGGGACGCTACAGATTGTGACGTTTTTCCAAGAGTTCCCGGCCTACCGCGTCGAGTACACCGTTGATGAAGTTCACGCTTTCCGGTGCGGCGTAGCGCCGGGCAATCTCCAGCGTTTCATTAATGATGACCGCTGCGGGGGTTTTCGGGAATCCGAGCATTTCGGCGACCGCCGTGCGCAGCAGGTTGCGATCCACGACAGGCATGCGCTCCAGGCGCCAGTTCTGCGCATGCTTCTGGATCAGTGCGTCGACTTCATCTTCGCGTTGCGTGGCCAGCCGATGCAGATCGTCCGCAAAGCCGCGGGTTTCTTCGTCCACATCATCGCGCGAGGACCAGAACAGCCGCTCCACTTCGTCCGGCTTCTGTTTGCCCAGATCACCCTGGAACAGCATCTGCATGGCGAGTTCACGGCTCTTGCGTCGGCTGCCCATCAGTGACTCGCTCCTGGGACGGTTTGTGCCGCCGGTTCCGGCCGCAGTCTGGCGCCCAGCTTTTCTCCGATGGAGGCCATCTCGACCGCCGCAATGCCCGCTTCGAATCCTTTGTTCCCGGCCTTCAAGCCGGCACGGTCCAATGCCTGTTCCAATGTTTCGCAGGTCAGCACGCCGAAAGCATGGGGAACACCTGTTTCCTGCTGCGACTGCCCGATGCCGCGAGCGACCTCGGTATAGATCGCCTCATAGTGCGCGGTCTCGCCGCGCAACAAAACTCCCAATGTCACGATGCCGTGGAATCGGCCCGAGGCCGCCAGTGTGCGCGCCGCGGAGGGAATCTCCCAAGCGCCGGGCACGCGGACAATTTCGATGTCTTCACGCGCCGCTCCACTGCGGTGCAGTGCATCCAATGCCCCTTGAAGCAGACGGTCGGTGATCACGGCGTTCCAGCGTGCCACGACGATCGCAAAGCGTTTGCCGACGGCGGAAAGATCGCCTTCCACGGCCACAGCCCGGCCATGGAGCGGATTCTCCGACTCCCAGAAGCCAACGTTCAGCCCTGGACCGAGATCGACGGTAAATAACCGCGAGTTCCAATGAGTCGGCGCGATCTCCGTGAGCTTTGCCGCAATTTCTTCGGAACGAAACTGGGAGCTGATCCAGGAGCGCACGGCGCGGTGAACTTCCTCAATCTGCGTGACTTCCACCAGCAGGTGCGGTACGGCGGGCGGACGCCCGGTGACCAGTTCCAGATTGCCGCCCGGCGCAAGCCATGCGGATCCGCGCCCCTCGCTGTCGCTCCAACCCTTGCCTTGCTCGAATCCAAGCGCGCGCAGCAGGCTGCCAAGCTTCTCCCATCCGTCCGCGGAGGGTACGGCCACTACCGTTGTCAGTCCCTTAATCATGCAGGTTTGATTGTATCTTCGTGAGCTGTTTGGGGCGTACGTCGTAGAGCGTTTCGTCTGAAAGGGCCGTATCGAGCGGAAAAACCCGTCTCGGCCGGTTTTGAAAAATCTTCAGTAACACTTTCATGGTACGGAAGTGGAATTAACTCGAATTGCGATGTTGTCTACATTATTCTTAGCCAAATGAGAAACCGCCCTGTCTCGGCGCTTCATTGCGCCTCAATCCGGCAACTGCTGAACGCCAGTCTCCTGATGGCTCGGAGACGCGTGCGTGCGCGCCATGGCGATGCCGGTGAACAAGGGCAATCGATGGTGGAGTTTGCGCTCGCGCTGCCCATCATGTTGATCATCGTGACCGGCATTTGTGCCTTCGGCATCACGATCAGCCACTACATGATTCTTACGGACGCAACGAACGTCGGTGGGCGTCAACTGGCCATTATCCGCGGCTCGGTCACGGACGCATGTTCGACCGTGTCGCAGACGATTGCGCAATCTGCTTCGACATTGACGGCTGGCAGTCTCACCTACAAATTTGTTCTGAACGGCAACACCACCAGCGGCGCGAAACCGTCTTGCGTTTCCGACACCTCTGATCTTCTTCCTGGACAGACCGTCCAGGTCACGGTGACCTACTCCGCCTGCAGTCTTGCATTTTTTGGGACAAATTATTCGCCATCCTGCACGATCCAGGCGCAGGCTACGGAGCTTGAGCAATGAACATCCGATCCACATCACGTCACTTCCTGCGGGAGGAGTCCGGGCAGACGCTTCCCGTTATCGCTTTCATGATGGTTGCGCTGTTGGGCATGACGGGTTTCGCGGTTGATCTTGGCCGTGTCCTCTACGCGAATCGCGAGCTTCAAGCTTCGACGGATGCCGCGGCGCTTGCCGGAGCTTCCATTCTTCCCGAGTCCACCGCGACGACGACAGCGAACACCTACAGCTCCATCACGGGGGGCTTGAACGCGCACCCGAATCTGCCGAACGTCAGCATGCTTCCGGGCTATCCCAAGATTCTGTGTCTTACCAGCCTGCAGTCGCAGGGGATGAGTTGCGCAGCGCCCGGCCTTGGCAATGCCATCGCGGTGAAGCAGCAGGTTGCGCTTCCGCTTACCTTTATGAAGGTGCTGGGCATCAACAGCATCACCATCGGAGCCAGCGCTACAGCCTCCATGAGAGGGGCGAACGCAGCTCCCTACAACGTGGCGATCGTGGTGGATACGACGCCTTCGATGAACAGCTATGACTCGGACAGCAATTGCAACGCCACTCGCCTGACCTGTGCGATGTCAGGGGTACGCACATTGCTCCAGAACCTTTCACCTTGCGGCGCCGGGCTTTCCACGTGCGGGACAGTCACGAACGGTAATGTGGCGAAGCCCGTCGATAAGGTGGCCCTGTACACCTTTCCTGGCCTGACAGCCAAATCGCAGACCCAGTACGACTATGACTGCAGCAATACTGCACCTAAGGTTTCGGCGTATACCTACCCGACACTGCCGATCTACCAGATCGTGCCTTTCTCCAGTGACTACCGCACCTCGGATACCTCATCCGCGCTTTCGGCGACCTCGAATCTGTCCAAGGCGGCCGGAGGGAAGTCGAACTGTACGGGATTGCAGGCCGTCAGCAACAATTACGATACGTACTTTGCCGGGGCACTCTATGCCGCCCAGGCCGATCTCGCGTTGCAGTCGGCTCAGAACGGCAATCAGAATGTTCTGATCTTCCTCAGTGACGGTGACTCCAATGCTCCCACCGCTTCTTTGCCTGGGGCGTCGACCAGGTTCACAGGCGTCGTGACCTACCCCTCGATCTACTACCAATGCCACCAGGCAATCGCAGCCGCATCTGCTGCGGCGTCGGCTGGCACCAAGGTGTACTCGGTCGCGTATGGCGCCACCAGTGGCGGATGCAGCACGGATTTTTCAAGCGTGACGCCCTGCCAGACAATGCAGCAGATCGCTTCTTCAACGGATTACTTCTATTCCGACTACACCGCGAAACAGGGTTCAGGTTCGTGTATCTCCTCCTCGCACTCGGTGACTGGACTTAATCAGATATTCACCCAGATTGCAGGCGGGCTGACGGTGGGCCGCCTGATCCCGGACAACACGCCATGAACGGGCCGGTTCGCCGGCCCACAGCAAGTCTCCTGAAGGTGTAAAAGAAGCCAACAGCGCTCAAGCCGTTTTCCTTCAGTAAAAACGGCCTCCTGCATAAGCCCGGTGACATTTCGGCATCAGGAGGATTGTTCCAAAGCAAAATTGTGGGCGTAGGGCTGCGGCCGGCTTGATATCCTTGAAGGGTGAACGGTCGTTTCGCCCTCCCCTGCTCTCTCCCCCTCCTTCTGCTTTTTGCCGGATGCCATGGGCATTCCCTGCCTACGCCGGCCAGCACCCAGGTTATTGCGCAGCATCGCGCGCAACTCGATTCGGACCGCGAGCAGATCGCCCTGATCCCGCCGCCTTCCAAGAGCCGCTATATGTCGGTTCATAGCTTCGATTCCTGGGAAAACCCCTACATCACCGTGCAGCCGGATATGCTGACCCTGCATATTCTTCTGGCAGACTCCAACACCACGGCGATCGGAACCGGAGGCATGTTCCGCCCGGTGGGCGCCCGGCGCCAGGAGATCAGCATCAGCCTCGGCAAGCTTGCGGAAGCGATGACCGCGGTTCCCCCGGCCTCGTGGCCTTACGGCCGCGTGGTGGGCATTGAAGAAGCGCACAAAACGCCCCCCCAGATGCGGCCAACGGTGCGCCGCAACATGGAGTCGGCCGTGGCGACGCTCAGCGATCTCGGCATCATGGTGTATGACATCAACGAAGGCAGCCTTCGTTAGAGTGTTTTCGATGATGTCGCATCCTCGTCGGCTTAGAGAATGCCGTTTTCATTGGGGGAAAACGGCTTGAGCATTCTCTTTCTCTGAAAACACCCTGATCGAAACCACTCCAGGGCAGATTCCCTGATGCCGTGGAGTTGATAGGCAGTAGTGGAGGCCATTTTCCTTGAGGGAAAACGGCTTTGGCGGTTTCGCTTTCTATACACCTTCAGGAAATTTGCCTGAAGGCATTGTTCAAGGTTTGAAGAAGAAGCGCCCGGACCCATTGCCCGTGGTACGCGCGCGACGTAGACTCTTTCGCATGAGATACCTGCGTCTTCTTCCCGCTGTGACCACAGTGCTTCTGCTCTCCTCACTGCTTCCCGCCGGAGCACAGGATTGGGCCAAGGCCAACCTTGCCAAGAGTCCGCGCCATGGCGAGTTCGTCACCATCAAGGAAGCGAGCGGCCGCGCGCTGCAGGCGTGGGTGGTGTATCCGGAAGTGAAAGACAAGGCTCCGGTCGTGGTGATGATCCACGAGATTTTCGGCCTGAGCGACTGGGCGCGCGAAATGGCGGACGAGCTTGCAGGTGCCGGCTACATTGTTGTCGAACCGGATCTGCTCAGCGGTTTTGGTCCTGTAACCGCTGCGGCCACTGCCCATCCAGCTTCCATGCAGGATGGGATGCCGGGCATGAACCATGCCGCTCTGCCGAAGATCACAATGTCCATCAACGGCTCTGCCCCGATGGAACTCACAGCGGAGCAGGTGCGGGAGTTGATGAGCAAGCCCGCATTCGCAGGCATGGGTTGCGATCCGATGAACTGCGCGGAAGGCCAGAAGCCCCAGAATCCAATGCTGCACACAGTCGCCATGCAGCAGCAACAGGCTCCCATGGACCACAGCCATATGGCGCCCCAGGCCAACACGGGAGCGGCCTTCGCTCCGGCTACCCCTGGCGGCACCTCTGCGTTTCCGGATCAGAGCTCCATCACCCGTGCCGTGTCCTCGCTGAATGCCGACCTGGTGCTGGCCGATCTGGATGCCGCTGCCGACTATGGCAAGAAGCTCCCTGCTTCCAACGGCAAAACGTATGTTGCGGGATTCTGCTGGGGCGGCGGAAAGGCATTCGCCTTCGCGACGCACCGTAAAGACCTGAGTGCCGCATTTGTTTTCTATGGTCCGCCGCCACCGGCCGATGCGATGAAGAACATCACCGCCCCGGTATACGGCTTCTATGCAGGCAACGATGCGCGCATCGCTGCGACCATACCGCAGGCTCAAGCGGACATGAAGGCTGCCGGCAAAGTGTATGAGCCCGTGACCTATGATGGCGCCGGTCACGGCTTCATGCGCGCCGGCGAAGCTCCCGACGCGAGCGCGGAAAATTCCGCGGCGCGGCAGGAAGGCTTCCGCCGCCTGGTGAAGCTGCTCGGCGGCGTGCGATAGTTCGCAACATGAAACGGCGCGAGTTTCTGCGTGGCACAGCGATGGGCGCAGGTGCGCTCGCGCTTACGAGCGTCCACGGCCTGGCTGCGAATATCTCTCCGGCATCGCAAGACGCGGCGGCATCGTTCTCTGCCGTTTCGAAATTTCCGGACAGCAATCCCAAGTGGCGTCTCACCTGGGATGCCGCCCATGCGGTGCTTGCGGCGAACGTGAAACACGTGCCGCGGTATGACGAAAAGGTGTTGTTTGAAGGGGCGGTGTACCCCGGTATCTGGCAGGAGTGCGGACCGCATGAAGGCCTGGTCTACGCCACGCTGACGCAGTCGGTCCCGTACGTGGCGGACCTGCCCTCGCCCTTTGCCGTAGCGCGCGCCAACCACATGGCATTCTTCGCGCTGCAGCGGGAAGACGGCCAGTTACCTGCGAGTATCAAGCTCAGTGAAGCGGGCTTCGGGCAGATCCAGATGGTGGTTCCTATTGCAGCGACCGCATGGGAGCTCGCGCAGATCACGCGTGACAGTGAGTTGCTGGAGACGGCCTATACCGCGTGCAGCAGGTGGGACGCCTGGCTGCGCCGCTACCGCGATACGCGCGGCACAGGCCTTGTCGAAGGCTTCTGCACGTATGACACCGGGCACGATAACTCGCCGCGCTGGAAGGGCGTATCCAACCGCTGCCCCGAGGCTGATGCGCGGAAGTTCGCACCCAATGAAGGCGTACCGCGTCTGTGTCCGGACCTTTCCGCGACCGTGTACGGAGGCCGCATCGCGCTCGCGGCGATGGCCCAGGCCCTGGGCAAAAAGGGCGGCGAAGAAGCGCGCTGGCTTGCCGACGCGGAGAAGATTCGCAAACTCATTCTGGAGAAGCTGTATTCACCGGAAGACGCCGCGTTCTATGACGTCGATACCAGCGGGAGGTTTGTGCGCGTTCGTGGCGATGTGATCTCCCGCGTTCTCGGGGAGCACGTACTGAAGCGTGATGACAAGCATGATCGCCACATCTTCGACGACATCTGGTCACGCCAGCTTCACAACCCCAAAGCTTTCTGGACGCCGTATCCCTTTCCCTCGATTGCCGAAGACGACCCCGCGTTCGTGCGTCCGATTCCGCGCAATAGCTGGGGAGGCGCGTCCCAGGCGCTCACCGCGCTACGTGCGCCGCGCTGGATGGAGCATTACGGCAAAGGTGTCGAGATGCGCACGATGATGCACGCGTGGGTCGATGCCATCAGCCGCTCCGGAACGAACGGCACGGGGGAATTCCGTCAGCAGATGGATCCCATGACCGGCGAATTCACCATGGCGGATCCCAGCGGGTACTCGCCGGCTGCGCTGGTCTATCTGGACTTCATACGCCGGCTCGGAGCGTGAAGCAAATCTTCTGAAGGTGTAGCTGAAGGCGAAGGCGTTCAAGTCGTTTCTTCCAAGTCGTCCACCGTCGGATCCGACTCTGCTGGATGAAACGGCGCCGACCGTTTCATTTGTCGTCGAAGAGGTCGAGGAGGTCACGAACTCGCATACGAGCAAGCCTCCAAGCGCCAACGGCGCGACAATATACCAGCATGGGGTGAAACCCCATGTAACGGTAGCCACAGACGACAAGCGCTGAAGGCGCGACATATAAGCAACCACGGAAGCCCCGCATATACCCGCGACCTCCTTGCGGAACGAAACATGTATTTTCGGCGAAATGGGCGGGAGCATATGTTGGGCCGTTGGCCCTTTCATACTGTGGTTGGCCTTCCATGGGGTTTCACTTCCCCAGCGAGCAAAGAGCGCTCGCCGGGGTCCCCGTTTCACCCCATGCTGGTATATGGCAGTTTTTGCTCATGATTCGGTCCCAGAAGGATTTCAGAAGGCCGTTTCCATCGGGAGAAAACGGCTTGGCATTTTCCGCCTATTCTGCACGGTGAGCAAAAACTGCGGGCCGCGCCCTTGGCACTGGTCTGTTCAACTACTAGCGGCAAGGGTCACACCTTGTCTCCAGATGCCACAGGCCTTTTGTCCCCAGGAAAGCGGCCTCCTCCATCGCCCGTAGGAACCACAGCATCGGGAGATTTGCTCGAACCGTTTACGGCACCGGCTTTACGGGTGTGTTTGCGTCTGGGGACGCTGGCATACTCTGCACAGCGGTCTTCTGACCCAGTGTGACATCGGCGGTGCCCATACGCCCTGTTGCATCCATGCGCACCACGAAACGTGCCCGGGTAGCCTTCGGGTTTCCATCCATCGTGTAGGGAATCTGGACGCCTCGTTCGATGCGGCCCGTGGGCGGCACCGTGGTGGGTGCGTTGAAGGTGACCACGCGCGCGTCGCGCTTCAACTCCTTACCTTTCTTGTCGAAGGTGGAAACCATCAGGACGATTTTGGCTTGCCGAGGGTGCGTGTCCGTGGCGAACGTCCACACCACGGATTTGGCATCGACGGTTACGGTGTAGACGTTAGGCTTGGGCTGCACGGAAAATTGCACAGCGTCGTACACCATGTTGCTGGTCTCAGCGCCGATCAACTCCTGAACCAGCTTGTTGCTCGCGGCTCCGTTGGGCCGCACACGTTGGGGACCTCGCTCGAGGAAGTAGCCCTGGCGTGTTACGACAGTCAGACCGGGGCGATCGACCGTCACTTTGATGCGCCGGAATTTCCTGAGGTCGCGATCCGCGTCGGTTGGCCGGTAAGTCAGTGTGTAGATGCTTGCACCGTCGCGGATGGATGTGCCGATCTCGGCGTCGACATCATTGCGGCCATAGAGATTGCGGCCGCCTGTGGCTCGCGCAAGGTCCTGGAAATCCGGATTGCCGCCAAAGGGAGCCCACAGACGCGCATCTTCGCCATAGGCGCCGGGATCGACCATCACACCTGCGGGATCGATGGTGTAGAGCGTGATACGTGCGTCGCGAAGTTCGTTCACTGTCTGCTGAATGACACTGTTGAGGCGGTTTTCGTCATCCACGGAAAAACGCCCGCGGCCGACCGCGGGAAAACCGCGGCCGATCCAGATCATGTTCTTGTGTCCGAAGTGTCCATTGGAAGCTTCAGCCACGCGCCGCAGCGCAAGAAACGCCGTAGAGTAGCGTTCGGCCACCCAGGAGAAGTTGTGGGCCTGCCATGGATACGCCACAAAATGATGATCGAGAGCGGAGAGGATGTCGGCCTTGTTTTGTGTGTAGTCGCGCAGCACGTCGAACTTGCTGAGACTCACCGCGATCAACATGGTTGGCGTATCGAGTTTGTCCGGCTGCTTCTTCAGCCACTTCTCCAGCGAGTAGCGCGCGAAGGCCATATCTTCAAAGCGCGTGTTGAATTCATCGAGAAGCACGATGTTCACGGGAGCGCGCGGCGCCAGGCGGTCCAGAGCGGCGGTGGAGTCGATCGTGATGTTCGGATCGGGTGTGTATTTTCCCGGCGTTTCGAAGTTGCGAATTTCCTGCGGTTCATCGCTTTCGGTAACGTGAAACTCGTCGCGGCGAAGATCGCTCACGGCTCTGCCCTTGCTGTCGACGACCACCATGTCCAGCACGACCAGCCGCACATTGCGCGTGATGGTGTTGGCGGGCGTCTGTGGGGACGCACCGGGAATCGCGGGGTTCGTTGTTTGCGGCATAGCGCCCGCAGCGGGAGCACCTGTGTTTTGCTGTGCGGCTTTCTCCGCCGCTGTCTGTGGAACCTGCGGCATCTGGTTGTCGTCCTTCTGTGGCGCCATGATGGCAGGCGCAGGTGGCGCCGCGGGAGGAGTTGCTTGAGGCGCGGCCGGGGGCTGTTGTGCAACAGCGAGTGAAGACAACAACGTCAAGGACAAGATCGCAGAAAGCTTGCGCATGGGGAACCGGGCTCCGAAAGGTACAAGCAGGATATACACCCGTGAGACGGGCGCCCTCCGGGATTTGTCGCCGAAATTATGTAGTGCTGGTTTGAACAACATGAGCGGCTGGCGGTTGCTGGCTGCGATACCTGCTAGCCGGCATCGGCGAACCAGGTGTCACGTATTCACACGAGTTGCAACGGCTTACACTGGTTGAAATTTCAGGAGGTTGGCCGATGAAGCGAAAGCGCGCGACAGTCGCGAGAGCCGTGGTGTGTGGCCTGTTGTTCTGTGCAGGAATAACGGGCATATCCGCGCAGAATGCGCCTGCACCCCCGGTTTCGACGCGGCACGAATTCGTCCTGAAAAACTTCAAGACCGAAAGTGGAACGGTCTTGCCCGAAGCGCACGTCGTGTATGGCACCTATGGCACGTTGAATGCCGCCCACGACAACGTAGTGCTATTGCCCTCGCACTATATGGCAAAGTACCGCGGCTATGAATGGCTGATCGGTCCCGGCAAGGCGCTGGACCCGGAGAAGCTCTTTCTTGTCTCGACGGAGTTATTTGGGAACGGTAGTTCGTCTTCGCCCAGCAATACGCCTGAGCCTTTCCATGGGCCACGCTTTCCAGTCACGACTATCCGCGACAACGTGGAAGCCGTGCATCATCTGCTGGTCGATGAGCTTCACGTCGCGCATCTGCATGCGGTTGTTGGCTTCTCGATGGGAGCTGAGCAGGCCTTTCAGTGGGCCGTCAGTTATCCGGAGTTCATGGATCGTATTGTTGCGACCAGCGGCACGGCACGCTGCTGGCCTCATGGCGTAGTGCGGCTTGAGGGTCAGATCAGCGCCATTACAGCGGACGAAACGTTCAACAACGGCGACTATAAAACCGAACCGGCGAAAGGACTTTCCGCGTTCGGTATGGTCTGGGCTGGCTGGTTGTATTCGCAGGAGTGGTGGCGTGATGAGCTATGGCGCAAGAATGCGAAACCCGGCGCGACGCTCGATGATGTCATGAATCGCTTCCGCAACAACTTCATTCCCAACGGTGATGCCAATGACATCATCCTGCAGGCCCGCACCTGGCAGAAGCATGATGTTGGAACGACACCCGGCTTCAACGGAGAAACGCGAAAAGCGCTTGGGTCCATCAAGGTACCTGTGCTTTACATGCCTTCGGCAACGGACATGTACTTTCCGGTTGGCGATGCGCGTTATGAAGCGCAGTTCATTCCCAAGGTGACACTGAAACCGATTCCCTCGTTGTGGGGACATCCCGCAGGCGCGGCTGCGAGCCCTGAAGATGCCATCTTCCTAAACGACAACATCGGCAGGTTTCTGCGGGGAGAAAAGGTGAGTGGAGAACCAGTGGTCCACACCCCTTGATGCATGAGGGCAGTTCGCGCCAGTCCGTCTCTGCGTTGAACGAAGCTGCATCAGCACAACCGCACGCACATCCTAGGTCAGAAGGTTTCTGGGGTACCGTTACCTTTCGGCGATGTTTCGTGTCATGAATTTGGGTACCAGCGGATAAACCTTTATCCGCCAAACCTTCCCGGAATTGGACCAATGAGGCGCACTGCTGCACCAAAGTGGGACTGTTATCGCGCAACGATTCCCCTAGCATTGCCGATATTGCAAGCGGTATCTCAATCAGCATGGTCAGTGATTTTGATTCGCCGGGACCCCCACCATGGACATACCCGTTCCTTCTCATCAACATCCAGTAGCCGGCGCCGGCGCTGAAGTCCCCGCGTCTGAAGTGATCGCCGCGCTTTCCTACGCGCTGGACCTGACCGAAGGTCAGCCGATGGGCCACTCCCTGCAGTCGTGCCTGATCGGCATGCGCCTGGGAAATGAATTGAAACTGCCGCGCGCCGTGATGGCGGATCTGTATTACGCGCTGCTGCTGAAAGATGCCGGCTGCAGCAGCAATTCTTCAAAGCTGTTCCACATCATCCACTCGGATGAGATCAAGGCCAAGGGCGATCTCAAGGACAAAGACTGGTCGCGCGTCGGCTGGGAAAGCTTTCGCTACGCCGTGGATCATGTCGCGGTAGGGAAGCCCTTCCTGCAGCGTGTACGCACGCTGATCAGCGTTGCGATCACTCAGCAAAATGATTCGCGTGATCTGGTGCAAATCCGTTGCGAGCGTGGAGCCACGATCGCCCGCCGCATCGGGTTTTCCATGGATGTGGCCGCGGCAATCGCGAACCTGGACGAACACTGGGATGGCAGCGGATATCCGGCAGGTTTGAAAGGCGAAGCGATCCCTCTGCTGGCGCGCATCATGAATCTTTCGCAAACCCTGGCCGTGTTCTGGACTCTAGGTGGCCCTCTCGCAGCGGAAGACGTTATGGAGCAGCGCAGTGCGCGCTGGTTCGATCCTGAGTTGGTGCGGGCGGCAAGGGCATTGAGCGCGAATGGTTCGCTTTGGCTGGGACTGGATAACGTCTCGATGGACGAAGTGACCGGCATGGAGCCGGAGGGGGAACGTCTGATCCTCGGCGCGGAAGCCTTCGATGACATCTGTCTTGCCTTTGCCGATGTGATCGACGCGAAGTCTCCGTTTACGTATCGCCACTCGCAAGGTGTGGCGGACGCAGCCGTGAAGATCGCCGCGCAGCTCGATTTCCCGATGGATGAGATTCGTTCCCTTCGCCGCGCGGCGCTGCTGCATGACATCGGCAAACTCGCCGTACCGAACTCGATTCTCGAGAAGCCGGGCAAACTCGACGCCCAGGAATGGGACGTGGTGAAGAGGCATCCGTTCCACACACTGCAGGTGCTGAAGCGTGTGCCGGGATTCCATGATCTGAGCGAAATTGCGGCGGCCCACCACGAAAAGCTGGATGGCTCAGGCTATTTCCGTCACTGGGGCGCGGAACAACTCAACACGCAGGCACGCATCCTTACGGTGGCTGACATTTTCGACGCGCTCGCGGCGTCGCGTCCGTACCGTGAAGCTTTGCCGTTGGAAAAGGTTTTCAGCATCATGCGGGCGGAAGCTCCTCATGCTTTGGACGTGACGTGCCTGGAAGCTCTGATCTACGCGACCCAGACCTCGGCGGTTGAGACGCCTGCAGCAGAGCCCATGACGCTCCGCCCAACTGCAATACCGAATACCGCGCCGCTTGCCGCGGCGTCTTGAAAATCGAACCTGGAGTCGAAGTATGAAATACCTGGCTATCATCCTCAGCCTGGCAGCATTGCCGTCGCTTGCTGCTGAGGCTCAAGGCTTTTACTGGAACAGCGCAAGCGCCAACTCCGTGGCATTGGGGGGCGTGTATGTGCCTTCTTCTGCCGGCGCACTGGACGCCATCGCTACCAACCCCGCAGGTCTGAGCGAGCTCAAACGGCCCGTGTTGAACGTGAACGCAACCGCTGCCTTTGCGCGCGGCAGCTTCAGCAACTCCGCAAATACCAACGCCCCGATGCGCACGGCGCCGGGCATGATTCCGATGGGTGCTTTCGCCATGCCGATTGGCAAGACCCATCTGACGCTGGGCATTGCGGAAACTCCGGAACTGACCTCGGTGTCCAAGTGGTACTACACGGATGCGCCGGGAACCGCGGGCGCAACGTATGGCTTCCAGGAAAACCGTTCGGCCATCCTGGCCACCCGCAGCGCGCTCGCGGGCAGCTATGTCTTTGGGTCACGTGTTGCGGTTGGCGCCTCGGTGGGTGTGGACTACAACTCGAACGCGCTGCACGGGCCGTACATCTTTCAGAGCCAGCCGGTCGTCAAGGGATTGAAGACCTTGCTTGATCTGTACACCAATGGCGTGGGTATGAATGGAAGCGTGGGCGTCCTGCTTAACCCGGCGAAGCATCTGCGCCTGGGCGTGTCATGGAAGTCGAAAACAACCATCAACAGCACCGGAACCGCGACGGGAAACCTTGGCGCCCAGTTGATCGCTGCCGGCCTGGCAGGCGCACGGCCTGACTTTGCCTACAAGGCAGCGGTGCCGGTTACGCTGCCGCAGTCGGCGACGGCGAACATCATCTGGAACGTGAAGCCCCGTTGGACGGTGGCCATGCAGGGCGAATGGATCGACTGGAAGCCCGCGTTCAATACGCTGAATGTCCACCTCACCGAGGGCAACAACGCGGACGTCAACGGCCTGATCGGTTCGTCCTCGCTGAATGACGGTATTCCACTGGACTGGAAGTCGCAGTACCCGGTAAGGATGGGCGTGGAGCACACGGTCTCGGAATCCGCGGTGGTGCGGGCAGGATTTGCGCATACCAACAACGCTGTACCGTCATCGACGGTGATGCCGCTAACGGCTGCGATCTTCCAGAACCAGATTTCGGCCGGCGCTGGATGGCATCGCGGACACCTGGTTCTCGACGGGTCCTATGCCTACACGCCGAATGCCACGGAGAACGTAGGTGTAAGCGCGTTGCAAGCCGGCGAATATAGCAACAGCCGCATCAGCGTGGGATTGCAGACGGTCTCGGCATCGGCTACCTACGTGTTCTAAATCAAGTCGCTGAATAGGCATCTCTCGCGCTTGTAAGCGAAGGAAGAGTCAGAAGCGGGTTCAGTATTCCTGAACCCGCTTCGCATTTAAGACAGGAGACTTAATCACTTGTATTCACGCACATGTTTCGCTCATGCGAGAGTGCTAGATTGAGCCTACTTCGTTTCCGGTAGACTCCCTTGAAATCCATAGCTTCCACCAGGCTTGCCGGTCTGGACACGTTGCGGTCGATAGCCATCGTGTCTGTGATCATCTTTCATCTTCAGTACACGATGCCCAATTCGCTCCAGGACTCCTTCGGCCGCCTGGGATGGACGGGTGTTGATCTGTTCTTCGTGCTGAGTGGATTCCTGATCGGCTCGCTACTCCTGAAGCCTGGTGCGACGGGGAAGAAGTTGAAGATTGGCGAGTTCTACCTGCGGCGTGCGTACCGCATTCTCCCTGCGTACCTTGTGGTTGTTGCTCTGTATCTGTTTGTGCCAGTCTGGCGTGAGCATCCGATCGTGGCGCCTGCGTGGAAGCTGCTTTCCTTTACCTACAACCTGACCATGCGGTATCCGCAGGAGCTGGCCTTCTCGCATTCGTGGTCGCTGTGCATTGAAGAGCATTTCTATCTGCTTCTTCCGTTGATCATCCTGTGGTTGATGCGCAGGCCTTCGGCTCGCATGGCGATTGCGTTGTTTCTGTTCGTTCTTATCTTCGGCATCGCCATACGCGGTTGGACTCTCTTCCATGTGGTTCGTCCTGCTGACGACGACCACGCCTGGATCCTGTTCATGAAGTACATCTACTACCCGACCTACACCCGTCTTGACGGGTTGCTGTGCGGGGTCGCGTTGGCTGCGATCAAGCTGTTCAGGCCAGGGATATGGGCAAGAATCGAGAGGCGCGGCTGGACTACGTTGGCGCTTGGGGTCCTGGTCCTGGTGGCAGGCTTCTGGACCTTCCGCTTCGGTTATCCCTCCTCCGACGACGCACCGGGCATCCTGCTGGGCTTTCCCGTCGTCTCGATGGGGTTTGCCTTGCTTGTCGCCTCGGCGGTCGCCAGCAATGGGCCGCTGCGGCTGCGGATGCCTGGGGCAGAAGCGGTGGCAACGCTGGCGTTCAGTCTGTATCTGACCCATAAAGGCGTCGCCCATGTTGCCCAGCGGATGATTCCCTGGCTGCAAGACAACGCGGGTTGGTCCGCGGCTGGTGTCACTCTTCTCGCCTGCGTCGCCTTCGCCGCGCTGCTGTACTTCGTTGTCGAGCGCTCGTTCCTTGCACTGCGCGATCGGCATCTGCGACCCAGAGTGGCGGAGACGGTTGATTTGGAAGCGCGGGTTGATCCGGCGATCTGAGTCACTCTTTGCTTCGATCTTCTTTCCCCAGCACACTGTCATCTCGACCGAAGGCGCTTCAGCGCCGTAGTGGAGAGATCTGCTTCTCCGCCCCTGCCCGTGCTTGGGCGGGAGCAACAGCAGATCCCCTGCGGGGATGACAGAAAGAAAGGCAAGTGCGAAGGCATGCAGGTTGTCCTGATACATGGGCAGGAGCAGAAGCAGATCTCTCCGCTGCGCTTCGCTCCGGTCGAGATGACAGGTTTGTGGAGGCACGGAGCAGAAGCAGGTCGCAAAAAACAAAGTGGCCCGGGTTGAAACCCGGGCCACCCTTGTTCTTATGCAATAGCTCAATCCTTATACGGATCGAACTCATTCGCTCCTGCCATCGCCACGCCTAGCGGTGTAAGCGTGTGCAGAACGCGAACTGTCTTGCCTTGCGCTTCAAGCACCTCGTTGAGGCGCTTGTAGCAGTGCGGCGACTCGTCCAGTCCTCCACCCTTGAGGACGACGTTGGAGCGCTGCAACCACTCGTTCATCATCTCGGGCTTCACCACACCCTCGCGCTTGCAGACGCCGGTCTTGCGGTCGTAGACTCCGGCAGCCTGCTTACGTCCCATCACACGGCCTGCGCCGTGCACGGTGGAGTTCAGTGAGGCCTTCTGCTCGGCCGCGACCTGGCATCCTGACTCGGTGGTCAGGTCAGGCGCGACGCCTTCGAGGATCACGGACTGCTCGCCCATGGTTCCACCCACAAAGCCACGCTGGCCAGGAAACGCCGGTGTCGCACCCTTACGGCACACCCAGAGCTGCCTGCCCTCGTGCTCTTCCAGCCAAGCGAAGTTGTGGTGGTTGTGCACTTCGTCCTGCACCTCCGCCCCCAACAGCTTGGCTACACGCTGACAGACCCAGTCACGCCCGGCGTAGGCATAGGCTCCGCCAAGCTGCATGGCCGCGATGTACTGTGCGCCAAGATCGCTCTCAGCGTCCAGGAACACCGGGTCGACCATCATGCCGTCCTTGGCGCCCGCGGCCTTGAGGAACCACGTCGCAATGCCGTGTCCAAGACCACGCGAGCCGAAGTGAACGCCAACCCACACGCGATCCTGCTCGTCGGTGAAGAGATCGACATAGTGGTTCCCGGACCCGATGGTGCCAAGCTGGGCTTGCGCCTTTTGCTTCAACGGAGCTGCGGCTTCAGTATCCCAGCCGGGGTGTCCGTCGCGGTCAAACAGCGGGTGCTCAACACGCTCGCTGTTCTTCCGGCCTACGCCAAAACTCAACGTTGTCCAGATGTCGTCCATGACGCTTTGGATGTTGGCGCGAAGCTCGCTTCCAGGCATGTCCAGGCGCACGGCCTTGTTGCCGCAGGCGATATCGAAGCCGACGGCGGTGGGGCTGATGCGGGACTCGGTCGCGATGACGCCGCCGATGGGCACGCCGTACCCAAGGTGGCCGTCGGCCATCAGGGCGAAGTGATCGGCGGTGCGCGCGCATACGCGCGCCTGTTCCAGCGTGTTGGCTTCGTGTTCTCCGAAGACGGGAATGTTGTCGATGATCTGCATGATCTTGTGGTGTTCCTTTCTGGCTGCGGGCTGGTTGTAGCTAGCGCAACCGGGGTTGGGTTGATCCCTCCGCGCAATTCGCGTTGGGAGCAAAAGAAAGAGCCCGGGCTGTCGCCCGGGCTCGGTATTGCGTGGTGAAGGACAGACTTATGCCTGTGCTTCCTCCGTCGCGGTAACCTTTGCCGAGGCGATGGTGTAGTTTGGCTCGCCGATCTTGAATCTTGCGAAACGCTTCACGCTGATGTTTTCGCCGAGCTTGCCGATCTTCTGCGCGATCAATTGCGCGATGGTCACGGATTGCTCCTTGATGAACGGCTGTTCCAGCAGGCAGACCTCTTCGTAGAACTTGGACATCTTGCCTTCCAG
>DASYEV010000176.1:0-31305 GCA_036498835.1 Acidobacteriaceae bacterium | reverse complement strand
GCTCAACGACGAGAGCGGCGATCGCAAAGCCGGTGTCGAGCGGGCACGGCAGTTGCTGGATGCCGTGGGACTGTCCTCACGATTGACGCATTACCCGGTGCAGCTTTCCGGCGGCGAACAGCAGCGTGTGGCGCTGGCGCGTGCCTTCATTCAGCGCCCTCCCATCGTGCTGGCAGATGAACCGACGGGCAATCTGGATTCGGCGAATGGAAGCCATGTGCTCGATCTTCTGCTGAACCTGAACCGCGTGGAAGGCACCACCCTGGTGTTGGTCACGCATGATCCGGCGTTGGCCGCATATGCAACACGGCGCATCACGCTTCGCGACGGCATGGTGGTGGGCGACGAACAACAAACGCCCATCGCGCGGCCTGACACCATTGCGCAGCCTGGCAACTGAGAACGGAGACAACCATGCCCAGCCTCAGTTATGCCACCGCGTCGCATATCGCCACCCGTGAGCTCCATGCATCGCGCGGCAAATTCTTCTTCGTCATCCTGTCCGTTGCGATCGGTGTTGCCGCGCTGACGGGTGTACGCGGGTTTTCCGCATCGTTTCGACAGATGCTGCTGCTGCGCGCTCGCAGCATTATGGCCGCGGACGTTTCCGCGCGCACTTCGCAGCAGCCAACCGCGGACCAGCAAACCGGTCTGGACAAAGTCACCGCTAATGGCACGGACAAGACGCAGGTCACGGAGTTGGTTTCAATGGCCTCCTCCGCAACCTCGCTCGACCCCATGCTGGTGTCGGTGAAAGCTGTCGATCCGGCGAAGTATCCGTTTTATGGCGAAGTGGTTCTGCAGCCTTCGGAACCGCTCCCGCAGGCGCTCACAGAGAACTCCGTTGCGGTGGGCGACGATCTTCTGTTCCGGCTGCACATGCAGCTTGGCGATTCGCTGAAGCTGGGCACGCGCACCTTCCGTATCGCCGCAGTGGTAATGGATGAGCCGGACCGGTTGTCAGGCTCGTTCGCCGTTGGACCACGCGTTTTGATTTCGCAGGCGGCACTGGCGCAGACTGGGCTGCTCACCACAGGCTCGCGCGCCAACCGGCGCTACCTGTTCAAGCTTCCGGCGCTGAAGGCGGGCGCGGCGCGGTCGGACGCCGATGTGAGCGCGCTGAAGTCGCAGCTTGAAACCCTGCTGCCCGAAGCGCAGATATCCGAGTATCGCGAAGCCAACCCCGCCCTGACCAGGGGCCTGGATGGAGCGACGTCGCTGCTCTCGCTGATGTCGCTGGTTGCGCTGGTGCTGGGCGCTGTCGGCGTGGCGATGGCCATGCGCGCGCACCTGCAGCAGCGTCTCGATTCCATAGCGATCATGAAGTCCCTGGGCGCGCGCTCCGGTCAGGTCATGAAGATCTACCTGATGCAAACGCTAATGTTAGGGCTGGGCGGCGGCCTGTTGGGTGTGGCGTTGGGGGCCGGTGTTCAGCTTGCCTTTCCGCTGCTGCTGGCGAAACTCCTGCACATCACGCCCGACTTTCATCTGCAGCCTTCCGCGATTGCTGTGGGTCTGGGCGCGGGTTTGCTGACTACGCTGCTGTTCACGCTGCCGGCATTGCTGGATATTCGCAATGTGCGGCCAATCGCGATTCTGCGCCGCGCGACCGAATCCGAGCAGGACCCTTTCACGACACGTATGCTGCGCAAGCTGCAGAGCTCAGGCGCACAGCTGCTGGCGACGGCGCTGATCCTGCTGGGGCTGGCGACTCTGGCGGCGGTGATTTCCGATTCGGCATTGGTAGGCGGAATTTTTGCGGCTGGCCTGATCGTCGCCTTGCTGGTGCTTCTGGGCATGGCGGCGCTCACGCTCTTCCTGTTGCGGCTGTTTCTGCAGGGTACCCGGTTGCATCTGCCTTCGGCACTTCGGCATGGGCTTTCGAATCTCTACCGCCCGGGCAATCCTTCCGCTGCGCTGTTGGCAGCCCTGGGCCTGGGCGTGATGCAGATTGTGGCGGTGTACATCGCGCAACGCACTGTCGTGCAGGAAATGAAGATCTCGGTTTCGAACCGGCTGCCGAACATGTTCCTGGTGGATATTGCCAGCGATGAAGTAGCCGGTGTACGCACGCTGTTGGCACATCTGCCCGGCGTTCAGGGCGATCCGGAAATTGTGCCCACGGTAGGCTCACGCATTCTTGCAGTGGATGGTGTGGCGGCCGCCGATCTCAAGGTGCAGCACATGCCTCGACGGGCCTTGCAGTCGATGACGCTGACCTGGAATGAAGTTCCGGACGCTCCGCCGCCCGGCGACAAAGTGACGCAGGGCAAGTGGTGGACGGCTGAAGAAGGCGCCGCCGGCGCGAAGCAACCGGTGGTGGCGATGGAACAGAATATGGCTGCCAGGGCGGGGATTCATCTCGGCCAGCACATCACGTTTGCCGCGCAGGATACGCAGTTTACGGCGACGGTGGTCGCGCTCTTTGAAACCGACAGCCGTCATAGCTACTCGCGCGCGGCCTTTGTCCTGCCGGAAGCGTCCCTGCACGGGCTGCCGACTGTCTGGTACGGCGGCGTGCACTGCGATCAGGATGCAACCGCGCAACTGCAGCGAGTGTTGTACCAGCACTATCCAACCATCACGGTGATCAACGTGGCCGCGACGCTGGAGACAGTGCGCCAGGTGATTCTGCAGATCACGTACGTGATCCAGTTTCTGGCCGGCTTTAGCATTTTCGCGGGCATCGTGATCCTGGCCAGCGCGATTGCCGGCACTCGCTACCGCCGAGTCCGCGAGGTGGTGGTATTGAAGACGCTGGGTGCGGCACGGGCTCGCATTGCCACCATCTTCTCGATCGAGTTCGCGGTGCTTGGACTGGTCGCGGGCGGTGTGGGCGTGGTCTTCGCCAACGTGCTCGCACGTTTCATCCTAGTGCGCGCCATCAAAACCGACTACCACCTGCAGGTCGGTCTCACCTTCGGAGCGTGGGGCATCACGGCGGTGCTGGCCGTAGCGGCAGGATGGCTGGCGAGCCATCGCGTACTGGGGCAGAAGCCGCTGGAAGTCCTTCGCGAAGAATAGTCTGAGTCGTGGTTACCGGCCGGCGGAAAGTTGCTCGGAAGGCGCTTGGCTCGTATACTTGCAGAGGCGGCTGATTGTGGCTCCCGCCGAGCCTGCGGCTGCCGTTTAACCTGTGTTGCCCTCTCGTTCAATGGTAGGACTGACGACTCTGACTCGTCCAATCGGGGTTCGAATCCCTGGGGGGCAACCAACACACTTCCTTGCTCCTCTCGAAACTTCCCTTAACTTGCGTCTTTCGCTACTCAATAGGCTGGGAAATCCATAGGAATCCGCTCTTGCCTGAAGGTGAGGCGTTCAGTGTTTCGTCTTTGCGTGAAGCTCGTCGACCGACCTCTTCTGAAAGACAGGATCGAGTTCCGGCGACTGAAGCGCGGCGGCATACTCGGATTGGGCGGCCATGGCATCACCTGTTGCCGCCAACGCGTCACCCAGGATCATGTGAGCCCTGGGATTGTTCGGGTCAAGGTTCACTGCGGTTCGTGCTTCACGGATCGCATCCGCGGCGTTTTTTCGCCTCGCAAAACCTTCAGCGGCCCTGACATGTTCGAGCGCCGCGACAGTCCCCAGTGAGAACTGTCCTTGATAGACATACACTCCCCGGTCAATGGTCGCTGTGGGCTTGACCGATACAAATTGAGCATACGGGTTTTCCCGGCCAGGTATGTCGGCGCCTGCCAACACGCCATCGCTTAGTAAAAGGGTGCCCGATATTTTCGGATCTTCGCCGAAGCGCATGGTATCGAGCCCCGTCCATGCCGCCGATCCTGTCGGCAGCACATGACAGTCGATTCCATAATCTCTGAAATCGACAGGACCTTGTGCGAAATAGGCAAAGTAGCAGGGTTGAGACGGGTGCGTGTCCAGATAATATTTGACGGCTTTGAGTTGCTGGCCCCAGTCCACGTTTGAGTCGGAAAGGAAAAGGTGTGTCTTCGAAGGTCCTCCCCAGGCCTCATTCGCATAGGCCAATAGTCCTGGACGCGCAGCGATTGTCGTGACGAACTGCCAGAGCAACAGAACAACAAATCCGTAGACAAATTTTGGATTCCTGGAAACGAGGTACGCTGCGCAGCCCGCGATCAGAATGTAAAGCATAGGGAACATCGGAAACAGATGCCTGTATCCAATCCCGAGATTTGAAGATGTCGAGAGCAGGAAGATAAAGATGGGAGACACCGTCAAAAAAACAATCTCACGCCGCATTCGCCAACGCCCTCGAAATACGACACCTATCGTCAGTCCGAGCAGAATGAGGAACGGCAATGTGCTTTTAATGACAAAGGCGGCCGGGAAATACCAGTGCGGAGCGCCCGGGTAGTCTCGCCCGAACAAGTAACTTGGGAGATCGCCTGCTGAAATCTTCGTGTCGGCCAACCCGTAAATATAGGCCTCAGGTAAAAGGTGAAGCTTGCTGACTGTCGTCAGCACACCGCGAGCCATCGGTGAAGTGAGGCTCTGCAAATACTGCTCGCTCGTTGGGTTCAACTGCAAAGGGGCAGGACGGGCCGCATAGCGGAATTGATATACCGTCCAGATGCATCCCACCCCGATCACCAGAGCGACTGCGATCCCAGTCACCAATTGCCGGGGCGAAGCAGACCTGCCGCTCGCCGCTTCATCCTTCGACAGCCAGTAATCGAGCGCCGCAACCAGGCACAATATCGGAACAATGAACACGCCCGTAAACTTGGCCGTCATCGTGAGTCCGACGGCGAACCCAACCGCGGCCATTCTGCCGATCGTAGGGCGTTTCACGTACCGGTAAAACGCATAGATCGCGGCAAGCATCGTCAACGAGGCTCCGATATCTGTTGTTACGTAGCCGCCGTGAGCGAGGAAATTCGGATCCAGGCAAAAGAGCAGTAGAGCGAAGACAGCCGGTTTGTCACCGAACATCTCCCTTGCGCAAAAGAAGAGTAGTGTGGCGAGCAGAGTGGTCAGCAACGAAGCCATGATGCGGGCGGGAATCAAGGTATGGTCGATGCCATTGGCAGCCAGGAAACGCTGCCCGAGTACGAAGCCCTCGTTCTTGAATGGCTTACCCGTGAATGCCGGCTGCTTGATGTCTCGATGCAAGAGCGGAATTGCGTCCCACATCTTCACCGCCGGGGGCACCTCAGGGTTGTAACCAAAGTCTCCATGCTCCCAGGAAAGCCATCCCGAATAGAGATGCTGTGACTCATCCCAAGTCACCGAATCACTCTTTGCTGTGTGAACACAGCAGATAAAGAAGAGGAGGATAACGATGGCCGCTGAAATTACTGTAAAGAATGCGGTACGGGGCGGCGCGCTCTGGGAGTTGGTGACTGGCATCATGGTGTCCGTTCTTGCGTATAGAGGAGTCTATTCGTAAGGGACCAATATAGTTGAGGTCACGCTCGTGGCTTCGAACGGCGCATTCAATGACTGCCTCTCACATCGAGAGAAAACAGAACGCTCCGTCACTGCCAGTTGAATGTGATCGGTATCTCAATATCCGGATGAAGGCTCTTATGCACCGCGCATGTATGTGCGGCCCGCTCAAGCTTCTGCCGGCCGTCAAGAGGAATTCCCTGCGGCATCGATAAGACCACTGAAAGGCGGCGGATCATCCTGGGCGGAGCGCTCGTCATCTCTTTCTCGACCGAAGCCTTCGCTCCCGACATGTCGATGCCGAGGGAACGCGCCAGGATACCCATCGTCGTGAGGATGCAGCTCCCGAGCGCCGCGGCGACCAAATCGGTTGGTGCAAAGCTCTCCCCGCGGCCCTGGTTGTCTTTCGGTGCATCGGTGTTGAGTATGCTTTGAGACGGTCCGTGTACGGCGTGACAATGTAGTTCTCCCTGGTACTCCACTTCAATCGCAACCATCGTTTCTCCTCCATCGATACGAACGTTATCAAGTACGTCTTGTTTCGGACGAAGCACTTGTTGCTTGTCCATGGGCCGCATCCCGGCCCCGGCCAAATGCAGAATGCCCGGTGGTCATCCAAATGTGAATGAAAACGCCTGCACTCCAGAATCTTCGAACTCAATCGTGAAGACATGGTCAGTGATAGACCCTTGCTGCCGGACGAGCTGGTACAGACGGTCCTCCATCACGATTCCGTTTCCCTCCGCGTCCGTATCAACTCCATGGTTCTCGCCTGGAGCATGGCCGTCGATCATCACTCGATAACGTACAGGCTTTCCTTTCAGAGTTGGGCCAAGCACAAGATGAAGATCTCGCGCGTGAAATCGAAAGACGATTTTGCCGCCGGCTGCTTGAAGCACGGCAGCTTGCTCGTGATCGAGCCACTGTCCTGAGAATCCCCATTGGTTCAGTTGAAGGTTCGTTGGCTCAGGATAGAGATGATTCGCGTCTCGACGAAGACCACCCTGAGAAGCAAAGTGCTCAGCGCGGGCGTACCCGATATAGGTTTCCGGTGACCGGATGTCCCTTATGTCCGCGGCAGCCTGCACGCCTTGTCCTCGTACATTGGCGATAGCCGATGGCATCGATTTCGCGTTGGCTTCTTGAAGCAACTGCTGAATCCAGCGTTCCGATTGGTCATACTCACCTTCGCCGAAGTGCTCATATCGCACTTTGCCTTTGGCGTCGATGAAGTAATGGGCAGGCCAGGCTTGATTGTGGAAAGCATTCCAAATGGCGTAGTTGCTATCAACGGCGACAGGGTAAGAGATGCCAAACTTCTGCACCGCCTTCTGCACGTTCGGAAGCTGTTTTTCTACGTCGAACTCGGGCGTGTGGACGCCGATGACGACAAGCCCGCTGTCTTTGTACTTGTCGGCCCAGGCACGGATATAGGGAATGGCGCGGATACAGTTGATGCAGGAATAGTCCCAAAAGTCTATGAGAACCACCTTGCCTTTCAGATCCTTTGCCGTCAATGGTTTGGAGTTGAACCATCCGGTGGCGCCGGAAAAAGCATAAGACGGCGAGCTACCGACAATACTCGGAGCTTCCTGCGCCCGGGCAATAGGCGTTCCCAGCACGAAACTGACCCATATCGCTAAGGCCATCCCTGGGAATGCCGGCATCGTCTTCTTTCTCTTGAAAATGGGCATTGGGTTTTTCACCTTTCCTCTCTAAGTTCGGCATCAATCCGCGCATGCAATCGCTCGCTGAATCCAACCGGCAGTTCAAACACGCGGTCATCGGCGGTGAGAATGATGACATTCCGCGTTGAGTCCAGGATCGCCGAGCAGATTTCACAATGTTCGAGATGCTTCTGAACGACGGTTCGAGTCTCCTGCGATAGGGTTCCATCTAGGTATTCGGAGATGTAGTTCCAGACGTGCCTGCATTCTATGACCATGGGAACCACCTCCTCTTCGATGTCCGAATAGCTGTTTTCAATTGAGGGGCCAGTCGCTTTTGCAGCATCATACGCGCGCGGTACAGACGAACTTTGACACTTGGAATGCTGATGTTCAATGCTTCGGCTGTTTCGTGGATATTCATTTCCTCAACGTCCCGAAGCACGAAGACCCGGCGATAGATGTCGGGAAGACAGGCGATCGCTTCCTGCAGAAGCAGTCTGATCTCTCCTCTCTCGACCGCCTCGGATGGTATCTCGCGCCAGTCGCGCAGCAGAGCCGGAGAGACTGGCTGGTCTTCGTCTGGCGGTGCATCGAGTGAATCCATAGGAACCAGCGTCTTCCTGCGAAGGCGCGTCCTTGCTTCGTTGAGTGTGATGCTGATGAGCCAGGTGCTGAACTTGGCTTCCGCACGGAATGAATTCAGCTTACGGAAGGCGCGTACGAAAGATTCCTGGGCCACATCCTCGGCATCCGCCTCATTCTTCATATAGGACAAAGCCATCAAATAGACGGTTCTTTCGTGAGGACGAATCAGCTCATGGAAAAGCTGTATCTCTCCGGCAAGAATTGCGGCGATCGTCTCCGCCTGGGTGCGATTTGAAGCTCTGGGTTCGTTCACTGCTCAAGAGCTTTCACTCGGCTGGCGATCAGTGTATCGATTGCAAACAATCCCGCGCCGAAGATAAGGACCATCAATGAAGCGAAGAGAAACGTGTAGGGATCAGCCGCATAGAACTTGCCCGGGTCGGAGAACACGGATTTGAGCGCTTCGTGATCCGCGGTCCAATAAGCGACAAACATATTGCAGGCGAGAAGGAAGGCGATTGGCCGCGAAAAGAGGCCCAGCATCAGAAGGATGCCGCCAACGAACTCCAACATGGAAATGGCCGGGGCAGTGACGCCCGGTACCGGGACATTGAGACTTGCGAAAAATCCCGTGATCTTCGCAAGATTGTGCAGCTTTCCCCATCCGGTCTGGGCAAACTGAAATCCCCAATAAAGGCGTACCGCCAGGAGCATGGGCGATTGCAGGAAAGAAAGTCCCAGGGTGATGCGGCGATAGACGTCCCACAGTTTTCCCATGACTTCCTCGCGAAGCGAGCAGGCTCGGTACCGCGCTTCGGATCGTTAGAGCGACGGCAGGCCAATTGGTTACAGGATGAATGCTGAAGTTCGCGTGTAACCGATTCCCAGGGACGCGCGTCAGATGAGGGCCACTTTGGAGGTTCCCCATGCGTCTTCGTCAACTGATCGCGGCCTCAGCCATTCTCATTGCAACTCATCCACGGATAGAGGCTGCACAACCACCGGCCACTTCCAACCCGAGACCCACTTCGGTGGTGATTCTGGAACTATTTACGTCAGAAGGGTGCTCAAGTTGTCCGCCTGCCGACAGGCTGCTCCGGCAGGTCCACCTGAAGGAAACGGGCGCCGGTCAATTGATCGTCGGCATCAGCGAACACGTGACGTATTGGAATAATCTGGGCTGGAAAGACCCTTATTCCGCACAGGTATTTACCGACAGGCAGAGTGTCTACGCGTCGCGTCTGTCTCCGGAAGGCCCGTATACACCACAGATGGTTGTGAACGGGCGAGATCAGTTCGTCGGCGGAAACGGAGGCGCACTTGACGGTGCGCTACAAGAGGATGCGCGGCGCGCTCATGAGGATATTCGCATCGTCTCTTCGGCCCTTTCGGAGAATGGCATTGACGCTACCTTTTCGTTCTCTGGACAAGTCAGGAAGGCGCTCGATGTCATTGCCGTCATCACCGATGACGCGGACCGATCCAATGTCCTGCGCGGAGAAAACTCGGGGCGGCTTCTTGAGCATGTGTCCGTGGCTCGGTCCCTCGTGAAAGTCGCGACCATAACGGGGGATGCGCAGAAGTCGATACATCTCACGTTGCCGGATGGCCCGAAGCTAACACCCGGCTCGGGACATCATTTGGTTCTCTTTGTCCAGGAAGCCCATCAGGGGGCCATCGTAGGGGCCGCCGTAGCCGCTCTCTAAACCAGCAAGGAAATCTTGTAACCATACCACTTGCCAACGTTCAAACAGCGCGGAACGCCGATTCGCTGATTCCGATGTTCGGAAAGACGTTCCTGCCACCATGGAGCGTGTAGTGCTTTGGATTGACCCTGCCGATTCTTGAGACGGTTGTCGGCGCCGCAGTCCTGTCGGGAGTTCAGACGAGGCGCGCCCTCGTTGCCGGCAACCTGTTGATGCTCGTCCTGATGTTTGGATCGTCCTTGCGGGAAGACTGGCCGACCGTAGGCATACAACTGAGCTGCTCTCTGATCTATTGCATACTTATCGCCGGAGCGCGGTGGGATGCCTTCGGAGTGGACACATTCCATCGGTCCAGCCAATAAGGCTGTAACCTTTTTGGCGGTTCTTTTGTCTCATGGGCATCTCGCTTAGGAGCGCCCATTGATGAACATCTATCGGTTTTCTCGAATCAGCCGCCTCGTCCGTGTCGCCGTCATTGTGTCCGCCACACTGTTCGGCACAGCCCTGATTGCGCAAACTCCCGCTATGGGCGCGAAAGCCCCGGATTTCACGCTTTCCACTCCCACCGGCAAGTCCATTCAGATGTCCAGACAGATGCGGGGGCACCGCCTTGTGCTGGTTGTGTTGCGTGGTTTTCCCGGTTACCAATGCCCCTATTGCGTGAAACAGGTTCACGACTTCATCGACCATGCCGCGGATTTCGAGGCTAAGAATACCCGGGTTCTCCTCGTGTACCCCGGACCCCCCGCAGAGCTTGACGGCCATGCTAAGGACTTCCTCGCCAAACAATCGGAGTTGCCCGCCAACATCGTGCTTGTGACGGACCCGGACTATAAGGTCACAAACCTATACGGTCTGCGCTGGGACGCGCCACACGAAACAGCATATCCATCGACGTTTGTTCTGGACAAGCAGGGGATGATCGTCTTCGAAAAAATCAGCCACAGCCACGGTGATCGGTTGTCGGCGCAGGATGCGCTCGATAACCTCGCGGCGAAGTAGCCGTGCAGGGCTGCACCAACCCTTCGGTGCAGCCCCTTTTATTTCAGCCACAGGTCATGCCATGCAAGCAATGCGTCACTATCTTCGTTTCATCGTTATCGTTCTGCTGACGCCTGTCCTGGCCTCCAGCGCGCAGCTTCGGGAAGTGGGAACTGGCGCTCCGGGACCGGTCAAGGCCCCGCACATCACAGCAGAGCTGATCTCTGACTCTGGAGCCATCTCGCCAGGGGGTAGGAGCCGTGTCGCCCTGTTGCTGACGATGGAGTCAGGATGGCATGTCTATTGGCAATATGCCGGCGACTCCGGTCAGGCGCCCACTGTTTCGTGGGCTGCTCCGCAAGGAATCACTCTGGGACCGATGCAGTATCCGGCGCCGTCCAGACTACCGCTCGGGCCACTGATGGACTATGGCTACGAAGGGACGGCCGTTTTTCCGTATGACCTGATGGCATCGCAGCAACTCATCGCCGGGTCCACGAAGTTGCAGGCGCACGTGCAATGGCTGGTATGCAGGGAGGTGTGCCTTCCTGGAAAGGCGTTTCTGGGGCTAGCTCTAGAGGTTGCCCCGACCGCATCCTCCGTGGTCAATCCATTGATCGATGCAGCAATCCGCGCCGAGCCGAGTCCGCTACCGCAGTCGGTAAGAGTCCGCGCGAGCGCCAGCCGAACTCTCCTCACTCTCGACATCACGACCGGTAAAAAAGAAGCTGCCGCCGAATATTACCCCCTCGACGATGCTTCAATTCGCAACGCGGCAGAACAGAAAATCGAGCCCACCTCGCATGGAGTGAAGCTTGTAACCGAGCGGGCCGATATTTCGGATACCTTGCCGAAGGAAGTCAAGGGCGTTCTGAAGCTCAGCGACGGCCGGTCGTTTGGCTTTGATGTTCCAGTCATGGCGCCCATAGTACAAGCGAACTCCGCCAGCGAACCGGGCCTTCTCTTCGCCATTCTGCTTGCATTCGCCGGCGGCATCATTCTCAATTTGATGCCATGCGTCTTTCCTGTCCTCTTCTTGAAGGCTCTCGCGCTGGTGAATAGCGCGAACGAAAGCGCAGCCCACCAGCGGCGGCATGGAGTGGCCTACACATTTGGCATCCTGTGCTCCTTCTGGACAATTGTCGCCACGCTGCTGGTTTTGCGATTTGTCGGCAAGGAGGCTGGTTGGGGGTTTCAACTCCAATCCCCAGGCTTCGTGGTTGGTATCGCCTTTCTGATGTTTTTCATGGCCCTCTCCCTGGCTGGGATGTTTGATCTTGGGTTGACGTTGACAAGTGCGGGCGACAGCCTCACGCGTAAAAAAGGCTATACGGGCTCCTTCTTCACGGGAGTGCTTGCCACGGTTGTGGCTACGCCTTGTACCGCACCGCTCATGGGCGCGGCGATCGGTTTCGCCCTTTCCCGGAATGCCCTCGTTACGTTTGCTGTGTTCACCGCCCTTGCTCTTGGTCTGGCCTTGCCGTACCTTCTGCTCACGCTTGTACCTGGTTGGGCAACCAAGTTGCCTCGTCCCGGAAGCTGGATGGAAACCCTGAAGCAACTCACTGCCGTCCCCCTCTTCTTGACGACCATCTGGCTGATCTGGGTCTATGGCCGTCTCAGTGGCGGGACGTCGGGAGATGCATCGGATCACGTTGCGCGACTTTTGGCTGGATTGCTGATCCTCGCCATCGGCGGATGGATACTAGGACGCTGGCCCGCGAAGAGGTGGGGATATGTGGCAGCGGTTCTTATTGCGATCGCCGGCTTTGCGGTGCCCTTGAGTGCAAGCCATTCCGACAAGCTGCAATGGCAACCTTTTACAAGCGCCTCATTGCAAGCGGCCCAGAGCCAAGGTAAACCTGTCTTCGTAGATTTCACGGCGGCATGGTGCCTCTCCTGCCAGGTAAATGAAAAGGTCGTGCTTCAGGACAAGAGCGTGGAAGATGAGCTCATACGCCAACGCTATGTGTTGCTTCGCGCTGACTGGACGCGCTACGATCCCGAAATCACTGAAGCCCTGGGGAAAGTGGGCCGCAGTGGTGTTCCAACCTATGTCGTTTTCTCGCCGGGAGCAGAAGGTAGTGCGCATGTCTTGCCCGAATTGCTGACTCGGAGCGCAGTGCTGGATGCGATCCGTCACACTGGCTCTTAGTAAATTGTCTTCATTGGAGTAGTGTCGTGAAAGAAGAGCAACGCCTTGTCGACATCCAGAACGTCGTTCAGTTCGTACTGGAAATTGACAAACTGAAAGCGGTACTGCGAAAGGTCAAGCCCAGCGGTGAAGCCCGCTATGAAAACACCGCGGAGCACAGCTGGCAGATTGCTGTATTCGCTCTTTCTTTGGCGGGCACTCTGGGGCTCGCAGTCGATGTAAGCCAGGTCGTTGCGATGCTCCTTGTTCATGACATCGGCGAGATCGATGCCGGTGACAAGTTTGTCTTTGCGCAGGACGGATGGGAGGAACGCAAGGCTGCTGAACTGCGTGCGGTTGAGCGAATATTCTCTTTCGTTCCTGAACCCACGTCGAAGGTTCTTCTCGACTTGTGGAAGGAATTTGATGCCGGCGAGACGGCCGAGGCCAAATTTGCAAAGGCCATTGATCGGAGCATGCCTGTCCTTCTGAACCTATCCAATCACGGGGGAAGCTGGATCGAGAATGGCGTTTCCTATGAACGGGTGCTGGCGCGCGTGGGCCCCGAAATCGAGGACGGCTGTCCGGAGCTATGGATATTCCTCAAGCGGCAGCTGGATTCTGCCAGAGAAGAGGGCTTCTTCGCTCCGGCTCAAGTATGAAAAAATCACCGAGCGACATAGCCACACAGGAGGCGCGATTGTCCGAGAAAGACCGAAATAGTCGAAGCATCCGTGTGGCGATCGCTCAGTTGTCCCCTGTGTATTACAACAAAGCCGCCAGCCTGGAGAAGGCACTGGATCTCATCAGGGATGCCGCAGAGCAGGCTGCTGAGCTCATCGTATTTGGCGAAACCTGGCTCCCAGGGTATCCCGTGTGGCTGGATGTTTGTCCCGGCGCTGCGTTATGGAACCATGAACCGACCAAAAAAGTTTTCGCGGAACTGCGTGAAAACAGCATTTCCGTTGCCGGGCCTGAAGTGTCACGTTTGGCGGACGCCGCTCGCGATCACAAGATGGGTATCGTGATCGGGATCAATGAGAGAGTCGATCACGGTTCGGCCCAACGGACCCTCTACAACAGCTTGTTGATCTTTACACCAGATGGGCGCTTGGCAAACCACCATCCGAAGCTGATGCCAACGTTTTCAGAGAAGCTCGTATGGGGGTTAGGCGATGGCAGCGGATTGGCTTCCGTTCAAGTTGGTCCGGCGCATATCGGTGGCCTGATTTGTTGGGAGCATTGGATGCCTTTCGCGCGAATGGCCATGCATCAGGCAGGGGAAGACATTCATATCGCATTGTGGCCCACGGTGAATGAGGTAGCCCAACTCGCCAGCCGGCACTATGCCTTTGAAGGCCGATGCTTCGTGCTTGCAGTTGGCCTCATGATGCCAACCAGCGATATTCCGGGTTCGCTTGCGCATAGCGTCGACCACCGCTGGGTGGAGCGCGGCGGAAGTGCTGTCATAGGGCCAGATTCGAACTACCTTGTTGCGCCGGTCTACGACCGCGAGGAATTGATCGTTGCGGACCTGGATCTTTCCTTGATCGATCGTGAATCCATGGCCCTTGATGTGACCGGTCACTATGCGAGGCCTGACATCTTTTCCTTCTCTCATTCTCCAATCGGCCGCCACCAATTAGAGACAGGTACAAATCAAGGAACCCTGATCGCCTTGCTTGAGCGAGGTAGTTGAATCATCGATCTGCGGATGTTGGCAAGAGGAGAGTGGTCGTCAAACGTGATCCCGTGCGGCCCTTGTTGGACTCCCAGGTCAGACCAGAGTTGATCGAGATCGACGGTAACCGGCTTGTCCTTCCAGCGGCTATATAAATCCTCCAACACAGTCGTTCCAGTCGCATGGTCGCCTATACGTAACACGGCGAGAAGAGGACGCTCCGTGTCGATGGTCGCCCCGGCCGCCACAATGGCGCGAAGCGCATCCTGGAGGCTTTTGTGGTTTGCGGTCGCTCTGCGGATTTCGATATCCGCCACCAGACAGAAGAGCGCCCCACCCCAGTAGGTGCGCCCCCACGTATGGGTCCGATCCAGTCCACGGTCACCGGAAGCTGGTTCTCCCTTTTGCATGTCGTCGAGCATCTCTCTCCAGACCTCCGCGACAGCAAGTTGTCCGTCTTCAGCACGCGCAATCGGCTCGATATAGGTTGCGAGTCCCTCCTCGAGCCAGTGGTTCTCATCGGGAAGTGAGGTGAGCGCCATGTGAACCAGCTCGTGAGTCATCGTCCATCCAACAGCAAGATCGGACTTTGTGACGCTTCGCCCTAAACGTATTCGTGTCAGCCCCTGGGACCCGTCGATATTTCCCCATGTCGTCCCGTGAATCGAGTGACCCGCATCCGAGCTTTGCGTGACGATCACGCGAGCATGATGAACCGGAAATCGGCCATAGTAGTTGGCCACTGCTTCCGCCGATCGCTGCACCCAGGAAAGGACATCATCCATGGTGAGATCTGAATCGTCCAGATGGACATCGACTTCGATAAGACCTCCGCCAACGGCAAGGAGATGGGATGAACTCCCATCTCCTTGCACTGAGACAGCAAGCGCGGCAGGCTTCGGCCGGATTGGAGGAGGCGCTGAGGGATTCAGCAAACCCAACGCCAGGAGAATCATAACCATAGCTACACGCAGTCGATGTAGGGCCGAGCCGGGCTTGCTTAGAGCTTTTCCGCCAGAATGCCGACGGTCTTAATCTCAGGGGGCGTAACGAACAACTCCTCGGCGCGAGCGAACAGGGCCTTCGCCACTTCACCGTTGACGTGCGCGGCGACCCCTTCTTCGTTCTGGAACGTATCGAAAATTCCAAATGTCGCGGGCGCGATCTTGAACGCGAACCATGTTGTGGTGCCGGTCTCCGCTTCGACAAGTGGTCTTGCCGATTGCAGGAAGCTCTCGACTTCATTCTCTTTGCCGGGCCGTGCCTGCAGGGTTGCCAAAATGCCGAAGTTGTTCATTGCGAAATCTCCTCTATGTTCAGGTTTCGTTTGTATGTGTTTCACCGAACTCCTCGTGCGGCACGAGGCGGCAGTCGCGTGGGTGTCGAGCCGGATCTCGCGCACACAGTTCCACATGGTTAGAGCGGCAAGGTGGTCAAAGGTTACAGCCCCGAAACGAGTTTTCCGTGCGGTCAGAATGCTGGCGTTTGTTCTGTAACTTTTTCGCGGGCCGTCCTTCTTACGGACGCGCGATCACTGCAACTCCATGGGATGGTCTAGGTACACCGGCCTGAACTGGGGCGATGGACGCGCAAATTGGTTCTTACCCCAAAGGAGTTTGCATCATGTTGAAGCCAGTTCATGGTCTGTTGACCATCGCGCTCAGTCTTGGAGCTATTACGCCAGCCATGTACGGAGCCGGTCTCCCTCAAGGGAACACGGAAACCGTTTTCGTCTTATCGAACGATAACGTCAAGAACGAAGTACTCACCTATCAACTCGGGTACAACGGTCAGTTCGATCTCCGTTACCGAGCCGCCACGGGTGGGCGCGGCAGCGGCGGCACGACAGATCCTCTGCAATCGCAGGGTGCTCTCACTTTGAGCGGAGACCACAATCTCCTGTTTGCGGTGAATTCCGCAAGCGGAACAGTCTCGAGCTTTCACCTCATTAACGGATTGCCGGTGCTGGTTGACGTCCAGTCTTCGGGCGGTGCATTTCCCGTGGCCGTGACAGAGCACAACGGTACCGTCTACGTACTGAACGCCGGCGGCTCGGGAGCTATCGAAGTTCTCAAGGCAGACCGTTTCGGAATACTTCGCGACGTTGGAAATTCAACAACATTTCTTACCGCAGCCAACTCCGGTGCATCCTCCATCTCTGTAAGCCCGAACGGGCGTTGGCTTATCGTCATCGAGAAGGCCTCCAACAGCATCGACCTGTTTCCAATTCATACAGACGGCACGCTGGGGCCTGTGGTCAACAACAAGAGTGTGACCCCGGGCGTTTTTGCGACGGTGTTCACCTCCAACGGACAACTCATCATCTCCGAGAATCAGCCCAACAGCGGGGGTGACACTTCCAGCATTTCGTCTTACACCATCAACTCGAACGGGTCCCTCACCGCGGTCAGTCATAGCCTTCCCACCTTTGGAAACGGGAACTGCTGGAACGTGGTTACGCCGAACGGCAAGTGGGTCTATGTTGAAAATTCTGCAACATCCACGGTCGCCGGCTTCGCAATCTCATCCAGCGGAGCTCTTTCTCCCATTGCAAATACAATTCTCAGTACTCTTCCGAACGGGACAACCAACCTCGACGTCACCACGAGCGCGGATGGAAAGTATGTGTTCAATCTTCTGTCCGGCGCGGGTGCTATCGGTGTGTACACGATCAACTCCAATGGAACGCTCAACCAACTGGGAGACATCGAAGGCCTTCCCAAAACGGCGGGTTTCAACGGTATCGCAGCCCTCTAGAGCCCCCCAGGATTGTGCCCCGCGCGGCAGGTCACATCGCGCGGGGCACTACCCCTCAGTGAGAGGCTGGGAGAAGAAGATTACAACGAGCCGTGCAGGCGGCGATGAATGACACCTTCAATGACAACCAGCACGAGCGTGAGAACGGAGATCGTGAACTGAAGTATCTCGGATCGACGCTGCTTGGCGGTTGCCGGTTGAACTCTCCATTGCGAGGATGGCCGGGACCGGAGCGAACGAATTCTCCAAAGGCTTGTCACGCCACAGCCGTCCCGGCGGTCTATTGAATAGAAAGTTGATTCCCGCGGGCACAAAGATCGGGAAGATGCTCGGACAGGAGTGACCTTGCCAAAGCAAAGCGACACATCGAATCATTCGGGGCTCAACGACGAAATGAACGCCTCCATACGCCTTGCACAGTTCGATCAATATCGCGGCCTCCTGTTTTCTATCGCATATCGCATGCTCGGTACTGTGTCGGACGCCGAAGACATGATGCAGGAAACCTTTCTGAGATGGCATACTTCGCGCGAGGAGGAGATCGTGAATCCGCGATCGTACCTGGTGACGATCCTGAGCCGGCTATGCATCAATCATTTGCAATCGGCACGCGTGCAACGTGAGGAGTACAGCGGCATTTGGCTGCCGGAACCGATCGCAACCGATCCCGGCGATGATCCATTTCACCTGATTCGCGTCGATGAGTCGCTTTCGATGGCCTTCCTTGTGCTGCTTGAGCGGCTCACGCCTATTGAGAGAGCCGTCTTCCTGCTCAAAGAGGTATTTGAGTACGAACATGAGGAAATTGCGCTCATCGTCGGGCACAGTATTTTAAATTGCCGTCAGATATTGAAGCGATCCCGGCAACATATCTCGTCGCTTCGAGCCCGCTTCCAACCGACGGAATCCAGACAGAGAGAACTTCTGGAGACATTCCTGAAGGCGACGACGACAGGAGAACTGTCCGCCCTTGTGACTTTGTTGACTGAAGATGTAGTTCTTCGATCGGACGGCGGAGGTAAGGCTGTGGCGGTCCCGAACGAGGTGCACGGGTCTGATCGCGTCTCCAGGGGCATTCTTGGCGGGATGGCGCGGCTTGTCCCCGATCATCTCGTCAGACGGCTCGCCCACATCAATGGCAAACCAGGCCTCATCAACTATCTCGATGGCAAGCCTCATTCCGTTCTGACAATCGATACTCGAGCGAGCCGCATCTCAGCCGTCTACATCGTCACGAATCCAGACAAGCTGAAGCATCTTCCCTCCCTTTAGAAGGGCATCCGTGATGCTGTGGTATCGATGAAAGGCCAGGCGGAATTCGGAGGGCTGAAGGCCTGACATATGTTCTCGCCTATTTCGTTGAAAATCTATGATCCGTCCGGTCCGAACGTAGCGGTCATAGACTGGGCTTCAGTGGCTGTCTATAGGTCGGGCTTTCAGCCCCAGGCCTTTCAAGGTGTCTGCCTCATAGTGAAAAACGCTCTGTGAGAATGTCGCACGAGGTATTTGTTTTGCTTAAGGACACGGGTTCACCCGTGTCGTATGTTGCGGCAGGATCGCGGCTTGAGCCGCTGAGGTACCCGTATCAAACATGAGAAGGTGTGGAGTCGCAGTGAGGTGCTATGGCTGCCCTGGAACGGTTCCCTCCGGGGCTGAAGCCAGCGTTGTTTTGACTTTGAATGTCACGGGTGAACCCGTGACCTTAAGCAAAACGATCTGGTGCCGCAAACACCTCCAAGCTTCCATCGGACGAAGTTCGAGACCTTGATAGGTCGGGCTTTCAGCCCTCAATCCCTGTGCGGGCTTCTTTCCTGGGGCTTCGCCCCAGGCTGATATAGAACGCACCGTTGGCGCTGAAGGCTTGCTGCTGCTCGAGTCCGTGCCTCTTCGAGAAGAGAGACAGATCTTCCCTGTCTCATTTCTCAGGGGCGGCCACGGCCGATGACAGACTTGAGAGAAAACTTCCCTTGAGCGGTTCAGTCCCTTCTCTACACCTTCACGTGGAATTTGCAATAAAGCGCAGTCGAACTGTCACACATCGCAACGCTCGTTGGTCTTGTGTCATAGAAGATCGCCTTGGCGGTTCTCGAATACCGTGGCCTGGTGAAGAGCTGAAGAGGCCATTGTCCCTGGGATAGATGGTTCGAGACCCTCTATCCCCAATAGACCCTCACGGAAACGCGCTTAACGGCGGGCCGATCTGCCGCATCACCATGCAAATGAGGTTATTTATGAAGCGCCGTACCATTGCCTACTGGACAGCGACCGCAATTTTCACACTCGTCCTGGGAATCTCAGGCGCCATGGCAATCGTCCACTGGCCGCCGATGATGATTTCGCTCGCTCATCTCGGATATCCGCCTTATTTTTCCAACATTCTGGGCGTAGGAAAAATTGTGGGGCTGATCATTGTGCTTGCCCCGGGGCTCGAGCGGCTGAAGGAATGGGCCTATGCGGGCTTCACCATCACGATCTTGAGCGCGTGTTATTCGCACTTCTCCTCGGGCGACGGCTGGCTCGCTTTAGAGCCTCTGGCAACATTCCTGTTCCTCATGTTGTCGTACTCGACTCGGCCAGCGAGCCGGCGGCTCGCATCCATCCGCGTGCAGTAACCAGATCAGGAAGAGAGAGAAGAGATGAACATCGTCATTTTGGGAGCAACAGGTGGTACAGGGATCGAACTGATCAAGCAGACGATAGAAGCGGGTCATTCCGTTACAGCGCTCGTCCGCGATCCGAAAGCCCTGAAGCCTTTTGCAGAACGTATCCAGGTGAAAACAGGAAATCTCCTGGATCAGGACGAGCTGGCCGCCATTCTGCATGGGCAGGATGCGGTTCTGTCCGGCTTTGGTCCGCGAGTGCCGTTAGTAAAGACCGACGCCCATCTGCTGCGAGAGTTTGCGACCGCATTAACTGCCGCCATGCAAAACACCGGAGTTCGGCGGCTGGTGACGATCTCAACCGCGTTTCTCTTTCGAGATTCGATCATTCCGCCGACGTATCTTATCGGAAGACTATTCTTCTCTTCCGTCGTCACGGACTCCGCAGACCTTGAAGCGATCGTGAAGCGCAGTGACCTTGACTGGACGATTGTTCGTCCGCCACAGCTCACTGACGGTTCCATAACCAGGAACTATCGCGAACGGATCGAGCACTTGCCACGCTTTGGCTTCAAAATCTCACGGGCTGATGTCGCGGATTATTTTGTGAAGATTTTGCCGAGTGGTGAGGTGACCAGAAAAGTTGTTGGGATTAGCAATTAGAGAAACCCTCGGATGCCATCGTGTCGACACGCGATGGCGAAGGCTTTCCTGACGAAAAGCGAGCGCGAACTGATCGCCGATTCCAACGCTTTGAGATTTGACGCCAAATGGCCTGCAGGCTTCGCTCGTGAATTGCCGGCGAAGGGCCGCGTAGTAAGTTAAGCCGTATATGCAAACACTGTTTCTCAACGCATCGATTGTGGACGCGACTGCGGACGCTCCCCGCATGGGCAATGTGCTGGTTGAAGACGGCATCATCCGCGACGTAAAGGCCAAGGCTGAAGCGGCTGCGGACCACAGGCGTGTCATCGACCTGAAAGGCATGACATTGATGCCCGGGTTGATCGATTGCCATGTCCATGTGGTGGCGAGCATGTTGAACATCGGGCTGAATGCCCAGCTTCCCGATGCGATGGCCGTCCTGCGTTCGCTTCCCATCATGAAAGGCATGCTGGCCCGAGGCTTTACGACGGTTCGCGATCTCGGCGGCGCGCCGCATTCTCTCGCGGAAGCCATTGAACTGGGGCTCGCGGAGGCTCCACGGCTTATTGTTTGCGGCAAGACGCTTTCCAAAACAGGCGGTCACGGAGATGCACGTCCCCGGTATGACACCTATGAGCCAAATCGCTGGAAGAACAACTTTGGTGCGCTGGGACGCATCGCAGATGGAGTCGACGAGGTTCGCAAGGCGTGCCGCGAAGAGCTCCGTCAGGGAGCGCAGTTCATCAAGATCATGGCCAATGGTGGGGTCGCGAGTCCCACCGATCCCATTGCCTGGCAGGGCTATTCCGTAGACGAGATTACGACGGCGGTTGAAGAGGCGCGCGACGCCAAGACCTACGTCGCCGCCCATCTATACAGGGCGGACGCCATCGAACGGTCGATCCGATGCGGCGTTTATTCCCTGGAGCATTGCAATGGCATCGACGCCGCTACGGCGCGGCTTGCCGCAGATGCGGGAGCCGTCGTAGTCCCAACCTTGATCGCGTTTGACGCTTTAGCCGACCAGGGCGCTGCGCTTGGTCTGCCCGCGGCGTCCGTTGCCAAGATCGATCAGGTTCGCCTGACCGGCCGGGAGAGTCTTTCCATTCTGCGTGAAGCCAACGTGACCATGGCGTTCGGGACTGATCTACTCGGTGAGTTGCATGAGCGGCAAAGCGAAGAGTTCCGGATTCGAGCGGAGGTCCTGCCCTCCAGCTACCTTCTTGCAAGCGCCACCACCGTGGCCGCCAAGTTGATCGGTATGGAAGGCAAACTGGGAGTGATCGCGGAAGGAGCGATCGCCGACATCCTCGTCGTCGAGGGATCGCCGCTCGAAGACATCACCATCCTGGCGGACCCGGCGAAGAATATTCAGATGGTCATGAAAGCCGGCGTTTTCTACCGGCAGTGAAGACAACAAACAAAATGTCTCTCACACCCGGTTACGCGACGCCTTCTCGACCTCACGATTGTGGATCTTTACGCCGAGCGTAGTTTGTCGATTCGCGCGCAACCAGGTACGTATCGATGGTTCGTTCCTTTTCCGTGAGATCGGGGCGGCCCTCAAGCTTTGCCAGCAGGACGGCGAAGGTGACGGCAGAGAGTTCGGTGCGCGGGATTCTCACCGTCGTGAGCGTTGGTGTTGTGAACTCGGCCAGATGGATGTCGTCCAGTCCGATCAAAGAGATGTCCTGCGGCACCGCGATGTTGTGCGAGTTAAACATCCGCAGGGCTCCAATGGCCATGAGATCGTTCGAACAGATCAGCGCAGTCGGCAATTCGGGACGCAGCAGAATGCGGCGGGCGGCTTCAATTCCGGCCTCCAACGTGCCGTAAGGGTGCTCCCGGTAGATGGACGCCTTGCTCACACTGCAGCCCGCTTCAAGCATCGCCATCTTAAAGCAGCGTTCACGTTCCGCAGCGGTAAAATCTTCCTGCGGTCCCGCGGCGAATACGATATCGCGATGTCCCAGCACCACCAGATGCTGAACAGCCTGACGAATGCCGTGTGCATAGTTGACCTCGATGACTTCCATCCCCAGGCCCTGTCTGCCCACTTCCACTTCAACGGATGGAATGCCTCCAAGCATCTGGTAGACCTCCTCGGGCTCACTGCGAAACGTGAGCAGCGCAAGGCCCTCAATACTGTGCTGCAGCATTCGTTGAACCCAGGTTCCGGTCCTGGCTGGATCGCCGCCCGTTGACCCGATGAGAATGCCGAAGCCCATTTTGAGGGCGACGTCTTCGAATCCGCTTACAAGTTCTGGAAAAAATGGGTTGGTGATATCCGCGACGATGAGCCCCAGTAATCTCGTGCGTCCCGAAGACAACGCCTGCGCGGTGCGGTTGGGCTGGTATCCGATCTCGGCTACGGCCTTCCAGACTTTCCGGCTCAGGCGGGCATCGACATTGATGGATCCGTTGACCACGCGTGAAACTGTAGCGATCGAAACCCCGGCATGACGCGCAACCGCGCGAATACCTCGTTTTTCAGCAAGCGGCTTGGGCTCCCCCTCGGCTGGGGGATTCTTGACCGTAGTGTTCCTTGCTCTGCCAGCCATATCAGTAATCTATATGCTCTGGCGTGGAGAAGACCGGAGCAACAGTAAGTCATCCCTCCAGCAGAGCAATGGCATGGCGGGAGATGACGGCCGTGGCACATGCTGTCCGTAGCGCGCGGATTGTGTCTCACTGATGCGAAGAGGAAGTTGCCGCCGTGGCCTGAGTTCCCGCACACAGATCGCTGTCGCCATGTGGTGGGTCCGTCAGACCGTAAAAGCCCCGGGGTTTCCCCCAGCGCAACAGGATGCGAAATGCATCCATCGACTGCTACGGCATTTCCCATGAAGGTGTACCCCAGGGCGAAGATGTTGAAGTCGTTTTCCCCCAAAGAAAACGACCTGTTCGGTTGCTTCGCGAGGGCACAGCATCATGGGAAATGCTCTAAGTGCCCCAGATCCTGTGCCATACCGCAGCCCGGCTTTGGGAATCGTGGCGGGCGTTCTATTCGCTGCAAGTGAAGTTCCTGTAACCGTTTTCTCAAAACGATCACGCAAAGCGATACTGGACGGAAGCTGTCTTCAGCCTTAGCGATAGGGATGAATAGATGCCTGATTTAGCCGCATTTTGAGTGCATGGAGAGATTTTGACGAAAGAATCTTGACAAAGTTGGTATAGCGAGGCTACCGTTTCATTCGTCAATCGAGAAACCGTTTTCTCAAACATTAGATAGTGACGCTGGAGGTTGGAGCCAAGGTGAAAAACAAGAAGTTGTCATCGGTTTTTGTGGGGCTGGCTGCCTGCATCGCGCTGGGGATGTGCCTGCCGCTGGGAGCGCAGATTTCCGGTGGAGTGGTCGCAGGCGCGATCACCGACAGCTCCGGCGCAGCCATCAAAGGCGCGGCAGTGAAAGCTACGAATGAAGCGACCCATGTAACAGCTGAGACGAAGTCCGGTTCGACCGGCGCCTATCGCTTCACCGACATTCCAGTGGGAATCTACAGCGTGACGGTGGGCGCTCCAGGGTTCGAGACGACCGGCAGCAATTCCGTAGTCGTTCAACTTCAGACCACGACCACGTTGAACTTCGCTCTCAGCGTTGGGTCCACCACTCAGACCGTCTACGTCACGGCCGCGAGTGCGCCGCTGGAGACGCAAAGCAGCGAGATTGGAACGGTTGTAAGTCCTGAAATGGTGGAAGACCTGCCGCTGTCTATCGGATCCGGTTCGATGCGAAATGCTGGAGATTTTGTTTTCCTTGCTCCGGCAACGTATGGTGTCGGCACTTCGGGAGGCGACTATGAGTTCAGCCTGTCCGGAAGTCAGACACAGGGGTCGGAGATCCTTCTGGATGGCGCGAGTATGCAGACATTGGCTTTGGGCGATGCCTATGCCAGTGAAGAACTCCCTTCCGTAGATTCCGTCCAGGAATTCAAGGTCTTTACCGCAGGCATACCGGCGGGATTTGGAAGAACGGGCGGCGGCATTCAGAGCTATATCACCAAGGCGGGCGGCCTGCAGTTTCACGGCGGAGCCTACGAGGTTTTCAGAAACACGGCTCTTGATGCCAATACCTGGTTTAACAACGCATACGCTTCGCTCTACGGGCCGAACCCGGCCTACAAGACACCTCCCGACAAGAAGAACGAATATGGATTGACCCTGGGCGGCCCAATCTGGATTCCCAAGATATGGGACGGCCGCAAGAAGAAATCCTTCTTCTTCTTTTCCTGGGAGCAATTCCGGCAGACCGTCGGATTTTCACAAATTGAAACAGTCCCGACGATGGCAAACCGGACCGGTAACTTTGCCGACAGCCTGACAACCACGGTGGAGGGAACCAGTCCATGCAGCGGACAGCCGATCTACTACGGTGAGATCTTCAACCCAGCGACGGTCCGGCCGGTCGGCGGCATCTTATGCCGGGATCCGTTTCCTGGAAACATCATCACGACGCCGCTGAGCGCGGCTGCTCTCAACGTGACCAAGATGTATCCGGAGCCGACGAATCCGGGGCTCACGAACAACTACTCGTTTGCAGGCTCGTATCCGGTGCTCGACACGGCGCAAACCATCCGCATCGACCAGACTCTCCGCAATCAGGATCACATCTTCGTTTCCTACAATGTGCGCGACAACAACAGGTACTATACCGGAACCCCGAATCTGCCGGAACCGCTCAATGCGGGCGCATCGGCGCAGGATTTGCCCAGTCATCTGGTACGGGTTGGATACACGCACATCTTTTCGCCGACTGTCGTGAACAGTGTTGTGGCCGGCTTCGATCGCGTGGTGAACAACCTCTACTATCACTCCGAGGACAGCCACATCAACTGGGATGGTAAGCTCGGTATCCCGAGCGACGGGCTCAGCACCTTTTATCCCGGCCTCAACTGGGGCGATATCTACGTCAACCCGGGATGCTGCACGGGTGGATTTGTAGAGACGGACAACATGGGCTCGCTTTCCGATGTTCTTACCATCTCCAGGGGAAGGCACAACATCTCGGTTGGCGGAGAGTATCGCAACGAGCAGTCGAACGGCGTCTATCAAGGCAGCGATAGCGGCGTCTTCGATTTCGACAGAAACATGACGGCCAGCGATCAGCTCAACTACTCCAACACAGGCAACGGCTATGCCTCCTTCCTGCTTGGCCAGGTGCTGTATGCGAGTGCCACAAGAGAGTTGGTTGGCCAGCGCAATGTCGCCTTCTACACCGCGCTGTTTGGGCAGGATGAATTTCAGCTCAACAAGGATCTTCATCTATCGCTGGGCGTTCGATATAGCATCGATGCGCCGTTCAAAGAGGCGCACGGCAATACCTCCAACTTCAGTCCAACCACACCGAATCCGGGCGCAGCGGGATATCCCGGAGCCCTGATCTTCGCGGGACAAGGTGCTGGGCGCAGTGGTGCTAACGGACGCTGGTCGGACATCTACTACGGCAACATTGAACCGCGTATCGGATTTGCCTATGTGCCTTCATGGCTGCATGGCCGTACGGTGCTGCAAGCGAACTACCAGACCGTGACCAGTCCGTTGGCGGGCGCCGGGTATGAGCTGGCATTCGGCGGCATCTCCGCGGGCTTCTCAACTTTCCAGAGCGTTGCCAATATTCCTTCCGGATACTTTATCGCCGGCGAATATCTCGATACAGGCGGCGCACCCATTCCTTCCGATAAGCCGGTCCTCGATCCCAGCCAACTGAATAACAACGGCATCAATTACATCGCTCCATCGTTTGGGCGGCCCGGCATGAACCAGACCTGGAGTGCATCCGTGCAACAGCAGTTCGGGTCGAATACGGTATTTACCCTCGGTTACCTGGGCCAGCACGGCACTCATCTGAATAGCAATGTGCTGCTGAAGGATTCGCTCGATCCCAAGTACTTTTCTCTTGGAAAGGCGCTTCAGGGGAATGTTGCCGGCAATACGGTTGGAGTAGTAGCCCCTTTTGCCGGTTTTTACGGAACTGTGGCGCAGGCCCTGACGCCCTATCCGCAGTACACAGCCATCAACACTGCTAATTACGGCGAGAATTTTGGTCAGAGCAGCTATGAGGCTCTCACCGCGAAGCTCGACTGGCGGCTCCATGCCGGCCTGCAATTCCTTGCGTCCTACACGTGGTCGAAAAACCTGGGTGATGTGGGCAGTGTGACGGAGAGCCAATACGGAGCGTACGCCACCTATATTCAGAACCCACAGAACATGAAGGCTGAAAAGTCCTACTCCGGTCAGGACACGCCCCAGATATTCGTCCTCAGCTATGTGTATCGCCTGCCCTTCGGTGCGGGCCAGCACTTCCTGGATTCCCACGCATTGAATAAAGTCGTGGGTGGCTGGCAGATTGGAGGGATCCAGCGATACCAGAGCGGACAGGTGCAGTTGGTCTCCGGCGCCAGTGGCGTGCCCAGTTACGAGGGCTCGATCCGGTGGAACCTTGTACCCGGGCAACAGCTTCTGGCCGGAAGAAGGAAGGGGAACGGCGGCTTCAATCCCTTCACAGATCGGTGGTACAACGCAGCCGCGCTATCGGATCCCAACAGCAGCACCCGCATTGCAGCGGGTGGCGCTTACCAGTTTGGCAATATGCCGAGGTATGAGGGCTACAACAGAGCGTTCCCTTATCTCGATGAAGATTTCAGTGTCACCAAGACCACTGCAATCGCGGAGGGGATCAATGTTCAGTTCCGCGCCGAGTTATTCAACGCATTCAACCGCCATATATTCGGTGGACCGTATGATGGCAATCCATACGACACCTCCAGCTTTGGGGTGGTGAACAGTACGCAGAATTCGCCGCGAAATGTGCAATTTACCTTGAAGCTGCAGTATTAGCCAAAGCGGTGGCCGGTGTTGGTGCGGCAGAGGTCGTTTTCTTCACGGGAAAACGGCCTCAACATCTTTGGCCGTGAGTGTTGCCTTCATGAGAAATGCGATAAGCAGTAGGAGTCATTTGCGGATCATGGGTAATCCAGGCGCCAGGCGGAGTTCTCGAATTGCAGCAGGACTCACCGCGTTGTTGTTGATGTGGAGCGCAACATGCGGTCCTGCCAAGGCCGCGAAGGGAATAACAGCGAGGTCTCCGGAGGACGGCGGAGCGACACCCGTTGCGATTCCGTTGCCGCCAATGGGGTGGTCTTCCTGGAACAGCTTTTCCAATACGGTGGACTCTACCGTAGTCATTCAGCAGGCGAAGGCGCTCGTTGCGTCGGGTCTCAGGGAGAAGGGATACGGCTACGTCAATATCGACGAGGGCTGGTGGAAGGGACAAAGGAACCAGCGCGGCGACATCGCAGTCGATCCCGGGCAATGGCCGGCCCTTGCACACGGTGAACAGCCTGGAGACATGGCCAACATCGTCCGCTACATTCATGGCCTTGGGCTGAAGGCCGGTATCTACACGGACGTGGGGAAGGGTGGCTGCAGTACATGGTGGCCGGACCTGGGCGCCCATTGGCCCGGCACCGGCAGCGAGGGACATTACGACCAGGATTTCCGGCAATTCGCGGCCTGGGGATTTGATTTCGTCAAGGTGGACTGGTGTGGCGGGTTCCAGGAAAAGCTCGAGCCGATAGTGCAATACAGCGAGATTGCACGTTCCATCCGGAGTGCGGAAGCGGCTACGGGTCACCACCTGTACTACTCCATTTGTGACTGGGCAAAGGATCATTCGTGGACCTGGGCGCCTGGCGTCGGAGAAGTCGACGCGGATATGTGGCGAACCGGCGGCGATATGGTTCTCCCGATTGTTGCCGGCACGCCCAACGACGCGCGAAGCGTTGACTACTCCAAAGTGCTCGCAAATTTCACGCAGGGTCTGCATCCAGAGGCGCAGCACACCGGGTACTACAACGATCCGGACATGCTGGTTATTGGAATGCGGGGAATGTCGGAGTTGCGCAATCGAGTTCACATGAGCCTCTGGAGTATCTCGGGGGCTCCTCTACTCATCGGCGCGGATGTCACCAAACTGGGCAAGGCGGAGCTTGCCATCCTGACTAAACCCGATGTGGTCGCGGTTGATCAGGATGCTCTCGGACTTCAGGGAGTCGATATACCCCAATCGCACCCTGGGCTTCAGATCGTCGCAAAGCGCCTGAGCGGAAAAGGCCGCCGGGCAGTGGTTTTCCTGAATACCAGCGCCTCACCGGCGGTGATGTCGGTCGGGTGGAACGTGCTCGGCCTGGAGCCGTCAGCGGCAGTTCAGGTATGGGATGTATGGAGACAGAAGAAGTCAGCAGCGCATCAGTCGTATACAACGACCATCGCCCCCAATGATGTAGTCATGATCATTCTCGAAGGTGTTGAAGGGCAGCAGACCCGGTACACACCTTCTTCGCCGCCTGATGGCAAGATTAAGTCGACTTCTTTCACCGGTATTCAATCGCAATCCGGGGTTCGCGCTCTGGAGGTCCACTACATCAACCCTACCGCTCAAACGCATGTGGTTACAGTCGAAGTGAATGGACAGGCCATCACGAAGATGGCGTTTCCATCGACTGCAAGCATGCACGGATCAGGATCTCTTGTCGTTGAGTTGCCCCTCACTGCAGCAGCGCACGGAAGCACGCTTACGTTCAGAGATTCAAGTGGTATAGGTCTCATGCTGCAATCAATCGCTGTGCTGGCCGGTTCCCTGTAGAGCAGTTTCGGAGTACTTCAGCCGTGGGAGCACGCCCGGCATGAACAGTTGAAAGCGGGGATTCTGTGAAACGACGTTCCTTCCTGAAAGGCGCGCTATGGGCGACCTCGGCGGAGATGTTTCTGAAGCGAATCTCAGGTGAAGTAATCCCTGCCTCACCCTCTGCTCGGGTCATCGAAGCCAGCAATGCAGCCAAGGCAACGCCTGACGCCGACATGGTGACCGTCGAGCCTGTCGATCATGGCTTGGCGTTGCTGAACCCCGACATGGGTTGGAACTTTCCCTACTTCATCGACAATCAGGACGCGCGCTACGGGGGAAACCGTCCGGAAGATGACACGCTGGATTGGTTTCCGGGCGCGAGTGCTGTCTATTTTCGCGTGGGATGGGCGCACCTCGAGCCTGAGGAAGGCCATTTCAACTGGGAGTACACGGACAGAATTGCAGAGCACTGGATCGCGAAAGGAAAACAAGTCAGCTACTGCTGGCTTGTGTTCAGTACAGTCGGCGCCATGGCAGCGACACCTGAGTGGCTGAAGCGCAGCGGAGCCCAGGGGTGGTATTTCCCGCAGACGAACGGTAAGCCCGTTCCGCAGTGGATTCCCAATTGGGATGATCCCGTGTTCCTGGAGAAGTTTGGAAATTTTCTGGCCGCGGCAGGGTCCCGTTATGATGGCAAGCCCTGGCTTCAGTTCATCGAGATCGGCTCGCTTGGAACCTGGGGTGAAGGACATACAGGCGTGGGGTATGGAGTCCCCACTCCGCACATTCCAGCCATCACGGCGACGGCGCAAAAAAGTCACATCGACTTATGGCGCAAACATTTTCCGCGATCGGCCATCCTCGTCAATCACGCCTACGAGCAGGTCAGTTGGTATCCGCCTCCTCCAGGAACTTCAGCCAAGGGACCGGTTGAGTATGCAAGCAGCGTGGGCTACGGTCTCGCTGACTGGAGCATCATGGTGCAGGCATGCTGCCCTTATACGAGCGGGGGTATGGCTGAATCCATATGGCCGAATCATCCGATCGGCTTGGAGGATGAGCACTACGGCTTCTCGTATGTGAGTACGAAGAGCTGGGGCGATGGAAGTGCTTATCGCGATGCCATGGAGCGCTACCATGCAAGTTTTCTGAGAATGAATTGGTGGCCGGAAGAGTTCCTCAGCGGCAACGGCGGAAACCTGCCCGGCAACTACGATCTGGTAGCCCAGATGAACCGGCGCGTTGGATATCGGCTCCAGATAGTGCGGGCAAAATGGCCGGCGCGCGTGACGAATGGAAGCAGCCTTACCGTGGAACTTGTGTTGAGAAACGCCGGCGTGGCGCCATGTTTTGGTGGAGGCTATGCCGCGATATCCCTCGTGGATTCAAGTGGCAAGGTCAATGCCGAGACATTCGACAAAGAATTTGATGTTGCGCATCTCGGCGTTGGTCCTTCGGTCGATCAGGCGCCTCTGGTCACGCGGAACATTTCGATGCGTATCCCGCCGGGCTCGCATGCCGGCGCCTACAACATCTGTGTTTCTATCCTTAGCAGCCGTGGACCGTATCGTCTTCCCATCACGGAATGGTCGGACGAACACAGGCGATATCGCATTGGTGCCGTTTCAGTCGAGTGAGAAGCATCTCTGCCTCGCAGAGATGTGATCGGAATATCGAATGCAGATTTGGGATTGTGGAACTTTCCTAGGTGATCGGAGTCCCGATGGGAAGGGGATCATTGCGCAGACAGTTCCGGGGGCCTCGCCCATACACCTGAGAAAAAACCTTGTAAAACTGAGCGTAGCTGCCGAAGCCGGCAGCGTAAACGGCCTCGGTAATTGTCGGGTGATCGGCGCGCTGGTATTGCGCAAAAAATCGGGACAATCTTAACGAGTTGCGATACCTGGTGAAGGAAACGCCTATCTGTTGATGGAACTTTCGGCTCAAGTAGGACTCGCTTGCACCGCACGCCTTTGCCAACTCCTCAAGGCCTCTTTCCTTCGTCTCATCACTTAGCAATTGAAGAGCACGGCGGACGACAGGATGCAACACGACTGGACCACGAGTGGCCTTTCCTGTCAGGCGGCTGCGCCAGCAATGCAGCAGCAGGTAATGAAGCCCAGCGTTCAACGCATCGGGATCGTTATGTTGAAAGCGGAACTCAGACGTCTCCCCGAAACCGGCCTCGCGATTGAGCAAATCGGGATCCAGGGAACCCTCCATCAGCGAACTCATCGTCTCCGAAATCAAATCGAACGCGTCCGGCTTGAGTAATGTGCTCAACACGCCACCCTGCTCATTGGTCTTGCGCTTCAGGCCACTGTATGTGGCTGTGCGGCAGGATCTGGCAATGAGTGAAGGCTTGAAGACGGCAACATAGAACTGCGCATTCGCAGACCGGTCGACCAGTTGGTGTTCCTGCTCCGGAAACAGCCAAAGCAATGTCCTGGGCGAAAAGCTGAAACGCATGCCGTCCACCACATAGGTGATCGTTCCCTGAACGACGAGGTTCACCTCGAGCTCTCTATGGTGGTGGCTATGCAG
>DASYEV010000175.1:0-10187 GCA_036498835.1 Acidobacteriaceae bacterium | reverse complement strand
CCGGAGCAGGCTACGGACAACAGCGCTGCGGAACACAGGCTGGAAGAGAACCATCGAGACAAGCAGTGCATCGTGAAGCCTCCTGGGTTTTCGGTTGAACTGGGGAATTTTCGAAACGCGCGAGTTAGTTGACCGTGACGTTGATCGTCGTGGTTTGAGCCGCGGCGCCTGCCGGGGTGGCCGTGACCGTGACCACATAGGCGCCGGCGGTCGTGCCGGCCTGCGCTGGAGGGTTGCCGCCGCCACCGGGCGTTGAGCCGCCTCCACCACAACCCGCGAGACTGCCAACTCCGGCAAGCGCAAGCAGCAACGCAAGTGCAGGTAAACCCCGCAACTGACGCCGCCGCCGCGTGGGCAGAATGAAGAACAGTCCCATGGCGAGTACCGTTCCACCCACGCCGCCCAGCGCCGGTATAGTGAGTGCGCCGCTTGTGCGAGCCGTCGAGTTGATGGTGACAGTCGCCGTGGAGGCCGTCGTACCGTTGAGAGTCACCGACCCCGGAGCCACTGCGCAGGTGATTGGATTTACCGCGCCCGCGGGAGCAGTCGTCAGCGCGCAGGAGAAGTTCACTGTCCCCGTGTAGCCGTTCGATGGGGTTGCGGTGAGCGTGGACGTGTTGCCCGTGGCCGCGCCTGCGGTCAGAGTGATGGGCGCACTGTTGGCCAGCGTGATGCTCGGTGTTCCCGTTACGGTCACCGTGCTGGTTGTCGACGCCGTCACCTTGCCGGTCGCGGCATCGACGCCGTTGATGGTCACAACGTAGTTGCCGCCGGTTGTGGTCGCGGTGGAGCTGACCGTGAGAGTCGTGGTGGCTGCGGTCGTGCCGGTCAGATTGATCTGCGCGGGAACGCTGCAGGTGATGGGGCTGGTTGCATTTGCTGGAGCAGACGTGATGCCGCAACTCAGATTGACCAGGCCGGCGAATCCACCGGACGAAGACGCGGTGATGGTCGCCGTGTTCCCCGTGGTGCTGCCTGCATTGATGCTGATGGCGCTGGTCTTCAGCGCGAAGCTCGCCAGCGATACGGAAATCGTAGTCGTTCCGGTTGAGCCCGCGTAGTTCGAGTCGCCGCTATAGGTGGCCGTCAGCATGTTCGATCCGTTGACGAATTGCGATCCCTGCACATTGAAGACCGCGTAGGCGACCGTGCTTCCGTCAGATGCGGTCCCCGAATTCAAGGTGCTTGCTGTGCCAAGCGTTTTGCCATTGGCCGTGAGCGTGATGGTCCCGGTAGGCGTCTTCGCCAGGCTGGACGTCGTAATGTCCACCTCGATGTTGTCGCTGGACGCCGACTGCAGGGTTTTTGTGGCAGGGAAGAGGAGCGCCGACGTCGCTCCCTTGACCACGGTGAAAGTCACAGCGTTGGAGGTATTCGCGAGGTAGCTCGCGTCTCCGGGATACGTGGCGGTGACGGTGTGTGCGCCCACGGCATAGGGATACACGCCGGCCGCGATCGCAGGAAAGGAAGCGAAGTTGCCGCTGGTGATAGGAGAGGTGCCCTCCTTCGTGCCGTTATCGAGGACTGTGACCGTGCCCGTGGCATAGCCCAGCGATGCGTTATACCCTTCCGCGGTCCCATACACCGAGGTCTCGGCGAACAGGTACGATCCATAGGGCACAGCATTGAGATCGGTGATGGGCGTCTGGTTTGGTGTGTAGGCATTCAGCCATAACTGGGTGCTGCTGGCTTCGGCCGCAATGTTTACGCTGATCGCATTGGACTGACTGCCCGCCGTATTGGTGTCTCCGCTGTAATTGGCATAGACCGTGTACACGCCGCCGGGCAGGCCGTTGTAGCTGCCTGTGCCGGTACCGTTGCTGACGGGAATCGTGAATCCCTGACCATTCAACGTGGGTGCGCCAGCGGCTGCGGTGGCCGTCGTGATGATGCCCGCCGAACCGGATGCGGTTGAGGGCGTCACACCGACTGCGAAGTTGAGGCTGGTTCCATGCGTGACGGAGACCGGTGTCGCCGCGCCGTTGATGGTCAGCGTGTTGCTGGAACTGGCGCCCAATCCGCTCGACCAGTTGGCAAGCATCGCAGCCGCGTCGACACTACCCAGGCCGGATGCGAGGTCGTAGCCCGTGCCTGCGTCATAGCCGGTGGTGAAGCCATTCGATCCGCAACCCGAACTGCCTGCCGTGCAAACGACGGCGATGTTGCCGGCGGTCACGTCGTGGAAGACTGTGCTGTAGTTGCTGGACGCAAGTTTGTAGAGAACATTGTTGACATTGCCGAGACGCGATCCCGTGGCCTGCACCACCAGGGCCAGCATGCCGGCAAAGGCGGGCGTCGCCGCCGAAGTTCCGCCTGCACCTGAAAAACGCGTCGATGAAGTGAAGGCGCCGTTCGTCGTTGCGCAGTCCGGACCGTAGAGGCTGTTCGATACGCAGAGCGTCCACACCGCGCCATAAAGGCCGTTGCCCGCGAGGAAGGAGACGTCCGGCACATCGCGTCCGCCGTCGGCAGGCGTCAGCGCGCTCTGGAAGGCCGGCTTGGGGAACACGATGCTCTTGCCGCCGCCCGCCGCGACAATGTCGGTCGCGCCTCCGTTGACCAGCGCGGTATTCGAGGCAAGTGCGCCATTCGCGCTGGTCGAATCGTTCCACGGACGTTCAGGAATGTAGGACAACGCTGTGCCGTAGTACGGAGCCGCGCCGCTGGTGGTGCTCGTGACATAGGTGTTGAAGGCTGTCGCCAGCGCGTCGTAGTCCGTGCCGCCCACTGAGGTGGTGTAGGGCGAAGAAGCCAGCGCATTGACGCCTAGACCGCGCGCCGCGGTGGTCGCGGCTGAACTGTCGCAGCTGGCAGCGCCGCTATCGCCTGAGGAGACGGTGACCGTGATGCCCTGGGCTGCAGCCTGCTGGAAGATCTCCGCGAGGAACTGGGTTGTTGATGTGCCCGCGTTGGCTTCGCATTCGCCAAAGCTGATGCTCAGGACGCTGACCGCGTTATCGTTAATGGCGCGCTCGATCGCATTGAAGAGGCCGGCGGAAAGGTCGCTGTCCGCGCTGGTGTAGTAGTTGATCTTCGCCTTCGGCGCGACGCCGCCCAGCACTTCAAGATCGAGGAACGTTTCGAGCTCATCGTTGTTGATGCCAGGGTCCGTGCCGTCAATGATCACCGTCGGCAGGTTGGCATTCGCGGAGGTCTCGCCCAGGAACGCGGTGCGGTAGTTGGTCACCGGCGCCATGTCGACATTGGAGTCGCCCACGATGCCTACCGTGACGCCGGTTCCGTCGTAGCTGGTCCCTTTGTACTTCGGGTTCAATGCGGCGTTGGGCGTGTCATAGATCGTGGCCGCATCCGCGGGGTCCACGTAGAGGTAAGGCGCACCGGCCGAGTTGAACAAGGTCAGGTCAGGCTCGATCCGATTGGTCGTCGGGTTGAACCTGGCCTTGGGGCCTTCATGGGAGTTGGGGTGGGGATGGAAGTCATCCAGGCCGATCACGCTCTTGACCGCAGGAGCAAGTGCGCGCGGAATCAGCGGCTCGCTGATATTGGCGATATGAGGTTCCCCGTTAACGGAGAGTGAGTGGATGGAAGTCGAGAACGCGGCCTCCATCTGGCCGACCGTGCCGGAGAACGAGATCATGTTCGCGGCAGGCGAGCTCTTCTCAATCGTCAGCCCCTGCGACTGCAGCCACGCCGTGATGGTGCGCACGTCATCGGTGGATGCGCCAAAGCGGGCTCCATATTCCGCCGGGGTGAGCCAGTGGTGGTACTCGGAGGTCTGCGCGTTCTGTACATCGCTCAGATATTGGTCGAGCTGCGCCTGACGAAGCGCGCTGCGCTGCAGCACCATGGTGACGTGATGTGCGGGAAGCCCGGCATTGGCTGCGCCCAGGTCGGTGGCGAACGCGACATTTCGCCGCACGTTGCCGGTCAGCGCCACACGGTCTGCATTATCGACCGCTGTCGTAATGGTGCGCGCGGCTGGCGCCACTTGCGCGTTGATGGATGTGAGAGAGACGATGCCTGCTGCCAGGGCGGCTCCTGTCCTCAAGGTGCGGTACAGTGCGTTCCGAATCATCCAAAAAACTCCTGGTTCACTTCACGTCGAGATGTCGAAGCAAGCGGACAGCAGACTGAAAATCAGAAGCCGCATTGCACCATGTTGCTGTTCTGTCCGGCCGATGATCCGCTCTAAGGAACATCGGCCCCGCCAATGACGGGACCCTCAAACACTGCGCAAACGCACGCTTGTGGATGGACTGTGTTGCTTGGGTCTGAGCGTACATCTCGAAACAGGGCTGTAACGTTCGCGCCAATCGGCTATGCGCCGAGCCGTGCATTTCATGCGCCGAACGGAAGACACAGGTCGCTATTGTTTGTGCCTACAATAAAGACAGTGAAATTCACACCTTCAAAAGCAGTGAAATCCACCTCGCCTCATTTGCGCTTTCTGCGTTTCTGGCCATTGCAACTTATGGGCTGGGGGCTGTACTTCGGAATGAATGTGCTGTGCTCGCTGCCATGGTGGCGGCGTCTGGACTACGACGCCTTTCGCGGAGCCTTTCTGCTGAGCGGCTTTCTCTCCAGCTTTCCGATGTACTGGCTGTGCCACTATCTCTGGAAGCGCCGGGTAAGACTTCGCATCGCCGCCGGCATCTGCATGGCCGCGGCCTTTCCGCTGGGAATGTTGTGTGCGGCCGCCTCTTTTGAAGCCGCGCTGTTATTGAGCCGTGTGCGGCCGCCGTTTCGCTGGGTGGACATCATCACCGCGACGCCGAGTGGCTGGTCCATCCTGATGTCATGGGTAGGCTTCTACTTTGGGATCAAGCATTACCTTGCACTGGAAGAGAAACATCGTCAGCTAATCGAAACAGAAATCATGGCGAAGGAAGCGCAACTGCGTGCGCTACGCTATCAGCTTCAGCCCCACTTCCTGTTCAACACGATGAACGCCATCTCCACGCTGGTGCTGAACAACCAGCCGCACGCCGCAACCGAGATGATCGGCAAGCTTGCCTATCTGCTGCGCAGCACGCTGGACGCACCCGATCTTCACCAGATACCGCTCGCGGATGAACTGGCCGTAACGGAGGAATACCTCGCGATCGAAGCCATCCGTTTCGGTGACCGCCTGAACGTGCGCTGGGACGTGGACGACGCCGCGGCTGACACGCTTGTTCCCCGTCTGATCCTGCAGCCTCTGGTGGAGAACGCTGTGCGCCATGGAATTGCCCGGCGGCCCAAGGGCGGCTTCATCCTGGTCAAGACGCAACGCTTGGGCGAAAGGCTGTCCGTGCTGATTGAGAATGAGCCGCCCGAGGAATCTCCGGCCATGCTGCTCGATGGAGTCACGCGCTCTTCAGGGATTGGCTTGCAGAATGTACGTCAGCGCCTCGAGCAGATGTACGGGAGCGAAAGCACCATGCATACGTCCACGAACTCTCGCGGCAATTACGAAGTCTCCTTCACGCTGCCGATCCGGTCGAGTCAGGACGGGCAGAAGCATAAACTGTTTGTGGAGGCTGATGAAGCGTAGCGTCCTGATTGTCGATGATGAGCCGCTGGCTCGGCGTGGCGTCGTTTTGCGGCTGCAGAAACACGAGGACCTTGAGATCGTCGGGGAGTGCGCCAACGGCCGCGAAGCCGTTGATTTCATTCGCGAACACAAGCCCGACCTCGTCTTTCTCGATATCCAGATGCCGGTGATGAACGGTATCGAGGTCATGCGTTCCATGGGTTCGGAAGCGCAGCCCTTCGTCATTTTTCTAACTGCGTTCGATCAGTACGTGATGCGCGCCTTCGAACTGCACGCCATCGACTACCTGTTGAAGCCGGTGGACGATGCGCGCTTCAACGCTTCGTTGAACCATGCTCGCCGCGTAATGGGCACGCAGCAGGCCGCGGCCTACAGCCAGCGGTTGCAGGCGATGGTCGGAGGCAGGTCCGCACCCGCGGCGGAAGCATTGCAGGAGCTGACCATCCGCGTGGGCAAGCAGGTGCGTTTTGTTTCCATCGACGACATCGATTGGATTGAGGCGCAGGGCGACTATGCCGAGATCCACGTCGGTGCCCGAACCCACCTGCTGCGCGAATCGCTGAACACGCTCGATGAGCGCCTGGACCCGAAGGCATTTCTCCGCATTCACCGCTCAGCCATCGTGCGCATTAACCGCATCGCGAGTGTGAACTCTCTGCCCAACCGGGACTGTGCGGTCACGCTGCGCAACGGAACATCCCTGCGCGTCAGCAGAACCTACAGCGACCATCTGCGCAAGCTGTTGAGGAACCAGGCAGTCAATGCAGGGGTCAGTTAACAGCGAACAGTTAACAGCAGACGCAGCTCCATCTACTGTTCCCTGTTAACTGCCTTTCTAAAACCATCTAACCTTATAGATCATGTCCGGCAGCACGATCTGTTCGCCGGGATTGAGAAAGCGCAGGGTATACGTCCACCAGACACCAGGATCGGCGCTGGTGTAGGCGATCTGCCCTGATTTCGGATGGATGGAAAGACTCTTGATTCCGCTGAGCCCCGTGAACGGTTGGAAGGGCTTGAAGGTCAAATGCTCCGGATCGACCTGGAATACGGTTTTGGTGTTGGTGACGTAGAGCGCGCCGGCATCCTCGGCCAGTTGCAGATCGTGCCCTTCGCGTGCCGGCAGCGGCACCGTCCGTTCCATCACAAGGTGTGGTGTGGATGCGGACGTGTCGAGATGCAAACGCTGCAGCTCCTTGCCGCCCAGCGCCCAGAGCACATCGCGTTTGCTATCCCACACGACTCCGTGCGCAGCTTCGAGCGGCAGAGAGACGAGCGGTTCTTCGGATTTGTGACGATCGAAGAGCAGCAGGCGGTCGCCGTTTCCTGCAGGGTCGCTGGAAGACGCAACCGCGATAAGTCCGCTTGGAAGAAGTTCCGCGGAGTGCGCGTTCTTCACCGTGGCATAGAAGAGTGTTCTGCCGGTTGTGTGCGAAACCAGCGCCACAGCATCTCCTGAAGACGTGATCAGAATCTCGCTGCCCTGCGAGACCGCCTTGCAGTCGTCGGTGGTGACGAATTTGCGCATGAGTGGAACAGGAAGGCCGTCACTCTCTTCCGGGCGCCAGTGCCACACCTCACGCAATGCCGGCTTGCCTGCAACCTGGGTGACCTCAGCCTCAATAACCTGCGCTCCTCCGCAGAGCAGAAGGTTGGAAGCCCGGCACGAGGGAACGAAGAGAGAAAAGGGAAGAAGAGAAAGAAAGAAAAGAACATTCAGCCGGTTGCGAATCACGCTTCAGGATCCTCCGATGAGATGACGCTGCTGGGATGGGGCCGGAGGCGCATGGTGTGCGCCTCCGGCGGCTTGTCAGAACTCGAAGCGTGTTCCGAGTTGCACAAAGCGTGGATTGCTGGGCACTGTGGCTCGTCCGAAACCCGCGTCGTCAATGTTGCCGTCGATAGAGGTCCAGCGATGCCGGTTGAGCGCGTTGAAGGCTTGCAGATAAAGGTTCCAGCGCACCCGCTCATAGATCTGCGTGGTCTTCACGATGGAGAGATCTTCGTTGTAGACGTTGGGGTTTCTGGCGTCGCCGTATGTGGGTGCGGCATTGCCAAAGGTATAAGGCAGAGGATCGGTGAAGGCAGCCGGATTCAGGAAGCGCGATCCGTTCAACGGCGTAAAGGCGTTGGCGGAGGTGTGGGTAGAAGCATCCACGCCCGGCACCTTGTTGGGGCGCAGGATGCGGTTGCCAATAGTCAGCGAGTTCTTGGCGAGGATGGGAATCGGATAGCCGGACTGATAGCGCTGCACGCCCGAGATCTTCCATCCGCCCACAAGCTTCGATGCGATGCCGCTACCGCCCAGCCAGTGCTTTCCTTGACCGAAGGGAAGCTCGTAAATGGTGTGCAGCACCAGCGCCTGGGGCACATCGATAGGCAGGTACGAATACTCGGCGCTCGGGTTGAGCGAGTTTTGCAGCACGTTGTCCGGAGCCGCGGCATACGCTGCCGGGCTGCTGATGCCGAGATTCTTGGACCACGTGTAATTGGCGCCAAGGGTTAGTCCAAAGCTCGACCGCTTCTGCAGCACGGCCTGCATGGAGTGGAAGATGTTATAGCCAGGCTTGCCGGCCTGCGAGGTCAGCGTGCCGTACTGTGGATAGGGTCGAAGCGCCTGCGCGACCGTACCGACAAAGCCGGGATACGGAAGCTTGATGCCCGCCGCAGCGGCTTGCGAGGACGTGGCCTGAATGGTCAGCAGTGAACCAAGCGAGAGATACTTCGGATCGTCCTGGTTGATGTTCTCGGCATTCGGATCGTAAAGGCGCGTTCCATGATTGCCGATGTAGTTGACCTCGACCAGCCACTGTTTGCCGAAGGTCTGCTGGATGCCTCCGGTCCATTCCTGAATGCGCGGCATGGCATCGGCCCTGGCTTCGAGATACGTTGCGCCCTGGAAGCTGCTGCCTACCGGATTGAGCAGTGTTGGTGAAAGCACAGGCTGCAAGCTTGGAACGCTCGGAAAGCCGTTGCTGAGCACGAAGGCAGGATGCAGACCGCTGTCGGGAGTAAGGATGTTGGCCTGCGCGGAGAACCCGACCGACGAGATCGCGGAAGCCGTGCCCTGGCCGGTATCCGAGTAGAAGATGCCATACCCGCCGCGCAGGAGTGTGGAGCGCGTCGCGAGGAACGTGAGTCCAAAGCGCGGCCCGGCCGCGGAGTAGTCATTGCCTGCGAAGGCATGCTGACCGGAAAGTCCCGGACCCGTGCCGGCGAAGATCAATGCTCCGGGGAGATTGCCGGCGCCCGGGTTCTGCCCCGTCAGGCTGAGAACGCTGGCGTGGTCATGCACCTCGGTGGGAAAGGTCTGGAACTCCCAGCGCATGCCTAGATTCAGCGTCAGGCGACCGTTGACTTTCCAATCATCCTGCATGAAGAACCCGGCGTATTTGTAGCGCGTGCCGATCTCGTACGGAGTGCCGGTAGTGGCACTGTTGACCTGCCCGAGAAGAAAGCTGGCGAAGGAGTCGCCGGTCTTGCTGGGACTGGCAGGGTTCTGTGTTTCAAGATCGGAAATGCTGAGTGTGGTGAAGGCGGGGTCGGGATTGGTGTCGTTGAACTGGATCCTGCGCAGCTCGCCGCCAAAGCGAAGATCGTGGCGGCCGACGGTCCAGTTGAAAACATCCTTGATCTGGTAGTTGTTTTCAATGTCGAAGAAGTGTCCGTTGTTGGCGATGTCAGGGTAGCTCTGAGTGAAGGCGAAGTATGGCAGCGCAGTGCTGGGCAAGCCATTCAACCCGAAGTCTCCGTTGGGTGGTGTCTCCGTGTTGGCGAAGCGGTTGAAACCGAGCACCAGCGCATTCAGGCGGTTGGGGCCGAGCACCCAGTCGTGATCGACGCGAATGGTGGTGCCTGCGGTCAACTGGTGGCTGTCCGAGCTGAGGATTCCCGGAAGACCCGTGCCGATCTTGTCACGCGGGATGTGGGTGTGGACGAAGGTGCCATCCAGGTGCTGCTGCGTGGTGAGTTGATGGTCGAGTTTGAAGGTGAAGGCATCGGGATCGAGCAGGCGTTCGCCTTTGAAGGCCTGGTAATCGTTGGTCCCGGCGGACGCGGGAAGGTTGGGCGCGGGCAACAGCTTGACGATGCTGGCGGCAACTGGATCGATCCGGTTGGCGGGGATGGTGTTGTTCGCGAACTGCGTGCGCGTATAACCGGTGCCGGCGGCGTTGAGCTTGGTGGTTGCGGGATCGTAAACGGCAAAGAGTGTTTTGGGATCGAAGACACCGCTGGCTTCAGCCGCGGATGGCACACGCAGGTTTTGAATGCTGTCCGCGCCGCTCTTGCGCGAGCCGCCGTAGGAGAAGAAGAAGAACGAGCGGTTGTGTCCGTTGTAGAGGAAGGGAATCCGGATGGGACCGCCGATGGTGGCGCCGAACTCGTTCTGGCGTGTGTAGACCTTGGAGACCACGCCCCAGGGCTGGCCATCCAGATAGTTGTTGCGGAAGTACTCGTAGACCGAGCCATGGAACTGATTCGCACCGCTGCGAATGCTGAACAGACCGGCGGCGGGGCCGGAGTGTCCGTAGTCCGCGGGAAGAAGCGTGGTGGTGACTTTGAACTCGCGCACTGCGTCGACCGGAGGCGCGCTCTCATTCAGGCTGCCCACGGTGCGCATCTGGCCGAACTCCGCGCCATCCAGAAAGAACTCGCTCACCTGCATCTGGCTGCCGTTGACCACGAACTGGTT
>DASYEV010000174.1:0-5440 GCA_036498835.1 Acidobacteriaceae bacterium | reverse complement strand
CTGTTCTCGACTGTGAATCGTCAATCGGGCATTCTGGTGATAGTCCATTCGGTCTCCTGATGCGCTTTGTCTTCGCAAACTCAGCTTTTCAGTTCTTGACCGAATGGACAACCTATTGAAACTTCACATCTAGTGCATTTCCGGTAATACTGTGGTCCCGAATAGATCTTAGAAGGCCGTTTTCATTGGGAGAAAACGGCTCGGGCGCTTTCCGTTCGGTCTACACCATTACCGGAAACGATCTAGGCCTTGACCAGCGTACCGAGCTTTTCGCCGTTGACCACGCGCGCGATGTTGCCGGTCTCACGCATGGAAAAGATGATCATGGGCAGGTTGTTGTCCTTACACAACGACACGGCTGAAATATCCATGACCTTCAAGCCCAGCTTGATGATGTCCATGTACGTGATCTCGTCGTATTTCACCGCATCGAGAACTTTCTTGGGATCAGCCGAATAGATGCCTTCGACCGAGGTCGCCTTGAGCAACACCTCGGCGCCGATCTCCATGGCCCGCAGGCTTGCGGCCGTATCTGTCGAAAAGTACGGATTGCCAGTACCGGCCGCGAAGATGACGATACGGCCTTTTTCAAGATGACGAATCGCGCGGCGGCGTATATAGGGCTCCGCCACCTGGTGCATCTCGATGGCACTCATCACCCGGGCAAAGGCGCCGCACTTTTCAATGGCATCCTGCAGCGCGATGGCGTTGATCACCGTGGAAAGCATGCCCATGTGGTCGGCAGCCACGCGGTCCATGTGCATGGCCTGTTCGGCGACGCCGCGAAAGAAGTTACCGCCACCCACAACAATGGCGACCTGGCAGCCGCTGCGAGCGACATCCACGATTTCATTGGCTACTTTGTTGACGAAGACCGCATCGACACCGAAACCGTGGCCTGCCGCCAGGGCTTCTCCGGAAATCTTGAGAAGGACACGCTTGTACATGCTTCCTATTAATGTACAGGGAATACGCGGAAGTTTTTTGCTCCCCGCCTACGCCGCCCGGGGAAACATCTGCGGCGAAGATGCCCTTTAGGACAGTTCTGAAAAGTGTCCTAAGGGCCATGCTTTCTCCACGATCGCGGCTGCACGATAGCTGCATGGAAACGACGGCCCGGCGGCCCATTCGAACACGCGACAAAGCCTGGGTCCAGTGGCTGGCTGCGGCGCTGGCTAACGCAGGCGTCACTCCCAACTTCATTTCCTGCATGAGCCTCGCCTGCTCGGTCGCCGCTTCGGTGTGCCTTGCCTTCGCAGGGCGGTATCTGCAAAACGGCTTGAGAGTCTTCCTGCTGCTTGCCGCGGCTGCCGGCATTCAATTGCGACTGCTGTGCAACCTGCTCGATGGTCTGGTCGCGGTAGAAGGCGGCAAACGCACGCCAACCGGTGAACTCTTCAACGAAGTGCCCGACCGCCTCGCTGACTCGGCTCTGCTGATCGCAGCCGGCTACGCGGCTGCGGCGTGGGCTCGCGACCCGGGCTGGCTCGCCGCATTGCTCGCCGTGATGACCGCGTATGTGCGGGTATTGGGCGGAGCGCTGGGTTTGAAACAACGCTTCTCCGGGCCGATGGCGAAGCAGCAGCGCATGGCCCTGCTGACCGCGGCGTGCCTTGGAGCATGCTTTGAGCCATTGCTGGGCACGCACGGCGTGGTCATCGGTTGTGCGCTCGCTGTGATCGTCCTTGGTTCTGCCGTGACTGTCCTGCGAAGACTGGCGGCGATTGCGCGGGAGTTGCAGGCATGAGCGCCCGAAGGAACTTCGAACGGGCATGCGCCGGTGCGCTCGCGGTCGTTGCGCGCGTGCTGGCTGGAACCGAGGTTCGGGGCGCCAGCGCGGCGCTCAGCGCACAACAGTGCATCTTCTTCGCCAACCATGCAAGCCATCTTGATTTCGTGGTGTTATGGTCGGCTTTGCCGAGCTCCGTCCGCGAACGAACAAGACCCATCGCCGCGAGCGACTACTGGCAAAGCTCGCGGCTGCGCCGCTTTCTTGCAGAGCGGGTCTTTCGCGCCGTACTGGTGGAACGCCAGGGCGCATGCGGATCTTCGGCGGCGGCAAACGCAGCGGCCATGCGTCAGGCGCTCGCGGAAGGCTCCTCGCTGATCCTGTTTCCGGAAGGCACCAGCAGCGCCGATACCACGGTTGGTGAATTTCGCAGCGGCCTGTACTACCTCGCACGGCAGTGGCCCGGCGTGCAGATGGTTCCGGTGCGCCTCGAAAACATGGGGAGAATTCTGCCCAGAGATGACGTGTTCCCGGTACCACTCATTGGCCGGCTAACGTTTGGCCGCGCGATCCAGGTGTGGGAAGACGAATCGAAGCCGCATTTTCTGGAACGCGCGCGCAATGCCGTCGTGCAGATGGAGACCACGCGATGTGCATGAGTCCCGACCCTGTCCTGCTGCGAGGCTTTGCCGCCATCGGTGGCCTGCTTTGCTTTGCCACGGCGATCGCGCTGCTTCTGCGGGGTCGCATTCCATCCAACACGATGAAGAACCTGCGCGCACGCATTCGCGCGTGGTGGGTCATGACAGCTGTGTTTGCAGTGGCGCTGGCCACAGGGCAGGTTGGCACGCTGCTGCTGTTCGGCCTGCTTTCATTTTTTGCGCTGCGTGAATACATCACACTCGCGCCTACCAAACGTGGAGATCACCGGGCACTGTTCTGGACGTTTTTCCTGGTCACGCCACTGCAGTACATCCTCATCGGGTGGGGATGGTATGGCCTCTTCAGCATTCTGATTCCAGTGTGGGTTTTTCTCTTCCTTCCCGCCCGCGTTGCGATTGCCGGCGATACGGAACACTTTTTGGAACGCACCTCCAAGGTGCAATGGGGCTTGATGATTTGCGTGTACAGCCTGAGTCACGCGCCCGCGCTGCTGATGCTGCACGCAGCGCCGTTCAACAAGAACGCCCGCCTGCTGTTCTTCCTGGTGGTGGTCGTTGAACTTGGCGACGTGCTGCAGTACGTGTGGGGCAAGTCCATTGGCCGTCATCCCATTGTTCCGCTTGTAAGCCCCAACAAGACATGGGAAGGCGCGATCGGCGGCCTGCTTTGCGCAGCAGGTGTGGGTGCTGCGATGTGGAAGCTTACGCCGTTCCTCCCCGTGGGAGCGGGCCTGCTCGCCCTGCTGACCGGCATTGCCGGATTTGCAGGCGGCGTCACGATGTCAGCAATCAAACGCGACAGCGGCGTGAAAGACTTTGGCACAGTGATTTCCGGGCACGGCGGGGTGCTCGACCGTGTCGATTCGCTATGCTTTGCCGCTCCAGTCTTCTTTCATCTCGTGCGTTATTTCTACGGCGCGTAGCCGATACGTTTCAGCGCGCCCTGGTGAGGAAGTCGGTCAACAACTTCTTTTCACCGGCCTTGGGAAACTTCACCAGCGCGGCGTTGCCGTGAATGTCGCGCACCTGGCCAAGACCGAATCGCTTGTGACGCACGCGATCTCCGACGGAGAATTTCTCCGGTACGGACTGTGGCAGCGTTTCAGGCGCAGTGGTGCGAATGTCGCCCAGCATCGATTCGATGACAGTCACTCCATTGCCCGACGCTGCAGGACCGGCATCAGGCACGGGAGACTGAGCCTCAGGCTTGTTCCTGCCCTTGCGCCGGCGAGCCTTGCGATCGGCTTCCGCGGCGGCATGTAGGTCGGCTTCAGGGTCGAGTCCGCGTTCGCAGTTATCGCAGCGGCCGCAACGCTCTCCCGCATCGTCGCCGAAGTACACACGCAACACCTGGGTTCGGCAGCCGGCGGTTTCCGCATAATGCATCATTTCGGCGAGACGCTCCCCATCATGGGTGGCACGCTCCGCATACGTAGCGAGCAGAGCATCGATACGCTCATCGGACAGCGGCGCGGCCGCCTGGAGCACATAGCCTCCACGCGTACGTTTCACGATCTTTTCTTCACGCAGGAGATACAGGATGACCTCGGCGCGGCGCACGCCCACGCCGGCATAGTCGGCAAGCGTTTTGAGAGAAAGCGGCAGAGGATTCGCAGGTGTAGCGGATGCCTCAGCGGGGATCTCAGCGCCCTCCAATCCTGTCCTTTGCAATGCACCCGCAACGAATGGACCGCCCGATTCTTCGGCCTGATCAGACGCGGCTGGAGCAGCCGATTCCGGATTTTTCCCATCAACCGGAACCTCGCGCTCCAGCTTTCGTCCGAGAGTCAGCACTTCAAGGATCGCGCGCACTTCCTCGGCGCGTGGATAACGGCCGGCGAGAAAGTAGGTTTGAATGCGCTTGTCTTCTAGCCGATAGAGCAGCACAGCGCGCGAAGGCAGACCGTCGCGGCCGGCCCGGCCCGATTCCTGCGCATACGTTTCCAGCGAGTCCGGAAACTCATAGTGAAGCACGAAGCGGATGTCCGCCTTATCGATACCCAGGCCAAAAGCCTTGGTCGCGATCATCACCTTGTGATCGCCGCGCATGAATTCGACCTGCACCTGCTCACGTTCGCGCGTCTTCATCTTGCCGTGATAGTGGCCCACGGAAACACCGTGGTCGCGCAGCCACCCACACAATTCGTCCGCGCTGCGCACGCTGGCCGTGTAGATAATGCCGATACCATCTTCCTTTTCCAGCAGCGATCCGATGCGGGCAAGCTTGGCGTCGTTGTTCACGCATGGATGCACGGCAAGGCGCAGGTTCCCACGCTCCGAACCGGTGTTGACGATGACCGCATCCTTCGCGTGCAACACCTCGAGAATCTCGTCGCTCACCTCCTGGGTCGCGGTTGCCGTAAGGGCGAGCACAGGTGGATTGCCCAGGGCTTTGCGTGCGAAGCCCAGCCCCAGGTATGCGGGCCGGAAGTCGTGTCCCCATTGCGAGATGCAGTGCGCCTCATCCACGACAAACAGGCTGATCCCGCCCGCAGCCATGAGCTCGTCCACGAACTCCCGCTTCTCGAGCCGTTCGGGTGTGACATAGATCAGTTGCGCATGGCCTTCCGCAATCTCCTCATGCGCCTCGCGCGCGCCCCGCAGGCCCAGTGTCGAGTCGACCTTTTCGACGGCGATGTCAGCTTCGCTGGCGCGTTCCTGCTGATCCTGCATTAGAGCGATCAGTGGGGAAACGACCACGACCGGTTTGGGAAGAAAGAGCGCCGGCAGTTGGTAGGTCAGTGATTTGCCCCCGCCGGTTGGCATCAGGCCCAGCACGTCGCGGCCGTTGAAAACGGCTTCGAGGATTTCACGCTGGCCTGGGCGAAATCCCTTGATGCCGAAACGGCGGCGAGCTTCAGCGAGGATCCGCTGCCACGGGATAGAGGTTGCCAGTGCGGGTTTTGATTTTCGAGGGAGCGGCACGGAGGGGTTAGATGTCCGGAGACAGGCAGTTAGATGTTAGAGCAGGATGTCAGGCCGGGAGTCGATGCAACCTGCCTCCAACCTCGCCGCCGAGCCCTCCTTCCTCCGATACTTTCGTCACCGC
>DASYEV010000173.1:0-2951 GCA_036498835.1 Acidobacteriaceae bacterium | reverse complement strand
GGGCATATCCATGTCCATGCAGGGCCTGCCCACACAGGGAGAGAAAGGCCCGTTGCACCTGCTGTCCGACGATCTGATTGCGCGGGCGCGCTTTCGCATGCCAGTGTACGCGTGCGGCTATAACTGGCTGGACAGCAATATTGAGGCGGCGAAGCGGCTCCGACAAAGGATCCTGGACGTCATCAAGGAAAACAGCCATGAGCATTCGCGCTGCTCGCAGGTCATTCTCGTGACCCATTCGATGGGTGGTCTGGTAGCGCGGGCGTGCCAGCAACTGAACGGTATGCAGGAAGCCATTGCGGGCGTCGTGCACGGCGTGATGCCAACTGTGGGAGCGGCTGTTGCGTATCGCCGCTGCAAGGTCGGCATGGCGGATGAGGATCTGGCCTCTGGTTTGGTGATCGGAAACAACGGGCGGGAAGTTACCGCGGTGTTTGCGCAGGCACCGGGAGCGCTGCAACTGCTTCCTGCGAGGCAATATCGTTCAGGGTGGCTTACCGTTGATGGCCCGTCCGGTAAATCGCTGGAGACGGAGCCGCACACCGGAAATCCCTATAAGGACATTTATAAGCGACGAGACCGTTGGTGGGGGCTGATTCGCGAAGAATGGCTCAATCCTCCAGGCGGTACCGGGCTGGACTGGGTGCAATATGAAAGAAATCTCGACAAAGCCGCTGATTTCCACGACGACATTCACGACGCCTATCACCCCAATACCTACGTGTTCTATGGCATGAACTCCAAAGCCCCGAGTTTCGAGGGAGTGCACTGGAAGATAGAACGAGGTATGCGTCCCGACGACAAGCCGCCGCCGCCAGATGCGGTCAGCAAGATGGGCTTCACCGACGTACGCGACAACGGCAGCAATCCGCTGTACATGGGCGGCAAAACAGTGGTCATGCCCGACGCAGGCAATCTGGAAAGCAGCTATTGGGAACTGGTATGTGCGATGCAGGACGGCGGCGGCGGCGACGGCACCGTACCGATCAGTTCAGGCGCCTTTCCGCTTCGTAGTGGCGGAGCCGCGATCCAGCAGCAGGTGGGTCTTCCTGACATCGAACACGAACCGGCTTATCACGACACGACGGCACGTCTGTTCACCTTGTACGCGCTTCAAAAAATTGCGGCGAAGGCCAGGGCGGCGGCGTGAAAGCACTAGGGCGATATATGTTCGGTGCGTTGCTGGTTGTTTCATTGGCCGCGTGCGGCCCTACGCCCAGGGAGAAACAGGTGATCGAAGATCTGACCAGCCATATGAAGCCCATGTGCATCGGACGATTTGTCATGAGCGTTCCGCAAGACGTGAACTTCCGCGGCAATGTGAAGCTGTTCTATGGCCTTGGCAAGAATTTCAAGACCGTTAATGCAAGAATCGAGTCGCAAGATGCGACGCCCGAGTCAATGCGACGCCAGATGGACGCTGAAGCCAGGGAAATCGATGAGGGAGACAAGAACCGGAAAACAAAGAAGTCGATGCTGCTGGACTATCGCGTTATCAATGATCAGATGATCTATCTGCGCAAGCACGACGATCTTATTAGCGCCAAGGCGAGCAATCACGAACTGCATGTGCTGGTGGAGAAAACGCAGCTGGTACTGGAAGCGGACTCGTTCGAAGGGCTCGATCCAGGTCCTGACTTTCCTATCGAACCGTTTGAGCAGGTCCAGGCGCGTCTGTTCAGGATCGCGAGTCAGATCCGGCTCACCGACGACCCGGAGAACGCTGGCGCGGGCTTTTGTCTGGGGCCGGTGGTGATCGACAGCGACAATGACGAAGAAGAGGCGTCGATGGGGTTCCGCATGAGCAGGTATCCCGACTTTAGTCTTGGAATTTACAGCAAGGCGCTGACACCAGGGAGCATGGACAAGCCGTTGCTGGAACGGGCATCGGCGGTAACAGACCGCTTCGACTTCGATGTACTACGTAAGGGGGAGACGTCGTTTGCGGGGATGAAGGCGCAGGAATGGCTGGCGAAAGGCATCGACGACCACGACAACCTGATTCTTTTCTTCAGGGCGGAATCCATGCGCGCGGATCCGGCGTTCGTACGCCCGCTAATGAGCATCAAATTGCAGACCGGCGGACAGCTTGTCAGTGGTCCAAACAAGGGAAAATACGTGGCGTCGTCGCTGACGCCGCGCGAGGCCGTGGCGCTGTGGGATGCGATGGTTCAGTCGGTGCGGGTGAGACCGGACGCCGTGAGAGCCGTTCAAAAGGCGGCGTCGCCGTGATAGCAGTGTGGTTGTCACGTTTGTGCGGGATCGCGCAGGTAAAAGGGTGAGCGGATGAGGCTGCGCAAGGGGATTCCAGCGGGCATGTTGTTAGTCGCGATGCTCAGCGGGTGTGGTCCAACTGCCAGCGAAAAACGGGTGATCGCGGACTTGACTCACCATATGAAGCGCGTGTGCATCGGACGGTTTGTCATGAATGTACCTCAGAGTGTGGCCCTTCGAGGCAATGTCACGCTGTACTACGGCCTCGACAAGAACTTCAAGACGGTCGAGATAAGAATAGAGGCAGAAAACGCGACGCCCGAGTCCATGCGGACCGAAATGGACGCGAGAGCGAAAGAAATCGCAGAAGACAAGAACTGGGAAGCAAAGAAATCGATGCTGGTGGAATATCGCGTGCTGGATAGCGGCGTTATTTATCTTCGCAAGTACAAATTGATGGGGAGTGCCGGAAGTACGCATCATGAAGTTCATATGCTCATGGGAACGGTGCAAATCGAGCTCAGTTCGGACTCGTTTGAAGGACTGGACTCCGATCCCGAATTTCCCCTCGAGCCTGTTGACAAGGTCCAGGCGCGTCTGTTCAGGATCGCAAGCCAGATCCGGCTCACCGAAGACCCCGAGAAAGCGGGCCCCGGCTTTTGCCTGGGGCCGGTGGTGATCGACAGCGACAATGATGAAGAGCAGGCGTCGATGGGATTCCGCATGAGCGGATATCC
>DASYEV010000172.1:0-21564 GCA_036498835.1 Acidobacteriaceae bacterium | reverse complement strand
GATCGTTGAAACAGTGCTCGAGCAGGCGCCGTATTCGGGACATGTCTTTGTATTCCGCGGCAAGCGTGGCGATCTGATCAAGCTGTTGTGGTGGGATGGTGATGGGCTGTGTTTGTTTCAGAAGCGACTCGAGCGCGGACGCTTCGTATGGCCGCAGGCCACATGCGGAACCGCGGCGCTGACGCGTGCGCAGTTATCGATGCTTTTGGAAGGCATTGACTGGCGCCGGCCGCAGAGAACGTGGGAACCACAGTCGGCAGGATAAGTTACAGGATTTTGATCTATCACTGTTACATATCTGTGGCATACTCCGTGCGATGGCTGATGCTCGCATCGCTGATCTGAACACACTGGATCGAGCGACACTTGAAGCACTGATCATAGAGCAGCAGAGTGAGCTGAGCGCACAGCAGGAGAAGTTGCTCAGCCGCGACAGCGAGATCGAACATCTGAAGCTGGTCATCGCCAAGCTGCGGCGCATGATGTTCGGCACGAAGAGCGAGAAGGTCACACGCGAGATCGAGCAGCTGGAACTCAAGCTCGAAGAGTTGGAAACGCGCCAGGCAGAACGTACTTGCGCAACACCTACCAGCACTGCTGCGAAGAACAAGCCCACGCGACGCCCGCTGCCTGAGCACCTGCCGCGTGAAGTGCACACGCATCTGCCAGATGAAGTTGCATGCACGCAGTGCGGCGGCGAGTTGCGCAAGCTGGGCGAAGATGTCTCCGAGATGCTGGAGTACATCCCGGCCAGCTTCAAGGTCATCCGCCACGTACGGCCGAAGCTGAGTTGCACGAAGTGCGACGTGATCGTCGAAGCTCCTGCGCCATCACGGCCGATCGACCGCGGACTCGCCGGGCCAGGGCTGCTGGCGCATGTGCTGGTTGCGAAGTATGCAGACCACTGTCCCTTGTATCGCCAGTCGGAGATTTACGCTCGTGAAGGCGTCGATCTGGACCGCTCAACGCTGGCCGACTGGGTCGGGGCTACCAGTCACTTACTTGCTCCATTGGTGGATGCAGTGCGCAAGCATGTGCTCACTGCATCGAAGCTGCACGCCGACGACACGCCTATTCCCGTGCTGGCTCCAGGCATGGGCAAGACCAAAACAGCGCGACTCTGGACCTATGTCCGCGACGATCGTTCCGCAGCCGACACAACCGCTCCAGCGGTATGGTTCGCCTACTCGGAAGACCGTAAAGGCGAACATCCGAAGCAGCACCTGAGCAACTTCTCCGGCATCCTGCAGGCCGATGGCTACGCCGGTTTCCATCATCTCTATGAAGGCGGCAGGATCGTTGAAGCCGCATGCTGGGCGCACGTCCGCCGCAAGTTTTACGACATCCATGTGGCCAACGGTTCAGCTATCGCGGCTGAAGCGATCGAACGCATCGGCGCACTCTACGATATCGAGCGGGAGATCCGCGGCAAGCCAGCCGATATACGACGCGAGATTCGCCAGGCGCGGGCTCGCCCGCTGACCGATGATCTTCATCTCTGGCTCAACAAAACACTCGCAAGTCTGCCACGTAAGTCCGATACCGCCATGGCGATCCGCTACGCGCTCACGCGCTGGCGTGCGCTCACGCGTTATCTCGACGACGGGCAGATCGAGATGGATAACTCCGCCGCCGAACGCGCTCTGCGTATCGTAGCCTTGGGTCGCAAGAACTATCTCTTTGCCGGTTCTGATGCTGGCGGCGAACGCGCAGCTGCGATCTATACTCTCCTGGGCACGGCCAAACTTAATGGCCTCGATCCGGAGCTCTATCTACGCCATGTCCTCGAGAGCGTCGTCGATCACCCTATCAACCGCATCCACGAACTCTTGCCCTGGAACCTCGCCGCCGTCCTGCCAACCCATCTCAGCTAAATCTCAAGTGTCCATCAAAAAAATACGTGGACACTTAATTCCTCCGAGAAACTCACTCCCCACCACGTCAAGACGGCACTCCGCCCACGCTTACGACCAAGACTGTCCCCTGCGACATGATGCGGCGTACATCGGCTCGTCAAATATGAATCGCGCTTCGAGAGAACTTTCGCTCGAATGCGGAGTCCATATTGCTGGACCCTGCGTCCGACCGGTCGCTACGCTCGTCGATTCGATCTTGTCCATCGCCGAGCGTTACTGAGCGATCGACTTTCTCCCAAATGGAAGGTCGCATTGGTCGGCCTGCGCGTCGCAGGATAAGCCCCGTAGCGGCTCGGGCACGATCATTTACGACAATAAGAAGGACGCATGAACCGTCGCAGTTCTAACGGTCCCCAATCAGTCCTTCAATCCCAAGAGATCTTCATCGATAAGCTTGGCTGCTCGACCAGAACCCCATTCTCATATTCAATGACGTTCTGCCCGACGAGCAAAGCTTGGTTAGCAGAGGGTTCTAGTCGTATAGATTGTGGACGATGATCGGCTCGATCCGCGTGAAGTTCCACGGCTCGAGTGTGGACCACGCCATTACGGTACTGATCGTTCGGTGGGCGGGGTTGGTGCCTGAAATCCACGCCCCAAGCAGAACTAGCCACGGCGCACTCCGCCTTCCACATCGAACGTGATTACTTCCGGTCCGAGAAGACCGTTCATCACATCGATCTTGTCGATTCGGAACTTTTCGAGACCTGTATCGCAATGATGAGGGCAGCATAAGTCTTCCACAGCTTTTGCGCTCTCAAAGCCTCTTCTACCCTTTAATGATGTGCTCTGGCAACAGGGCCAAATCACGTAAAACGAAAGAGTTTCATGAAAAGGTTTCAGCAAGGTAGCCTCTTGAAAGCAAAGAGGAAAAGTGGTGCAGATGTATGGGTGTTCCGATGGTACGACTATTCGTCAGGAAAGAGAATTTACAAAAAGCAGGTCATAGGAAACATTGAACAGATTCCAAGCAAGAGAGATGCGGAAAGATCGATCGTCGCGCTTCGCAGCTCGATCAACGTAGACGCTGGAACTCCGCGCACAATTGCTGATCTCGATGCCCACTATCGCAAGCACGAACTCACACAAGAGAAGAAGTCGTTCTCAACAGTTGAAAACCACCGCCTACTCTACCGGCGCTATATAGAGCCGCGCTGGGGGCAGATACGCCTTTATGCAGTCCGAACGATAGAAGTTGAGCAATGGCTTCACTCCCTGAAGCTAGCGCCTGCCTCGAAATCAAAAGTAAAGTGCATCTTGTCCTCCCTCTATAACCATGCGATTCGCAACGAGTGGCTAATTTCAAATCCGATCAGCAAGGTTAGAACCTCCCAAAAGCGATTGCGGGATAAGGATGTGCTTACGCCAGAAGAATTCCAAAGGTTGGTTCAGAGACTTGCAGTGCGTGAACGAGCAATGGTCTTGCTGGCGGGCAGTACCGGTATTCGCCGCTCCGAAATGATTGCACTGACTTGGTCGGACCTAGACACCGTTCGAATGCAAGTCATGATCCTAAGATCCTGTGTTCGCAACCGATTTGGGAAGACAAAAACTGAATCTTCCTGCAGGCCCGTCCCACTGCATCCCCTGGTGCTGGAGGCTCTGTTGCAATGGCGTTCAAAATCAGCCTATGCGGAGAAACTGGACTTCCTGTTCCCGTCAACACGCTTTAAAGGAAAGAGGCCACTCAGCCCCCAGAGCATCATGGAGAAAAGCATTCGCCCTGCTCTTACCGCTATAGGAGTAGTTGGAAGGCAGATCGGCTGGCACAGTTTTCGCCATTCTCTGGCCACCAATCTCAGAGCCCTGGGTGTGGACATCAAAGTCGCACAAGAGCTGATGCGACATTCAAGTAGCCGCACAACACTCGATGTCTACACTCGCGCTGTTGATCAACAAAAGCGCGACGCGAACAAGAAAGTCGTCGAGTTGATGCTCCCGCTCGAGCTAGGGATATTCCAAAGATCTTCAGAATCCTCTGGGATTCACTCTCACATCCCGACCGCATCGACAATTTCTCACCACCACACACCCTGAATCGTCGACACCCAATTTGCACCCACGTTATAGGGTTGCTTATGAGCGAAGATGGGCAAAAACGTTGGAGATTTGCATGCTGTTCAGCGGATCTAAGAGTTCAGCACCCTTCCACACCTTCGAGTAAAGTCGCATCAGCGACAACGCAGCTCATAACTGCGTGATATTGAATGGGTTATTTGGTGGACCTGATCGGGATCGAACCGATGACCTCTTCCATGCCATGGAAGCGCGCTCCCAGCTGCGCCACAGGCCCACTCGGGGAAGGACTTTGTCTATTCTCGCGGATGCGACGGGGCAAGTCAAACGGCGGCAGCAGGTTTGGACTGCGGAGAGCCGAAATCGGGATTCCCCCAATCAAGGCTCCCCGTTTCCCTCGCATGAGTTCACTTGCCCCTGGGCACAACCTTGATCTCGAAGATCACCGGCCACTGCTTGCCGGTGACGAAGATCCGGTCGTGCTGGGCGTCGTACGCAATGCCGTTGAGCACGGCCTCATTGTTGACCCGCTGATTGTCGGGCAGGATGCCGGTGAGGTCGATCCAGCCGAGAACCTTTCCGGTGGTGGGTGAAATGCGCGCGATGCGGTCCGAGTGCCAGACGTTGGCGTAGATTTCGCCCTTGATGTACTCCAGCTCGTTGAGCTGTTCGACCGGCTTACCCGCATCGGTGACGACCATGTGGCGGGTTTCCTTGAACGTGTTGGGATTGCGGAAACGGAGCGTGGACGTGCCGTCGCTGGTGATCAGTTCCCTGGCCGTGCGCGTCATGCCCCAGCCCTCACCGGTGTAGGTGAACTGCCGGACCACCTGCATGCTGAAGCGGTCGATGACGAAGCCGACGTGCGACTGCCAGGTCCACTCCAGGATGTTCGGTCCCAGTCCACGATGCCTTCACCGAAGTACTGCGCGGGCACATCGTGATGCTGAGTCGCGCGGCCCGTCTGCGGGTCGATGGCCAGAAGCTGGGAGTGGCCGGTGAGGCCCGTGCCCTCATAGAAAATGCCGTTCAGATAGAAGAAGCCTTCCGTGTAGCTCTCCGTCGAATGCGGATATTTCGCGACGACCTTGTAGCCGTCGACTGGCGTCGCCGCATGGGCAGCGGCGGGGATTGAAGCCGGCAGGAGAAGGAGCCCGAAGAGGCAGACGAAGCGACGGAAGGCAGGGCGGGCTATGCGGTGAACGATGGATGCGAAGGTCTTCATGGGTTCCCACTTTGGTATACGCCATGCACGTGTTGCAGGACGCGAAAAAGGCAGGAACAAAGGGCCGGAACAAACTGCGGGGGCCCGGTGTCTAAGTGTGCAGAGTGAGCGAGCACTCTGCCGCCGGCGGCGCAGTTTTCTTTCGCAGTTGAGTTGATAGCGTATTTCGTTGTTTGGCCACGTTTCTGGTACAAAGAGCTCTACCGCTGGACAATTGACTTTCCACAGGCCTACTTTAATTGGCACCCGTTGCCTTTCGGCGGCGAGAAGAGCTGGAAGTCAGGGCCCGAGAGTTTTAAGGGCAAGAGGACACTTCGATGGGCGAGCTAGCAAGCGCGATCGGAATCCGGGCAGAAGAGCAAGAGCTCATTCAGGAGCTCAAGGCAGGGTCTGAGCAGGCCTTCGCCCTGTTGATCGCTCAATACAGCCGTCCTGTTTACTCCTTGATTGCACGCAGCTTATGCGACCCGGCCGATGCCGCCGATGTGACTCAGGAAGTGTTCGTCAAGGTCTTCCGCAACATTTCAAGCTTCCACGGCGAAGCCAGTCTGCGGACATGGATCTACCGCATTGCGCTGCATGAGGCCAGCAACCAGCGCCGCTGGTGGAGCCGCCACAAGCGCCAGGAATTGACGATCGACGCGCAGCAGGAAAATGAGGAAGGCGAAACCTTCTGCATGGCCGACGCTCTGGCCGCGACCGACGCTTCCCCCTTCGACTGCGCAGCCCGTGAACAGCTTCGCAACCGCGTTGACGCCGCCCTGCGGACCGTGCCGGAAGTCTTCCGTGAGGTCGTGGTCCTGCGGGAGATTGAAGGCTTCGGCTATGAAGAGATCGCCGAGATCCTTAATGTGAATCTTGGCACGGTGAAGAGCCGTTTGACGCGTGGACGCGCCGCTTTGCGGGATGCGCTCGCGAAAGAACTGGCAGGCGATTCAAGCTTGTGCAAAAGCGTGAAGCCCGCTCGAACAGGTACCATGGGTTTGGTGGCTTAAATGAGTTTCGAAAAGGTCCGCACCATGAACCCGGCAACAGACTGCGACGCGGTTCGCGCGGACTTTTCCGCCTATCTGGACAATGAAATGTCCGGGGTGGAGATGGGCGTGATCGCGCAGCATCTGCAGACCTGCGAGGCATGTGCCACGGAGTTTGCGGAATTGCGGTCGATGCAGGCGATCCTGAGCGATCTCAGCCAGCCGAAGTTTCCCGACCACTTGCAAGCCCAGATTCATGAAGCGATCGCCGTCGAACGCCAGCACGGTACGCATCTTCCTGTTTTTGGGAGGTTTACGCTGGCATGGCAGGAGTGGATGGGCGCGGCGGCGCTACGCTTCTCCGTTGCTTCCGCTGTGGCCATTATCGTATTGGGTGGAGCGGCCGGAATTGTGGGCGGCGTGACCGTGCAGGCCAACGACGACGACATGGCCCACCTGGTGGCGCCGCGCTACATGTACTCGCAGGTGCCTCCACGGCCCCTCGATACCGGGCATGAAGTTCCAGTACTCGTTGATGCGCAAGTAGATACCGCCGGCCGGGTGTATGACTACCAGATCCTGGAAGGCCCGAAAGACCCCGCCGTGGAGCTTCGCGTTCAGGAAAACCTGCTTTCGAGCGTTTTCCGGCCCGCCACAGCCTTCGGCGTCCCGGTCCCTGGGCACGTCATCATGACGTACTCGGGCGTTTCCGTTCGCGGCTAGCGGGTTCGGTAACACTGTAGCTGCCGAGCCAGCCGGGACTCGCTTCCCATAGACTGATTGCGTGCGTCGAACAGGTATCGTGACCCTTCTTGTTGCATTCCGGCAGCGTGTTGCCCTGCTTGCCCTTCCCCTGCTTTTTCTTCCCTTGACCGCGCCCGCCTGGGCGCAGGGCCAGTCCTCTTCATCTTCTTCGTCCGTTCCGGCTACCGAGCGCGCGGTGGATCAGGAAAAGCCTGGGGCGAGACCGCGCGCGGCGCAGATCGAAGAAGGCGGCGCGGCCGTCACCCTGGAAACCAACGAGTCGCTGTTCGATCTCGCGGTTGCATTGAATGCGTGCGGCTATGATGCCGATCTCGACAAATCCGCACCGGTGCGGGCGAAGATTCGCGCCGAGCTGAACAAAACGCTCGCCGAAAGCGAACCTGCCCGAGACAGCCGCGACGCGCTTTGCAACTATCTGAGCCTGCACAAGCTGAACGATGGCGCCCTGAACGTCGGGCAATACGTCTCGCTGTCGCTGTACCTATCGCCACCGCCGGAACTGACCCCGAACGTCGAAGAAACCGAGTTGCCACCTCAGGCGGCGCAGGTCGTCAACGTGCTGCCACTGCTGCGTACCTTTGTGGAAGAAACCAGGCTCCATGTCACCTGGCTGAAGCATCGCGGGGAGTATGAAGCTCTCACGGGGCGCGTCCATGACCCCATGACGCAGGCCATTCTTGGCACCAATATCTACCTGCATCAACCGGTCAGCAGCTATGACGGGCGGCGCTTCCTTGTGCTGCTGGAGCCGATGCTTTCGCCAAACCTGACCAATGCGCGTATCTACGGCAGCGACTACATCATCGTGCTTTCACCCGACAATTCACCGGGCGTGCCGGTACGCATGGATGTCATCCGCCACATCTATCTGCACTACGTCGTCGAACCCCTGGTCTACAGCCGTGGCACCGCCATGGAGCGCATCCAGCCCATGATGCGAAGCCTGCAGGACGCGCCGCTTCAGTTCTTTTACAAGAGTGACGTGGTCGCATTGATGACCGAGTGTCTGATCAAAGCCATCGAAGCGCACATGTATGAAATCGCCGCGCCCAAGCCCAAAAAGCCAGCAACGAAAGAACGCGCGGACGTGGAGCGCTACACCGCAGCCAAGGACATCTATGACCGCCAGACTGCGTTGGAGCGGCAGAAGCTCGTCGACCTGGATGAGCGGCAGGGATGGACGCTGACCGGCTACTTCTACGGCACGCTGCAAGCGATGGAGCACAACGGCGACGGCCTTCGCGATGAGATCGCGCCCATGATCTATGGCATGGATGTGGACCGCGAGCGGCGCCATTCCCAACAGATCGCGTTCTCCAAAGAAAGTTCGGCGGATCCGCTGGGTGGTTCGCCCATCGCCCACCCGCCTCTGGAGGGTCTGGATCTGGCTGAAGTGGATTTAACCAAGGGGAACAGGAACGCCGCTGCGGAGCTCGCCGAGAAAGTGATGGCCGATCCCAAGGGAGACCATGGCCGCGCAAAATACCTTCTCGCCCGCGTCGACCTGATGGAGGGAGATCCCGAGAAAGCCTTCACCGGCTTCCACGAAATCCTGACCATGACCAAGGATCCCCGTACGCTGGCTTGGGCTCACATCTATCTGGGCCGCTTGTACGACGCCATGAGACCTCCGGACCGCGATCACGCTCTGGGAGAGTACAAAGCGGCTCTGGCGGCGCGCGATGGCCGTCCGGACACCAAGATCGCCGCGGAAAACGGCATCAAGAAGCCTTACGTCCTGCCCCAGCGCGAAGGTGTGAAACCCAAGGCAGAGGATGACTTCGACCCAACCGGGAAGAAGGAAAAGGAATCCTACAAGCCGAACGCTCCCAACAAACCGGAAGTACCCAAACAGCCATAAGGTTCCGCCGCAGTCACGTCCCACCCAGGGGTGGGATGCATACAGTAAAGACAGACAAGTTAAAGCGGTGTCCTCATGTCGTGACGTCCCGAACGTGAGAGAAGGCCGTTTTCCTTGGGAGAAAACGGCTTGGGCATCCCCTCTTCGCCATACACCTTGAGGAACACCGCTTTATGACGACGCGGCGCAAGCGGAAAAACAGCGGAAGCGAAGAGCTGGAAGCAAAACCGGTGGGCGTTGCCGCGCTTGAAGAGCGGCTCGGCTGGCAATTCAGGAAACAGGACCTGCTGCAGCTTGCCCTGACCCATCGGTCGTTCGCTTACGAAGCTCGCGGCGCCACGACGGAAGCAGCGGTTCCCGGGAAAAACGCACCGGGCGAAGACAACGAACAGTTGGAGTTTCTGGGCGATGCCGTGCTTGGTCTGGCGGTGACCGAAGCTCTGTTTCGCGAATTCCCCGATCGCAGTGAAGGCGAACTGACCCGCATGCGCGCGAGCCTGGTGAGCCGCGAAAGCATGGCCCACATGGGTGAAGCGATGGAGTTGGGCGACCTCCTGCTCCTGGGCAGGAGCGCGGACCGCGGAGGAAGCAGACGCAAACCCGCCCTGCTGGCCAATGCCGCCGAAGCGATTCTGGGTGCGGTTTACCTGGATGCCGGCGAACAAGGACCGCAAGTCGTCCGCGCCATCGTGGATCGGCTGCTGACCAGGCCGGCTCTGCCTGCGTTGCGAGCCGCGCTGGCGCATGATGCGGGGCGCGGAGCCCTGCGCGACGGCAAGACTCTGTTGCAGGAACGTGTGCAGGCCGCGGGCGCCGGCAAGCTGCGCTACGTGGACACCGGGCAAAGCGGACCGGCGCATGAGCGGCTTTTCGCTGTAGAAGCGCGATTGGAAAACGAGACCGGTGTGCGCGTACTGGCATCGGCGGAAGGCAGCAGTAAGAAGGAAGCGCAGCAGCGCGCGGCAGCCCTGGCACTGGAGCATTGGGGGTTGACCATGAAGAACGAACCTGTGCGGGGAGCCGCTTGAGCGAAGGGTTCGGCACTGTCCGCGAAGGAGCAAGGCCAGCGGCCCATGCAGCGGGCCATGCGGTGCCGCCATCTCCACACCACCTTCACCACCCAAACGACGGCGTTCTGACCCTGGTCAAGGCCTTGCTGGAGATTCTGGTCATCGCGCTGTTCGTCGTGACGTTTCTGGTCCAGCCGTACCGTATTCCTTCCGGTTCCATGGAACCGACGCTGCTGGTCGGCGATTTCGTCATGGTGGACAAAGAGGCTTTTGGCCCAGGCGGATGGCCGGATCGTGTGCTGGCTCCGCAGGCCGTACATCGCGGTGATCTGGTGGTTTTCCATTACCCTCCGGACCCGACCCGCACGCTGGTCAAGCGAGTGATCGGGCTTCCCGGCGACCACCTGCGTCTCCGCCATGGCCGGGTCTTCATTGACGGCACGGCACTCGACGAGCCCTACGCGTTTCATTCGTCGTCCATGCCGGATGGATTTCGCGACGACTTTCCCTCGCTGCGTTCCGCGGCTCCCGACGCCGACCCGCTTTGGTGGGTGGAGCTCCGGCGCATTCTGCATGACGGCGAGATCGTTGTGCCGGACGGCCACTACTTCGTCATGGGCGACAACCGCGACAACAGTGAAGACAGCCGCTACTGGGGGTTCGTCGCGCGCGAGGAGATCATCGGCCGGCCAAGACTGGTGTACTTCACCACCCACATGCCGGTTGCCGCGGCTTCCATGACATTCGCCGAGCGCATGCGGGAGACCCGCAAACAGATGCGGATTCTGCGCTGATGATCCTTTCCCCGAGTCCAGGGAAGATCGTTTTCGGTAAAACGCGATGGGCGTTTCCGGCGCTACCGGAAATTGCCCTCTCCGGCTACATGCTCGGAAAGGGCGAAAGCGTTTGAATCTCTTGAGATCGCCTTGCTTAGAGCATTTCCCATGATGCTGTGCCCTCCCGAAGCGTCTGAAGAGGTCGTTTTCTTCGGGGGAAAACGACTTCAACATCTTTTCCCCTGGGGTACACCTTCATGGGAAATGCTCTAAGGGCACGGGTTCACCCGTGCCGAAAATCTGCTTTGCTTTACGGCTTCAGCCGCCGAGGTACCCGTATTTATGTAGCTTGAGTACTCCCTGATGCCAGACAAACTTGCGGGCAACGGAACGGTGACCTCGGGGGCTGAAGCCCAGACCTTTCAAGGTGTCTGCCTAATAGTGAAAAACACTCCGTGAGAATGTCGCACGAGGTATTTGTTTTGTTTCAGGACACGGGTTCACCCGTGTCGTATGTTGCGGCAGGATCGCGGCTTGAGCCGCTGAGGTACCCATGTCAAGCGTGAGAAGGCGGGAGTCGCAGTGAGGTGCTGTGGCTGACTTGGAACGGTTCCCTCCGGGGCTGAAGCCCGCGTTGTTTTGACTCTGAACGTCACGGGTGAACCCGTGACCTTAAGCAAAACGAATTGTTTCACCCAATCGATCCGTCAATGACACCCGCCTTGCCCTTGACGAACCCGCTCTTCGTTACAACCGTGGCAAACACAACGCGACAAAACCGGGAGAAAGGCAGGCGGGTTACACTGGCAAAGCTGTGCAAGCAGTCGCATTCCGGCCGCAGGAGACCACTGAATTGAAGAAAAGCGCAGAGGAAACGGCAAACGCGGACGAGACGCAGACCGCGGTCGCCGAAGACAATGCCGCCCATGGCAAACCCAAGGCTGCGGAACCCGCCGAAACACCGCTGGAAGCATTGGCTTCCATCTGCACGGTGCTGGTCATCGGGCTGTTCACCTTCGCCTTTATCTTTCAGAACTTCTCGATTCCGTCAGGCTCGATGAAGAATACCCTGCTGGTGGGTGACCACGTGGTGGTCGACCGGGCCACGCTGTCTCCGCCTACCAAGTGGGCGCCGTTTGTGCACTACCGCCCCGTCGAGCGCGGCGACATCATCGTCTTTTATAAGCCGAATCCGGAAACGCCCGACCTGATCCTGGTGAAGCGAGCGATGGGACTTCCGGGTGACCGTATTCATCTTCAGGGCGGCATTGTCTATCGCAATGGCGTAGCTCTCAACGAGCCGTATGCCGCGATGCCGAAAGATGACGGCGGCATGTGCCACGCCTATGAAACCTACCGCGATGACTTCCCCAACGGTCAGCAGGGAATGTGCGACAACCTGACCGCTGTATGGCAACAGGAATTGCCGCAGAACATCAAAAATGGCGAGTTGGTGGTACCGCCCGGCTATGTCTTCGCCATGGGCGACAACAGAATCGAAAGTCTGGACAGCCGCTTCTGGGGATTCGTGCCCCAGGAAAACATCATGGGCCGGCCGATGTTTGTGTACTGGTCGTTCGAAACTCCTGAAGATCAGGAAGAGAAAACCAGCATGGGTGACCGGGTCGGCTTCTTCTTCCACACCGTCCTCCATATCTTCGATGGGACTCGCTGGAAGCGCACACTACACGTGATTCGCTAGAACATTTCCTCTCAGGGTGTTCCAGAAGAGAGGGTCGCCCAGGCCGTTTTCTTTCCAGGAAACGGCCTTCTCGATTGCGCATCGTAACGCAAATTTCCTGAAGGTGTAAGGGAAAGCGAAATGTTCAAGCCGTTTTCTCCCAAGGAAAACGGCATTCATCATCGCTTATCGACACCAAAGCATCAGGAAATTTGCTCTAAGGTAGCATCAGGAGAATTTTCGAAAGCCTTCTGAGGACTGATACAAACCTGCCGAAACGATTCTATGGACCAAGCCAGCAGCAGCACCGCTTCAGAGCCAAAACCCCGACACCGCAAGCGCCGCCGTCTGCTGGTTGCGGCCGGGGTGTTGCTGGTTCTCGGCGCTCTGATCCTGACGCCGCCGCTGATCAATGTAGGCCGCTATCGGCGCCGCATCGCCATCACCATGAGTCAGAGCCTGGGACGGCCCGTACATCTGGACAAGGTTTCGCTGCACCTGCTCCCGCTGCCGGGACTGACGCTGGAAAACCTTGTCGTCAGCGAAGATCCCGCATTCGGCTATGAGCCTGTGATCCGCGCCAACAAGGTGAACGCCACCGTCCGTATCGGTTCGCTGTGGCGGCGTCAAATTGAGTTTTCGACCATCCGTTTTGAAGTCGATGAACGCGGCTCAGGACCCAGTGTGAACCTCGTTCGCAATGCACAAGGGCGCTGGAACCTGGAAGACGTGCTCATGCGGGCGTCGCATGTTGAGACGGCGCCCACGGAACAAACAACCGCCGGCAGCGCTCCCCGCTTTCCGTACATTGAAGCCACGGGCGCGCGCGTGAACATCAAGCTCGGCGATGAGAAGATGCCGTACTCGCTGACCGACGCCGATTTCGCTCTCTGGCTGCCTTCGCCGCAGCAGTGGCGCGTCCGCCTGCAGGGCAAGCCCACGCGTACCGACAGCAACGTGCAGGACACCGGCGTGCTGCGCGTAGAAGGTTCCTTGAAGACCGCCCCTACCGTGGATGAAGTGCCGGTGGATGTGCACCTGAGCTGGCGTGGTTCGCCCCTCGGCGAAGCCAGCCGTTTGCTGACGGGCAACGATGCGGGCTGGCGCGGGTCATTGTTCCTCGAGCTCGCGCTGCTGGGGCCGCTGAATCATGCGGCCGTGACCACGCATACGCAGTTCAATGACCTGCGCCGCGCGGATTTTGTACCCGCCAAAACGCTCGACGTTACACTCGACTGTGCAGCCAATTCCAACGTGATCCAGGCGACTTTGGACGATGCGAAATGCTCCGTGCCTGTAGACAACACCACACCGCTCACGCTGACGGCGAAGAACGTCGATCTGCAGAATCCTCGAGCCGCACAGGCCAGGGCCACCGTCGAGGCCTTACCGCTGACATGGGCGCTCGATTGGGGGCGGCTGCTTTCACCGCGTATTCCTGCGGACTCGGAGCCGCACGGCACGCTACATGGCGAACTCGACTGGAAACCTGTGGCTAAAAGCTGGCAAGGCAAATTGAGCGCCACGTTACCGCCGCTGCCGGAAGATGGAGACAAGACTCCGCATAAGCCCGGCTCTCCTGTCGAAACCAGCACCGTGATGAACTTTGATGTGGATACCTCGCCCGCAGTGGTGGCCGGACATGCGTTTCTGCCGCTCGTAAAGCTGGAGCCAGTTGTGCTGCATCCCGCCCCTGCATCGACGCTCACGTTGGTAGGCCAGGCGGATGCAAACGGCTACGGCTTACAGCTCACCGGAACGGGTACATCCGCACAAGTACGCTCGCTTGCCGGAACATTTCCGTTCTTCGCCGAGGGCCTGGATACCGCCTTCCCCAAAGAAGAGCACGCAGAAACAACACACAGCCTCGCGTTAACGTGCGCGCGATTGTGGGCGGCCGCACAAACCTGTGAGCCGCTGGTGCTCCCGGAACCGCTGAAGCCTCACCCCCACCTTGGACGCAGACGGTAGAGAGACCCGTTAGAACAAATCTCACATTCCACATTCGCCTTGTCAGTGCAGACAAGCCACTGCAGTGGGTGGCCCCATTCATCGCAGCTTCATCGCGATGAGTGGGCCAACAGCGGCTGACGGTGGTTGCTCAATACAAGTAGCCTTAGATTTGTCTCCTTCGACGGCAAGAACACTGGCGGGTCCGCGCGGCCAAGCCCACTCATGAGCGATAAGACTGCTCATGAATGGGGCACCCACGGTGTGGGCCAGGTTCGGCTAGAGTGGTTTCGATTAGGGTGTTCACAGAAATGAGAATGCTCACGCCGTTTTCCCCCATGAAAACGGCATTCTCTTAAGCCAACGAGGATACGACATAATCGAAAACACTCTAGAGGCGGAGTCTTCTACGCTACTTCGCCGGTTGCGCGACAAGCGTGCGTGTGTGAAGCCATGCCGTTACTTCGGGTGTGGCGCCGTCGTTGACGGAAACCTCGGTCGGTACCGCCTCCACCACAATGCGTGCCGTTGCATTGCCGAAACCCGGTACCCGCAAGGGTGAACTTGCGATCAAGGCGCCTGAGTGCACAGTGACAGGCACCTCCGCGGCGGCGGCGCCCTCATTGTGTACCGTGACCGCAACCAGCCATCCGTTGTCATGCCCCTGGACCGCCGGCAACTCGCGTGGCGTGACGTCGACGATGCTGAGATCAGGCAGACCACGGTCGTGAAGCACCCAATCGTCAAAGAACCAGTGCAGGTCTTTGCCGCTTGTCTTCTCCAGCAGGGCTTCAAAGGCCAGCGCATTTTCTTCCGCCGTCGCATGCGACGGTTCACGCAGACGCCATGACTGCAGCGCGAGTTGCAACGGCTTGTCGCCGGCGATAGTCCGCAGCATCCACCACACGGCCGCAGCTTTACGCCGGAAGAAAATTTCCGAGGATGCCGCGATCAGGGGCTGCCCCACAGGTGCGGGCTTGCCCTGCTCGATCACCGGTTCGGCAATCCCAACCGGCTGCATCAGGTTTTGGAGTTGCTGGGTCGAGGCGTCGCGGCCTTCTTCCCGCGCCACGGCAAGCAGCGCGAAGAACTGCGCGAGGCCTTCGTCCATCCACGCGTCGCCGGTCTGAATCCAGGCATGGGTCAGGCTGTGGGCGATAGCGGGCTCCGCCGTGGATACAGCCAATGAGGCAAGCGGCGCGACCAGCAACGGGCCATCTTCAAACGGCTGGCCCGGATGATCCAGGATCGTGAGCGCGGAGAGAGGCCGCTCTCCAAGCCATTCCGCAAGCAGCGGAGCAACACGCTGCGTATTGGCGGTCAAAGCGGGAAGCGCGCCTTCATCTTCACTCTCAACCGCCAGCAGCGGAGCGCCGTGAGCGGAGGTGGCCACTGCAGGCTCGGCTGTCGACGAGGACGATGAGGAAGAGGACGACGAGGAAGACGATCCGGTGTCAGGCCCCGGTCCTGAAGTGACCGCCCCTGGGGAGATCATCGTTTCCGGTAGCGGGAATACAAACAGGCTGGGAATACGGAAGCCCACCGTTTGTGCGATGAAGTCAGCACTCGCGAAACCCGCACCTCCGGCGATCGGCATTTCGGGATTGTCGCTTACCGCTGTGAACGGTTGCCGGCGCCCGCAGAAGTACGCAGCGGCCGGAGGATTGCCGTTGTATTCCACGCCGACATGCAGGCGAAACGTTGTGCCTTCGTTGCGCAGCTTCGCACTCCCGATGGCTTGAAACAACTCTGCGCCTTCCCCCAGAAAAAGCTGGCGCGCGGCCACGGGATACCACAGCACGTTGCCAAAACCACGCAGCGCTATGCTGCGAGCCGTGATGCCATCCCAATCTTCAATCGCGGCCTGCTCCGGCGTAGCTCCGATGCGTTCCAACCGGCTGGTGCTGGGCGTCAGCGTTCCTGAGTAAAACGTGTCCAGCGTGAGAATCCCGCCGGGCGCTAGCGGCTCTGTAAGTACGGCGATCTCTTCACGCGCGCGTCCCGTATGGTCCGCGTCGGTATCCAGCACATGCTGATCGAACGCAAGCTTCGTGCTGCCCCCGGGGCCGGCAAGCGCAACGCTTTCCCAACGCAAGGTGGAAGACACCTGCAAGGCGATGCGCTGAAGAGGCTCCGTGCCATCGTTCCGCAGCGTGACTCGCGCGCGGCCGGCGAAGCGGGAGCTGTCAGGCGCGATGCGAGCGTCAAGGTCGTAGCCGGTGACGGTAATCGCGGTGCGCTGGCCTTCCGTGAGTTCCGGTCCGCTGAGCTTCTCGGGCAAAGGCGGGGTGGCGGCCTGCGGCGCGGTCTCAGCGGAAGCGTCGGGTGGCTCACCGTGACTTTGGAAAAGCACCGTGCCTTTGGGTATTGGGGGATCCTGGGGGGCTTGGGGATTCTGGGAATCCGAAGCGCCTTGTTGCGCGGGCGCGGGAGTCTGCGCAGACGGCGTTTGTGCAGACGGTGTCTGCGAGGCCGGCTGCTGGGTCACGGGCGGAGGCGCAACAGGAGTGGGTGTCTGGGCGTTGGCGCGAACGCAAAAGCAGGCCAGCAGGCAGCAGGCAAGAACGGAAAAGCGAGGATGCGGACGGTTCAACAAAATCCTTTCAGGAGGCACGGAGCAGAAACGTGCTCAGAAACCCATTCACAAACCGGATTCGGGACAATTTCAGGAACCCAGGCCCTTGCGCGGCTTCTCTGGTTTGGACGCGGCAGCCGCGCGAACCTCACTTCCGCCCCGGCGCTGGCGCATGGCTTCATACATGACCACGGCGCCGGCTACCGACACATTCAGGGAAGATACGCTGCCGGCCATGGGAATGCGCAGCAGGTGATCGCAGGTGCGCTTCACCAGGTCGTGGAGGCCCGCGCCTTCACTGCCCAGCACCAGGCAGCAATCCTGGCGGAAGTCGAACTCGGTGTAATCGGGCGTGCCGCGCTCATCCAGGCCGACGATCCAGATGTTGTGCTTCTTCATGGTTTCGAGCGCGCGGGTGATGTTGGTCACACGGGCGATGCGGATATGTTCCGAGGCTCCCGCTGAGCTTTTCGCGACCGTAGCGGTCAACGGCGCGGAACGGCGCTCCGGCAGGATCACACCGTCGATGCCTGAGCCGTCGCCGGAGCGGAGCAGCGCCCCCAGATTGTGGGGATCTTCCACGCCGTCCAAAGCCAGAAAGAAGCGAAATCCGGAAGGACCGGCCGGCGCCTGGATCAGGTCTTCCAGAGCCAAGAACTTGCGCTCGCGCAGGAACGCGACGATGCCCTGGTGGGTGTCGGTGCGGGCGTGGCGGGTAAGCTGATCGCGGGGCTCGGTGGTGACACGGATTCCGGCGGAGCGGCAGAGCTCCAGCACGGCTTCCAGGCGAGGGTCGCGGCGGATTTCGCGTTCGCGGGCGACGCTCACATGGTCTACAGCCCGGGCGCCGGCTCGGATGGCCTCCTCCACGGGGTGGAGACCGTACAAAACGTCCATCCCTCAAGTGTATCGCCGGCCGAAGATAGCTCAGGCGGCTCCGATCGGGAAGTTTCCAGAACAGAGAATCCGCACGCTGTTCTTCCCTAATGAAACCGGCATTTTCAGGATGTCGTGAACGCGAAGTACGAGCAAAACCGGTCGGACAGGGCGTACCACGAGGCTTTACAATAATTGTGTACAAAAAGCGCAAATCCGATTTACCCTAGCCCTCAAAATAGAGTCGGGCAGCGAGACTTTTCGTTCCAGATTCGCGTCAACACAAACGTGCGTGCCTCCATGGTCCTTTCCGCAGAAGCCGTCCAGCAGATTGAGCGTGAAAACGCGGAGATCGCGCGTGGCCTGAAACGGCAGGATCCGGAGCTGCTTGACCGGTTGATCGAGACCTACCAGCACCGGTTGATGCGCTACCTGATGTTCCTGACCAGCCGCCGCGAGGTAGCCGAAGATCTCTTCCAGGAAGTATGGATTCGCGTCCTTCGCCGCGGCTCGCAATACAACGGTAAAGCCCGCTTCGATACCTGGATTTTCACGATCGCGCGCAACCTGGTCATCGATCTTTCGCGCAAGCGCACCATGGCCAGCCTGGATGAAATGCGCGAGGCCGGTGAAGACGAACGGCCGTTTGAGATTGCCGAAGACGGCCCTTCACCGCTGGAGCAGTTCCAAAGCCGCGAAGATGCAGCCGAGCTTTCCACGGTGATGCTGTCGCTCGAGCCCAGCTATCGCGAAGTGCTGACCCTGCGCTTCCACGAAGAACTTTCGCTTGAAGAAATTGCCACTGTAACCGCCGCGCCGCTTTCGACGGTCAAGTCGCGGTTGTACCGCGGTTTGGCTGCATTGAAACCCCAGTTGGTTAAATTGCGCTCCGATCGCAGTGGCGGCGCAGCGCGGGGAAGCGAGGTGCGTGCTTGATTCCGTTTGAAGAAGAAACACGCTCCATGCCCAACCCAGCTCTTTCGACTGGCGCGCGCGCCGAGATCGTCAACCGCACCCACCGCATTGTGCGAGCCCAGGCGCTGGTGATGCAGGAACAGAAACAGCGCTCGCGCAGCCTGTGGGTTCCCCTCAGCATTTGTTCGGTCTTTCTGCTGCTGATCAGCTATGCCGTGTGGAGCCTGCTGGACGGCTACGATCTCACGCCAAACGGCGTCCCCGATGCCAGCGACCAGATGATGCTTCTGCTGCTGTGGTCGGTACCGGTGACCGCGTTGATGCTGGGCATGGTGTGGTTCCGTATGAGCCGCAATCGCGCCAACGGTGAGGTCTCGTAATGACACAGTGGCTGCGTGGAAGGCAGAACGAAGTCAACAGCGACGACGAGCTGCGGATGATCCCTCGCTGGTCGATGGCGCTGGCTATCGTGCTCTTCGTGGGCATGCAGTACGTGTTCCACGGCGTGATGCCGCATCACAAGCACGAACTGCTGCCCATGCGCCTGATGATGGGCTATGCGTGGGGCACGCTGTGGGCGAGCTACGCGCTGCTGCTCGGTTATGTCAGCCGCGATGTGAAGCGGCGCGGTATGTCCGCGGGCCTCTGGATGCTGGTGTGCATCGTGCTGCCCGGCGGTATTGGCGCAGTGGTCTACTTCCTGCTGCGGCAGCCGATCATGACCCGCTGCCCCAACTGCTCCACGTCGATCGCGACGAGCTACCACTTCTGCCCGCAGTGCCAGTTCCAGGTGGCGCCGGTATGCGGCGTTTGCCACCGTTCGGTCAAGATCACCGATGTGTACTGCACACAGTGCGGCCACGACCTCGCTGACGATCACGCGCCCGCCCGGCTGCGCGTGTACAGCGACTAAAGATTCTCTAAGCACCAGATAACGTTTTGCAATCCTGGCCCTCGTAGAGAGGGCCATTTGTTTGGCGATTCGCTGATCGCTTTTGAGGAGTCAAGAGCCCACGGCTAAAGCCGTGTCTTGGGTGGTCCGCTGGACAGCAAGCTAAAGCTTGCTTCTACTCCTCGAAAGGCAAAGGCGAATTCAGGCGGCAAAAGCGAATCCATCTGTCTCTTGACCTACCTACCTTGCTGACGAGGACCGGATGTTGTAAGCGCGTATGATGAGGGACAGCCTATGGCTGCGCCGCTTACAGCCCTGATCATCGACGACGAACCGCTGGCCCGCCAGGAACTGCAGTATCTGCTGGAGGGCGCTGGCGATGTGTCCGTGCTGGCGCAAGGCACCAACGGCATCGACGCGGTCGACCTGATCCGAACTCACAAGCCCGATGTGATCTTTCTCGACGTCCGCATGCCCGGCCTGGATGGCTTCGCGGTACTCAAAAAAGTTCTGGCGCTGGATCGCAAATTCCGCCTGCCGCAAGTGGTGTTCGCTACCGCGTTCGACCAGTACGCGGTCAAGGCATTTGAAGTGAACGCAGTCGACTACCTGCTGAAACCCTTCGACAACAGGCGGCTGATCAAAACACTGGAGAAAGTACGGGCGCGGGTGGCAGTTGGGAACGGCGGCGAAACCGCCACGGCAGCCGCCGATGACATGCCCAGCCGCGGTGCGCTGGCGGGGATGGTCGCCGGGGCTCAGGCGAAACTCGATGCCCTGTTGAAGATGGTGGAGGAGCGAGCGGCTGCGCTCGACTCCGTCGTCGGGACAGCGCCGGCGGTGCCGCGTACCGGCAAGGTCGTGGTGCGCACAGGGAACCGCCTGCTGCTGGTCGACAGCAAGGACGTGTGTTTCGCTTCTATCGAAGAAGGCAGGATTTCAGTGGTGACCCGAGCCGTCGAAGGCGACTCCAACTGCCGCACGCTGGAGGACCTGATGGAGCAGCTCGACCCGGAAACGTTCTGGCGCGCGCACCGCTCCCACCTGGTCAACATCCAGCACATCCGCGAAGTGGTGCCGTGGTTCAAGTCGAGCTACCAGCTCCGCATGGACGACCGCAAGAGCACCGAGATTCCGGTCAGCCGGTCGCAGACCAAGCGGCTGCGGGAACTGTTCAACCTCTAAGACGCAGGCCTTTCAAGGTGTCTGCCTCGTAGTGAAAAACGCTACTTGAGAACGTCGCACGAGGTACTTGTTTTGCTTAAGGACACGGGTTCACCCGTGTCGTAGGTTGCGGCAGGATCGCGGCTTTAGCCGCTGAGGTACCCGTATCAAGCTTGAGAAGACGCTGGAGTCGCAGTGAGGTGCTGTGGCTGCCTTGGAACGGTTTCCTCCGGGGCTGAAGCCCGCGTCGTTTTGACTTTGAACGTCACGGGTGAACCCGTGACCTTAAGCAAAACGATCGGGTGCCGCAAACACCTCCAAGCCTCCATCGGATGAAGTTCGAGACCTTGAAAGGGCTGCCTCTAAGAACCTGTTTAAGAACTCCATTGATGGATGGTGTCCGAACCGGCAAAGGTTTTTTGCTTCAATAACCCAGACTCTGTCATCTCGACCGAAGGCGCTTTGCTCATATGTATCTTTTGAGGAAACTCGTCGATGCCGTTTTCGTTGAGAGAAAACGGCTTCAGCACCCTCTCTTCGATATGCATCTTGAGCAAAAAACTCCACTGCGCTGACGGTTCCTCTCATACTTCGCCTTTTCGAGTTCCGTGAAGACCGTTTTCTTTGGAGGAAAACGGCTTGGGCACCCACATTTCGCCTAGCGCCCTGAGAGAAACCGCCACACGCTCCGGTCGAGATGACAGATTTGTGGAGATTGGGTTCCTCGCCACCGTTTTTAAACAGGTTCTTAGACACGCAGAGTCGCGGCACCCGCGGGCACCGGGCGATCACGTTGCTGATCTCAGGATTTGCTGTGGCTCACAGCGGCGAGCCGGGCAACATGCGATGTGAGGTCAAGCGCATTCCAGCCCTGTACCAACTTACCGTCTCGATACTCCGCGATGGACATGCCATGTATGGTGACGGTCTCACCGGTGGGTGCGAAACCCAGGCCATCGCCTGAATGT
>DASYEV010000171.1:0-32711 GCA_036498835.1 Acidobacteriaceae bacterium | reverse complement strand
CGCATCGGAAACATGCCCAATGCGTGACAAGCCTTCATCGTCCTGCGCAACCCACAGGCTGTCGTCGCTATCCAGCAGCATCTCCGCTTTGCCCTTGATATGCAGCACACCGTCAGGCGAGGTGTCAGAGAGCGGACGCACGGAGCGCCACGCATCACTGACCCAGATTTCTCCCGTGCGGCTCTGCTCCATGGCGCTGACGTAATGGACGGCGACGGGAACATCCCTGAACTTCGCTTCCCCGCGCTTCAGCATGCTGAGCCGTTTGTCACGGCCTATCCAGATGCCTCCTTCGCGGTCAAAGAAGACGGAGAAGACGCCTCCGCTACCCAGCCCATGTTCCGCGCCGAAATCCACCCACCGTTCGCCTTCCAAGCGATACAGCTTGCTTCCACCAGCCACCCAGGCGGAACCGTCGGGCAGGGCGATGATCCTGTCGATGGTGTTGGGTGTCAGGCCATCCTTGCGTCCATAGAAAACGGTATTGCCATCAGGTTTGAGGTGCACCACTTCAGAGTTGCGAGTGGCGACCCACAAGCCGCCTTCGGGGTCAGCCGCAAGCGAAGACACGTCGGGCGACTGTAGGGATGGATTCGCAGATTCGAACAGATAAGGCGAGAAACGGAGGCCGTCAAAGCGGTACAGCCCCAGAGCGGAACCGATCCAGAGATAGCCATCCTTGGTCTGCGCCAGAGACGAGATGCTTCCCGGGGCGCCATCCCGGCGCGTCCAGGATGTATGGGTCATTCCTTCAAACGGCGGAGGCACAGGCGGCGCGAGCAACTTCCAGTGGCCGGATGCAGCGCTTTCAGAGTCCTCTGCTTGCGCAGGTTTGGAGTGCGCCGTTTGGCCGGACGCACAGAGGCTCGCGAGCAGACACGCCGCAGTGAGACAAACCCGAAGCCAGCCATTGCGTTTCATGGAGGGTCTGCCGTACAGAATCTCACCTCGTGCAGTTGCCGTTGCCTTTCTTTTTGTCATCCCCGTAGGGGACCTGCTGTTTGCTCGCCCCCCACCACACTGTCACCTCGATCGGAGCGTTTGGCGGTTTCGCTCATGGTGCAGGGTGAGAGAGAGCTCAAGCCGTTTTCCGCCAACGAAAACGGCCCTCACCAATGTCGAGACGGCGAAGTATGAGGGAAGCCGCCAGCGTAGTGGAGAGACCTGCTTCCGACCCTGCCCATGCGTCCTACAGAAACATGCCCAGACGCCGAACGATCCCGACACCATGGTCGAGCAAATTCAGATGTCTGTCTCCACACCAAAGAGTTACTGCGGTGAAAATCCTTTTCGTGACCAGCCCGCTGCATAGGCAGGAGCGAAAACAAATCTCTCCACTACGCGGTTGCGTCGCTTCGGTCGAGATGAGAGTTGTGGTGGAAAAGCCGTAACAGCAGGTCTCTCCGCTACGTCGCTATGCGACTTCGGTCGAGATGACGGGGTGATGATGGTATAGGCAAACAGCAGATCCCCTACGGGGATGACAAACAGAAAAGCAAAAACAACGACAAATGCCTTTGCCAGCCTTCCTCCTCCACTTCCTGCTCCTTGCTCCTCGCTTGTCCTACTCGCTACTTCCTACTCGCTACTTCCTGCTCCGCCTCCACCAACGCCAGGTACTGATGGATGAACGAGACAGCCATACTTCCCTCACCTACCCCGCTGGCCACGCGTTTGATCGAACCATACCTGACGTCGCCGGCACAGAAGACGCCGTCAAGGCTTGTCTCCAACGGGAACGGCGTGCGTCCACCGGTCGTTGCGGGAACGTCGCGGCCGGTGCAGACGAAGCCCTTGGCATCGCGCTTGATCTCAGCCGGCAGCCATGCGGTGTTGGCCTTGGCGCCGATCATGATGTAGAGCGCGTCCGCGGGACGAGTGTGTACCTGCGGCTCTTTGCCGGGCTCATGGGTGGTCGTCACAATATGTTCCAGACCGTTTTCGCCGCCCACACTCGTCACCTGCGTAAACGGTTCCACCGCGATATTGCGTTTGGACGCCAGCTGATCGATCAGATAGTGAGACATCGAGCTGGCCAGCCCTTCGCCGCGCACCAGCAGACGAACCTCGTCCGCGTAGTCGGCGAAGAACATCGCGGCCTGGCCGGCGGAGTTGCCGCCGCCTACGATGAAGACCTTTCTTCCGGTCACTCCTGTGGCTTCCGTTCGGGCCGCGCCATACAAGACGCCGCGGCCCAGATATTCATGCAGGCCCTCCATCTCCAGTCGCCTCCACTCCACGCCAGTGGCCAGCAACACGGAGCGGGCGAGAACCCGCTCACCGCCATCGAGTGAAACGCAATAGCCCGGGCCTTCGCGTGTGACGGTCTCCGCCGTTCGGGTCATGGTGATCTCGGCGCCGAACCAGGACGCCTGCTTCAGCGCGCGGGCGGTCAGGTCATCGCCGGAAATGCCGCCGGGAAAGCCTAGATAGTTGGAGATGCGCGACGACGTTCCCGCCTGTCCGCCGGCGTGCCAGCGCTCAGCCACCAGCACGGTCAGGCCTTCGGATGCGGCGTATACAGCAGCTGCCATGCCCGCGGGGCCGGCGCCTACAACGATCAGATCGTAGCTGGCGCGCCGGGGATGAATCTGAAAGCCAAACGCTTCCGCGAGCTCGCGCACGGTGGGATTGGTCAGGTGTTGCACGCCGTCCACCACAACCATCAGGTCGGAGTTTTTACCGGCTGTGTCACCAACCGGCTTCTTCCATCGATACGGGATGCGGTTCCCGGCAAGGAACATGCGAATCTTGACCGCCATCTTGGTATTCACATTGGCGCGGCCGATGATCACGGCACGCGCGGCGGGCGTCGACTGCACATAAGCCTGGGCCATCTGCACGCGCTGCAGCATCTTGCTCAAGATGGGCTGGCTGCTGGACCTGGATTCATCGATCAGTTCCTGCAACTGCTGCAGCTCAAAGCGGGCCAACCGGCATTTGGTTTTGGCCTGCGCCGAAACCCCGGAAAGAACACCCAGAATATTAGGCATCTCGCCAAAAAAGTCGCCGGGACCGTTGACATGGACTTCGTAGTCTTTGCCATGAATGTCCTTCACGAAGCGGAGATTGCCCTTCAGCACCACGTAGAACCCGGAGCGCTCACCTTCACGCACCAGCCAGTCGTCGGGACGCAGACGTACATCCGCCGCCTTCCTGGCGAAATGGGCAAGGTCTTCGGGCGACAGCCCTGAGAAGAGATCGACTTGGCTTAGATCAGTGGGTGCAATCATGTTGGGTTCCCTTCATTCATGAGCGATAACCGGAGCACAGCACGGCCCTTCATCATCGATTGGATGACGCAGTATCGTGAAGAGATGAAATAGAAATGTCCGAGCCGATCTCTTCACCGATTTGCATCAAAAAGTCGCGAGTCCGATACCTTGGAACACGAAATTTGTCTCGCGCCGGAAACGTGCAACAAGTATCCGTAGGGCAAGAGCCGGACGAGCCTGGTTTCAACCACGCCGTAAAGAGGCCGCCAAAAGGCCATTTCCTCGCTGCCGCAGATCGGTAGAACCGTATCAGAGGACGTGCTTTTGGCCCAGTTGAAACTGGGCCCTTCCGGTTCTTGCCTCAGGATTCATCGTGCACACGTTCTGGCCGTTGAAAGGCGTGCCACACGCATGATTCATGCGCTTGCCAAGGTTCCTACCCACATCAGGCGAGAGTCCTTACGCCGTCAACACATACATCGGATCGAACTCGGGAATCCCCGCAGTCTGCCCCGCAATCCAGCGCAGCACATAGACTTCGCGTGGATCGGTCAGGGAATGCGTCAACTGATTCACCAGGACCTCAAGAAGAATGTGCGCTCCAAAGTCCTGGTAGTAGTCGATATCGAGCTCGACCATCACACAGTCCACGCCACCCACTGTCTTCGTTTCGCCTCCGTGGAAGGTGAACTGCACATTAGCTTCGCCAAACTCAGTCTGCTTCCAGCTTTTCGTCGCGCCGGGGTGAAGCAAGCCAGGATTGAGCTCTTCCGCAAATCCGCGGGCTGACTGGATCTGATCCATGAGTTTCAGGTCGCTCCAGGCGAAGAATCTGTCCTGCGCCGGAGCGTAGGGAGCATCCCAGCAAATCTGCTTGATGTAGTCCAACGGCGTTCCCTGTGCCAGAGGGATCTCGTCCATCGCCTCGCAGATGTTCAGCATGCAGGCCAGCGGCATCTCCGCGCGATCCATGAAATTGCCGTAGCGGGCTGCGCCGGCCGCATCATCCACATCGCCGGCGAGGAAGGGGTAACGCACTTTCACGGCGTTCCACGCAGCGGAGCCGAAGTTGACTCCCGGGTCGTCCGCGACCAACATGATGTCGACCGTTTTGCTAAAGGCATCGGACAGCGCGACCGGAAAGTAGCCGGCCTGCTTGAATCCCTTGGTCCACACCAGCACCGTATAGTTGTCGCACAGATTGTCGAAGAAGGGCAGCTCGAACGTGATGTCGTTCGCGGTGAAGTAGTCGCGAACCCGCTGAACCTTGTTGCCGTCGGTGATGGTGACGAGAAATTGTGCGGGTTTGGCGAAAAGCCGGCGGGTTCCGTCAAAGATGCGAAGCTGCAGCTTGCTCATGGATGCACCCCTTGAAAGGCTCAAGGTACCATCCGTTTGGAGGTAATAAGCCTGATTTTTCAGAGAATCTTGAAGGAAGTGGGTAACCCGCAGCGAACGGTTCGAAACAGAGATAGCGGCCAATACGGTGCACAGACCGTTTTGCTTAAGGTCACGGGTTTACTCGTGACGTACAAGACATCGAAGAAGCGGGCTTTAGGCCCGGAGGTCACCGTTTCTACGCGCCACACCTCTCGTTACACCTCGAGCCTCCTGATGAGGTGAGGAAGGGGACCTCAGCGGCTGAAGCCGAATACAAAACCATCCGGAACGTCACGGGTAAACCCGTGACCTTAAGCAAAACAAGAGGTGCCTCGCAGCCACGATTGGAGGTGCACTCAAACAAACCACGAACAGAAATCCAAGAGAACGCTCCCCCTCCGCTCGCTGTACGACATACACCACGCCGGCGCTGCTGATACACTCTGCGATGCGTCGTATTCTCGGCAACCGGCTCCCTTTCATGGGGAAATCGATTTCGGAGTCCACGACAGGAATTAGGGAACCTGCACGCCCCTGGAAAAGGCAAACGCCCTAAATGAGTGCATTTCAAGAGATTCTCCGCAGCAATGAAGCTGCCATCCTTTCCGGATGGCTCAGCGAGATGGCAACCGGCACGCGCCGCAACGACCTGATGAATGACACTGACCTGAAAACCCAGGCCACGGAACTCCTTCGCCTGTTCGCCGATGCGTCGCAAGACAGCTCCGACGTCCAGTCGGAAGCCTTCTCCGCCACCCGGTCGTTCCTCAAGGAAGTCGCCAGAGGCCGCATGGAGCGCGGGTTCAGCCCGGCGGAAACCGCGATGTTCGTGCTGTCCATGAAGCAGCCTGTCTTCAATGCGCTGCGTGACAGCCTGAAGGGTGATCCCACCAGCCTGATCTCGGAAATCTGGGTTTCCGGCAACCTGATCGACAAGCTCTCCCTGCTGACCGTGGACAGCGCCATCGGCTTGCGCGAACAGACCATCTCTCGCCAGCAGGAAGAGATGCTGGAGCTTTCCACGCCCGTGGTCAAGCTGTGGGAAGGCGTTCTGGCACTGCCGCTGATCGGCACGCTGGACAGCGCGCGCACCCAGGTGGTGATGGAGTCGCTGCTGTCTGCCATCGTGGAAACAAACAGCCAGGTGGCCATTATCGACATCACGGGCGTACCCACAGTCGATACGCTGGTCGCCCAGCACCTGATCAAGACCATCACCGCGGCTCGCCTGATGGGCGCCGACTGCTATCTCAGCGGCATTCGCCCGGCGATCGCGCAGACCATTGTGCACCTGGGCATCGACCTGACCGACATCCAGACCAAGGCCAAGCTGTCCGACGCCTTCGCGCTCGCTCTGCAGCGCATGGGCAAGACCGTCACCACGGTGAAGGCTGCAGCCACCTCGAACGCCAAGGTCAAGGAAGCCTAACGCATGGACCGCATTCCTATCCTCAAGGTCGGAGACTGCCTGCTGGTCACCATCCAGGTGGACATGCACGACGAGCTCGCCATGTCGTTGCAGGAAGACCTGACCGCGCAGATTGCGAAGTATGCATCGCGCGGCGTCCTGATCGATATCTCTTCACTGGAGATCGTCGATTCATTCATTGGGCGCATGCTCGCCAACATCGCGGCCATGTCGCGCGTGCTGGATGCGCAAACCGTGCTTACAGGCATGCAGCCCGCCGTCGCAATCACTCTTGTGGAACTGGGGATGTCGCTCCCCGGCATCAAGACGGCACTGAATGTCGAGCGCGGTATGGAGCTCCTCCGGGAATACATGGGCCAGAACACGGAGTCGGACGAAGCTGATGGCTCTGAAGAGTGAAACCTTCCCCATCGCAAGTTCCAACGACGTAGTCCGTGTCCGCCAAACCGCGCGCTCGTGGGCATCCGAGCTGAAGTTCAGCCTGGTGGACCAGACCAAGTTCGTCACGGCAACCAGCGAACTGGCGCGCAACACGCTGGAACACGGCGGCGGCGGTTCCATGACCGCGGAGATGGTGGAAAACGGCCCCCGCAAAGGCATCAAGCTGACCTTCCGCGATGAAGGCCCGGGAATCGCCAACATCGAACTGGCGCTTCGCGACGGCTACACCACGGGCAGCGGCATGGGCCTCGGCCTGAGCGGGAGCAAGCGGCTGGTCAACGAATTCGATATTCAAAGCGAGCCGGGACGGGGAACAGTGGTTTCCATCCTGCGCTGGAAATAAATGGGGCACTTGCGTCAAATTCACAGGTCCATTTCCCTTACCGATCGCAGCTCCGTAGGCGAAGCACGGCGCACGGCGATCCAGGCCGCCGACTCGCTGGGTTTCGACGAAGGACGGCGCAACGATATTGGCATTGCCGCGACCGAAGCCGCGAACAACATCATTCAGCATGCGCAGTCAGGCGAACTTCTTCTCTGCGCGTTTAGCGAGGGCGCCTCAACCTGGCTCGACATGATCGCGCTCGACAGCGGCCCCGGCATCCGCGACATCCCCCGCGCCATGGAAGACGGCTACTCCACCGGCGGCACCGCCGGACAGGGTCTCGGCGCCATCGAACGCCTTTCCGACGGCTCTTCTCTCTACTCCACCCCAGGCAAAGGCACCGCATACTGGATCCGCTTCACCAACGGCGCAGTCTCAGCCAACGCCGCGCTGGGCGTGGTCAGCGTACCGGTCAAAGGCGAGCGGGTCTGCGGCGATGGCTTCCTGGTGCTGCCCGGAGCCTCACGCACTCTCTATATGGTTGTCGATGGCCTGGGTCACGGCTCGGGCGCCGCGGAAGCCGCGGAAGAAGCGCTCGCGGTCGTACGCGCCAATGCTTTCGAGCAGCTCCCGGAGATCATCCAACGCAGCCACGACGCCCTCAAGAAAACGCGTGGCGCCGCGATGTCGGTCGCCGTTGTGGACCACGACCGCAAAATCCTGAGCTACGCCGGAGTGGGCAACATCAGTGCGACGCTGACCACGGGGCACGTCAACCGCAGCCTGGTTTCGCAGAACGGCACCCTGGGCGCGGTACTGCCGCGTACGACCCAGGCGTACACCTATCCGGTCGAAAACCACTCGGTGTTGACAATGTTTTCCGACGGCCTAGGCTCGAAGACCGGCCTCTCCGCCTACACTGGAATCCAAGGAAGACATCCTGCTCTGATTGCCGGTTTGCTGTATCGAGACTTTACGCGCAGACGCGACGATGCCACCGTGCTGGTCGCGCGCATGGAGGGTTGAGCGCGAAATGAATCACCAGCTTCACAGCCTTATGCTGGCCAACGAACGCGATGTGGTCAGCGCACGTCAGCGCGCCCGCTCCGTTGCCGCCGCGCTCGGCTTCGACCATCACGACCAGATCCGCATCGCCACCGCGGTTTCGGAGATCGCGCGGAACGCCTTTCGCTATGCACGCGGCGGCGCTGTCACCTTCGAGGTCGACCCCGAAGAACACATCTTCCGCATCGCCGTCACCGACCAGGGCGGCGGCATTCCGCATCTCGACAAGGTCATGGGCGGATCGTACCGCTCCACCACCGGGATGGGTATGGGCATCCTCGGCACGAAGCGCCTGATGGATGAGTTCAGCATCGACTCCACGCGCATCGGCACCTCCGTCCACTTCGGCAAACGTCTGCCCGGACAGACCGGAACGCTGGACAAGAATGGCCTGCAAAAGATTTCCGCGGAGGTGGCACGGCAGAATCCCGCCGCGCCGATCGACGAGCTCCAGACCCAGAACCGCGAGCTGCTCCGCACATTGAACGAGCTGCGCGAACGTAAGGAAGAGCTGGTTCAGATCAACGCGGAGCTGCAGGACACTAACCGCGGTGTCGTTGCGCTGTATGCCGAGCTCGACGAACGCGCCGACTACCTGCGCCGCGCCTCGGAGCTGAAGAGCAGCTTCCTTTCCAACATGTCGCATGAGTTCCGCACGCCGCTGAACTCCATGCTCGCGCTGACACGCATGCTGCTGGACCGCATGGACGGCGAGCTTTCCTCCGAGCAGGACCAGCAGATCCGTTTCATTCAGCGCTCCGCTAAGGAGCTCGCGGAGATGGTGGACGACCTGCTCGACCTGGCCAAGGTCGAAGCCGGCCGCCTGGAGGTCAAGCCCAAAGCATTCGAAGTGGCCGACCTGTTCGGAGCGCTACGCGGCATGCTGAAGCCGCTGCTGGCGGAAAGCTCCCTGAACCTGGTCTTCGAGATACCGGAAGAGCTTGCGCCCATGTACACCGACGAGCAGAAGGTCTCGCAGATCCTGCGCAACTTCATCTCCAACGCCATCAAGTTCACGCAGCGCGGCGAAGTGCGCGTGAGTGCGCGCGCCGTCGGGTCGTTTATTGAGTTCTCGGTGACCGACACCGGCATCGGCATTTCCGAAAGCGACCAGCGCATCATCTTCGAAGAGTTCGCGCAGATCGAAAGCAGCATGCAGCGGCGTGTGAAAGGCACGGGCCTGGGCCTCCCGCTTTCACGCAAGCTCGCCGAGTTGCTGGGCGGTTCCGTCGAGGTGAAGAGCACGGTCGGCAGCGGTTCCACCTTCTCGCTGGCCGTTCCACCTATGTACGCGGGCGATGCTCCGCTCAGCGAGCCGGTGCTGCCCATGCTCGAACCCGAGAAGAAGTTCGTCCTGATCGTGGAAGACAACCCCGAAACCGCGTTCGTCTATTCACGATATCTCACCAATGCCGGCTTCCAGGCACACTCCGTCGCATCCATCGATCAGGCGCGGCACTTCCTCGACAAGATGACGCCCGCCGCCATCATTCTCGATGTGCTGCTGCGCGCGGAGAACACATGGGACTTCCTGCGTGAGCTCAAAGCGCAGCCCGGATCGATTCCCGTGCTGGTCATGAGCGTCACCGACGACGAACGCAAGGTCTACGGCCTGGGCGCCGACGCCTATCTCACCAAGCCCTTCGTGCCCGAGCAGATGATTGAGCACATCGTGCGGCTGACTACCGTCACCGCACGTCCAAAGATCCTGATGATCGACGACAACGAGGTTTCGCGCTACCTGCTGCGCGGCACCATTCCCGACGCTTTATACGACGTGTATGAAGCCCGCGACGGCCGTGAAGGCATCCGCACCGCGCGCGACCTGCGGCCTGCCCTGATCTTCCTCGACTTCTTCATGCCCGACATCAACGGCACAGAAGTTCTGCGCGACCTGCGCGCTTCACACGACACTGCGAGTATTCCCATCGTGCTGCACTCCACGAAAATCCTCGACGAAGCCGAGCGCGAATTCTTCAAGCAGCACAACGTGGCGATGTTTCCCAAGCAGGCGCTGACGCTGCCCGACTCCGCACTCCGCGTGCGCGAGCTTATCGAAACATTGACCGCCCATGCCGGCGTCAACACCAAACCGGACGCCGAGCGGCAGCATGGCTGATACGCCTTCACGCGGACGCATCCTGGTCATCGACGACTCGGAAACGACTCGCTATGTCTTTCGGCGTATCCTGACCCGCGCGGGCTTTGAAGTGGAAGAAGCGGAGACAGGCCGCGAAGGTCTAGCCAAGGCCATGTTTGCGCCTGACCTGATCATTGCCGACGTCAATCTCCCTGACATGCTGGGCTATGACGTCTGCCGCCGCCTGAAGTCGAACCCGCTCACAGTGAGTATTCCCGTGCTGCAAATTTCGGCTTCGTTCATCAGCGATGAAAGCCGAGTGCAGGCGCTGGAAGGTGGAGCGGACTCCTACCTGACGCAGCCTGTCGAGCCGCCCGTGCTGCTGGCCTCGGTGAACGCGCTGCTGCGCCTGCGCAAAGCCGAAGCCATGTCGCGGCTCTCCGCGCTGCAATGGCAAACCACGTTCGACTCGCTCAGCGACGGCCTCGCGCTGGCCGATGCCGACGGCATCATCGTCCGCGCCAACGGCCGCTTCATGCAGATGCTGACCAGCGCGCCTTCCGAGCTCGAAGGCGTGGCCTTGTCCGCGGTCTTTGAAGCAAAGTTCGACTCCAGCTTTGATGACTTCCGGCAACAGCAGCTCGAAGGGCTCGCAACCGAGCTCGCCTACGACAACCGCTGGCTCCGTGTTCGCTATGACGTGGTGCAGCCGGATCAGCAGAACGTCAGCGGATCGGTGCTGATCCTCACCGACATCACCGACCAGAAGAAGCTGCAGGAAACTCTGAAGTTGAGCGAGCGCCTCGCGGCAACCGGCCGGCTCGCACACATCATCGCGCACGAGATCAACAATCCGCTGGAAGCGATGTCCAACCTGCTCTATCTCGCCGCGCAGTCCACCCAGGTGGACCCCGAGGCACACGGCTATATTCAGCAGGCCTCCAACGAACTGCTTCGCATCAGCCGCATCACCAAGCAGGTTCTGGCGTATCACCGCGAGTCCAAGCAGCCGGTTAGCACCAGCGCCAACGAGATGCTGGAAGGCGTGCTGGCCATGTTCCGCGCACATGTCGGCGGCATGGGAGTGGAGCTTGCTACGAAGCTTGCGTGCGACGCGCACATCCTGGTGCACCCCGGCGAGATCCGCCAGGTCTTCAGCAACATGATTTCGAACGCGCTGGACGCGCTCGCCACAATTACTGCGCCTGCGCCCTGGCCATGCAAGGTGTGGATACGCTGCTTCCCTGTCCGTGACGAGCGCCGCAACGTACTCGGCGTACGTTTCGTCTTCAGCGACAACGGCCCGGGCATCGCGGCAAACGCCGTGCCACACGTCTTCGACGCCTTCTACACCACCAAGGAAGCCCGGGGCTCAGGCATCGGCCTGTGGATCAGCTCGGAAGTCGTCACCAAGCACCACGGCCGTATCCGCCTCCGCACCCGCACGGAAGGCCCATATCGGGGAACGCTGTTCGATGTCTTCCTGCCGTTGACGCCGGAGGCGTAGGTTCTAGGTTCTAGGTTCTAGGTTCTAGGTTCTAGGTTCTAGGTTCTAGGTTCTAGGTTCTAGGTTCTAGGCGTTTGATCGCGCGCCTGTTCGTTGTTCATGCAAAAAGGTACGCAAACGTACACCAAATCTAGAACCTAGCACCTAGAACCTGGTACCTGTCTTTGACGGGCAGGTCTTCGGCGTCTTCACCCCATTCACCACCACCCAGCCGTTATCCGCCGACCGGTGCGTGGAGCAATGCACATCATGCACACCCGCCACCCAGGCGCCGCCTGTGTTGTAGCCCTCGCCATAGGCAAACACGGAGGCTCCAGCCTTCGCTGTGACAGCGCCATCCAGCGAATCGTTGATGGCGATCTGCACGCTGACCGTACCGTCCTGCGGGAGGACAGCCTTGAGGCTGATGATGTGGTGGCTGCCATGCGCGCCTCCGCTGTTCACGGTGGTCTTAGTGGCGATGCCGCACAGCATGACGTTTTCCGTATAGCCCTTGGGATGGTCGCGAATCATCTGCTGCAGCTTGGCATTCACCGCCGGGGTGCACGAAGAAGGCACCGGCACATCATGCCCCTGGGCACTCGCATTGTGACCGCAGCAAGCGGCAAGCATCAGACCTAAACCGAGAATAACTCCACGTAACCGCATCGCAACTCTCCTTCTAGAACAGGAAGTAGGAAGTAGGGATCAGGATCAGGGATTCAGCAATGACAAAGTCGCGAACCTGCTCTTGCAGTCAACTTTCTTTCCGCCGTCCCACCGGGATCTGGTGTTTCTGACCCCTGATATCTGTTCTCTAATCTCTGTTCTCTCTTCTCTGCTCTTCCCTACTTCCTACTCGCTACTTCCTGCTTCCTAGCCCTTCACCGCTGTCGCGATGACATTGTCGCTGAATCGGCACCCTTTCAGCAGACCCCCGGATACGCGCTGCCAGCTCAGAGTGGTTATCCCCGGCACGACCCCTGCGCCGGTAAATTCAAATGCTATTTGGCTGAATCCCGCTTCCTGCAGAATTCTCTGAATATCTTTGCGAAGCAGCGCTGTAATGTGGGCCGGGTAGCTGCGTTCGCCGAAAGATGCGTAGTGTCCGCGAAAGATCAATGCGACGAGAGAGCGAAGGCTTTCGTTATTCGGCGTGGACAGGATCAGACGTCCACCCGGCTTCAGGATGCGATACCACTCCCTTGCCACTTCCCGCGGGTTCTCCAGATGCTCAATGACTTCAGGGGAGATCACCGCATCGAAGCTGGCATCGGCGAGGGGACTTCCCTGGTTCAGGTCGAGACAGAACCACGCAATTTCTTCCGGGAGATCGGCGGGGCGCGACAAAATATCCGCTGCACTGACCGTGTTGAAGCGGGATGTTGCCGCCAACAAACGAGTCAGATAGCCGAGACCCGCTCCATAATCCAACACGGATCCCTGCAGGTTGTACTTCGATGCGACTTCGAGCACGCGATGGAGAATGACACTCGAACTCCTTCCCTTGCTGGCCTTCGCGGCGGAGAGGCGATGCTCACTGAGCGCGTCTGGAAGAGGAGCAGTCGTCGACATGCAGATAGGATAAACAATCACAACCCCATTCCCGCCGTACGAACCCTGATCCTCTCGCCTTTCCTGCTTCCTACTCGCTACTTCCTGCGCTCTCCTAAACCCTAGACCCTAACCCCTAACCCCTCGCCTTAAAGCCCTTCCAAACCTCACACTGGGATCGATCTTGTTCACCGAGACCTGTTGCCTCTCGCGTCTCGAGTGCGTGTAGTACCGCGTCATCGCCGTGGCCGAGTGGCCTACGTCCTTTGCAATCAGCTCGATCGACTCCTCCGCTTCGATCCGCAGCGTGATGTGCTGGTGGCGGAAGCAGTGCGGAGTCAGCCACGGCATGCCTGCGGCCTCACGCAACGCCTCCCACTGCCTGCGCAGCCAGGACGCTGAAGTCGGCGTCGCCGCGTCATAGCGGTTGCTGCCGCGGATGCGTTTGGGAAAGAGGTAGTGGTCGGGGTGTACGCTGCCCAGCGAACGCGCCCGCTCCAGACAGCGCTCAATCTGCTTCAGCGCCGTGGGGTTCAGGGCAACATCGCGGCCGCGCACCTGGTGCTTCGCCGTCTCCGGATTAATGCTGAAGAACGGGATCCGCCCGCCAAGATGCAGGTCGTGCAACTGGATGTTGCGCAACTCCGTGCCGCTGGCGCCTGTGTTGCATGTGATCGACGCCACCCAGTAGGCCAGTTCCCACTCCTGGTTTTGCGCGGCAATCTGGAACAGCTTCATCTCCTCCGTATCGCTCAGCACCTTGGGCTTGCTGGGAGGAGGCGTGGGCAATGGCTCATAGTGCGGCCTGATCTTCTCCCACTCGTTGGCGCGCTTCAGGATCGACTGCATCGTGCTCAGCTCGTGATTGATCAGCGAACCCTTCGCTTTGTGCGGCCATGGTGTCGGCCGCTCCGCTGTGGGCGTGAACCATCCGCCGCCATGGTTGTCCCGGCGAGCGTTCTGGTAGGCCATCATCTGGCCCACATGGATCTGGTGCAATCGCATCTCGCCGAAGAAGACCGACAGATGCTTGACGTGGTGTTCGTAACCGTAATGCGTTCGTGGCTTCAGCGTTCCCTGACGCGCTGCCAGATACTGCTCGCCCGCTTCCTGAAATCTCAACTTGGAAAACTGCTCGGGATCGTACATCGCTCGGCTTCCTCATCGCATGTTCGGCGAGCCCAAATGCCCGTCCGCCTGCTCCGTGTTGCCGTTCAATATACCCCAGGCGAAAGAAAGGTGAAAACACATTTTTTCGGGTAATAATATACTTGACTGAATCGAGATATTTCCCTATTCTGAAGATGCGATGGACACTCCGAAGACATTAATCGAGGCAATCAGGTATTTCGCCGATCACGAGAATTGCCGCAAGTTCATGGTCGCTATCCGCTGGGCGGATGAGATCGTACGGTGCCCACATTGCGGCAGCGATCAGGTCACCTATTTATCGACGGCCAAGCTGTATTTCTGTCGCGTCAAGCATTCCAGACAGAAATTCTCTCTGAAGGTTGGAACGATATTCGAGGATTCTCCCATCGGTCTCGATAAATGGCTTCCAGCGGCATGGCTCATTGGCAATTGCCGGAACGGGATCAGTTCCTATGAAATCGCCCGCGCTCTCGGCATCACGCAGAAATCAGCATGGTTCATGGCGCATCGGCTTCGCCACGCCATGAAAGACGCAAACAGCGAGAAGATGGGTACTCCTGGCCCGCTGGGGGAGGATGCCGCGCCGGGTATCGCTCACAAGCGCCGGGATGAGTGGGATCACGGTCCTACGGCGGTTGAGGTTGACGAGGCTTTTATCGGCGGCAAGTCTTCCAATATGCACCAGTGGCGAATTGAGAAACACAAGGCCGATGGGACGCTGAAGCAGAAGGCCGTCGTTATGGGCATGTTTGACCGTGAGACTCGGAAGGTCCGTGCGAAGGTAATTCCCAACGTCAAGCGCGAGACCCTACAGACAGAGATTCTGAAGAACATAAAGCACGGCTCCGCCGTCTATACCGATTGCGCACAGACGTACGACCTCCTGCGCGGCAAGTTCGTTCACGAGACGGTGAATCATGCCGTGGAGTACGTCAACGGGCAGGTTCATACCAATTCGCTGGAGAACTTTTGGAGCCTGACCAAACGGACCCTCAGCGGCACGTACGTCGCCGTGGAGCCGTTTCACTTGGATAGGTATTTGGATGAGACCATGTTTCGGTTCAACACCAGTTCGAACAAAAACGATGGATACCGTTTCAAAAAGCTTATGTCGCAGATCGTCGGCAGGCGGCTCACATATAAAGAGCTAACGGGCAAGGAGGCGGGGGAAGCAGCCTTCTAAGAGGCGGCAGGGCCGGGGGAAGAGGAAGAAGGCTTAGGCTTATCTTCTTGCTTGTTCACGATCCGCCGCATTAGTTCCGTGAACTCTTGGAAGTCGCCTTCGACGTTCAGCGTCGATTCCTTCGCCGGTATGCCCTTTACGGGGTTCGTCCACTTCTTCATGGGCATATCATAGTCCAATGAAAACTCCGAGTTTAGCCTCTCTGGTTGGCGAGATAATCACCCTGAAAATTCCTTCGCTGAACGTGGATAAAGAGTTCGACGCCAAGCTAATCTCTGTTGAAGAAAGCGGTATTTGGATTGAGCACATTTCCCTCAGTCAAGCCGCGCTCGCAATAGCCAACGTGCGAGCTTCACGCAAAACAATGGTGTTTTTCGTGCCATTCTCTTCAATATCCTTTGTCGTAGGGTCTCTTGATGCCCCGACTCTTTCGGAAACATTTTTGACCGAATAGTCTCCATCGAGATTGGGAAGTCGGATTCACTCATCATCGCAGCAGTGATAGTACCGCGTTCAGCGCCGCAGTCAAGGCGTAATGTGCAGATTATGCAGGGTTTATCTCGCGCGATATTCTGAATCGTCCTGCGCGCTGGTGTCTTCTCGCTGTCGTATTGCCTCTTTTTCCTTTGCCCTGTGTTCCAGCATGTGAGGCCATAACAGCAAAACAACTCCTGCCGCGATGCGCGGAAATTTCTCGCCTATATCGTCCGCGCTGATCGCCCCAAGCAAAAGCCGAGCGGCGATGCCATAAGAGGCATAGACGCATACTCGCCTGAGTCCCCACCGCTTTACGGCGAAGATGATTCCGGCAACACAGACCGCAAGGAACAGCAACAGCACGCCCAATCCAAGGATCAACCCCATCATCTCTCCCTTTTCGAGTGTGAAGTATGCTTCACATCGCACGGTCAGCATAACGCCATGCTTGAGGGATGGCAACGGAGGACTGCAAGGCGCTGGGTAGGAAAATACGCGCGTTGCGGACGAAGAGTGGATGGACACAGCAGATCCTTGCCGACCATGCGTCACTGACGCGAGAGTCGATATCCTCTATCGAAAATGGACGGTATGATCCAACGTTCAGCACGTTGAAGCGTATCGCTCAGGCGCTGGAGATCAGTCTTTCAAGCCTATTGAGCGGTCTCTAGTCTTGAGGCAAACACCGTAAAACTTGTTTACACGAAACCATGTAGATTCAACAAGTTAGGGCTTTACAGGCTCCTGCGGCGGCAGTAGACTTTGTTTCAGAGGGAACCGAGTCAGATGGAAGAACCGAAAAGTCTCCGCTAGGCCATCGCTAGCGGCGGCGCATACGAAGGAACCCCGGAAAGCGCTCTCCCTTCGACAAGGAACGCTGACCGGGGCCAGATGGAAAACCTAAGTTTCACCAACAGGGGCGAGGAGTCCAAAACTCTAAGCCCCTTACCTATGTCCGAATCTACCCTGCATCCCGTGCCGCAGTCAAGTGCTATCACGCAGATAATACTGCGGTTAGCTCACTCTGTCGCGACCGAAAAGCTCTCCCGGTGCTAACTTTCCTCTCGATTCCAGAATGCGAAGTGCATAGCGGATGTCGCTGGCGGGCAAGTCCCGAAGGTCATCAGTTTCTTGCAGGCTTTCAATCGTTGGATGATCTGGAAGAAGCTTCAAAACTATTTCGATCAGGGATTCGTCCGGCTCACCTCTCGACCACATATCGATTGCTTCCAAAACTACAGCCCGCATATCGGCGGGAACATCTTCGATTTCTCCGAGCCTGTCGATGTGGCTTTCCCCGCCCATAGCAGGATCGAATATGTGCAAGCCCACGGCGTAGAACTTTTCTCCCTCAACCCAAAAATCGTGATTGAGTCTCATCGGCGGAGTGACAGTCACATGCCAGAAGAGGGTTTCAGTATCTCCACCTCGATACAAGATTCCGCGAACGGTAAACTTATCGAAGATGCTTTGACGGCGGGCAATCTCAAATAGGCGTTGAACCATTCCTCACATACTCTCAGGGTCTCTACGGCGACGCAAGCCAATTCATCTCGCCTCGACTATACCCACCATTCATTGTGTTGATTCGTCAAATGTATTATTCCTCATGACACCGTAAGTCCAAGGGAATAATACACTTATGCCCGAAATTATCTTGCGGAATTTAGTGGGGGGGCAGTACGCTTAGAGGTGGCTGGTTAGTTCAAAGGGCTTCCATCAGGGGGGCCAAGAACAACTTCCTACTCGGGATGAGGAGATCGTGCAGCGACACGGCCAGCCCACCTCTTAGCGACTCCCCTATCTAAGCATCCATGCCGCGCAGCAGTCAAGCCTCAAGACGCAGATTCGCAGGGACTTACGACGATTTTCCCGCCTCAGACCCCCACTTCAGCCAAGTAAGTTATTACCTTTTTTCGCCATATTCTATGAATTTCACAGGCTTGGGGCGTGTCTCGAAACACCCACAAGGGGTAGCGGTTTTTGAGGCAGGAAAGTAGGAAACAGGAAGTAGGAAGTAGCGAGTAGGAAGTAGTCGAACAGGGGTCAGGGAACAGGGATCAGGAGAAACCTTCCTCGTGAAGACTTTGCCCTGATCCTGTTCCCTGATCCGTGTGGCAAGATAGAAGCCGGAGACTCAACAGTCACACCGAGCTCCGCAAGTACCCCGTCAAGCCGGCCGAGCTTGCTCGCCCATAGTGCGGACCGCCCAAGGTGGTCCACAACGATGATACGTTTTCGTTTCCGCCGCAGAGGGGTGCCGCATCCAAGCTTCGTCTCAGCTATCTGAACCGTCTCCGCTCCCCGGCTTTCTGCTCGAAGTGTTTCGAACCCGCGAAGTCTTCGACGCACGGGGACAGAAACTCCCATTGGGCTCCAACGTGAACCAGGGCGAAGCGGAATCGCTTTATCGCGCGGTACGTGCAGTGCAGCCTGTCACCTCGGTCGAGGTCGGATTCGGCCAGGGCATCTCAGCGCTCGCGATTCTCCAGGCCATGAAAGACAACGGCGTCGGGCATCATCATGTCATCGACCCCTTCCAGGACACCTTCTCAGACGCCGGCGTAGCCATGACCGAACGCGCGGGATTCGATGCGATGCGGACGTTCTACAGAAAATTTGCCGATGAGGTCGTCCCCGGCTTACCGCAACTCGACTTCGCATTCATCGATGCCTCGCACCTGTTCGACCTGACCCTTTCCGAATTCGTCATGGTCGACCGCAAACTGCGCACGGGCGGACTGGTTGCTTTCCACGACATGTGGATGTCCTCGCAGCGGGCGTTGATCCGCTACATCCTTGCCAATCGGTCCTATGAGATCGTTCGCGAGTTCGCGAGCCCTGACCAAAACGTGAAACCCATATCGCTGCGGCGCAGACTGATGCGGACGCTCACCCCGCTGCTGAAGCTTCTGCCCATGCACGAAAGAATCTTCAGCACCGAAGTGCTGACGCCGTTTTGGACGCTGAACATCTCGAACCTCGTCGTTCTGAGAAAAACCGCGGACGATTCCAGGCACTGGACGTTTCACCAGAAGTTCTAGCGAGCGCCCGCCCCCTGCCGCTCCCACGCCTCCAGGTCCGATCCCTGTTCCCTGTTCGACTACTTCCTACTCGCTACTTCCTACTTCCTACTTCCTGCCATAGAATCTAACGATCTAAAATCTACTCTCACCCCGGGGATCGTTTGGAAGAGTCGCAGAAGCGGCACGAGTTTCAAACGCTGGATGCTTTGCGCGGCGTGGCGGCGACACTGGTCGTCGTCATCCACTTTGCATCCTGCTTTGGATGGTATCCACAGCACGGCTATCTCGCCGTCGACATGTTTTTCATCCTCAGCGGCTTCGTACTGTCGCACGCTTATCAGTCCCGCCTGGACAGTGGAAGGATGTCCGTCCCCGGTTTTCTGCGAGTGCGGGCGATCCGCCTGGCGCCGTTGTACTACCTGGGCCTGCTGGCGGGAGTGGTCGTCACGGCATCCACCCATGCGTACGCAAAATATGGCGTCACGATGGCTTCGCATCTCCAATACTTTGCCCTCAACGCGTTTCTGCTGCCGGTGCGCGGACCGTCTCATGTGCCGCCGTTTCCCTACAACGATCCGTCCTGGACGCTGTTCCTCGAGTTCCTGGTGAATGCCGTGCACGCCCTGTTCCTGCGGCGGGCGAGCACCGGAAAGCTCGCTCTCGTCTGCGGTGTCGCGGGCGCCGCACTCGTCGGGTATTACGTCCACGCCGGACATCTCAATGCCGGCTGGGCGTGGCCGGGCCTATTCACGATAGGGCTGGCGAGAGTGATGTTTTCGTATCCCCTGGGGATGCTCTTATACCGGCTGTGGTCGTCGCACAAGGCGCGCATCCGCTTTCCGGCGAGCCTTTCCCTGTGCCTTGCAGCCGCGATCCTTGCGGTGCGCCTGCCCCATGAAGCCGAGGTTGCTCTGATTGCAATTCTGGTTGCGGTCCCTGCGGTGGTCTATCTGGCAGCCTGCAACGAACCGCCGGCATGGCTGCGGCTTCCCTTCGGCCTGTTGGGCGGAGCGTCGTATGCGATCTACGTGCTTCACTGGCCCTTCTTCTCGTTCGCCACACACTTCTGGGGAAACGCACAGCAGAACGCTCCGCTCTCCGGTCTGCTTCTTCTCGCCGCGCTTCTGTGCCTGAGCCTCGCTGCCGACGCAGTCTACGACCGACCCGTGCGGAAATGGCTGATGCGAACGCTCTCGCGACAGCGGGAACCGTGATGCCCGCCGTAACTCCGCCTTACCTGATCCCTGTTCCTGTTTCCCTGTTCCCTGCTCCCTGTTTCCTCTGATGTAAAATCATCCTACGACTGGCTCTGAGGTGGCTTTGATGACACATCCCTGTCCGAGTTGTGGAGCGAGCGATACCCGCCGGTCACGGCGTCACGGACTCGAGTATCTTCTGCTGTGCATCGTTCCCTTCCGCTGCATGATGTGCGATGAGCGCTTCTTCCGCTTCGGCATGCCCTGGCATAGTTCGTAGCTCTTGCCTGCCTGCATCCCCAGCCTTTCCAGAGACATGTGGCCATCGCCCTGGCTCAGAGAACAACCTGGAAATGGTATATTGAGAGTCCAATGACGCCGCCTGACATCGACCTCTTTTTCCCTCTGCGGAAGACTGAGGACGTTACGATACGGCCTCCGGGCGATCGCGGCTCTGGTGCCTCCATCTCCGCTCTCAGAAGCCGGGAAGAACGCCCGTCGTCCTTCCGATCTGCAAGTCACTTGATCAACAAGTTGTCCCGAATGCGGATCAGAAAATGACGGACCACAGCGTTTCAGTTGTCGTACCTGTTTACAACGCAGAGAGCTCTCTCAGGGAACTAATCGATCGCCTCACCGCCGTGTTTCATGAAGGCGGAGCGCGGGCGGAGTTCATTCTCGTGAATGACGGCAGCTCCGATGCGAGCTGGGCCATGATCGAATCGCTCGCCGCCTCCAATCAGGATGTCCGCGGTATCGATCTGATGCGGAATTTCGGTCAGCACAACGCTTTGCTCTGCGGCATTCGTTCTGCACGGCATGAAGTCATCGTTACGTTGGACGATGATCTGCAGAACCCTCCCGAAGAGATTCCCAAGCTGTTGCGGAGGCTCTCGGAAGGTTACGATGTCGTCTACGGAACGCCCCTGAAGGAAGCTCACGGTCTGCTGCGCGACTGCGCCTCCAAAGTGACCAAACTGGCGCTTCAAAGCGCGATGGGAGCCGACAATGCTCGCAATGTCAGCGCATTCCGTGCATTTCGAACCAATCTCAGGCGTGCCTTTGAGGACTTCAAAGGACCGAACGCCTCGATCGACGTTCTCCTTACCTGGGGTACGAAGCGTTTTTCTGCCGTGAAGGTGCGCGTCGATCCGCGAGCGTATGGAAAATCCAACTACACCCTTTCCAAGCTGGTGTCACATGCTTTCACCATGATGACGGGGTTCAGCGTCTTACCGCTGCAATTCGCCAGCATCGTCGGTTTCGCCTTCACTGTGCTTGGAATCAGCACACTGGTCTTTGTTGTGATCCGCTATCTCATCGCCGGAGATCAGGTTCCGGGATTCCCTTTCCTGGCCTCCATGATTGCGGTCTTTGCCGGTGTACAACTCTTCGCGCTTGGAGTGATCGGCGAATATCTTGGACGCATTCACTTCCGAATGATGGACCGCCCCACCTACGCCATAAAAGCAAACGCCGAACGCCAGGCTGCCTTGGAGAATTGACCCATGCCGGAATATCGCATCCCTTTTAACCGCCCCGGCCTGACTGGAAACGAACTGCGCTACGTTGCAGATGCGATCAGTCGCGGCCATAGTTCAGGTGACGGTGCATTTACCAAACAGTGTCATGCCCTTCTCGAAACAGAGCTCAAAACGCGGCGTGCCCTGCTGACAACCTCATGCACCCATGCCCTGGAGATGGCGGCACTGTTGCTCGATCTGAAGCCGGGCGACGAATTCATCGTCCCATCCTTCACCTTTGTTTCAACCGCAAACGCGTTTGTGCTGCGCGGCGCCAAACCCGTGTTTGTCGATATCAGGCCGGACACGCTCAATCTTGACGAGAAGCTGCTCGAAAAGGCCATTACCAAATCAACCCGCGCCATCGTTCCCGTTCACTACGCCGGCGTTGGTTGTGAGATGGAAACGATTACGGCTCTCGCGAAGAACAACGGCATTCACGTCGTGGAAGATAACGCCCACGGACTCTTCGGCCGCTATCGCGGACAGTTGCTTGGCACCTTTGGCACTCTGGCGACGCAAAGCTTTCATGAAACCAAAAACATCATCTGCGGCGAAGGCGGAGCGTTGCTGATCAATGATCCGGACTTCATTGAACGCGCTGAGATCATTCGCGAAAAAGGCACCAATCGAAGCCGCTTCCTCCGTGGCCAGGTCGACAAGTACTCGTGGGTCGATGTGGGGTCGAGCTTCCTGCCCTCCGACATCCTCGCGGCCTTCCTCTATGCGCAGCTTGAGAAGCGCGTGGAAATCACGCAGCGCCGTTCGCAGATCTGGCATCGCTATCGCGAGGGCCTCACATCCTGGGCCGCCTCCCAGGGCGTTACGCTGCCGCACTGCCCCGAGTATTGCGATCAGCCCTTTCACATGTTCTACGTGCTGATGCCATCCCTGGATGCCCGGGAAAAACTGGTACAGCGCCTCAAGGGATGCAGCATCCTTGCCGTTTCCCATTATGTGCCTTTGCACAATTCGGTGATGGGCCGTGGCTTCGGTGGCTATGATGGCCAGTGCCCGGTCACCGAGCGGGTGAGCGACTGCCTGCTGCGGCTGCCCTTCTATAACGACCTGGATCCAGCTTCTCAGGATGAAGTGATTGCGACGATTCAGGAATTTTCATCTTAAGAAACTGATACTCCGGCGCGGCTTCATCATTGTTTGGAAACGTAACGGGTTCATCCTATCTTCAGCAGAAGTGTGCCGCGGCTCTAGCCGGCGGTTCACTTCTGCCTAAAACCGGCTTCAGGCGCCGGATTGTTTGTAAGCTTCCGCAAGGGTCACGGGGTCAATATGGGCATAGGTACATGGACTAGGAACTTTCGCTTCGATTCCCTCACCATCCTGTGTTGCCTGCTCAGTTCGGCCACGTTCATTTTCTGGATGCATGCGGTCGAAGGCGGCATCCACATTGCGACCGTCGCGTTTCTCCTTGTCACGCCCATCGCCTTTTTCTGCCTGGGTGATGCTCTCCTGCGTTGGCTGAAATTCCCGATCCGAGCGGCGCATCCCTTTCCATTCGCCTTCCTGCTCGGAAGCGTTGTCGCGGCGCTCTCGCTGTTCTTGATTCACCTTATGCTTCCGCTTCCGTTGCGTCTGACGTTTGCCGGTTTATTTCTGGCATCTCTGGCCTGCTTTGCTGTCGCGCCCACCCGGGATGCTGAGATAGCTCCCCAGGGTTCGAAATGGAAAGTTGTCGTGGGAGTTCTTCTGGCGCTTGCCGCATCCAGCTTGTGGACCCAGGATCTGCGTCCCGCTGAAAATCAGGATGGAGCTTCGGTTGTCATTCATCCCTACGTGGACTCAGTCATCTTCGCGGAGTTCGTAGGGCAGCTCCATGACGATACGACCCTGGTCCGGCTGGGCGATCCGGATATGGCGGGTGTTCATCTGCCTATCTACCATTACGCCAGTTTCCTGCTCCCAGCCTCGCTGGAGGCCTGGTCGCCAGGCACCAGTGCCTTTGATTCTACCGTCGCCTTCTGGATTCCCTTCAGCTTTGTTCTCGTCGGCCTCTCCGCGTTTTGTCTTGCAGCCGAGTGGCTAGGCGACTTTGCGGGAATCGCAGCCGTCCTGGCCGTTCTTCTGATTCCCTCTCCGCCTCTCTATTGGCTGCCGCTCTACTATTTGTCATTCCATTGGCTCCTTGCTGTGTCTCCAGGACTGGCTTACGGGATCGCCGGCGCCGCAACGGCACTGGTTCTCCTGGCCGGCGCGCAGCGCTCCAATCGTCTGCTTCTCTTTGCCGCAGGCCTTGGCCTGATGGTGGCCACCGTATTTCTCAAAGCGCACATCGCATTGGTTGGTGTTCCACTCGCGGCCGCCTGGGTCATTGCCGTGAAGAAGGGATGGACCACGCGCACCCGTGTTCTGCTTTTTCTAGGCGCGGCGGTTGTGGGCTATGGTGCTTTGCGGGTTCTGGACCATCTGAAAATCGGCCCGAACATCCTGCCAAACGGCACACACGGCAGCTTCGTCAACATGATTCCGTCGTACCTGAATATGATCCGGCCCGGCTTCTGGCCGCACGTGTTCATGCATCATGTGTTCTTTACGCATATCGGATATCCGGTCACATTGGGCGTTGTTGCAGTTGGATCGGAATTCGGTATCTGGTTTCTATTCTGGATGGCGATTGCGGCGAAATGCATCGTCAAGCGCCGTTGCAGCCCTTTCGATCTGCTTTCGATGTTTGCCGTGCCCATCTATCTCTTCTGCACGTTCATCTCACCACCCAACACCCGCGGCGGCTTTGCGGATGAGATGTGGCACCGGCCCTTTGTGTGGCTCTATTTCCTGCTGGCTGCACTCGCTGGAGCCCATATCGCAAGCTGGCTGGAAAAAACCATGAAGGATCGTTCGCAGTTGGGCGCCGCAGGCATGGCGGTCTTGGTCGCAATCCTGCTGCTGGTCCCGTTCCGTGAGGGCAAATCCATTCAGCATTGGATTCAGATTGGTTCGCTGACTCACGCAAGAATGGATACAGGCTTTATCGATTGCTCAGACTATGTGCGCACCCACGGCGAGCAAACGGATATCGTTCAGAGTCAGGTGTCCTCCAACTACCCTTTCCTTTCAGCCTTCACCGAAAAACGAGCCTATCTCGGCCGTGTGCCGGGTTTCTGGAAGGAGTCGTTCAATGGGACACCCGCAATGACAGAAAGCCAGAGAAGGGGCGATGTGCTGGCAAGCATGCGTGCCGCTCAAAGCGCGAGCGATCTCCAACGCTTCGTCAAAATGACCGGCATTCGGTGGTACATCGCCCGGCCGGATGAAGCCTTGGCGTGGCCGAAGAATCTGCTGGAACATCCGGCGTTCGCATCCAGCGGGTTCCGCGTGTACGATCTGGCCACCGCACCCTCTATGCAGTAAGAATGGAGAACGAATCCTCGCATTCGTGGCGCCCGTTTCCAGGCAGCTCTGCATCGCATCGAAACCGCAATCAGGAAAGAACCTTTCATGGATATGCAACACATCGCCCCGACGCTGCGACAGACACCTGAGGGTTGGTGGATACCACCCGACGCGGTCAAAGAGGTGTCGTACCCCTCGGAAGGCAATGCACTCTTTTTTGCGATCGAAGAATCGTCCTTCTGGTTTGCTCACCGCAACCAGTGCATCCTCGAAGCCATGCAGCAGTTCCCTCCCACCGGCATCATGCTGGATATCGGCGGCGGGAATGGATTCGTCGCCACTGCTATTCAGCAGGCTGGCTATGAAGTGGCTCTTGTCGAGCCCGGCATTCATGGCGTTCAGAACGCGGTCAAGCGGGGTGTCCGCCAAGTGATCCATGGCACCTCCGACGAAGCGGGAATCCTCCCCGGCAGCGCAGGTGGAGTGGGTCTCTTTGACGTCGTGGAGCACATTCAGGGCGATCAGGGCTTCCTGACACACATAGGGCAGCTTCTAACCCCGGAGGGCCGTGTCTACATCACGGTTCCGGCCTACTCATGGTTGTGGTCTCATGAGGACGTCCTGGCCGGGCATGCCCGCCGCTACACCCTGACCAGTCTGAGTCGGGTGCTGAAAAGGGCCGGCTTCACCATCGAGTACGCCACCTACTTCTTCAGCTTTCTCCCGCCGCCGTCGTTCATCGGAAGAGCTTTGCCTTACCGTCTTGGCCGCGCCAAGCCAGTGCTGTCCGAAGACAATGTCCGCTCCGAACACGAGTTGAGTAGCCCGCTTGCCAAACGCATCCTTAGCGTCTTCATGGATTGGGAACTGCGCCGGATAGCTGCCAGGCGTATTGTTCCAACCGGCGGAAGCTGTCTGGTGATCGCAAGGAAAACCTAGAGCAAATCTCGTGAATGGGGCGGTGAGGCAGTTCGAGTGGTTTCTCCCGCGCCCTACCGTCAGAAGCGCCTCTCATCCATGAAAGGCTCGTTGGTCCCGGTGCTGCAGTTGCTTTCTTTTTGTCATCCCCGTAGCGGATCCGCTGTTTGTACTCTCCGCAGGGTATCAAGGAATCTTTTCCAGGTCATACACCCGGAATCCTTCTGATACGAAGACTGGATTCTGAAGCACATCATCCGGCCACGAAAGATTTTCATGCGGTCCCACGATGTACCAGCGAATCCCTGTCTTTTTCTCGAACGCGGTGAGGTCTTCGTTCGTTCGCGCCTTGCGCATGCTCTCCAGCGTGTCGTGTCTTATCTCACACTCCGCCATCGCCGGTGTTCCATGGAAAAACACTTCCCAGAACTGGGTGGACTGCCCTAGGTAGGCTCGCCTCTCGGCAAAACTAGCAAGCAGCGGATAGACGTTGGAAACCTGGCTCTGCACAATATCGCTTTGGGCTCCGTGAGTGCGCACATACAGCGCAGAGTCCATGAAGCCGGCATCCACCTGCATATTCGTCAGCCCCGGCAGATGCGGTTCCGAATGCTGCACCGTCTTGCCATTCACAAAAGGAACGGCCAGCAATCCAACACTCACCACCAGCACGACTGCGGTGGGCCATGGCGACTGCCTATCCCATCGTTGCTGCAGCCAACCGGCTACCTTCGCAGCGCACCACACCGCAACGAGAAAATAGAACCAGATGAAGGGCCGAAGCCACAGTTCGTCCACGGTGCCTCGCTGATTCGGAGGCGGAACGTATGTGTAAAACAGAAAGATTGCTGTCGCCAGTACCGGCAGCAGGTCATACGCCTTCCATGACCTCTTCTTCCAGTCCGCAAACAGGATTCCCAGCCCCAGCACCAGCCAGATGCCCAGAATACCGGCGAAGAGAATAAACGTCACTCCGAACGGGTGAATGAACCGGTTGTAAAAGAAGCGGTGAAAAATCAGGTGGTGCCAGAAGCCCGGGCCAATCTCATCCACGAAACCGGATACAAATTGCAGACTTCCATGCTGACCGTTGGGAAGAATGTTCGGCCCAATCTTCAGGCGGTCCATCACCGCCAAAATCGCATATCCGGCCACCGTCAAAACCGCCGCGATCGTCAGGCGCTTCTTCCACGTCCACCCCGGCATGACGCAGAGAACCCACGCAACCCCCAGGGGAAACGCCGCCAGCGCGATATGCGCTTTGAGAAATACAGACGCTCCCATCAGGACAAACCCTGCGGTGAGCAGGATCTTGCGATTCAGCCTGAGGCCTGCCGAGAGCAGGATCAGCGCAGCCGAAGCTCCGGCAATTCCGTACGCGAGACCAATGGAGATAGCGATCAGCCGGTGGAACGAATACCACGCAATCGGCACGCCGTAGAGGGGAGTGGAAGGCACCATCAGGACAGCACAAAGCGCGGCTAGGCCTCCCAGCTCCCCAAGCCATTCAGTCGCGAGGCCGAAAGCGGCGAGTCCCATCACGAAGAAGCCGAATGGAGTCCAGAAAGTCAGAACAGTTTCGAAGGCTGTGGTGCTCGGCGACCACACTTCTACCGACGCTGGCAGGATGTAACTGGCGTAGTGATACACGGGAAGCGCCCGCCCGGAAAGTGCCGGATCGCCAAGCTTCAGGATGCTCGCATCATCATGCAACTCAGCGACAAACTCCGCATGAATGATGGCGTCGTTGAAGAGGTCGACGACCACTTCATTCCCCTGATGGATCAGACCGGGCCTCAAGTCCTGCGTCCAGAGAGAAGCCGCGGCGAGCGCCAGGGCCACTGCGGCAACGGCCTTCCATGGCGAGGAATCCTTGGCCTCCAGCGGCTCCCTGACTGGAGCCAGCGCATAAGCCAGGATCGCGGCCACGGCCAGGCCGAGGTCGACCACCCTAAGCGGCAAGGGGAGACAAAGGTGCAGGATAAAAAGAAGCAGAGCTGAAGTCGCGCTTCCCAGCAGAAAGGCAAGTGGAAACGGGTGGCCTGGACCGGCGGGAAAGTGCAGCCACCGCAACATCGCCTGACCCAGGCAATAGAAGACCAACGGCATGCCCAGAAAAAACACGATGGCGCCGGCATGGGTGCCACCCGCGGCATCATGCATCCAGAAAAGAAACGTGACGGTACACAAAAGGCTGCAAAGCCAAGTCGCACGGTCCAGCGTGAATCTCTTCAGCATGCGGAGCATTCTTCCCCTGTTCCCTTCTCGTGTTCCCGTTCCATGTTCCAGAGCCACGCAGTGCCCGGCGCCGCCTCCAGTGAATACGAAGCCTGCCGAGAAACTGTCTCGTCCCGTCGTGATCCTGAGAGTCGATGCTATCCGACTCGCAGGACTCCAGCCAAGAATCCGGAGATACCCGGGCGAGGCCGGCACGAATCGCCTGAACCGGCATTTGTTCGGCGGTCGCCTTACAAAGGATTGGCGGCATCTCAACCTGAGGAGTAACACACTAAGATAGCCTTGGAGATTCGGAGGACCGGGTCTCCAACAGGCCGGAGACGATCGAACCATGGCAGATACGCCTTGCAAATTCCTTGAGTGGGATACCGACTTTTTTGGGGTCCGCGTTGCGCGAGTCGTGGGGGACTCCCTGACCGTCGCGGGCAGCAGCGCGGTTGTCGACTGGGTGCATGACAATGCGATCGACTGTCTCTATTTCTTATGCGATACGGACGACGCGGAAAGCATCCTCGCCGCGGAGAGCATGCATTGCCATCTTGTGGATGTGCGGGTAGAGCTCACGCTGGAACTGGATCCCTCCAGGCGGGATACCGTCCCCATGGACGATCTGCGTCCAGCAACCCCGGAGGATGTTCCTGAGATCATGCGGATCGCCTCGGTAAGCCATCGCGACACTCGTTTTTACTACGACAGTCATTTCCCCCGGGAAACCTGCGACCGGCTCTATGCGCGCTGGATTGAGCGAAGCTGCGAGGGATACGCCGATCAGGTCTTCGTGATGCACCTTGACGGAAAACCCGTCGGGTACATGTCTTGCCATCTCCTGCCTGACGGAGGGGCTTCGCTCGGTCTGCTTGGCGTTGCGGAATCGGCCCGCGGAAGAGGTTTTGGAACCACGCTTGTGGGCGCTGCATTCGACTACCTCCGCGAACAGGGTCACTGCCGGTTGACCATTGCGACTCAGGCCAGAAACACTGGCGCGCTCCGCCTCTATCAAAAGTACGGATTCCAGATCGAGAAGACACGCTTGTGGTACCACAGATGGTCGAACATGAAACAGCATTCCAACGGCTGAACAAAGCCGATTCTTACTTCCCTCCGCTCCGTCATAGGACTTCTTCTTTCTTGTCGCTTGTGGCCCACGAGGAATCGCGTTATCAGATCCATTTCCGCACGATCACTCTTCAAAATGATGATGTGCAACCGAGCTGAGAGGAACGTACGCTAATCCCAATCTGATAATCTGGATTCTCCTGGGCCTGATGACCCCGGACAATACGCGCTTCCGAGCGCGTTTGACTACTGGAGGGTGGATGACGTTGTTGAAGGGTGCCGTAAAAGGCGGTTTTGCGAAGCTGGGCTTCGATATCCGACGCAGCACTCCCCCACCTCAAGTGGTGAAACATTCGCCCGAGAAGATCAAGCTATTTGAGTTCGTCCACACGACCCTTCAAGCAATTGAAGACAGCCTCAATGAGACATCCACACGAGCCGATGTTTTCTCGCAATTGCGGTCGGTTGGCTTGGGCAACTTTGGCTTGTCTTTGCTATCTCTTCCAAACCCCGATTTTCCGAAAATATCAGCACTGCTCCCGCGTATGGCCTCTGAAGAGATTCAGATCAATTGGACGGGGTGTGCCGGCACTGAGTTATACAAACAAACGTTAGGGTTCGTTCGATCGATTTCGGAAAACTATGCCGCGATCACGAGGCGTTCTCTCAAAGACGCGCAGATTCTTGATTATGGCTGCGGCTATGGCCGAATCACTCGCCTCATGTACTACTTCACGAGTGAAGAGAACATATATGGCGTCGATCCCTGGGACAGATCGGTAGGGATATGCCACGCTGACGGGCTCACGAAAAACATCCTGCTGTCCGACCGGCTACCCTCCACCCTCCCCGTTCCAGACTCTCCGTTTGATTTGATCTTCGCGTTCTCCGTATTCACGCATCTCTCGGAGAATGGCACCCTGACCTGTCTGAATACAATTGCGAAGTACATCAAACCAGATGGCCTCGTGGTCATCACAATACGTCCGGTTGAATATTGGGACATTGACCGTTATGCCAATGAGTTGAGCTTGGTCGAACAGCAGAAGAGCATCCACAGGCGCGATGGATTTTCGTTCCTGCCGCATCACGACAGCGCTGTCGTCGACGGTGAGAAAACCTATGGTGACACAAGCCTAACGCTGGACTGGCTCCAACGCTCCCTCACGAGCCTGAAGATCGTCGGCATGGATGCCTCTCCTTCCGATCCTTATCAGATTTACGTTTTCCTGCAGAAGGCATGATTCGGAGGGCCTTACGGCTGCTCCCGTCACCTCGCTGCCAGTCATTCCGCGTCTGCCGTCTGCTATCATGGAGACAGGCCGCGCCGGGTACAAGTCAGCAAAAGTCAATTGCAATCATTGCTTTACGCTCAAAGCGATTACCCAAAACATCGCGGCATGGAGACCGCTGTGCGTTCTGACGTTCCGGCGTGGCAACGGATATCGAGGCGGTGAACGGGTTCCGCATCTCGTTGTCCTTACTTCCTCGACCAATGTCCATTTCCGTCAATTCTGAGCCCCGCGGTTGCGATGAATGCGGCCTCACGTTTCGAGTCGCTCGCAAATGCAGGTGAACCAACAGCCAGGAGCCTAAGGATTCATGTCGGACGCCGTCATCTCGGTGACAAACCTGAGCAAACGATACCGTATCTCTCATCAGGCCACCGGTTCTCGCCCAAATACGTTGCGCGAAGTCATTGCCCTAAAAACCAGCAAGCTTTTCTCTCGCCGTACGCCGGCAAACGAAGAGGAATCTGAAGCTGCTTCCAGTGAAGAGTTCTGGGCGCTGCGCGATGTCAGCTTCGAAGTGAAGCAGGGCGAGGTTATGGGTGTGATCGGCCGTAATGGAGCCGGCAAGAGCACATTGCTGAAAATCCTTAGCCGGATCACGGAACCCACCGAGGGTCGCGTCAAGATCAAGGGCCGGGTCGCAAGTCTGCTCGAGGTCGGGACGGGCTTCCATCCGGAGCTCACCGGCCGCGAGAACGTTTTCCTGAATGGCGCCATTCTCGGAATGAGTAAGGCCGAGATTCGACGCAAGTTTGACGAAATCGTCGCTTTTGCCGAAGTCGAGAAGTTCCTGGATACACCGGTGAAACGCTACAGCAGCGGCATGTACGTGCGCCTGGCGTTCTCGGTTGCGGCACATCTCGAACCTGAGATCCTGATTGTGGACGAAGTGTTGGCAGTCGGCGATGCGGCCTTCCAGAAGAAGTGCATGGCGAAACTGGAAGATGTTCGCACCAGCGGACGTTCCATCATTTTCGTTAGCCATCAGATTGCAACCGTGCAGCGGCTCTGCAATCGAGGCCTTCTCCTCAATGCCGGCAGGGTTGAGATCTTCGGTGAGACCAGTGAAGCGCTGGAGCAATACCTTTCAGGTTCCAAATCGGATTCGGATGGCAACCGGCTTCCCGGTACCGCCGACGGAGACACGCGCATCACGAGTTGGAAGGTCGTCACCGACGGCACTGTGAGTCACGCGTCTGTGTCACGGGAAGTTGCTGAATTTCACATTACGATCGAATCGAAGCGGCGCATACCGGAAGCTCATTTCGGCTTTGTGATCCGGGGGTTGTCCGGCGAGCTGCTTGTTTCGGCAAACAGCATGGATGATTTTCAGGGAACGTTTGAAGTGGCAGAAGGGAAAACCTTACTACGTGTTCGAACCCGGCTGCCACTTAAAACGGGGCGATACCAGGTTGATCTTGCGTTGGCCACGCTCGACAATCCGTTGGTAGACCACTGGGTAGCCGAACCGTACTTATCCATCCTTCCCTGCCAAAATACGATTCTTCCTCCCGAGTGGCATGGCCTTGTCAATGAGCCGGTGACATTCGAGGTCATCGCATGATCGGGAGACTTCGAAGGCTATTTAAAGCCCCGCGCCACGAAGAACGGCCTGTCTTCGCGGCGCTTGGTTCTGAGTCCGTGATAGGCTCTTTCCGGTTTCTGGATGGAGCTAAAAACATCACAATCGGTTCGAAGTGCATGATTCGCGACGATGCCTGGATAAGCGCGTTTCCCCATTTCTTCCCAGAGATGGACTCATCACTGCCTCGCATCGTGATCGAAGATGATGTGTACGTAGGTTTCTCCTCATTCATTAGCGCGATTCGTGGTGTGAGGATTTGTGAAGGGACGCTGATCAGCGACGGGTTTTACGCTTCCGATCACACCCATGGATTCGACCCCCGGGAAGGCTCTCCGAGACATCAGCCGCTCTCCTCAAAAGGCCCTGTCGAAATCGGGAAGAATTGCTTTATCGGTTTTCGAGTGTCCGTGCTGCCCGGGGTCACGCTGGGACAAGGTTGCGTGGTTGGTGCACACTCCGTCGTTACTCGTTCGTTCCCTGAGTTCTCCATGCTGGCGGGAGTCCCGGCGCGACGCATCAAATCCTTCAATTTCTCCAGAGGGAGTTGGGGGGACTGCGAATGACCGCAGTTCCCTTGCGTACGCGCCGCCGGATACATGTTTCTCAGCCGATACCGGGCAGCCATCGTCGCCCAGGCAGCGAGGAGGTCTCCGCATGCGTGTAATTGCTCTTCATCTGCCGCAGTTTCATTCTATCCCGGAGAACGATGCCTGGTGGGGAAAAGGCTTCACGGAATGGA
>DASYEV010000170.1:0-18910 GCA_036498835.1 Acidobacteriaceae bacterium | reverse complement strand
GCCTACGGACTGGATCTTCACTCCCTGTAGCTCCTCACCCCGCCTCACGGCGACGCAATAACAGTTCGTTACAGGCCGGAGAGCGCATGCCTGAAGAGGACTTGCACCTCTCCAACCACGTACACTTTCAGGCGCACTATGCCGCGCCGTTGGCGCTTGAGGCTTACTCGTGTCTGGCAGATATTCTTGATCGCCTTGCCTGTACCACGGACGATCTTTCCTGGTAGGAAATTGTGGTGAAAACGATCCGCGTTCGTCCGTTTCTTGAGCGCCCAACATCACGAGAAATGCACTACCCTTGGAATCACCTCCGAAACGACGTGAACCTCGAGACTTCCGGGATTTTGAAGACCGCCGCCACGCTGCCTGAGTCTCTCTCTGGAGAGCCGGAGATTCTTCTCGTGCGGACGCCGGATCAGGATCTTCAGGACGAGGCCGATCGCTTGCGTGCCGTGAAGAAGGCGCGTCTGCGCATAGGTCCGTTCGTCGCGCTGATGTTCGCCATCTCCATCCTGGACCGGTCCAATGTGAGCTTTGCCCGGGAAGCTCTGCGAACCACCGAGCACATCGGAGACGCGGCGTTTGCGCTGGGCGCTGGAATCTTCTTCATTGGCTATGGGGTCTTTGAAGTACCAAGCAATCTGCTGCTGCAGCGGGTGGGCGCGAAGGTTTGGCTGAGCCGCATCATGGTGACGTGGGGCATCGCCTCCGCGCTGATGATGTTCGTGCACGGCAACCTTTCCTTCTACCTGCTGCGCTTCCTTGTGGGCTTGGCGGAAGCCGGGTTCTCTCCCGGAGTGGTTCTCTATTGCACTTACTGGTTCCCGGCCAATGAGCGAGGCAAAGCGCTTGGCATGTACTACATGGGCCTGCCGGCGTCGCTGACCTTCGGCAGTGCGCTCTCGGGCTGGCTTATGCAGGTGATGGACGGTCGCGGCGGACTGCACAACTGGCAGTGGATGTTTCTGATCGAAGGCCTGGCCGCTTCAGTCGTCGGCGTCATCGCTTTTTTCTATCTCACCAGCAAGCCGCGCGATGCGAAGTGGCTGACCGAGGGTGAACGCAACGCGCTCGAAAAGAACCTCGCGCATGAAGAGCAGCAGCGGCATGCAAGCAGTCCTCGCGATTCCCTGGCTGCGCTCAGGGATCCGCGGCTGCTGTGGTTCGTCGCGATCTACTTCACGATCCAGGTCGGCATGTATGGCGTGATCTTTTATCTTCCTTCGCGTATCGCGGAGTTGAGTGGCGCCGCCATGAACTCCAGGGTGGGGCTGATGGTGGCGATTCCCTGGCTGTGCGCGCTGGTATGTCTTCGCGTCATCACCGGGCTCGCTGACCGGCTCGACAGGCACCGCCACTTCGCCATGGCCATGCTTTGCCTCGGAGCGCTCGGCCTTGCCTGTTCCATGCGCACAACGCATGTTTCCTTATCGGTGATGGCTTTCTGTCTTGCGGCAAGTGGCTTCGTGGTGGTGCAGCCTCTGTTCTGGACGCTGCCTACCGGATATCTGCGTGGCGCGGCTGCGGCCACGGGAATCGCCGTGATTGGAGCGCTCGGCAACCTGGGCGGCTTCGTGGCGCCCACGCTGAAGACATTCGCCGAAAAGCAGTTTCAGAATCAGAGTGCAGGGATGCTCACGCTCGCATGCATTGCGGTGGCTGGCCTCCTCCTGCTCGCAACACAACGCACGACTTCACGGGCTTCCCAAGGAACAACATGACGAACACTTCTCTGCCCTCTCCACCTTTGGCAGTGCGGCTCCATCCCCTCGATGACGTGGTGATTGCGCGGCAGCAGCTTGTCGAAGGTATGTCTGTCGCGCCAGGAGTTGCGGTGCGCGGATTCATTCCTGCCGGGCATAAAGTTGCTACCCACGTCATCGCTCAGGGCGAGCTTGTGCGCAGGTATGGACAGATCATCGGTGTGGCAACGCGCGAGATTCGCGCCGGGGAACATGTTCACACCCAGAACCTGGCCATGATCTCGTACGAGAAGGACTACGGGTTTGCCCAAGAGATCAAGCCCACGGTTGAAGCCACTCCACACGCCACGTTCATGGGGATCCAGCGTCCCGACGGACGTTTCGCCACGCGCAATTATCTGGGGATTCTCAGCACCGTCAATTGTTCAGCGACTGTGGCGCGGGCTATCGCGGATCACTTCCGCAAGGACATTCATCCCGAAGAACTGGCGCAGTTCCCCAATGTCGATGGCGTGGTTGCACTGACTCACGGTCTGGGCTGTGCCACCGATGCTCATGGTGAAGATTTGGCCCTCATTCGCAGGACACTGGGAGGCTATGCACGCCATGCAAACTTCGCGGCCATCCTGATTGTCGGTCTGGGTTGCGAGACGAATAACATCGATGGGCTCATGACCAGCGAAGGCCTGGATTCCGGTCCCACCGTCAAGACCATGACGATCCAGAGCAGCGGCGGAACGGCAAAGACCGTGACAGCAGGCATCGCGCAGATCCGGCAGATGCTGCCTGCGGCCAACCAGGTGGCCCGCAGCGAGGTTGACGCATCGCATCTCGTCGTCGGCCTGCAGTGCGGCGGGTCGGATGGCTACTCGGGAATTTCGGCGAATCCTGCTTTGGGCGCCGCGGTCGACAGGCTCGTCGCCAATGGCGGCACAGCCATTCTTTCCGAAACGCCGGAGATCTATGGCGCAGAGCATCTGCTGACTCGGCGGGCCATCTCTCCGCAGGTCGGCGAGAAGCTGGTCGCGCGTGTGCATTGGTGGGAAGACTACTGCACCCGCATGCGTGCCGACATGAACAACAACCCCTCCACTGGCAACAAAGCGGGCGGCCTGACCACCATCCTGGAAAAGTCGCTGGGCGCAGTCGCCAAAGGCGGAACGACCAACCTCGTGGATGTCTACGAATACGCCGAGCCGGTTCGCGCGCGCGGCCTGGTCTTCATGGACACACCCGGCTACGATCCGGTTTCGGCCACCGGACAAGTAGCCGGCGGCGCCAATTTGATCTGCTTCACCACCGGCCGCGGCTCCGCCTACGGCTGCGCGCCAAGCCCATCGATCAAGCTCAGCAGCAACACTGCGCTGTGGGACCGGCAAAGCGAAGACATCGACCTCAACTGCGGCAGCATCCTGGATGGCGCCAAGTCCATCGATGAAATGGGAGAAGAAATCTTCCGCCTGATGCTTGAGACAGCGTCAGGAAAATTCACCAAGAGTGAATTGCACGGCTACGGACAGAATGAGTTCGTCCCGTGGCATCGCGGGGCGACGATGTGAGGATGTAGCGAATCCGCCCGTGCAAAATTTTATTTGCGAAGATTCTCGAGGAGAAGCATTCTTCGTTGCAATTCCTGTCAGCTAGACGCACACGAGATCTTAACCGGCACGTCACCGCCTTGCTTAAGGACACGGCTTCAGCCGTGTCGCCACGCAGCTAAGAGGAAGCGGGTTTACCCGCTGAGGTACCCTTGTACGCCGAAGAGAACGGATACTCCTCCGCGATAAAACAAAGACGAGCACGGACAGGATTCTCGTGGATATATCTGCGCCTGATCTGAAACTCCCGCGCGTCACGCACACGATGATCCGTAAAACTCCGCTGCCACACCGGAAACTTCGATTCCATGCGGCGCGAGAAGCCGCCCTTAATCAACATCATTGCCCGCTCAAGCGTGACGCCCTGAGGCGTAAGCAACAGGTGGATATGGTCGGCATGACAACAAATGCGTGAAGCTTGTAGTGCCCTTCGCGACGGTAGTGCTGAAGCGTATCGAGGAAAAGCTCAGCGCTGCGAGACGCCTCGAAGAGGCGGCGGCTCTGGTACGTGCGACTGGTGACGAAGAACGTTCCTGGTCTCGCCGTGCGGGCAGGGATCGGCATGGAAAGAAGGGTACCTCAGCGGGTAAACCCGCCTTATATCGCTCTTTTTCGACACGGCTGAAGCCGTGTCCTTAAGCAAAGCCCGGAACAGTGGGTTCCAGTCAGGTCAGGCAGGGATTGTCGTGTCGTCTGAGGCGGAGGAACGGCATTTGAAACAACTTTTGCCGCACCATAGCCCAGGGACTGGAGGCTTTCCGTGCTGAGACTGCCTCTTCCACTACGCAGTATGCGCAAAACCGCTCTACACTGTCCCCAAGCACTGCAGGAATATGGAGGGAACAAGCATGGACCGGCGAGATATGCTGCAAGGCATGACAGCGATGGCGATGTTGGGAGCAACAGGAGTCCGGGCGGAAGAAGCTGGCGACAGCGTGTATGAGCTAAGGGTGTATCACCTGAACCCCGGCAAGCTGCCCCTGATCCTGGATCGCTTCCGCGGCAAGGAACGTTCTCTGTTTGAGCGGGCAGGCATGCACCCTGTGGCGTACTGGACTCCGGTCGATGGCGCCCTGCCTGCGGAGACTCTGGTCTACATGCTCCGCCATAAAAGCCGCGAAGCCGCGCGGGAAAGCTGGTCGAAGTTCTCGTCCGATCCCGAGTGGATCGCCCTCAAAGCCCAGAGCGAGAAAGACGGCGCATTCGTCGCGAAGATCGACTCAACATTCCTGAAGGCTACCGACTTCTCGCCGAAACTGTAAACGTTCGATCTTCCACAACAAGCCGCAAATATTCAGCAGCCAGGTCCTCAACGCCTTGCTTAAGGACACGGCTTCAGCCGTGTCCCTATAACGCCAGAAGGAAGCGGGTTTACCCGCTGAGGTACCCTTGTACGCCGAAGAGAACGGATACTCCTCTGCAATAAAGCAAAGACGAGCACGGACAGGATTCTCGTGGATATATCTGCGCCTGATCTGAAACTCCCCCGCGTCACGCACACGATGATCCGTGAAGCTCTTCTGCCACACCGGAAACTTCGATTCCATGCGGCGTGAGAAGCCGCCCTTTATCAACATCATCGCCCGCTCAAGCGTGACGCCCTGAGGCGTAAGCAACAGGTGGATATGGTCGGGCATGACGACAAATGCGTGAAGCTTGTAATGCCCTTCGCGACGGTAGTGCTGAAGCGTATCGAGTAAAAGTTCAGCGTTGCGCGGCACCTCGAAGATGCGGCGGCTCTGGTACGTGCGGCTGGTGACAAAGAACGTTCCTGGTCTCGCCGTACGGGCAGGGATCGGCATGGAAAGAAGGGTACCTCAGCGGGTAAACCCGCCTTATATCGCTCTTTTTCGACACGGCTGAAGCCGTGTCCTTAAGCAAAACAAAGGCTTCGCGGTAGGCTTCGAGCAGCTTCGGTCCTACCGCAGCCACTTCAACTGTTCTGGTCTGCCGAAGGTCGATGGTGAAAAAAGCAAGCCCATGCGCCCCAGAATGGGGGTACGCGCGCGGGATCGAATCTACAAAGGAAAATGTTCTTGAGTCTGCGCATGTGCGATCGTTTTCTTGCGAGACGATTCTACGCTGGCATACTACTATCGATACCTTCGTCCAATAGCTTGTGCCTGCATTGTTCGGCCTAATGGCGATGGATATTTGCGCGCGGCCGGGCTGCATGGTCACCCGTTGCCAGATCTCTTCCCTACTCAGCGGGCACATCATCCTGAGAACGGCTCGAAGGAGAGGCACCATGCAAGCAATTGTTGTCCACCAATATGGCGGGCCTGAAGTGCTCAAGTTCGAAGAGTACCCCGACCCGGTTGCTGGGCCATGCGAGGTGCTGGTGCGGGTTGCTGCCGCGAGCGTAAAAAGGCCCCGCCTTGCGGCGGGGCCTTGGTTTTGCGCGAAGCGCGTCTCGCCGTCCGCGCAGGACCTAGCTGCAGCCGCTCGTGCTTCCGCATTCCATGCAGCGGTAGCAAGAACCATTGCGAGTCATGATCGCCCCGCACGTGGAACAGCTTGGTGCGTCGCCCATGTCGTACATGGACTTCATGGCGTTCGCGACGTGGACGTGGCTGCGGTCTTCCATGGCCGAGATGCCGGAGGACACGCTGGAGACGTTCGGTGAACCCATGCCGGCGCTCGCCTTCAGGTCGGGAGCGATACCCTGCTGCGGCGGACGGCGGTCGTTGAGGTGGGCGGGATCGGCGAAGCCGTTGAGCGAGGTGGGCTCGTGGGATGCGCTGTGCGCGATGACCGTGTTGTCCGGAGCAGAGACGGCTCCGGTAACAGGCACCGACGGCGAGGACGCAGGCAGCGAGTAACCGGTAGCAACGTTCGCGGCCTGGGCGTTCGCCGCACTCAGCTTCATGCCGGCGAACAGGTCAAGCTGCTCACCCGAGAGGAAGCGGAGCTGCATCCAGCGGAACAGGTAGTCCATGATCGACTTCGCGTAGCCGATGTGCTCGTTACCGGTCCAGCCCGAGGGCTCAAAGCGGGTGTGGGCGAACTTCTCCACCAGCAGCTTCAGCGGCACGCCATGCTGCAGACACATGGAAACCGCCGTTGCAAAGCTATCCATGAGACCCGAGATCGTAGACCCTTCCTTGGCCATACGGATGAAGATCTCGCCCGGGCAGCCGTTGGGGTACAGGCCGACGGTGATATAGCCCTCGTGGCCGGCGATGCCGAACTTATGCGTAACCGACATGCGCTCAGACGGCAGGCGATGACGCACAGCCCGCGGCGGACCATCCTGGTCGGGCTGGTCGGCGTCGTGATTGACGTTATGCAGCACGGCATCAAGCTGAGCCTTGACCGCGGCGAGGCGTTCCTTGGCAGCCGTCGCTTCAATCTGGGCTTCGGCAGTGAGGGACTTCTCGGCAGCCAGCAGCTCGGCAATTTCGACGGAACCGGCGGCTACGGGCGAAACCACGGCAGCCTTCTCGTCTTTTTTATCGACCATCGACACGTTCAGCGGCTGCGTGCCCTTGGAGCCGTCGCGGTAGATGGCAACAGCCTTCAGGCCGAGGCGCCAGGCTTCGGTGTAGGCGTTGGCGATATCGTCCACCGAGCAGTCGTTGGGCAGGTTGACCGTCTTCGAGATCGCGCCCGAAAGGAACGGCTGCGTCGCGCCCATCATCTTCACGTGGCCGAGCCAGGCGATGCTGCGCGTGCCCTTGGAGGGCTTGAAGCTGCAGTCGAACACCGCGAGGTGCTCCGCCTTGATGCCGGGCGCGCCTTCGATGGTGCCGGTGGCGTCGATGTAGTTGACGATGCCTTCCACTTCACTCTCGGTGTAACCAAGCTTGAACAGCGCGCCGGGGACGGTGTTGTTGACGATCTTGATCATGCCGCCGCCGACCAGCTTCTTGTACTTAACCAGCGCGAGATCGGGCTCGATGCCGGTGGTGTCGCAATCCATCATGAAGCCGATGGTGCCGGTAGGCGCGAGCACGGTGACCTGCGAGTTGCGGAAGCCGAACTGTTCGCCCAGCACCAGCGCCTCATCCCAGGCAGCCTGTGAAGCCTGCTTGAGCTCGAAGAGCTGCGGAGCGACGAAGCCCGCCGCATCCGCCGAACCCTTGGAGGTCGCCTTGAGGTTCTTGTCGATGTTGTTCACTTCCGCGCGGTGCATGCGGATGACGTCCAGGAACGGCTCGCGGTTGACGTAGAAACCGGGGCACGCGCCGCCGTCTACGCCAGTCCGCTGTGTGAGCGGAGTGGCTGCACCCAGCGCGGGCGCGGTGGCTGCGATACGTGCGGACTGCGCATAGGCTTCGCCGCACAGGATCGCGGTCAGGGTCGCCGCGAAAGCACGGCCGGCGTCCGAGTCATAGGGCAGTCCGAAGTCCATCAGCAGCGCGCCGAGGTTGGCATAGCCCAGGCCCAGCGGACGGTAGTCGTGCGAGTTGCGCGCGATCTGCTCGGTCGGGTAACCGGCGGCGTCCACGATGATTTCCATCGCGGTGGTGACCACGCCAATGGCATGACGGTAGGCGGTGGTATCGAACTGGCCGCCGGGCGTGAGGAACTTCATCAGGTTGAACGAGGCCAGGTTGCAGGCCGAGTCGTCCAGGAACATGTATTCCGAGCAGGGGTTCGACGCGTTGATGCGCGCGGTGTTCTTCGACGTGTGCCACCGGTTGATGGTGGTGTCGTACTGCATGCCCGGGTCGCCGCACTGCCAGGTGGCTTCGGCGATCTGGTGCATCAGATCGCGGGCCTTCTGGGTCTTGACCACCGCGCCGTCCTTCACGGTGCGGGTGGTGAAGTCGTCGTCATTCTCCACCGCGTGCATGAACTCGTCGGTCACGCGCACGGAGTTGTTGGCGTTCTGGAAGAAGATCGAGGTGAACGCCTCGGAGTCAGGCGAGGAGCCGTCATAGCCGGCCGACATCAGCGTCCAGGCCTTGGCTTCTTCCTTCACCTTGCACTGGATGAAGTCTTCGATGTCCGGATGGTCGACGTTGAGGATGACCATCTTGGCCGCGCGGCGGGTCTTGCCGCCGGACTTGATGACGCCGGCGAAAGCGTCAAAACCACGCATGAAGCTGAGCGGGCCGGAGGCCGTGCCGCCGCCCGACAGCAGCTCCATGGAGCCGCGGATCTTGGACAGGTTGGAGCCTGCGCCCGAGCCCCACTTGAAGAGCATGCCCTCGGTCTTGGCCAGGGTCAGGATGCTGTCCAGGGAGTCCTGCACGGAGTTGATGAAGCACGCCGAGCACTGCGGGCGCGAGTAGCCGGTGACCGAGAACACCGTCTCGTTCTTCGCGGCTTCCCAGTGCCAGTTCTGGGCATCGGAGTTCGGTTCCAGCCGGTCGCAGCCGACGTTGAACCACACCGGCGAATTGAACGCGGCCTTCTGGTTCAGCAGCAGGTGCGACAGTTCGGCAAAGAAGATCTCGGCGTCTTCAGCGGACGCGAAGTAGCCGTCGCGGATACCCCAGTCACGGATGGATTCAGCCACGCGGCTGACCAGCGCGCGGACGCCGCTCTCGCGTTCCGGCGTTCCAACCTGGCCGTGGAGGTACTTCGACGCGACGATGTTCGTCGCGGTCATGGACCAGTCGGACGGCACTTCCACGTTCTTCTGCTCGAAGATCAGCTTGCCCTTGAAGTCCTGAATGACGGCATCGCGGAGCTCCCAGGTGAGCTCATCGAACGGCGACACACCAGGCTTGGTGAAGTGCCGTTCAAATTTGAGACCGCGGGCGCCGCGCGCAGTGCGGGCGTCCTGCTGGGTGGCCGGGGCGGAGACGGTGGGGATGCTGACGTCGGTATGAAGCGTGTCGGCCATGTTCGATCGGGACCTCGTGACAAAAAAGTGAAAATGAGCCGTAGCCCATGGGCTGCGGGTTGATGCCGTTTACGCCTGGCTGGGGAGCCGGGGAAGCTTGTCGGCGACGGGGCGCTGGCGGCCTGGAATGCGGGCACAGCGGGGCGTCGGAGTCCTGGCCTGTGATGCAAATTCATCAGGCCGGAAAGCGCTTCACCACGGGCTTACCGAGGCTGGGCGGTGAGGTTGAAACTACCGCCAGCAGTGGTACGAGTCAAGTATAAAACAACTAGATGTTGTGGTGCCTTTGCAGGTACGCCCCAAACGTGGCATTGCGATACAAAGGCCGCAAATTTGCTGGGGTTTCGCTGTGGAAAGTGCCAAAAAGGTGCGTTAATGGCGGGTTACAAAGTGTGTTCCACAGGCCAATTTTCCGGCCCTGAAGACAGGGTAGAACCGCAGGGACTTGTGCGGCTGGTGGAAGGCGAGAAAACAGGTGGAAAACCGGGGCGGTTTTTCCGGCCGGACGGAATCTCGCTCCGAAGGCCGGGCCAGGTCCCGAAAGCGCTTCTCCGGTTTGCAAACGCATCGACCGAAACGCCGCCAAAGGTGATAGAAACAAGCTGCGATTCCAGAAGGTTGAAAACCACATGGCGACTCCCGGCTCCGCTCCCACGATCACAATTGACGTCATCAAGGATCTTGCATCCACCAGCGCGCTGAAGAAGCTGCTGACCAGCCAGCAGGAAGCGGTCTTCACCATCCTGGGCACATTGGCTGCGTACAGCCAGAAGACGATCCAGGAAGCGGCTGCCACCAGCCCCTCCGCGCAGGTTCACCTGACCGGCTCACCGAGCTGGACCACGCCCAACGGCATCGGGTTTTCGCTGACGCCGGAAGCCAAGTGCCTGATCCGCATTGGAAACTGCGGCAAGTCGTTTCCGGTGGCGATGTGCCTGGACGACTCCACCCAGACGAAGAACGTATGCGCGGGTCCGGCGGACGGCATGATGTACATCGACCTGGAGATCGACTTCACCATTTCCGGGTCGGTTTCAGGTTCAGGAACCTGGAGCGGCATCGGTATCGCTGGAAAAGCCTGTGGTTCTCAAGAGACCACGGTGACGTACAGCCACCCGGTCAGCGCCTCCACCATGACGCTGGAGGCGCTCAAACAGGCCTTCTCCGGGCTGGTCTTTCCGCTGGACCCCCAATGCGCTGCAACCATGCCCGCAGGCTCGCTGGTGAAAGCCAGCTTCGATGGCGCATTCAATTGCGAGCTGGATGTGACCTATGGGCTGGGAGATCACAAAGTTTGTGCGCCCAGCCTGGCCACCGTGGAAGAGAGCCTGAAGAACGTCGTGCAGGTCACGCAGGCGGCTGTCGATGCCAGCGTGGGCATCAAGGGTTCGATCAGCTACAACCACACGGACCATTTCGCGCTGATCGTCAGGAAGCCCTCGGCAACGGCTGCGACGCTCTTCCTGGTCCGGTCGTCGGAGAATGACTGGGGCGGCTCGGTTGGGATTTCCGCGGGCGTCAGGACCACGGCTTCCAACATCACCCTGGACCCCACCCAGCTTCAGCCCGTGGTGACCAAGTACACCAACGACATCATCGGCGCGACGGTGATCAAGGCGGCGTGCAGCGGCTCCGACAAACTGACTTCAGGCTTGAATGCCAAGCTGAACGGGTGGGCCTCCGATGTATCCGGCAGCACGAGCCTTACCGCATGCCTCAGCCGCCAGCGTGGCCACACGGCCCTGTTCGCGTTTGATGTGGACCTCACCCAGGCGAACCTCGCCGCGCAGAGTTGGACGGCGCTGATGGATGGCGATATCCATAAGGCGCTTTCCCTGAAGGGATTCACCCTGCAATTGGGCTCGGGCGTTTCCGACAGCCTGCAACGTTCGGCCAAGCTGCAGTTCGCCTTCTTCAATCTGTTCGCCTTCACCAGCACGACCTCGTACTTCTCCAATGCCTATGGAGAGCTTGGCCCGGATGGAACGATTCGTGTGTTTCAGGACCTCGGCGACGAAAAGGATGCGACGACGAAAAGAGCGCTCGACAAGTTCCGCATTCACTTCACCGCAACCGCCACGCAGGATGCGCTTGGCAATTTTTCCAATGCCAAGGTCGACCTGTGTATCGAGCTGAGCGAAAAGAACGATTTGAAGGAAGCGGCCAAGCTGGCAAAGACCGTTGCCATGCTGCCCGCCAACGATGCGGTCCAGAAGGCGCAGACGGCCATGAGTGAGTACGTTGCTGCTCATCCGGGTGGGGCGCTGAACGTCAACGTAACCGTCAAGCCTACCGCATACCAGAAGCTTGCCTGCACGCCGTACAACGGGAACCTTCCTACCCCGCTGCCTCATCCGCAGGACATGAACAACTGGATTGCATTTCAGAACGCGACCGAGAAGCTCGCTCCGGAGATTGGCTTCGTCCCGCAGTTGAGCTTTAACAACTGGGTAACGTTCAATCAGATCAGCAACGATGGAATGGACTCGACGAATCCGCCGGACAGGCGTCACAGCGGTAATTTCGGCGCCGTTCCGAATAGCTTCTTCCACGATCTCGGGATCACGGCCGGCGCTCTCGCCGGGTACTTCCTGCTGGCCAGTGCAGGCTTCATGAACTTGTGTGAAGACCTTCAGATTCTCTCCGCGGGCGCCGCGAATGTGGTGACCTCCGCCCAGTGGAAGAACCTGCTGCAGACCCTCACACAGATCATCACCAAAGACTTTTACATGGATTACGCCAAGCCCACCGCGGGCGCTCTGCTGCAGCAGTGCAGCGTGAGTGGCGAAAGCGTTTCGGCGGTGACCAGCGTGACTCCGGACTCCGGCTGCATGACCTGCGCCGTGACGATCGCGTAGGTGATTTCGGAAAATCGAAAGTCCATTGGATCGCAGCGACAGCTTCTAACAGAGATGACTTCGCGATAATTCCTGCAGCGGCGAATTGCGGGATGAACGGTGAGGAGTTGTTGTAAGTTTCTCTCACCCCACCCCCACTCTGTCATCTCGACCGGAGCGCAGCGCAGTGGAGACACCTGTTTTTGTGCTCCTGCCCACGCCTTGGGCAGGAGCATGCCCTCAGCGCCTGAAGGCGAACGTATGGGTGACGCGTGGATGTCCGGTCTGAAGACCGGACCTACCGAGTTGTGGTTGGGCCGGTTACATGGGCAGGAGCAAAAGCAGGTCTCTCCGCTACGGCGCTAAAGCGCCTTCGGTCGAGATGACAAAGTGGAGGAGAAGAAAGAACCTCGTGAACGGACATCACCGCTCATCCCAGCAGTAACTCTCTGGCGCGAGTAAGAGTGCTTCATGGTTTTCATCGGATGAAAACCATGAACATCAGGCCACTTAGAGCGGTTCCGGGTAATGGTGTAGACCGAAAGAGCCGGGGTCCCCAGCGAGCGCTCTTTGCTCGACTGGGGTGGAGAGAGGGTGCTGAAGCCGTTTTCTCCAAATGAAAACGGCATTCTCCACCGTTCGGGAAGACCACAGTATTACCGGAACTGCTTTAATTGTCACCAAATTGTCACTGCAGAATTAGCTATCACTCATCCGGCCAAGCTTCCTGACCCGAGTGTGGGATGCCTTGTGATGTATCGCCTATCTATCGTGAATCGTAAGGATTGCCATGAACGCCCTGCGCACCTTTTTCGCGATCGGTATTCTCGCTTCCAGCGCCGCCGCACAGAACATCACCGGCACCATCACGATCGATCGCAAATTAACGAAGCCCAGCGTCACCGCATCCATCCCCATCTATCAGCGGGGAGTAGTTGTGAAGTTGGGGAAGGACGCAACGCCGGATCCATTGGCGTTTGAGCGTTCCCGCGTCGTCGTGTTTCTGGAAGGCGCCGCCGCTTCGCCAGCCAGCGCGGAACACGCGGGCCCCTTTGTCATGCAGCAGGTGAACCGTGAGTTCTCGCCCGAGGTCCTGGTGGTTCCGGCCGGCGCGGCTGTAAATTTCCCAAACATGGACCCCGTGTTTCACAACATTTTTTCCTTATCCAAACCGAAGATGTTCGATCTTGGCAGCTACGACCAGGGCGAATCGCGGCGGGTGGTTTTTCCCAAGCCGGGCGTGGTTTCCGTGTATTGCCATCTGCATCCGAACATGGCCGCGACCATCATCGTGACTCCGAACCGCTGGTATGCCAAACCCGATGCGTCGGGAAACTACAAAATGGAAAATGTGCCTCCCGGACACTACACAGTCGTCGCGTGGCATCGAGCGACAGGCTTCCTGCGCAAGCCGGTCGTGGTTGAAGCCGGGCATGACCTGGATGTGAGCTTCACGCTTCCCCTCACGGAAGATCAGCAAAAGCCTGCGGGTATGCAGGCGACTCCGGCACGCCTGGCCGGTAGCCGATGACCATGCGGTTTCGAACGCGCGCGTTCCTGGTTTGCTTCGTGCCGTTCGCACTGCTGCTCGCGGGCAGCTTCTGGATGATTCAGCATTCCGTGCAGTCCGCGGTGCGTGGAGGCCTGCGTACTTCCCTGCGCGAAAATCAGCTTGCCATCAACCGGGTGCACTCTCGCAGCGACCTGCAGAACAGCCGCTTTTTGAAGATCGCGGGCGAAAACGCCGCATTGAAAGCGGGACTGCAGTTGCTGGTTTCCGAGCATGGAAACGATCGCGCGCGCGCCACGGTGGAAGACCAGCTCGTCGAACTTGGCGAGCACATGAATTTCGATTTTCTGCTGGTGTCGGGTCCCAATGGGAAGCCGCTCGCCGGTGTGGCTCGCACAGCGGCAGGCAGTGACGGCAAGAGATTGCTGGCGCCTCTCCAGGAATTTCCCTCACTGACCAATTCGGGTTTCGTGCTGATGGATAACCGTCCACTGCAAACGGGCTCGGCCACATTGGACATCGACCGCGAAAACCTCGGCTCGATCACAGTGGGCGAGGAGCTCGATCTTTCCGAGTTCGCGACGCCGACCGTCCTGCTGCACAACGGCCAGGTGATCCAGTCGAATGTCGAGAAGGTGCCTCTGGCGGAAATTAACGCCGCGCTGCGGTCATGCAAAGAGCAGGCGGAATGCGACTTCCATCTCTCCGGAACCGATTGGGTGTCTCTGCCGATGCAGGATGTTTCCGGCAACGGCGAATACATTCTGAGAAGCCTTGGGAATGTGGACGCAGCCATGGCGCCCATCAACGTGGTGCTGCAGCGGCTGTTCTTCACGGTCTCGCTGGGCTCCGTGCTGGTGGCCTTCCTTTGCAGCATGGCTTCCTCGCGTTCGATCGTGAAACCGATAGCGACCGTGGTCGCGCGGCTGCGCCAGACGGCGCGCACCGGCATGTTGCCGGAGTTCGCGAGCGATCTTTCGCCTATCGTCGAGATCCGCGAACTGGCGGAAAGTTATAACCGCGCCGCCGCGTCCGTGCGCTCGGCGCAGGACAAACTGCAGGGCGCGTATGTGGAGTTTGTAGGCTCGCTCGCGCAAGCGCTCGATGCCCGCGACCGCTACACCGCGGGCCATAGCCAGCGTGTGAGCGACATCGCGTGCTCCATTGCCTCGGCCATGGAACTTGACGCGGAAAAGATCGAACTATTGCGCGTGGGCGCGCTGCTGCATGACATCGGCAAGATCGGTGTGAGCGATACGGTGCTGCAGAAGCCGGGACGTTTGACCGACGAAGAGTTCGGCCTGGTGAAGGAACATCCCGTGATCGGGCGGCATATCCTGGAAGGTGTGCAGGGCTTCGCGCCTTATCTGCACGCCGTGGAGCTGCACCACGAAAACTGGGACGGCACCGGATATCCGAAAAAGCAGAAGGGCGAAGAAACACCGGTCGAGGCGCGCATCATCCATGTCGCCGACGCCTACGACGCCATGACCACCAACCGCTCCTACCGGCAGGGCATGACCCATGACCGTGCAATGGAAATCCTGCGCGAACACGCCGGCACCCAATTCGATCCGCATGTTGTCGCGACGTTTGAGAAGACGTTTGTCATTCCGAGCGACGCCGATATCGAAGCCGTGGGCGGGCCCGTACTGTTGGTGGCAACACAACAGGTCGTGGAAGCATGATGCGCCGTCTTCTACTCGCGGGAATCGCACTGGCCTCTATGTGGCCGGCATGCATCGACGCGCAGGAAGCGGCATCGGGGTTCGAGGTTCATACGACGATCAGCGCCGCCGGATTTGCTTCCAATGAATTGACGCAAGATCCGCGCAATGGAGCGCCCACAGCCGCCGGCTATCGCGCCGTGGTTTACCCGGTATGGAAGCTCGACGATCACTGGACCATCAGCGCGGCTCTGCAGTCGTACTCGCGTCCCTATTTCTACGAAACATTTTCAACCGCCGGATACGGCATCAAGGACAATGTCCTGCAGGCGAACCTGAGTTACGCCAATATATCCGGCAAGGGCTCGGTGCTGCTTCGCGCGGGGGTGCTCTCGCCGGCCTTCGGCTCCTTCCTGCTGCACTACGATGATGCGGACAATCCGCTGACGGATATGCCGCTTGAATACGGCTACTACTACAAGCTGGTTTCCACCCTGGGCGTGGCGGCGGTCCAGGTGGACGCAACCCGCGGCAAATGGGACGGCCGCGCCCAGCTTTCGAACTCCTCGCCTTCTAACCCGCGCAGTGTCTTTGCTCACGACCAGTATGCCAACTGGACCGCCGGCGGAGGCTACACGATTCGCCAGGGATTGAGGGTAGGTGTTTCGGCTTACCGCGGACCGTATCTTTCGCGCGACTATGCCTTCTTCTATCCGGGCGAGGCTCCTCCGGCAACGTTGAACGCCCGTGCGGCCGGCGTGGATGTGCAGTGGGCGCGTGGACATTGGAATATTGCGGGCGAGTGGCAGACATTTGTCATGCCCTACAAAGCCATACCGACATTCCGCAGCCAGGCAGGCTACGCGGAGGCGAAGCGCGTTCTCAGTCCGCGCTGGTATGTCGCGGCACGTGGCGGATATACCCATGCTTCCTTCGGCGGCAATGTACAGGGTCTGGAGACGGCCGTGGGATTCCGTCCCAATCGCCTGCAGATCCTTAAGGTCGGCTATCAATTGCAGCGCGAGGCGTACACGACGAAGTCCTATGACAACAGCCTGACTTTCCAATTTGTGACTTCCCTGCATCTTTTCTCGCTTACTCGTAAGTAACGGTCTATCTCTCTCCATATGCCGGCGCGTACAGTATTGTCTTGCCGGTGAAGACGTCCTCCGCGCTATCTTTATGCAGCGTTGTGCGGTGCCGCGTCATCCAAAGCGCATAATTCAAAATGCTGGATTGGTTTCATACGAGGAGACATTGATGAAGAAGTTTCAATTGGCTGTAGTGGCCTTGCTACTGGCGGCAGGCGCGGGTGTTGCAAACGCGCAGGCCAAGGATTGGAAGATCGATCCGAATCATTCGGAAGCCGATTTCGCCATCAAACATATGGCGATCAGCACGGTGCACGGAACCTTTCGCGGCCTGAGCGGTGTCATCCATTTCGATCCGGCCAATGTAGCGAAGTCTGGTGTCGAAGCGACGATCGACGCCACCACCGTCGACACAGGAGTTCAGGCACGCGACAACCATCTCAAGAGCCCTGACTTCTTTGACGTTGCCAAGTTCCCTACCCTCACATTCAAGAGCACCGCGGTCAAGAAGGCCGGCGAGGGCTATGAAGTGATTGGCGACCTCACCATGCACGGCGTGACCAAGAGTGTTGTGCTGAAGCTTGAAACCCCGGGCAAGGAGCAGGCCGGACAGAGGGGTGAACTGCATCGCGGCTTTACGGCAACAACCACCGTCAACCGCAAAGACTTCGGCCTCAACTGGAACGGCACGCTGAAGAGCGGCGACTCCACCGTGGGTGATGATGTGCGGATCGAGTTGGATATTGAAGCGGTGCAGCAGTAATGCAGGAAGTAGCGAGTAGGAAGTAGGAAGTAGGAAGTAGCGAGTTGAAGAGGCGGCCGCGCAATCGGCCGCCTCTCTCTTTACACGTACCATCGCCGTGGAGTGGGCATGGGCTCGATGGCGAGTCGTTGATGGTGGCAGGGAAGCGGACTGAACCTCAGGACTTGAATATACGCAACGTATAATTCTCGGCTACGGTGGTCCGCAATGCCGATCGAACGTTCTGATGTAGACCGCGCCATCACGCACAATGAGTTCTGTCCTCACTTCCAACCACTGGTGAATCTCCGTTCCGGGGAGTTGAAAGGGTTTGAGCTTCTCGCGCGATGGAAACATCCGCAGCAGGGCTGGATTCAGCCAAATGACTTCATACCTTCCGCCGAGAGAGATGGATGGATCGACCTTCTAACCGCCGAACTGTTGCGAAAAGGTTTCTCCGCCGCCGCCGCGCTGCCCGATGGGTTGATGCTCGCCATCAATATTTCTCCGGTCCAGTTACGCGACCCAACCCTGCCTCGCCTGATTCAGAACTTAGCCGAATTGAGTGAGTTTTCTTTAGGACGTCTGGTGATCGAGATCACCGAGAGCGCACTGACACACAATATCGAACGTGCGGGCATGATTGTCTGTGAGTTGAAAAACGCCGGTTGCAAACTGGCGCTCGACGACTTTGGGACCGGCTACTCCAGTTTGTCGCATCTGCAGTCCCTCCCTTTCGACGAGTTGAAGGTAGACCGCAGTTTCGTGGGCGCGATGACGGAGAAGCGGGACAGCCGAAAGATTGTCGCCGCCGTGGTGGGCCTGGGGCAAAGCCTGGGACTGACAACCGTCGCGGAGGGCGTCGAAAGCCAGGAGCAGGCGGAGATGCTTCGCTGGCTGGGCTGTGAACTCGGGCAGGGTTGGCTTTATGGAAGGCCGGCGCCCGCGGAAGATCTCGCTACCGTTATCTCCAATGTCGCGAACAAGCCGCTTCGAGCGCCGGAGAGAGCCCCGGCGCAGATATTGCGCAGCAGCCTGGATACACCCCCCGCACAGCGTCTTGCCCAACTGCAGGCTGTTTACGATGGCGCGCCCGTCGGTCTCGCATTTCTGGATCGCGATCTCCGGTACATGAACCTGAACCGGCGGCTCGCCACTATGAATGGCCGCCCGCTGGAAGACCATCTCGGCAGAACCGTGGCAGAGATGATTCCTGAACTCTTTCCGCTGGTTGAACCCGACATCCTGCGGGCTCTGAATGGCGAATCCGTCACAGGGGTCGAACTGGTCAAGCCCGCGACTGGCCCTAACGCCGGTCAGTCGATACTCCAGTCGTTTGAACCTGCCCGCGACGAAGGAGGCGAAGTGGTTGGCGTCTCGGTGGCACTGGTGGACATTACACCGATCAAGCGCGCCGAAGACGCACGGCGTGAAAGCGAGACGCACCTGAGGCACATGATGGAACTTCTGCCGCAGATTCCATGGATCCTCGATGCGGAAGGACGCGCGCTGGACGTCAGCCAGCGATGGCTGGAGCTGACAGGCATGACGGATGAGCAGTGGAGAGGGTTCGGATGGATGAATGCCGTTCACCCGGAGGACCTTCAGGCTGTGTGGGACACGATGCGCAACTCGTTCGAAACCGGCCAAGCCATGGACGTTGAGTACCGCGTCCGGCGGTCTTCCGAGGCCCCATGGAAGAGGATGCGAGCCCGCGGCTCTGCAAGCATTGGAGACGATGGCAAAATTGCCTTCTGGTATGGCTGCCTGGAGCCTGCGGAGGAAGCGAAGTAGAGGCGAGGGTCTAGGGTCTAGGGTCTAGGGTCTAGAGCGATTCCACATTGGCTGTACCCCCATATCCGCAGTGTCTGAACCATGCTCGAGCGTTATCGGCGGTGATGGTTTTGAAAGCTTCGGTGACGGCTTGATCGAGAGCTTCTTTGCTTCTGGCTTTGGCTCTTCGCA
>DASYEV010000169.1:0-28640 GCA_036498835.1 Acidobacteriaceae bacterium | reverse complement strand
TGCTGGAGCCTCCCAGTCCGTTAGGAATTGTCAGACTCGACACATATGTCTTGAGAGTGAAGTCCGGATTGAGCGTATAGATAGCCGTAGCCACCGCGCTCGTCGCATAACCGGGTGCTCCGACAGCGATTGCCTTGATCGTTGTCGTGATATTCACGGCGATCGCCTGACCCGTGTACACCGGCGAACTGATCGTCGGAGTATTCCCGTTCGTCGTGTAGTAGATGGTTGCTCCCGGCGTTGCGTCACTAATCGTGACAGACTGCACGGCCGTGTAGGTGCCGCCCGGTACCGAGAATGTGGGCGTCGCCACAATCCCGATCGGATTCACCACCACCTGCTGTGTAACCTGTGGAGCGGCCGAGTAATACACGCCACCGTTGAGAGCACCGGCCTGGTTCGCCGCAACAACCGTCGTTCCGATATCTTTTACGATCACCGTTATAGCGCCGCCCGACACGCTGAGCGTGCCTGGACCGCTGACGATGCTGTAGACGATCGGCTGGCCGCTGGGCCCTCCCGTTGCGTTGAGTGCAACCGCCTGTGCCGCGAAATTGTAGGTGACAGGGGTCGGAGTTGGAAATGTGATCGTTTGCGCCGTGAAAGGAACTACCGGGTTACCGCTGAGGTTTACCTTCTGCGTGCTGCCCGCTGTGTAGCTTCCGATAGCCTGGCCTGTGGATGCGGGATTCACAATTGGCGCAACGGTGGCAAAGCTGTCGGCGATCGTCGCCGTGCCTGTAACCGTCGTATACACCACCGCCGTTGATGACGGCGTGAAGTCCATGACTAAGCTGCAATTCGCGTTGGGCGCCAGGGCAACACCCGTGGTGCATACGTTACCTGGATCCACACTGAATTCATTGCTTGCCGAAGATGTATTGTCCACCACCGTCGGAGAAGCCGTGAGGTTCAATGCGGCGTTGCCATCGTTATAGACGTAGGACGTCTCTGAGCTCGTATGAGAACCGGAGCCGTCCGGCTTCAATGTATCCGGAAACGAAGCTGCTGCCTGCGAGTTGACGTTGAGCTCCACAACCTGGCCGCCAGCCGGATCGGCGACATAGATGTTGCCGGCGAGGTCCAGGCTCAGACCTTGTGTGCTCGATAGCTTGATCGACCCCGTGGAAAGTACGGAGGCAACGCCGTTATTGATAAGCACCAGGCCAAGGGTCGAGTCGGCTACAACCAGAGCACCCGAAGGTAGAACCTTGACGCTCGTAGGAGAAACCAGGGCGGTGCCGGACGTCACAACCGCGCCAGGTACTCCTGTAACGCTGTACTCGACAATGCGCCGGTTCCCGGTATCCGCGATAAAGAGGTTGCCGGACGCGTCGACGCCGAGACCGGATGGCGAACTCAACATCACTCCACCGAAGCTGGTTGTAGGAGGTACATACACCACGTTCTGAGAGTAGGCTGCGTTATACATGCGGCCCTGAATGATGCGGTTGTTCCCGGTATCCGCGATATACAGGTTGGAATAACCGTCAATCGCAATACCCTGAGGATTGCTAAACGCCAACCCGCCCACAGTGGCGTTGCTGGGAATAACAGTCCTTGGAATCATCGTTGCAAACGGCATGAATGTAACAACGGCTGTGTTGTGCGCGCTGTCGAGAACGTACGCGTCGTTGGCGGAGTCCATGGCTACGTCCACGGGATTCGTAAAGTTCGTGGGGAAGGTGACCCCTGCCGTAACGCTGGTTGCGCTTACCTTGAACGTGTAACCGGTAAAGTTGGACTTGTTGGTATCGGCGAGACCGTCTGTCAGGCAATAGCTGTTGGCATAGCCATTCCCGGCGGCGCCGGACCTGTAGTTCTGAGCGGTGTTCGCCGTAGTTGCAAGGCAGTCAAGATCGAGTGAAGTGTTGGCCGTATCCGTAACGAAGATATTTCCAAATGTATCGACCCCTACACCCGTTGGAGTGAAGCCAACCACCTTCGCGGTGTGGCTGTATGACGTATACAACTGCGATGCAGTGACCGCTTTGGAAGCTGTGCCGGGAAGGAACATCGGCTGTGGTCCGATTCCAACACCCTGAACGCTGGCGATATACGCTCCATTCATGTAGAAGTCACTGCCTGGCGTCTTAACCGTGGCGCCCATTGCGTTGGAATATCCCTGCGGCGAGATAGAACCGATCAGCAGACCGGGATGAGCAGGCTGGAAGTACATCTGCGAATAGGTGCCCGTGTTGGAAGCGCTATACGGTGTACCGCCAAAGTAGTTCTTCCCTCCGCCGAATGGAAAACTCTGGAGATAGGAAACGTTTGCCGCGCTTAAGGTGCTGGGTGAACTCGTAGAGACCAGAGAGGTCTGCAGGTAGCTGGGCAGATCCCAGGTCAAATCCAGGTAAGGTGCGGCCGTGGTGACTTCGGTGCCGACGGGCACCTGCCCGAAGTTATGGCCGCCTACTTCCGTGAGCATGATGTTCGTAGCACTCGCAAAGTAGTAGTTGCCGTGAACGTCGACCGAGCCGCCATAGACGATATTGTTGGTTGCCACCGGTGAGTTCGCACCAGACACCGCGACCAGCAGGTTGAACTGGTCCAGGAAGTTCAGCACTCCCACTTCCAGCGGCACTTCGGAGATTTGCGCCGGGCCGGAGATGATCAGGTCGCCCCACGGATCAGAGGCAATGCCGGTTGCCGCAGTGACTTTTACGATTCCATTCACAAGCGTGAGATTTGAGTTTGCCGTATTGCCAACCGTTGTGAGCGCGCCATTGCTGATGACTGAGGTAAGGCCGCCTTTGGAGTTGCCCGCCAGGCTATCGCAGTAATACACGTTGTTGTCGCCCGCCACCGTGAGCTGGGCGTAGAGGTTTGTTGCCACCTTGTCGGCCAGCACAGTCGTCGAGCCCGGCGCGGTGGTTTTGAACTGAAGAATGCGGTTATATGACCCGCTTGACGTGCTATCGCTGATATCCACGAGGTACACGTTGCCTGCGCCATCGGAGTACACATCGCTAACCTGCAACGAGGTGAGCGACGAGTTAATGCTGCTCGCCGACCATACGCACGGAGTCGTGGATGTTGCCGAGCAGACGGTCGTGACACTGGTGAGCGGCAAGCCGGTTGCGACGTAGCCGCCGCTGCTCTTGATCGCGGCAACATTGGGTATGCCATTCGTGGCGGGAACCTCGACGAGCGCTCCTCCCGTGCCGTTGCCATTCGATACCCACAGCGATCCTGAGGCATCGACAAATGCGCTATTGGAGTTCAGCGTGCCCAGGCCGCTAATCAAAGCGGTTGGCGTCGTAATGGTCACGGCGGGACTGGCTGCGGGGATCTCAAAAAGCGTACCCGCGGCACTGCCGCTGTGAGTGACGTAGAAGACGTTTCCGGCCTTATCAACGCCTACCCTGCCCGGCGCGATCGCCGTTGCGCCCGCCGAATACAGCGTGGTGGTCGCCGTTGGAACCGCCGTGGGAATGTATGAGGAATACGGGTAGCTCTGCGCCGAAGCCGGCGCGGCCAAGGCGGCGGCGGTCACCAATGCCGCAGCCTGAGCCCACCCCAGTGCTTCTCGCTTGAGGCCTGAAGATGTACGCTTCGAGAAATCTTTGTTCATGACACAGTCTCCAATCTTTGTGAGCAAGCCCTCAACGCGGGCACTTCCATAACGCTTCCGCTTAGAAGACATACTTCACCGACACTTCCATGACCCGGCGACCCGTACGGATGGGAGCGGATCCGAAGTTGGCATTCTGGTTCGTGGAAGCCGCCAGATCTTTGTTGATATCGATGCCATTCAGGGTCTGCGAGAAGTTCATCGAGTAACCTCCGGGGAAGAGATTCGAGAACGTATAGTTCGCACGGTTGATGAAGTTGAATGCCGCCACTCGAACCTGCACACGGTCCTTGTCACGAACCTTGAATTCCTTCCTCAACGCCATATCGGTGTTGAAGAAAGCCGGTCCGCGCAGATTGCCGTAGTTCCACTGGCCCTGGGTGCCAAGAGGCGCCAGGTGGAAAGCCGAACCGTCCACATACTGGTGAGCCTGCTTGCCGGCGGGATTTCCGGTGAGGACCGGCTGAAGCTGGATGTCCGGCGTTCCCAGCAGGTACCCGCTGCCAATCGGCAGCGTGCAGACCGAAGGCGTTCCGCTCGCGGTGCAGGTGCTGGTGTTGGTGGTCCCGGGGATGGTGCCGACTGTGCCCGGCGGTACGGTGAGCGTGCCCGATAGCTGGAAGTTCGGCCCAATAAGACTTTGCAGGAGTGTGCCGGACTGGTAGTTCACGATGCCGGAAACTTCCCAGCCATTCGTCACCCAGCCGACGTAGCGCTCGTTGACCGGCTTGCCGAGGGAGTAGGAGTACGTGAAGTTGAAGATGTTGGTGCGATCGAAGCTCAGCGGCAGATAGTCGTGCGCCAGATTGGTGGGGTCGCCGCCGCTGATTACTCCCAGCGCGCGGCTCCATGTGTAGTTGGCGCTGAGACGAACACCCTTATTGAACCAGGTCACCTGCGATTGCATGCCGTTGTAATTCGAAGAGCCCCGATGCTGGATCGCATTGATCGCGCTATAAAGCGGATAGGGCCGGTACGAATCGGTATCGGATATTTGCAGATTCGACAGCGTCGGGACAGTTCCATTAGTAAAGATCGACCACACCCTGCCGATGTTGGCTGCGGAATCGGCTCGCCCTGCATTCGGTTCCGGACCATACAACGACCCAAGCGGCAACGCATTGATATTCCGTAGATTGTTCGCTTCCATAAGATGGTCGCCGTAGTTTCCGACATACGCGACCTCCATCGTCACATTATGGGGAAAGCGCTGGTCGAGCACGACGTTGTAGGTCTGGACACGCGACATCTCGTCGTCGGAGGCCATATGGACATTGATACTGGCATCCTTGACGAAGCTGGTGGTTGCGTTGGTGATGCCGCTCTGCAGCAGATTAAGGTTCTTGAACGTGTGACCGCTGTTGGGTAAGGTGTATGTCCTTTGGCCCTCTGCAGTCTGGTCGGCAAGCAAGCCGTCGTTGTAGGAGTCATGCTGGCGATACACGCCATAACCCGCCCGGAAGATCGTCTTCGAATCTCCACGAAAGTCGTAGACAAAGCCGACCCTGGGCTCCACAAATACCGGCACGGTGGGAACACCAGTCAGCGGGATCGAAGAATCGATGGCGTGATACAGCACGCCTGGCGAAGCCAGAGGCGCGCCGCTGCGATAGGAGACGGGATCGAAGATGGCTACGCCCTGACCGTGAGGATCGCTCCACGGTGTGAGATGTTCGAGTCGAACACCCCCGTCGATCGACATATGACGGCCAATCAACCAGTGGTCCTGGATATATCCGCTCAACGACCAGAAGTAGACGTTGGTTTCCACTTTCTTATTGACCTGGCTGATGTTCCCGATAATACCTTCGTAGAGATCCGCCGTATTGTTGTTCGTTCCATAAACTATCCCGCCGCCGACATCGGCGAAGGACGCTGGATGGTAGTAGTCACTGAGCGAACCGTTGGTATTCTGCGCGGAGACCTGGGGATTGTCATCCCATTGGTAGTAAATACCTGCGCGGAACGTGTGCCGCTGGATGAGCTTGGTAACGTTGTCACCCGCGACGCGCAATTGTTTCTTGGTGAAATCACCCCCGTAAGTCGGGTCTTCGTAGCTCATGAACGGCAACGCGGCGTAGGTGGAACTGCCGTACGTTTGATCACTCGGGATGCCCACCGAACCGTTCGCGAACAACAGTGAGTAAGGGTTACCCATCAGCGCGGTGGGATTCTTCAGGTTGAAGATCTGCGAGAAGTAGGCGCCGCCCGCATAGAACTGATTGGTCAGCGAGGGGCCGACGACTGTCGTCACCTCAAAGCTCGCAACGTGTGAGGTGGCGGTGCCGATATAGCCGCCGCCCGGCATGTCCATGCCGCCGCCCATACCGTTCGCACCAGGACGGCCGTACGTGCTCGATGGCTGATATTGCTTGCCGCTCTCAACCCCATAAGACAGGAATGCGTGCGTCTTGTCGGAAAGCGCATAGTCGAGACGTGACTTCACCTGATAGAGATTGTTGTTGACGAAGTCCGTCTGCAAATAGTTGTACTGACCATTGGTAGGTACGTTTGGCAGAGGAAGCGTATTGATCAGCGCCATGCCAAGCGGATCGCCGAACGCGCTGATGTCGCCGTTCATGATGGGCGGCACCACATTCGGCCCCTGGGGACCTATCGCTGCGGCCGCACAGATCGATGTATAGATCGTGTTCGGGCAATAATACTTTGCGGTAGCCGCGGCGGTTGAATTGGGAACATAGTTAGGGTTCAATACCCGATTCGGTCCGAGCATGGCGTTGAGTTCGTCATCGCTGAAGATGCCCTTATGCATCTTGGCTGTCGGGACCATTGCAGTCACAGTGGCCTGATACGGGCTGTTGTAGGCATATACGCTGCGCTGCGCGTATTCTTCCGCGCCAACGAAGAAGGTCAGCTTCTTGGAGCGATTGAAGCCCAGGCCGGGAATCCAAACCGGTCCCCCGATGGTGAAGCCCGGGTAAAGCTGCCGGTCATGCGGCGGCTGCGAGCCAACATACTTCGCCTGCCAGTCGAGCGAGTTCAACTGGTACGTGCGTGCATACGTGTAGAGCGAGCCATGAAAAGCGCTGCCGCCGGACTTACCAATTGCGTTGACCACGACCGGCCCGTGCGCTGTGTCTGAGGTAAAGCTGCCGGTCTGCACCTTAACTTCCGCAACCTGATCGTAGTTCACGTTCTGAATCGCCAGGCCGTAGGAACCCGGGTCCGTGATGTCCATGCCATCGGAAAGGATGGCGGTCGAATTTGTCTGCGTTCCGTTGCCGGAATAGGCGCCGATCGCGCCGCCGAACGATACCAGCGAGGGATCGTAGGCCGCATTCGCAAAGTTCGTACTGTTCTGCACGATCGCCATTCCCGGAAGAATCTTGAGCAACTCCGTAACATCGCGGCCTTCCACGGCAAGATGGTCGATGTCTTCGGCGGAAATCAGCGTGCTGGTTTCGCCCGAGTCCGTGCTCAACTGTCCTTGCACATCCGTGACGGTGACGGTTGCGGTTTCGCCAACCTTGAGCTTGATCTCGCGGAACGTCCGCTGGTCCCCTGGATTCAAATGAATGCCCGAAAACTCCTCCGACATGAAGCCGGTGCTCGCGACATCCAACACGTAATCGCCAGTGTTGAGGCCGGAGAACGAAAAGACGCCGGATCCATTGCTCTTCGTGCTCAGAATTTTTCCGGTCGCAATGTTCTTCAAGGTGATCGTAGCCTTGGGAACCAGAGCTCCGGTCACATCGTGAACGATGCCGTCCACATTCGCGCTACCCTGCGCCGCGGCATTCGACCAGGCGCAAAGCGCAACAGCGGCGAAGAGCAGTGTGGCTCGCAGCGTCGTTCGCATCGTCGCAATTGCGTTGGGCAGTGCCTTCATCGTGGTGAAGCGCAATTTGGATCCGTCCTGTTTGTGGCGCTCGTTTCTTTGTGTCATTGCAACCTCTTTAATCTTTGTCTTGGTCTTTCTTGAAGTTCTGTTCACTGGCTCGCATACAAGGAAATTGCCATTGGTTCAAATGGAAACCCGGCTCAAATGGAACCGATCCAAATGGAAACCGGATCGGGGGCAAGCGCTCGGGCGGGATACTCAGCAACTCAATTCGCTTCCCTGAAAGCCGGGTTCACTACTGACTGCCACGCGCCGGATCGGCGGTACTTTTACCTTCGAGCAGCGCACCCCAACGTTCCCGATCGAAAACGTTTTCCTCTGGGAACGCTTTTCCGTACCATGCTGAATTTCGTTCAGACATCTGATTTACCTAGCCATCGGCCCAGATTCGGGCCAATTCCCTGTTGGAAAGTCGAACCGAAGCAGGCATTCGCTGAGCGTGCGTTGCACGTCGGAGACAAACATGCATTAGTCTGCTGGTCGGAAGAAACCATAGGCGTCCTGATACAAGGCTGTCAAGTGGATTTTCAAATGGCATGAAACAGGCATATTTCGCGGCATTTCTCGCAAATTTGCAAAATCTGCGGTGCGCTGAGTCTCAGGCCATCCGGGAAACGTTTTAATGTATATTACGGGACACGTAAGAACGACTCCACCGCTTGCCAGACAGGCCGGTCTGCAGGAATTCCGGCTGCGGACGTCTTCTTCCGCTCGACGGCCCCACGCTGTAAACAAAGGACGATCATGTACGGTTTCATGCCTGCGCCGAAGAGAACCATGGAAAACGTTTCAATGCTTCTTTGCCTTGTTCTTCTGGTACCCGGGCTTGGACGCGCACAGCAGCAACCGCAAACCTCCCCCGTGCCCCACTCGGATACGCCGGCCAACCAGGTTGACCAAGTCCCCGCTGGTACGCCCGGTTACACCCTGCAAGTGCATACCCAGCTTGTCCAACTGGATGTTGTCGTACGCAACGCGAAGGGTGAACTGGTCCCCGATCTCCATGCCGGCGACTTCACTGTTACGGAAGATGACGCGCCGCAAAGGGTCGTATCGTTCGACGCGACCTCACCCAACACTCCGGCCGAGCCCGCTTCCTCCCACATTGAATCCACCGCGGAATTGGACCAGCGTGAGCCAAACGCGCCCGTCACCATTCTTGTTCTCGATGAGCTGACGGCAAGGTTCGAGGATCAATACTTCGCCAGGTACTCCCTGGAACGATACCTGAGCAAGCAGGGCGAGATACTCGATCAGCCCATGACGTTGATCGCCCGCACGATTGAGCGAACGATGGTCCTGAGCGACTACACAACCTCCAAAAAGAAGATCCTTGACGCGCTCAACCGTCACCTTGTGGGAAATGACTGGCGTGCGAACAATGCGAACTTCAACGATGTCCAGGTCAGTGCGGCGTTTGCCTCTCTTCTCGAAGTCGCGAAAGCAACGCAGGGACACCCCGGACACAAGAACCTGGTCTGGATTGGCCGCGGGTTTCCTTCTCTGCAATGGCAGAACCTCCAGCAGGATCAGATCGATGAATTGAAAGCTGCCGTATCGAAGTGCGTGGATCTGCTGCGGGAATCTCGAGTCACCCTCTATGTCATCGACCCCGCCGGCGTGCAGGGAATATCGGGAACATCCGATGAGAACGGCATGGTGACGCTGGACGACCCGTTCGCGCAGGACGTAAGCTTCGACAGCCTCGCGCGCGCGACAGGAGGCGTCTCCATGCATGGCCGCAATGACGTCGATCACCTCATTGGCGATGCGGTCGCCGGCGGCGAGACGTTCTATACCCTGGCGTACCGGCCTTCATCGCCAGCCGACACCGACCCGGCGAAATTTCGAAGAATCAAGGTAACGCTCAAGGACAGCTCCCTCACGGCTACGAGCCGCGAGGGCTATTACCCCAGGGCGGATCGGCCGGCGCCGGCCGCCTTCGCAGATGCAAAGGGCAAATTGACCGAAGGCACTCTGTTTGACTTGAGCTCGGCCAGCACCGGGCTGATGGTCTTCGACGGCATTCCTTTGACGTTGAACCGACAGGGGCCGTCAATGAACGAGGTTCAGGTTTCCTTTCCAGCCTCCTCCGCCGGGCTCACATTGTCGGATGGAAAGTTGAGGGGTGACGTAACCCTGATCGCTTTGAGCTTCGACCTGTCAGGGAAGCTGCTGACGAAAGAAGGACGAGTGGTGGCGTTGCACCTGGCAGCCTTGCAGGAGGGTCAGGTCGAGAATAGGAGCATCCATATCACCACCCCATTGAACACACAGCTTCCTATCGCCCGCATGCGCATTGTGATTCGCGCGAACTCGACGGGTAAGATCGGAGCCGATAACGTTTTCCTAGCCGCCCGGAACACTCTCAAGGACCGAGAGACCGGCGTGAAACCGCACTAAAGGCATTTCCCGTAAAAGTGTGCCCGTGCCGAAGATGCGAAGTCGTTTTCCCCCTCCAAGAAAACGACCGTTTCGATTGCTTCGGGAGTACACAGCATCATGAGAAATGCTCTAAATTCGCGACGACCTGTTGCTCCGTGAAGGATTTTGCATGAATCGATCGAGCCCGCAGCTCTTCTTCGTACAAGCAGCAATGAACTCCGTGTCATGGCTGCTGCCGCTCGTATTGGCCTTGGCGCCGGCTGCTCTTCAGGCGCAACACGCGAAGGCTCTCGATATCGCAACCGGCCGTGAAAGGATTTCCATCGACGAAGGGTGGCGCTTCCATCAGGGCGATCCGGCCGGCATGACGGCCGATCTGCGATACGACGTGCGCCCGGTCCTGAAGCGCAGCGAAGACGGCAAAGCGGCGGACGCGGAGCCGCAGGAAGCGGAAAAGATTGCGGAGACAAGTCCTTCGCTGCTCAAACGATGGATCCTGCCGACCGGAAATGCTTTCCTCAAGGATGCCGGACGTCGATACGTTCGGCCTCCGGGCAACCCTGGCGAGGACGTCTCCTACGTCAAGCCGGGCTTCGACGACAGCGGCTGGGAGGCCGTGGACTTGCCGCACGATTGGGCGATCAAGGGTCCCTTTCTGGCCCAGGGACCATACGGCGGCATGGGCCGTCTGCCCAGTTGGGGGATCGGCTGGTATCGCAGGAAGCTCGAAATTCCGGAGGGCGACCGGGGCCGCTCCATCCACCTTGAAGTGGATGGAGCAATGTCCTACTCCACAGTGTGGTTGAACGGAAAGCTCGTGGGCGGATGGCCCTACGGGTACACCTCGTGGCAGGTCGATCTCACACCCTTCGTCGCCCCCGGGGGAACGAACGAGCTTGTGATCCGGCTCGACAATCCTCCGGAGTCTTCCCGCTGGTATCCGGGCGGCGGCATTTACCGCAATGTGTGGCTTACCAAGACCGGCCCTGTACACGTGGCTCAATGGGGAGTGACGATCGCAACTCCGGAGGTCTCGCAGGCCTCCGCGAAGGTCGAGCTCAAGATCGCGTTGGAGAACCGGAGCCTGTCCGCCGCAACCGTCGATGTGATGACCGAGCTGCATGAGTTGTCGGCTGACGGTCAGACCTTGCCTGCCGTGGTTGCACGCATCGATATGGGCCAGGCGCATCTGAACGCCAATTCCTCCGGGGAGTTGAGCGGCGCAGCTACCGTAAAGAATCCGCGGCGGTGGGGACCTCCTCCGGAGCAGAAGCCGAACCGGTACGTCGCCATCACGACGCTGTCGCGGAGCGGAGTTGTCATCGATCGCTATTCGACGCCGTTCGGCATACGCTCCCTGCGTTTCGATCCGGACCACGGCGTCTTCGTGAACGATCAGCACGTCATGTTGAACGGCGTCAACGATCACCATGACCTCGGCGCGCTGGGCGCGGCCTTCAACGTGCGCGCTGCTCAACGCCAGCTCGAAGAACTGCGGGAGATGGGCGTCAACGCGCTTCGTATGAGCCACAATCCGCCGGCTCCGGAGCTGCTTGAGCTGGCTGACCAGATGGGCTTTCTGGTCGTCGATGAGATTTTCGACACATGGCTGCGCCAGAAGACCCTGCTCGACTTTCACCTTGTCTTTGCGGACTGGCACGAGCAGGACCTGCGCGCCATGATTCGCCGCGATCGCAACCATCCCTCCGTCGTCTTCTGGAGTATCGGCAATGAGGTAGGCGAGCAATATACCGGCGAGCAAGGCGCGGCCATCGGGAAGGATCTTGTGCGGATTGTGCATGAGGAGGATGGCAGCCGCCCCACCATGACGGCGATGAATTACGCCAAGCCGGACATGCCGCTCCCGGCAGTGGTCGATGCCATCAGCCTCAACTACCAGGGCGCCGGCGTACGAAGCTTTCCGGGGCAGTACGGCGCCTTCCATCGGAAGTTCCCCGACAAGGTCATCTTCAGCAGTGAAAGCGCTGCATCGCTCAGTAGCCGCGGCGAATACCAGTTTCCGGTTTCCGGCAGCATCAGCGGGCCGGTCCGGCCCGGGGTGGGCGGAGATCCAAAAACGCACCAGGTAAGCGCCTATGAGATCTACGCCGCGGATTTCGGCTCATCCCCCGATCGCACGTTCGCCGCGCAGGATGAAAACCCGTTTGTTGCGGGTGAGTTTGTCTGGTCTGGCTGGGATTATCTGGGTGAGCCGACGCCGTACTACGAAGCGCGCAGCTCGTACTTCGGAATCATCGACCTCGCAGGATTCAAGAAGGATCGCTTTTATCTCTACCAATCCCGCTGGCGTCCGGATCTTCCCATGGTGCACATCCTGCCGCACTGGACCTGGCCTGGCCGCGAAGGCGAAGTCACCCCGGTGCATGTCTTCACATCAGGAGACGAAGCTGAGTTGTTCATCAACGGCAAGTCGCAAGGCAGGAAAAAGAAGGCGCCCTATGAATACCGTCTGCGCTGGGATTATGTGACGTACGAACCAGGCGAGTTGAAAGTTGTGGCGTACAAAAACGGCAAGCAGTGGGCCACCGCGGTAGAGCACACAGCGGACGCGCCCGCGAAGCTCGAAGCCGCTGCAGACCGCACACAGATCGCGTCCGATGGACGCGACCTATCTTTCATCGAACTACGTATCGTGGACAAGAATGGCTTGCCGGCTCCCACCGCGAATAACCTTATTCACTTCACACTCGATGGTCCCGGAGATATCGTCGCCACCGACAACGGAGACCCAACCAGCTTTGTCCCTTTCGGTTCTCCAAGTAGAAAGGCATTCAATGGCCTCTGTCTGGTCATCGTTCGAGGCCATCGCAACCACCCGGGCACACTCACTCTTCACGCCACATCTGAATCTTTGCAAGGGACGTCCATTGTTCTCCGGACCGCTGCTCCACCGTTGAATCCCTAAAGCAGTTTCGGTATTGGCGCAGAGAAGAGAGCACAGCGACATGAGAATGCTTAAGTCACTCTTCCGTTTCGAGATTTACGGCGTGGTTTTTGAACTTTCCGCAGCCCCGGCTTTCCCTTCCACCTCCACGCGTAAAGCATGGGCTTCCGCTCCGACTTTCCTGGCCCCTGAAGAGACTGCATTGTGATTCAACAATGCGTCCGCCAGGCGCGCATGGGGGAGCGCCTCTGCATATTTCTTCTCGCCCACAAGCGCCCGCGCCCAGATCCAGTGAGCGACCCCGAATCTCCTATCGATTGGAAGCACCTTGCCTGTCTGCACATCGATTCCCTCTTTAGAAAGCTCCACCGCCTTCTCGTACTGCCCAGTCTCTACATACCCCTGGGAAAGAAAGTAAAGTACTTCAGCCAGATCCGGGTTTTCACCCACCATCTTTCGCCACAAAGGCAGAATCGGCTCCAGCATCGCCACCGCTTCCGGCGCCCGCCCCGTCTTGATAAGCTCACCGGCGACAAAGTCCCGCTCTGACAGTGCGTTCCTGCTGTCCGGCCCCGAACACTTCACATAACCGTCATAGGCCTTCTGATACATCTGGAGGCTTGCCGGCGAGTCACCGCTACGCTCGCGGATGTAGCCCAGATCGCCATAGATCCCGGACTGTTCACATAACGCCAGAGGATCTTTGCCATAGATCGCCAGCGCCTCCATATATTTCGGTTCGGCCTGTTCCAGCAGGCCACGCACACCCAGATCATCCGCCAGACTGGTGAGCGCGAAGGCCGTCTCCTGAGGCGTCAGGCGGTTCTCGCGGCTTTGTTTGACTGCATCCTCCAGAAGCCGCACATTGCGGTCGTCACGAAAACCATAATTTTCCCTGTTGACCGCAAAGTAGATTTCGCTCCACACACGCACAGACGCCGGCACGCCCTTAGCTTGCGAAAGATCCAGCGAGTGCTCGGTAAGCCGCTTGCCTTCTTCCATGCGGCCTTGCTGAAACGCGATGTCACCCGAGAACGTCTCGGCCTCCGCTTCCGCGGCCTTGTCTCCGTCCCTCCGTGCGCTCGCCATGACATCTTTGAACGCTGTGTTCGCATGGTCCAGGTCGCCGTTGTCATACATGGACTCAGCCAATCCCAGTTGCGCTTCCCTCAAATCGCGTGGCTCGGGGATGTACTGCGGCAGAACCTTCACGCCCAGTTGCAGAAACTCGGGCAATGTCGCATCCGGCTTACCCGTATAGTTTGAGTTCGCAAGCTTGAACAGCCGGTACAGAAACGTCTGCATCCGTACCGCCCGCTGGCCTTCACGCAGAGCCTGTTCCTGCCTCCATCCCGCATACGCCAGAGTGCCCGCGAACAGTAACAGCAGCACCGCTGCCGTTACGACCTGCGGACGATTTCTGCGCACAAACTTTCCCAGCCGGTACGCTACGGTCTGCGGACGGGCAAGCACGGGTCTGCCATCGAGATGCCGCTGTACGTCGTTGATCAGGGCATTCACGCTGATGTAGCGGTCCCTGGGCCGTGGGCGCAAGCATTTGGCCACAATCGTCGCCAGGTCTCCACTCAGCCGTTGGCGTAGCCGCATTGCGTTCAACCCGCGCAACTCCGCGGCCTGCTCTGCAACCGCGCTTTCCAATCGCTCCGGCTCCTGTTCCCGCCATGCGCGCTCCAGCATGGCAGCCACCGATTCCTTGTCGCCCACGCGCCGTCCTGCCAGCAACTCAAACAGCATCGCGCCCAGGGAGTACACATCGCATAGCGTCGTTACCGGCTCGCTTCGAAGCTGCTCGGGGCTTGCATAGGCTGGAGTCGCCATCAGCGTCGAGGTCAAACGGCCATCCAGTTGAATCAACTTAGAGGTTCCAAAATCGAGCAGCTTCACCGTGCCATCAGCCGTTACCAGGACATTCGAAGGCTTGAGGTCCAGATGCACCACCAGGTTCTGGTGCGCATAAGCCACCGCATCGCACACCGAAAGGAACAGTCGAAGCCGGCCCTCGATACTCAGTTTCTTTTCATCGCAGGAAACGTCGAGATGCCTGCCATCGACGTACTCCATCACAAGGTAGGGTTGTCCGGTCTCACTATGCCCGGCATCCAGCATCCGCGTGATGTTTGGATGGTCGAACGAGGAAAGAATGCCCTGCTCCCGTTGAAAGCGCTCCACGAACTCAGCTCCCGCCGCGTGCGGAGAAAGTACCTTGAGCGCGCACTTCTGGATAGCCGCGCCGCGCAGGCGCTCGGCCAGGTACACCGTCCCAATCCCGCCTGAGCCCAGTACATGGAGAAGCCGGTAAGGACCCATCCCACTTCCGGCTTCGCTTGTGCTGCTCACCGAAACCGCCGTATTCCCGATCTCGGCGGCCGCGAGGATGTCCATGACTCGCTGGCGTATCTCTTTGTCCGGGCACGCTGTTTCCAATATCCGGCCGCGGTCTGCCTCTGGCGTGCTCGCCGCCAGGTGAAACAACATCTGCAACTGGTCCCAGTGCTCTGAATCGATCTCCATTCCAATCCTCACTCCGATAGGCGCGGAAGGACATCAAACTGACTCACTGTCCAGTCGTTGCATCCGGCGCCGCCCCGGCTTGCTTTGGCCTCAGACGGTCGTGAATCCAGCCGCGCACAAAACGCATGTCCCGGTCCACCGTAGCTTTGGAAGTACCCGTTATCTCCGCAGTCTCTTCGGCGCTGAATCCCAGGAAGAAACGAAGCTCCACCATCCGGCACTTCTTCGCGTCGATCGCGGCCAGTTCATCCAGCACCCGGTCGAGATCCAGCATCTCAGCGGTGGTCGCGTCCACCCACGCCATGTCGTCCTGCAGGGAAACCATGACGCCGCCATCGCGCTTCTGGCGGCCCTCGCTGCGGGCGTGGTCAATCAGAATCCGGCGCATCAGCCGGGCCGCGAGGCTGTAGAAGTGCTGCCGGTCTTCAAACCGCAGGCTGGTCTGCTGCACCAATTTGAGAAAGAGTTCGTTGACAACCCCAGTCGGCTGCAACAGGTTCTCCGGCCGCTCGCCGTGGAACAGTGCGGCCGCGATCTTTTTGAGCTGAGGGTACGCCAGTTCGAACAGCGGCTCCACTGCCTCTGGCTTGCCCTCGCTCCACGCATGAAGCAGGATCGTGATCTCACCAGGCTGCGGCAGTCGAGCCTCCGTGCGTCATTCCTTAATTGCTGGGGTGTCCCAGTCAATCAGAAAAACGGCACGAAGTCCATGAAACATATGCGAGGTCCATGGGCAAATTTCCGCCGCAAAGAATAATCCGCCACGCGTGAGTCATTCCCCCGCGAAATAGCGCGTATCAGGCAGAACAAGCTCGCCAATGGGGATGGGTCATGATGAAGGGTCTGCATATTCTTACGTCGGTTCTAACGTGTCTGGGCACAGCGGCCGCGGTGGCTGCGCAAACACCTTCTACCGTTTCCCCTCCCGGCCAACCCGCACCCGCCGGTTATGGCCTGCTGCCACTCACTTTTGAGCCAAATCATGGGCAAACCTCCCCGGCGGTTCAGTGGATCTCCCGCGGCCCGGACTACGCCTTCTTACTCACCGGCCACGATGCGGTCCTTCAGCTCTACACCGCCCCCAGCGCCGATGATGGGAAGGGGAAGAAACCAGCCGGTGATGTAGCCCTGCGCATGAACCTCCTCGGCGCGCGGTCCGCGCCATCGTCAGCGGGAGAGGATCCGCAACCCGGCAGAGCGAACTACTTCACCGGGAACAAGCCCTCGCAATGGCAGCGCGACGTTCCCATGTTCGGCAGGGTGCGTCTGCCGCAGGTTTATCCCGGCATTGACCTCGTGTACTACGGAAGCCAGGGTCATCTTGAATATGACTTCGTCCTGGCGCCCGGCGCTGACGTCTCACAGATCCGGCTGGGATTCGAGGGTGCAACTGCGGACCTGGACCCGACCGGAAATCTGATATTGCCCATCGCGGGGCGGCGCATCCAGTTCGACAAGCCGGTGATCTACCAGATGCGGGATGGCAGGAGAGAACCTGTCGCAGGCAAATTCGCCCTCGCGAAGAACCATCAGGTCACCTTCCGCCTTGGCGCCTATGATCGCAGCCGCGAACTCATCATCGACCCCACCTTGTTATTCGTGGGCACCTTGGCTACCGGCAATCAGCCCACCCTTCCCCAGGGAATGGCGGTCACCGCGGCGGGTGAGATGATCTTCACCGGCCGCACCTACGATCTCGCCTTCCCTGTAACCACGGGAGCTTATCAGACAGACTGCGGAACCGCAGCGGCCGGCAACAGCCGATGCGGCGTTTCCTCTTTTTCCTCCGCGTTTGTAACCAAAATTAGCGCCGACGGAACCCACCTCCTCTACTCCACTTATCTGCACGGAGGCCAGGGCGAAGAAAACGGCGTCGCCGTCGCGGTCGACTCCACCGGCGTGGTCTATCTCACGGGCACCACCACATCCAGCGATTTCCCCATCACTGCGGACGCGTACCAGTCTTTCTGCAGTCCGATAGGCCTGGATCCCGATCCGGTAACCGGCGTCTTCAAGACGCAAAGCTCCCAGTGCTACACCGTCACCGCGTATGGGCCCCAGTTCGGCGGCCCCAGCACCTACGTCGTCAAACTGAATGCAACCGGAGACCAGATCCTGTACGGAACCTTTCTCGGGGGCTCGAATGCCACCGCGCCGGCCGGAATTGCGGTCGATGCAGATGGCAACTTCTATGTCGCCACGTCGACTTCCTCCGCGCAGAACAACCCGCAGGGCAGCGAAGAAGCATTCCCAATAACCCCCTCCGCCTACCAGACTCAGGGAGTCGAAGGTGGCTTTTCCGCGACCCTCTCGAAGTTCTCCCCGGATGGCCACACGCTGCTCTACTCGTCGTACCTTGGCGCACCAGAGATCACCGGGAGAAGCACCTTCGCAGGCGCGCTCACCCTCGCCCGGAATGGCATCGTTTTCCTCGGCGGTTACACCTCTGCCGCCGACTTCCCAACCACCCCGGGAGTAATCAAGACAGTCTGCGTTGTGCTGCCGGCGGACTCCACGAGCTGCGAAGGAGCCGGCGGTTTCGTTGCCGCTTTCGACACCAGCAAATCCGGCAAGGCTTCACTGGTCTATTCCACGCTCATCAATGGCACCCAGGCGCCGTTCGCCGGAGCGGTCGAAACCGCAGTGCAGGCCTTGGCGGCTGACAACTCCAACAATCTCTATGTCACCGGACATACGTACAGCAACGACTTCCCCACCACAACGGGCGCCTTTCAAACGACCTGCAACTACGCCAATAGTTCCGGCCACTGCGATGCGGCGTTCATCGCCAAAATCAACCCAACCGGCACCGCGCTCCTCTGGTCCACCTACTATGGCAGCACCGGCTCCGCCGGAGGAGTCTCCGCCTACGCCATCGCCCTGGACGCAGCCTCCCGCATCTTTGTGTACGGCTACTCCCTGCATGGAGACGCGAATCTGCCGCAGGTGAATCCTGTGCAACCCTTTCAGCAAGGCGACAAGGTCTTCGTCGCCACGTTCTCACCCGACGGCTCACAACTCCTCTTTGGCACCCGTTTTGGAGGCGTGGCCACGGAGTCCAACGAAGAGCCGGTAACAAAGAACGGCATCGCTGTCGATGACGCGGGAAACATCTTCTTCGGCGGCTCCACGCAGAACGGCGCATTTCCGGTAACCAGCGGCGCCTTCACCTCACCTCTTGTCAGCGGAGCTCCACGAGGCTTTTTCGTCAAGCTCTCTCCTCAACTCGCTCCCCTCCCAACAGCTTCCACCTTGACGATTTCTCCTCAAACGGCAGCGACAGGTCAGCCGATCACCTTCACTTCGGTCGTCTCCGCGTCGACCACAGGCGCGGTTCCAACCGGCACGGTCACTTTTCTCGATGGCGGCACGACCGTTGCAACCGTTCCAGTCGACGCTACGGGGACGGCCGTTTACACCACGTCCTCTCTGGTCCCGGGAAACTACACCGTCACCGCAGCCTACGGGGGCGACTCGAACTTCGCCTCCAGCGGATCGGCGCCACAGATGTTGACCATCGCGCTGCCTCTGACGCCCTCCATCGCACTCATACTCTCCGCAACCGCCATCACACCAGGGACCAACGTCACGCTCACAGCCACGCTTACAGGCAGTGGAGCAACGCCCACCGGCACGGTCATGTTTATGGATGGCGGCGCCACTCTCGCCACGGCGACCTTGGATCCCTCCGGCACAGCCGGCACCTCATCGACCAGCCTCGCTCTGGGCACGCATGCCCTGTCTGTGAAGTACGCCGGCGACGCCATCTACGGAGCCGCACAAAGTCCGGTCCAGACATTGAGCGTCAGCACCATTCCCACCACCACGACATTGACCGCGACACCGACCAGCGTTCCTCCAGGTACAGCGGTCCTGCTGACTGCGACTGTCGTCCAAGGCTCGGGCAGCACCGTGCCGCCTGGAACGGTCACCTTCCTCGACGGCTCCACGGCGCTTGGTACCGGCACGTTGTCTGCGGCGGGCATGGCTACGCTCTCCACAAGCACGCTCGCGGCCGGAGCACATTCGATCACCGCTACCTACGCTGGTTCTGCCACGTTCTCCAGCAGTGTCTCCACTGTGCAGACTGTGACCGTTACCGCGCCTCTGGTGCCATCCATCGCCTTCACTCTCTCCACCAATTCCGCTACGCCTGGAACGAACGTCACCCTCGCAGCAACCTTCACCGGCAGCGGAGCCACGCCTACCGGAACCGTGATGTTCATGGATGGCAGCGCGATTCTCGTAACAGCCACATTGGATCCGAGCGGCACAGCCAGCTTTTCATCCACAACGTTTGCGCTTGGAACCCATGCTCTGTCTGTGAAGTATGCAGGCGACACAGTCTATGGACCGCTGCAAAGCCCACCCCAGACTTTGACCGTCAGCACGATTGCCACGACCACCACGTTAACCGGAGCGCCCGCATATGCGAAGGCAGGCATTACGGTCATCCTGACCGCAACGATTGTCCAGGCCTCGGGAACCACCGTTCCGTCGGGAACGATCACGTTCCTTGACGGCGCGACGGTGCTCGGTGCGGGCACACTGTCCGCGTCGGGTGTGGCCACGCTCTCCACGGACACACTCTCTGTCGGGACACATTCGGTGACCGCGTCCTATGCGGGCACGGCCATTTTTTCCGGCAGCGTCTCCAACCCGCAAACTGTGACCGTCACGACGCCTCTCGCGCCTGCCCTTGTTTTGACTCTCTCCCAAACGTCCCCTTTCCCTGGAGACAACGTCACCCTGACTGCAACCCTCACGGGCAGTGGGCCGACTCCTACCGGCACGATCATGTTTTTCGATGGATCGTCTCTTATCAACACAGCAACAGTGAACCCGGCAGGAGTCACCACATTCATCAACAGCTTCACCGCTGGAACCCACGCCCTCTCGGCGAAATATGCCGGCGACAATCTCTACGGTCCCGCCCAAACAGTACCGCAAAACCTGATGGCAAAGTTCGAGACCTTCGTCGAGCTTACCGCCGCAATTCCGGATCCACCCCCAGGCGGTTCTGTCGTCCTTACCACGGTGGTCATTGACGAAGGGGGTTCAGACAGTCCAGGCGGAACAGTGACATTTTTCGAAGGCTCAACGGCGATCGGCTCCGCCGTCCTCTCCCCCGGCGTCGCGGGTACCGGCGTCGCGACCTTCACTGTTTCCAATCTCTCGATTGGCCACCACGACTACCGTGACACGTATAACGGCTCAGACAAATTCATCGGCGGCCAGGGTGGCGACGCTACGATCAACGTCCCGGCCATTGCGAACAACCCCGTTTCCTTAAGCGCATCCGCCAACCCATCGGGATTGGGAAGTCCACTTTTCCTGGCAGCAACTTTTCCATCCATTTTCTTTACAAGACCTCCAACCGGCACAGTCGACTTCTACGACGGATCGACCTTGATCGGAAGCGGCTCGATCATGTCGAAGATTGGGTTCGTAACGAGCGCCAACTATACAACCTCCACGCTGCCCCTCGGAGCCCACTCCCTTACGGCGGTCTACAGAGGCGATCCGTACTACAGCGGCTCCACGTCTCCGGCGGTGGTTGTAACGGTTGCGAATCCAGACATCATGCTGGCCGCCAATCAGGCGGTCACGATCGACGCAAGAACGACCGTAGCGTCGACGACCCTTACGGCAACTCCGTACGCCCTTACTGAACGCACCTATTTGAATCTGAATTTTTGCGGTTCGGAAGCTGGGTTCACCTGCACGTTCAGCACACCCACCCTTTCCTTCGACCCCGGAGACCTTCCGCAGACTGCCCAGGTGACGGTGACTGAGATCTATCCCATTTCGGGCAAGGGTCAGGCCGAAGGATCAACCTACATGGCTTGCATGCTGCTGCCGATTCTGGGTGGCCTGGGGCTTGCCGGCGCAACTCGCCGCAAGAAGCTTCTCACCAATCTTCGCCGCAAAAACAGCCTGCTACTTGCTGCGGTGCTTTCGCTCAGTGCGCTGATGACCTTGAACGGGTGCGCCGTGCCCCCGGCACCCGCCACGCTCAAACCGGGAACCTATCTCCTTGGGATCGTTGCGACACGCTATAACCTGGCAGGCTCAACCCCCATCAACACGGTTGTGGTGACCGCAAACATCACAATCATTGTTCAGTGAATGCCCCTGCGACCTGGGCCTTGCTGTCGCAATGCGGCGCAGGAGGTTCGTAAGCTCAAAGTCAATCGTGCGCCACTGTGGTTTGTGTTGTGCGTGTGTTGTGAATGATTATTCACGTTTCCGCGAATAATCATTCTCATTGACCTTCGAAAATGTGGCATGCCATTCTCCATGACACCTGGAGACCGCTCATCATGAATGCCGAACTGATGCCCGCAGAAGAGATTTCTGTAAGTGCTCTTGGATGTGCCACTGTCGCAACGCTGCTCATGTGTCCGCCGATGCGATACGAGGTGAATTACGTGATCAACCCCTGGATGAAAGGAAATTTAGGGGCTTCCTCTCGAGCCCGGGCGACGCAACAATGGAACCGATTGCAAAGCATCCTCTCGCAACTGGCGCATGTTGTCCTGGTTGATCCGGCGCAGGGTTGGCCGGACATGGTGTTCACCGCAAATGCCGGTTTGGCCTGTGGAGGGTCTGTCGTACTCAGCAGCTTCTACCATGCTGAGCGGCAAGGTGAAGAGCCGCACTTCCGTGAGTTCTTTAGCGATGCTGGGTATCGTGTTCTCACTCTGCCACGCGATCGACCGTTTGAGGGTGAAGGCGATGCTCTTTTCTCAAGTGATCGAAGCCGGCTGTGGGTTGGGTTCGGAATGCGCACCACGCAAGCCTGCCATTCAGTTCTAGCCGATCTATGCGACATCGAGGTTGAGGGACTGCGCCTCATCGATGACCGCTTTTATCACCTGGACACTTGCTTCGCGCCGCTCGACGATGGATCGCTTCTTTACTACCCGGGCGCATTCGATTCCGCATCTTTGCGGAAGATTGAAGCGTTTTATTCGCCCGGCCAGCGCATTGCGGCCGACGAGACTGACGCTCTGCAGTTTGCCTGCAATGCGGTGAATATCGGACGAACAATCGTGTTGCACCGCGTAAACAGCGACTTGCATACACAGCTCACCTCAAGAGGCTTCCAGGTGATCGAGACGGATCTCAGTGAGTTCCTGAAAGCAGGCGGCGCGGCCAAATGTCTCGTCATGAAATTGACGCCTGAACTGCACTCGATTCGCAGGGAGAAGGCACGGACCCGCGATCTGATTGCCATGGAAGATGAGTTCGGAGCGCACAACTATCATCCGCTGGATGTAGTAATCGAACGGGCGGAAGGAGCATGGGTTACGGATGTGGAGGGAAGACGTTACCTGGATTTCCTCTCGGCCTATTCAGCGGTCAATCAGGGTCACTGTCACCCTGCAATCCTCCATGCTTTGGTAGACCAGGCTCAAAAGGTTACGTTGACATCCCGTGCATTTCGGAATGACCAGTTTCCTTTGCTCCTGCGCGATCTTCACGATCTCACCGGATACGACATGGCTCTCCTGATGAACTCCGGTGCAGAGGCCGTGGAAACGGCTCTCAAGGCCGCGCGCAAATGGGGCGAGCTCATCAAAGGCGTTCCCACCGATCAGAGCGAGATCGTGGTCTGCATGAACAACTTTCACGGTCGAACCATTTCAATTGTGGGCTTCTCGACCGAAGCTCAGTATCGATACGGTTTTGGACCGTTCCCCGCCGGGTTCCGGCATGTGCCGTTTGGCGATGCCGAAGCGTTACGTAGAAGTATTACGGCGAATACGTGCGCCTTCCTTGTTGAGCCCGTTCAGGGCGAGGCGGGAGTCATCGTGCCACCCGATGGATATCTTCGCGAGGTAGAACTCATTTGCAGAGAAAACAATGTACTGTTCATCGTGGATGAGATCCAGTCGGGCTTGGGACGGACGGGCAAGCTATTCGCTTACATGCACGAGGAGGTCCATCCGGATGTGGTCATCGCGGGCAAAGCTCTTTCTGGCGGCTTCTATCCTGTCTCCGCTGTGCTCTCTTCTGCGTCCGTACTCGGCGTGTTTCGCCCCGGGGACCACGGAAGTACATTTGGCGGGAACCCGCTGGCTTGTGCCGTAGCGAGGGCGGCTCTCAAGGTAATTGTTGACGAGGGGCTCGCGGATCGTTCTGCCGAGTTGGGCAAGTGTGCACTGGCAAGACTGATGTCCATGGCAAACCCGCATGTCGCTGCGGTTCGAGGAAAAGGCCTGTGGCTTGCAATTGAGCTTGATTTGCCGGCCCGGGATTTCTGCGAAAGGCTTCGCGACCGCGGGGTACTGGCGAAAGAGACGCACGATACAGTCGTACGAATCGCACCTCCGCTCACGATTGCCGAAGAGGATCTCGATTGGGGACTGGACCAGATCGAGCAACTCCTTTGCAGGATTTGAGCACGATGTCGACGAATGCGATCTATACCGGCAAGCTAAAGGAAATACGCCACGGAGCAATCCGCGAACTGCTGAGCAAACGAAGTGTCCAGAATCAGGCTTTGCTTCGCCAGAAACTGGCGGGGCGAGGGATTCGTGTAGCGCAAGCGACCTTATCTCGCGACATTCGGGAATTGAAGCTGGTCAAAAGCGCCAGCGGATACGAACTGCCTGAAACATATCGGCAGGCAGAAGACGAGACTCATCCAAAACTCGAAAACGTGGTTCAACACTTCGCCGTTCGTGTACGACGGGCCGAGAATCTGCTCATTGTTCAAACAACTACTGGCGGCGCGCAACCCGTGGCGGCGGCCATCGATCAGGAAGAATCGAAAATCGTGGTGGGGACAGTCGCCGGTGACGATACGGTATTGATCGTTTGTCCAGACCACGACCGCGCGGCGAAACTTCAGGCGAAGTTGGAAGCGTACATAGGCTAGTCTATTCACCCAAACGCTGGGTGCCCGTTCATCCGCGGCATGACATAGAGCCCAACCTTACGACCGCAGTGAAGGAAACGCGGTGACACGAAGCTTGGCCGCGGCATACGGAACCAGCGTCAGTTCCTCGTCCGTAGCATTGATATCCACCGGGCTCAGGACAGGGGCGGGCGCGACGCCGTCGACCGCCCGCCAGTCGTCCATCCTGCGTGCCGGCAACGTCAGGATCACCGCCGGATGCTGCGAAGTGAAGGGCGCATCAGCGATCGGAAGTTCCTGAACCTTGATCGCCGCCGTAGTGTGTTCATCCACTCCGAGCGCATAGTTCCACGCTTGCTTGGGAAACACCTGCCAATCCGCGGTCGGCGGACGATCGCGCAGCTTGACCCAATCCTCCCCCGGGGAATACGAGAACACCAGAGGTCCTCGCTCCACCGCAACGGAGCGGTTGAACCAGCGGCTCACTCGAGGCTGCATGTCAAATTTGAGCTCCACCACATCGCCGCGATTCCATTGCCTGTGGATCGTTGCAAAGGTTCCCGGCTGAATTGCGGCGTCCTGGTTCTTGCCATTCACCGTGATGCGGGTCGCGGACGACCAGGCCGGGATTCGGAGGCTCAAATCGAAGCTGGCCGGAGTTTCCGGGCTGATGGTGAAGCGGACCGAATCGCGAAAAGGATATTCCGCTTCCTCCACAATATGGACATGGGTGCCGGCGATTTCGGTGCGAACTTCGGATGGGGCATAGAGAGCGGCGGCGATGCCGGCATTGCCTCGCGCCATCCACAGCGACGCGGCAAACTTCGGCCAGCCTTGATGAAAGTTCGCCGTGCAGCACCCAAAGTGTGGCGCCAGCCCATACAGATTGGACTCTGGCCCGTTGGTCGTCCATGGGCGTGTCAACAGACTTGACTCGATCTGGTTGGGCTGCTGATCGTACTGGTGCGCCCACATGTCGTCAGTAAACGTCCCGGGAAGCGCATTGAACGCCAGCTTCTCGATCCGGTCGCCAATCCATCCATCCCCAAAGGCGGCGAGCGCTATTTCGAGCGAAAACATCGTCTCCACAACACTGCAAAGTTCCGACCCGTGCTGAGGCTCACGTCCGCCCAGATGTTCATCGCAGGAGAACATCCCGTTGGGCAGACCGTGGTACGTATCGAGAGCGCCCATCTGCTTCAAAAAGGCCGCATGTTCACTCTTGTCGCCTGAATATCTGAACTTCACCGCCGGCGCTTTGAGCGCTTGCGAATTATTCACTCCGTGGCGCTGCATGGCTTCTTCCGGAAACTTCTTGACCGGAAAACGGGTCGGCGTTGCCTGCGTGAACGGAAACCTGGAGAACTCAGCATCCCAGTCATAGCCCTGGGACTCCAACAACGCAACCAGCGAGAGGAGTTTCGGATCGCGGGTACGCTCGAACAGCCATTCCACCACCAGCGCCTCGTCTTGCCAGCGGTATTTCCCCCATTTCGTGAGTGGCCTGGCGGGCATGGCGGACAGTTGATAGTGAAAGTATTTTGTGAGAACCGGCAGAACGCGAGGGTCCTGGGTCACCTCGAAGTACTGGGCCATCGCTTTCACCATCACCATGCGCGGCCACCAGTCATCGTTGCCGGCCGGCCCTATCATTCCATCCGCGCGCTGGTGATCCAGCGTCCAGTCGACAAACTTCTGAGCCTTGGCCTTGAGCACCGGATCGTCAAGGAGATAGGCCAGAGGAATCAGCCCGTCGAGAAAATAAGGTCCCCGTTCCCAGCTTTCTCCCGAGCCGCCAAGCCAACCACTGTTGGATCCTACATCCGGCCAGAATTCGTCCAGGTGTCCGCCCATTCCGTTGGCCTGCACGCGCAGTTGCCGGGCGAGCCAGCCGGAAGGCTTGATGGCTCCGAGAGGCAGCAGCTTCATGACACCGGACGTCAGGACGCCGGTCGTTTGAGCGCCGGAAGTCTGAGTGCCGGACTCCGCGTCACGGGCCGGGCTCTGTCCAAAACCTTTGCGGCGTAACAGGGCCGTAGCACACGCTGCGCCGCCCAGCATTTTGAACAAATCGCGACGATTCCAATGCAGCATACGAACCCTCAGAAACCCTGCTTCTCGTGCAGGTCTGCAAACAACGCCCGGCCATGATCGCGAGAACGCAATCGATCCGGGCCGGCCATGATGCACACGGCAAAGTCGAAAGGACGAGAGATCGGCACTCCTTGCGCTTCCAGGTGTGCGAGCTCACATCTCAGACGGAATAGCATGGCACAACCCAGACAGGGACAACCATCAAGCAGAGGCAATGATAGGGAGAGCAAATTCCCTGATGCAATGGTGCAAACTACTCAATTGTGAGTGGTAGAAGCGATCTAAGTAGACGGGCTCGGCGCCATGAGACGACCTGCCGGGGCATTTCCCGCTCCGGCCTCTGCTTCAGAGCCATTCCAGAATGGTTCATTTCCACTATTGAATCGTGTTTGCCCGATCTCCTATCCTGTGCGTTCTCGAACATTGGTTCGAACCAAGGAGCATCCTGATGCAGTCTCGTGGCCTTCTTTCTCTCCAACGACTGAACAGGAGGCTGGTCGTTTTTCCCGTCGCGGGATTAACGTGCCTGGTGGGTCTCGCAATGCAGGCTCAAACGCCCCATTGGGTGAGCTCGTGGGCGGCCGCTCCGTGCGCGCCGATCGCCAGAGACCGGCGGAGTGAACAATTTACTCTCGATGCGGAAACAATCCGCCAGATGGTTCATCTCTCGTCGGGTGGAACCAAAGTCCGGCTCAAGTTTTCGAACGAATTTGGAACCACGCCTCTCAAACTCTCTTCTGTCCATATCGCGGAGAAAGGGGCCGGTTCTTCAGTGAAGCAAGAGACGGACGTCCAGGCCACCGTGGCAGGGAGATCGGAGTTCACGATCGCGTCTGGCAGGTCCGTGCAAACCGACCCTGTCGACTTTCCGGCCCACGATGGCGCGGATATTGCAGTGAGTTTGTATGTGCCCGGCAGCGTCATGGCTCCGGCCGTTCACTACGCAGGTCTTCAAACTTCCTACACCACGGCCGGGAACCAGGCCAACGCCCCCACGTGGACGTCTGCGAAAACAACAACGGTCAGAATGATCCTTACCGCCGTTGACGTATACAGCGCAACATCCCCGGGCACGATCATTGCCATAGGATCATCGACGACCGACGGCGTTCATTCGACTCTGAACGCGAATCGCCGCTGGCCGGACGATCTGTATGCCCGGCTTCATGACCGCTTGGCTTCGAAGGCGCCTGCCGTCATCAACGAGGGAATTTCAGCCAATCGTGTTCTGCACGATGGCCGCGGAAACAGCGGAGGGGCGCCTGGCGAAGCGGCGGTCCATAGATTCAAACGTGACGTGCTCGAGCAGGCTGGCGGCCAATCCGTCATCGCCTTCGAAGGAGGCAACGACATCCGGATGCCTGGAAACGGCGCCATTCCCCTGAGTGATACCGTCTCGGCACAGCAATTGATCGCCGGATTCGAGTCGATGGCCAGGCAGGCCCATCAGCACCAGCTCAAATTCTTTGTAGGCACGATCACCGCATTCCAAGACGCAGATCCTAATCAGGACAGGTTTCCAGCCTGGGAGGCCACGCGGTTGGCCTTCAACGAGTGGGCGCGGCACACAAAGGAAATCGACGGTGTCCTGGATTTCGACGCCGCCATCCGCGATCCGGAAAACCCCGCGAGACTTCTCCCCAGATACGACAGCGGCGATCACCTTCACCCGAATGACGCCGGCTACCAGGCCATGGCGGATTCTATCGATCTCTCCCTCTTTCAATAAGGATGGAGATCGTCTTTTTCGCGAGCTTGGAGCACGCAGCTATGGTTCCCGAAACCTGCGGCCATTGCGATGGTAGAAATTACTCAATTTGCGTTGGTGGAAGCCGCTTGACAAGCCCCTTCCAGCGCATCGCGAACGCCTCAAAACTTCAATACTTTCAGGCATTTACGTTGGCACTTCCAGACTGAACGCCTCCCTGAAATGGCCGCCTCGATGCGCTGCAATTCATTGACAGTGCCTGCTCAGATTGATACGTTGCCTCCACGTTGCGGCGAAATGTGCGTGGCGAACATGAGCGGCCGCGGGCAACAATTCGCCTTCGCGCCGAAAGGAGACATCGTGTCGGAGCGAGCATCTGGAAGCAGCGCCTTTTCGTGTGAGCCCATCTCACGGCGCCAGTTGGTGTCCGGTTTAGCTGCGGGTGCGGTCGGACTCTCGCTTTCCAGTTTCGGGAGCTTGTCCCGCGCCTGTGCCGAGATGAATTCGCTGGATGATCTGCCCTCGACCGCCGTCAAGCGACTGCACGCGTTCGACTATCGCGGTGTTCGCCTGCTGGAAAGTCCGCTGCAGCGGCAGATGCTTCAAACCCGCGACATGTACTTCAACATGAATAACGACGACATGTTGAAGGGGTACCGCCGCATGGCAGGCATGCCGGCGCCGGGTCATGATATGGCGGGCTGGAGCGCG
>DASYEV010000168.1:0-3449 GCA_036498835.1 Acidobacteriaceae bacterium | reverse complement strand
AAGCAACAACCTGGTCGAAATGACAGGGTAGTGGTGGTTCGTGTTGGACAATGAACGCATCGGCATCGGATCATCAGAGACCGTACTTCGCCGTCTTAAGGATCTGTATATGTCGATCGAGCGTTACTCCCGCCGCCGCTTCAACTCTCTTATCGCCTCGGTTCCTTTCTGGACGCTGGTCGCTAAAGCCTTTGCGGCTGCGCCGGCGCGTGAGCTTCTGATTACGAAATCGGGTGCGGTTGCCGACGGCTCTACCTTGAACACCAAGGCCATCCAGGCGGCCATCGATCAGCTTGCCGCCAAGGGCGGGGGCACCGTTGTTGTTCCTAAAGGTGTCTTCGTCTCGGGCGCTCTTTTCTTCAAACCGAAGGTCAACCTGCGGCTCACCGAAGGCGCCGTCCTGAAGTGCTCTACCGACCTCTCGAATTTTCCGGCGCAACGTACCCGCATCGAAGGCCACTTCATGGAGAACTTCACGCCTGCCTTCATCAATGCGAAAAACTGCGACGGTTTCCAGCTCACTGGCGATGGCATCCTCGACGGCGCCGGCATGCAGGTCTGGGAGCTCTTCTGGAAGAACCGAGCCGAAAACAAGAACTTCGCGAACACTGGCATGCCCCGCGCGCGGCTGGCGCTGATTGAAGGCTCGAAGGACGTCAGGATCGAAGGCATCACCTTCAAGGATTCGCAGTTCTGGAACTGCCACCTCTACAAGAACGACGGTGTGCTGGTGCATAAGGTCCACTTCCAGGTGCCCGACGACTACAGGCAGGCTCCCAGCACCGACGGCGTCGACATCGACAGCTCCCGCGACGTCACCGTCGATGGCTGCGTCTTCTCCGTGACCGACGACTGCATTGCCTGCAAAGGCTCCAAGGGGCCGCGCGCCATGGAGGACAAGGACAGCCCGCCGGTGGAGCGCATCCGTGTGCGCAACTGCACCTTCAAGCGTGGCGGCGGCGTCCTCACCTGCGGCAGCGAGGCGACCCTGGTTCGCGATGTCATCGCGGAAGACTGCACGATCACGGGCGCCGTTCGCATCGCGACGCTCAAGCTGCGTCCCGATACTCCCCAACATTACGAGAACATCACCTTCCGCAATATCACCTCCGAGGGGCCTTCCAGCGGCATCATCAACATGGCGCCGTGGTCGCAATATTTCGATCTGCAGGGCATGGAGCCGCCTAAGTCCATCGTCAAGAATTTGAACTTCATCGGTATCAAGGGCACGTACAACTCGTTTGGGACGATCAAGCCCAACCCCGGGCAGACCGACATCAGCGACGTGCTCCTGAAGGATTTCGACGTCACCATCAAGAACGACAAGCTCAACACGTCCGGCGTCACGAACCTGAAGTTCGAAAACGTCATCGTCAACGGAAAGCCCTATTCCGTGTAGCGAGTTCCCCGATGCTGTGATGACGATAGGCAGCTGCGAAGGCCATCTTCCGGACAAGAAGCAACGCAGCGTTCAGAGCGGATTTCGGCCATTGCCGTTCGTGGCGGAACAGGACAGCGCCAACGGCGCGGCATATACCAGCATGGGGTGGAGGCGGCGCCTGTGAACAAGTTCACAGGCGTGCCGCAACCCCATGTAACCGGCAATCAGAAAGAAAGCGCCAACGGCGCGACATATAGACAGCCCATGCGCTTGAGGGGATACGAATAAAATTTATACTTGCCGCGGTGCCTCTATCCCTCTCAAACGTTTTGATCCATGTGATCTTCAGCACACGGGACCGGCTGCCTGTTTTGAATGACTCGGTGCGCCCGGAGCTTCATGCATATCTCGCATCTACGGCCCGCGAAGTGGGATGTGAATGCTTCCGGGTTGGTGGAGTCACCGACCACGTCCATCTGGCGATCCGGTTGGGGCGCACGGTTACGGTTGCGGAACTGATCAAGGAACTCAAGTCGTGCTCTTCGAAATGGTTGAAGAGTCAGTCACCCGTGCTGGCAAAGTTCAGTTGGCAACGAGGCTATGGAGTGTTTTCAGTAGGGCCATCGGATCTAGGCGCATTGATCCGTTACATCGATGCCCAGGAAGAGCATCATCGGAAACAGGACTTCAAAGAAGAATTTCTCGCGTTCCTCAGGAAATACGGAATCGAATTTGACGAGCAGCATCTTTGGGACTGAGGCTTTCTCGGCGGACCGGAGCGAGGCATATGTCGCGCCGTTGGCGCTTTTCTCCTGACTGCGGTCTTCATGGGGTTACGGCACCCCAGTGAGCCAAGAGCGCTCACCGGGGCCCCGCCTCCACCCCATGCTGGTATATGTCGCGCCGTTGGCGCTTAGATATCTTCTCGATGGGCTGAAGCCGTTCTCTCAACGAAGGTGACTTCCACTGCCGCCAGAGAGGAGCACTGAATTACCGAAGCTGCTTGAACAACCACAGATCTGTGAGACGATTGCCGCATGATCGGACGCAGACTGCGCATTCTGATCCTCGTTTACCTTTGGGGCGCGTTGATTGAGGACACGCTGCTGTTCGTGATTGCCTGGGTCGCGCCCGATCTCTGGTTTCGCCTGTTCCACCATGCCGTTCCGGCAGGCTTCGACGTCGCTTTCCTGCGCCGCTCCGCCGGGCAATGGTTAGCCTTCGCTCTCGCCCAGGCCATCACGCTCTGGCGCTGGAAAAAACAGCCTGCCTGGCTCGCGGTCGAGGCCGGCGTCCGCTTTTCCGACCTCTTTACCGACCTCTCCTACGTCATCGTCACCGCGGGCTCGCTCACCAGGCTGGGTTGGTTCCTGCTGCTGCCTCCACCGCTGCTCAACCTGCTCGGTGTGGTCATCATGCTTCGCGCTTACAAGCAGATACAGCGTGGCCAACCTGCTTCAGCCTGAGCCCGCGCGGAAACCCTACAACTATAGGGAATTTGCTTTACCGGATCGGCCGGCCCCTGCTGCTGACTCGGCGATTATCCGCGGCGTACAATTTCACCTGACGCAGGCCCATGCGGAATTCACGGGATCCAGGTGCAACATACGTGGAAAGAAAGCGACTGAAGTTCCGCGCCGGGATGATTGCTCAGAGGGCCGCGTTCGCTGCTCCCGCTTTTGTGCTGCTGCTTGCAGCCTCATCGTTCAGGACCGCCCAGGCCCAGGGCGTGCGGACCGATTGTCCCGAAGGAGGAGTTTCTTCTTCCGCTTCAAGCGGCCCTTCTCATGAATCGTTGAATCTGGAGCCCGTTGCCGGTTGTCTTCCCATGGCCTCTGGAGCCGCACCAAAGAGCTCTCCAGACGGTATACCGCGGCTCATCGTGATTGGTTTCATGGGTGGCCGCGTCAAAGCGAACAACCTGATCCACAAGGAAGCCCTGCTGGCGAAAGAGCTTCAGGAGCGGGAGCCGTCGCGTGTGTACGCCGAGGTTTTTGCGAATCATAAGTCGAATGACGCTTTCAAAGTTGTGATGAAGCTTCTGGGAGCGAATGGTGCCGGCCATCTG
>DASYEV010000167.1:0-116890 GCA_036498835.1 Acidobacteriaceae bacterium | reverse complement strand
ACCATTGCCAATCTGGAGCAATGGGAAGCAGAAATGACCGCCTTTCAACTTCAAATGAGGATTCAGTTCACCCTGGATTCTTTTGAAGCTCTGGCGCGCTATCTTTCCGGGTTCGACGGCCGCAAGAACCTCATATGGTTTTCCGGCTCCTTTCCATTGAACATCCTGCCCGACGATTCCATCCAGAACCCGTTTGCCGTTGTCGCCGATGCAGAGGATCAGTACCGGGAGGTCAGCAACCTGCTCACCCGGGCCCAGGTTGCGGTCTATCCCGTGGATGCCCGCGGCCTGATGACCCAACCCATGTTCGACGCTTCCCGCTCAGGCAAGAGCTACGCCCGCAAACCCAACCAGATCGCCACCGAAACCACGAAGTTCGCGGAGAGCCAGGCGTCGGAACATGCCACCATGCAGCAGATGGCAGACGACACAGGCGGACATGCCTTCTACAACACCAATGGCCTGGCGGCAGCGGTAAGTCAGGCACTTGAATCCGGCTCCAACTATTACACCCTGGCCTATAGTCCCAGCGACCATAACTGGAACCGGACCTATCGCGCCATCCATGTCAATCTCGCGGGAAATGCGCCGCACAACCTCAAACTCATGTACCGTCATGGCTATTACGCGGACGATCCTTCGAAGTCGGTCCGGAACAACACCGCCGCAACAGTGACTGAAACGTCTGCCGCCACTATCGCGGCGAAGTACTCTCGTATCGTGCTGAGCCGCGGCGCACCTGCCCCCAGCGACATCCTGTTCAAGGTGCGAGTCCTGCCCGCCTCCACGGCTACGGAGGACACATTGGCGCCCGGCAACTCCGCCAGTCCCAAACTCCATGGCCCCTATCGCCGCTATCTGGTAGATTTTGCCGTTCTGGCCAGCACGATCGACTGGAAACGCGAGCCAGATGGACATCGCCTGGGAGAAGTCACCTTTGAAACCCTGGTCTTCGATGCCAATGGCAGTCTCATGAATGTAGGGTCAAAAAGGTTACGTTTCAACCTCACGCCTGAAATCTACAGCACCCTCCAAAAGGAAGGCCTGAATCTCCATCTTGAGGTCAGCGCGCCAGCCAAGGGCGAATCCTTCCTCCGAGTCGCCGTTGAGGATGTGCCTTCCAACCGTTTCGGTGTCGTCGAGGTCCCGACGTCCTCTGTGAGCAAACTCGCGCCTCCGCCACAAGCGCCATCCGGCCAGTAGACAAACATCCTGACGGTTAGAGATCTAAAGCCGTTTTCTCTCAGCGAAAACGATCTCCTCTACTGCCTGTTTGGAACTAGAGCATTTCCGGTAATGGTGTAGACCAAGCGGAAAGCGCCCGAGCCGTTTTCTCCCAATGAAAACGGCCTTCTTGGATCTATTCGGGACCACCGTATTACCGGAAATGCTCTAGACGCCAGCCTTCAGACCCAAACCAACACGGCTCGAGCAACCTGCCTGCCAAGATTGCGCTCCGTCGGGACTTCAGCAAACCGGCGGAGCTTCCCTCATCAAGACGGTGGCCGAACCCAACCGGTAGGGGCGACAATCGAATAGGCATAGCCTGATGTTGTGATCCCGGCCCTTTTCAATCCGCGCATGCGCTCCCTGCCCCGGGGCAACATTCTGGTGCTCGGCAGCCTGCTGGTGGCGTTTCTCATGTCGGGGTTTCCGTATTTGAAGCCCAACCTGTGGATCGCGCTGCCGGTCCTGTTCTGCATTCTGGGCACCATTGATACCGTTCGCTGCATTCAGCGCCGCTGGACCCTGTATCACGGTGGCGTCATCCTGTGCATTTACATGGACCTGATGGCGATTTCCATGGTGTTGTTCTTCCTGCTCTATCCCTACTGCCCGCCCATCTTCCCCCATGCCTAGTGGTAGACATCCTTGTCAGTCCTTGACACAAACCGCCCAGGACTCAGTATCCTCAGGGTCTAAAGCAATTCGCTGATGCTTGCCCTTGCTGAAGTCGGAGAAGATCGTTTTCTTTGAGAGAAAACGACCCAGGCACCCTCTTTTCGATGGAAACCCTCAGCGAAACGGCTTACGCCGCAAGCCCGAAATGGCAGGCGCGAAATCTGACGGACCCCGGGGGAGCGTTTCCACCAGTGTCCGCCCAGGAGATCTATGTCCGCGACCGCCTACGACCGCCCGAACAACCTGCGATGGTTTGTTTGTTTCCTCCTGTTTCTGGCCACCACCATCAACTACATGGACCGTTCGGTCTTCTCGTTGATCGAGCCGATCCTCCACAATGTGCCCTTCATGGGTTGGGACATCACTGCGGACAAGTTCCACCAGCCGGTCTTCGACAATAATTTCGGCAATGTCATTATCGTCTTCCAGATTTTCTATGGGATCGGCCTGCTGTTCGGCGGCCGCATCATCGACAAGCTGGGCACGAAGATCGGGTACGCCCTTGCCATCCTGGTGTGGGGCGCGTCCTCGCTGGGCCACTCGCTGGTCACCTCCGTGATGGGTTTCTACATCGCCCGCGCGATGCTGGGTCTGGGCGAATCCGGCAACTTCCCCGCCGCCATCAAGGCCACCTCGGAATGGTTTCCGGCTGAAGAGCGCGCTCTTGCCACCGGCCTGTTCAATTCCGGTTCCAATGTCAGCTTCTTCATCGCGCCCGCGCTGGTCGCGTGGGCTACGGGCAAGTTCGGCTGGAAGGCAGGCTTCCTGGCTACCGGCTCCATGGGCATGCTCTGGCTGATCCTGTGGATGATCTTTCCGTACAACAAGCTGCGCCGCGGCGCCACAACCACCCAACAGGCGCTTGCCCCGGTTGTCCCCAACCAGAACCGTGTGTTCTCCGCGGTCGTCACCAAGCCAGGCCTGTATGCCTTCTCGATTGGAAAGTTCCTGACGGACGGAGTTTGGTGGTTTTACCTTTTCTATCTGCCCCAGTTCCTGAACCGCAACTACGGCCTTGAACTCAAACAGCAGTATTGGTTTCTGGTGACGGTCTACGTCATCGCCTCGGTGGGCTCCATTGGCGGTGGCTCGCTTTCAGGCTGGCGGATGAAGGCCGGATACACCGTCAACTACGGCCGCAAATTCGCACTGCTTATTTGCGCCATCCTGGTGCTGCCGGTGATGTTCGCACCCCATCTTGCCCATATCTTCCCGATGAATCCCTGGCCGGCAACGCTGGTGATCGCCCTTGCTGCCGCCTCGCATCAGGGCTTCTCGGCCAATCTCTTCTCCACGCCTGGCGACATGTTCCCATCCACCGCGGTGTCTACCGTGGTGGGTATCGGCGGAGCCGCCGGCGCGTTGGGCGGAGCAATCTTTACCTACGCGGTGAAGCACAATCTCTCGCTGCATCCCACGTTGATCTTCACCACGGCAGCGCTGCTCTACCTCACGGCGCTGGGAATGTTCCATCTGCTGGTTCCGCGCCTGGGAGCACCCCGAAGCCCGGATATGCCGATCAGCACAACCTAAGCTTCTCTCGCACCGCTGAAACGTGAACCGGCGCGTTATTACGTGCCGGTTCACTCATTTGCGGATACAACACCACGCTATTTCCTACTTCCTGCTTCCTACTTCCTGTTCCCTGAACAGCTAAACTGGAAGAGATGTCTCAAAACCCGAACAAGTTCTACGTCACCACCCCGATCTACTACGTCAACGCGCGTCCGCACATCGGCCACGCGTACACCACCATCGTGGCTGACGTTCTGGCTCGCCGCCACCGCCTGTTGGGCGAAGACACCTTCTTCCTGACCGGCACCGATGAGCATGGCCAGAAGATCGAGCGTTCCGCCGCCGCAGCGGGAATTCCGCCGCAGGAGTTTACCGACGAGGTGTCGGCAAAGTTCAAGGCCCTGTGGGATCGCATGGGGCTCACCTACAACGACTACATCCGCACCACCGAAGCCCGTCACAAACAGGGCGCGCAGAAACTCTTCCGCGAACTCTATGAGCGCGGGCATATCTACCTGAGCACGTACACCGGCTCTTACTGCGTCTCCGATGAAGCCTTCGTCGACGCCCCCGCCGGCACGCCATGTCCGGACTGCGGCCGCATTCTGGAAACCGTGACGGAAGAGAACTTCTTCTTCCGCCTGTCCAACTTCCAGCGTCCACTCATTGACCTGATCGAATCCGACACCCTGCTCATCACTCCAGATTCAAGCAAGAACGAGGTGCTGAGCTTCTTGCGTGGAAATACGCAAACGGCCACAGAGGGAGAGCCTTCTCTCGCGCAGTCTGCTGCCGGCAACGAGTACGTCCCCGGAGCCCTGAAGGACCTCTCCGTCTCTCGCAGCTCCTTCACGTGGGGCATTCCTGTTCCCGAGCCTGCCGCCAGCGAAGCCGCGCAAAAGCATGTGATCTACGTCTGGCTGGACGCGCTCGCGAATTACATGACGGCCATCGGCTACGGTTCGGATGATGTCGCCAAGCAGGCCGAGTTTGCAAAATTCTGGCCCGCCGACCTGCACCTTGTCGGCAAGGAAATCAAACGCTTCCACTGTGTCTATTGGCCTGCCTTCCTACTCGCCGCGGAGATTCCAACACCGAAGCAGATCACGGCCAACGGCTGGCTGTTGTTCGACAACGCCAAGATGTCGAAATCGCGCGGCAACGTCGTGCGTACCGAAACCATCCTTGAAGCTTTCGGCGAACAGGTCTACGCGAAGCAGTTTCCCGAGAGCACCAAACGTGAGCGCGATCTTTTTGCTTCCGATGTGCTGCGCTACTTCCTGTTGCGTGAGATCCCCTTCGGTCAGGACGGAAGCTTCAGTTTCGATGCCATGGTCACGCGCTACAACGCCGACCTCGCAAATGGCTACGGCAATCTTGTGAGCCGAGTGCTGAATATGATTCAGCAATATTTCGACGCTGCAATTCCCCCTGAACCTACCAGGACCGTCCCTTACTCTTTGGGGGAGCTTGGTGACAACGATCCACGGCTTTCCCGCGATCGCATTCAAGGGCGCTCAATCGAGGCGTCCATCGCTCTCAGAGGAACCGATAAAACGCTAAATTTCGCTGGCGGCTTGGCCTTTGTATGGAGTGTGATCGCCGAGGTAGACGCGGCGATCTCCGCTGAGGCTCCATGGAAGCTCGCGAAATCCGAAGCCACGGACGCTCGCACACGACTAGAGAAAATTCTCTATGACAGCGTGGAGGCCATTAGATTTTTCACGGCTATGCTCTACCCCGTTCTCCCGGCCTCAGCGACCAAGGTTTGGGCACAACTCGGCCTCGGCGACATCGAAGAAGCCGCCCGCAATGGTGAACTGAAAAATCTGCAATGGGGGGATCTCAAACCCAGCACCAAGCTTGGCCCGCTTGGCCCCATCTTCCCGCGCGCCGACAAATCTCTCGCACAGGTCATGATCGACATGGAAAACGAAAACGCACGCCCCGAAGCCCCGCTCAAAGATGCGGCGACACCCTCACCCGCTGCCGCGGTATCCACGGACTCCAGCCACCCTGCTGCCCCACCACGGGCGCTCGACGAACCCTCCAGTACGCTGCCGGTGGGCGGCAGCTCTGCTGTCACCACGGAGCGTGCAGACACGCCTTCGCACCATGAAGCCCAGGCCAGCGGTGTCTTCGCTACTGCCGCGGCCAAGGTTCCTGAAACACCCTCACAGATCACCATCGACGACTTCGCGAAAGTCGAGCTGCGCGTCGCGCAGATTCTGGTTGCCGAACGCATTCCCAAGGCCGATAAGCTGCTCCGCCTCGAAGTCGACCTGGGCTACGAGAAGCGGCAGATCCTTTCCGGCATTGCCGAGTGGTACACGCCCGAGGACCTGGTCGGACGCCGCATCGTGGTCATCACCAACCTCGCTCCGCGCAAAATGCGCGGGCTCGAATCTCACGGCATGCTGCTGGCTGCGTCGGAAGGCGAAGGCGGCAAGCCTGTGCTGGCGACGTTCGGGGAAGAGATTGCTTTGGGTTCGCGGCTGAAGTAAGTACCTTCAACGAGAGCCTGGCGTTTTTGCTTTTCTGTTTGTCATCCCCGTAGGGGATCTGCTGTTTGCCGTTGCTCCCCATAGTCTGTCATCTCGACCGAAGGCGCTTTAGCGCCGTAGCGGAGAGATCTGCTTTTGCTCCCGCCCATGCTCGGGCAGGGGCATGCCCTCGGCGCCTGAAGGCGATGGCGTTGTTGATGTGTCAATGTCCGGTCTGAAGACCGGACCTACCGAGTTGTGGTTGACCAGTGACATGGGCAGGGGCACAGAAGCAGATCTCTCCGCTACGCTTCGCTCCGGTCGAGATGACAGAGTGGTGGCGAAAATGCCGGAAGAAGCAGATCCCCTGCGACAGGGTCCACCATTGGTGGTGACCTTTGCCCGAATGGGGCAGGGAGGTGGCAACAAGAAAAGCAGATCCTCATTCCAGGGCAGCCATCACCCCTGAGCGCTGCTGATTGACACAATGAAGTACAGCGCATTCGTCGTGCCCACATTCTTCAACCCATGCATCACGTTCGATGCCGTGAAGATCACGTCGCCAGCACCTGCCGGCTCCGGTTTGCCGTCGTTCAGGTATTCCAGTTTGCCTTCGCGGATCAGCACGAATTCGCTGTTGCGGTGTTTGTGTGGCGGATGAGGCATCTGCCCTGGAGGCAGCATCGTCTGATGCGATTCGACAACCTCGCCCGTAGGCAGCGTGCCGTGCAGGATTGCGCGCGACCAGCCGCCATTCTTATTCGGCGTCACCTTCATCTCGTCGAAGCGGTACACGCGTGACCTGGACAGATCGAACTCCGCCGCCCCTGTGCCCTGCGCGCTAGCTTCCGGTATCGCGGCTGCCATCATCGAAAACGCCGCCATCGCGGTCATCATCTCTCTTCTGTTCATCTGATTCATATCCTTCATTACTTGCTTCCTCCTTGAACATCGCCACCCACAGCCACTACAAAATATGAGGCCGGCCCATCCCCAACGTTGCGCAACCCGTGCAACGAACCCTTCGCCACCAGCAAAAGTTCTCCGGCAGACGCACGGCCGGTTTGGCCATCGTGCGTGAACTCTACCGTGCCTTCACGAATGCAGATCACTTCGGTGTGCTGAATCACGTGAGCCGGATTGGGCGGAAGCCCAGCCGGCTGCGTCGTCTGGTGCACGCGTACCCACTCGCCGGTCGGCAGTTGCCCATGCAGCACGTCGCGGCTCTTGCTGCCGTTCGCGTTGATGCGTTCCTTCATCCCGTCCCACGCATACACGCGCGATGCCGCCAGTGTGTTCCCCGTCGTATCTTCCGCCAAATTCCACCGCCTTTCCGCAACCATCCTATTCCTGCCTTCTCCACGGCGTCCCAACGTACTTGATACCCTGAGGGTGATGGCCATTATCGACTCGCACTGCCACCTTGACGACTACGAAGACCTGCCCGCCGTGATCACGCGCGCCGCCGAAGCGGGGATCACGCAGATGCTGGCTGTCGGCATCGGCGATGGCCCCGGCACCATGCACCGTGCGCTGGAGTTCGCCCACGCGCATCCAGAGATCTTCGCTTCCGCCGGCATTCATCCCCAGGAAGCGCACCAGGCCACGCCCGAGAACCTCGCCCGGCTCGAATCGCTGGTTCGGGATCCGCGATGCATTGCGGTGGGAGAAATCGGCCTCGACTACTACCACTTCGACAACCCCGACGTGCCCACGCAGCAGGCCGCCTTTATCGCCCAGATGCGCATTGCCGCCGCCGCGCGGAAACCGATCCTGATCCACTGCCGCACGTCCGAGCTCGCCATCCCTGCCGCCAAGCAGAAGTATGAGCAGCACGGAAACCCCAACGCCGCCTGGGACGATCTCCTCACACTGATCGCGGAACACTGGACGCCCACCGGTCTCCCCGGCATCATGCATTGCTTCTCCGGCAATGAAGAGCAGGCCGCAAAGTCGCTGGCTGCGGGCTTCTATCTCTCCTTTGCCGGCAACCTCACCTATCCGAAGTCGACGACGATCCAGCAGGTCGCGAAGACCGCGCCTGTAGACCGCATCCTGGTGGAAACCGACGCTCCGTTCCTTGCCCCTATCCCTCTGCGCGGGCAGCGCAACGAACCGGCTCACACGGCTTTGACCGCCAGATTCCTCGCGGAACTGCGTGGAGTTTCCGCCGAATCTATCGCCTCGCAAACCACCTCCAACTTCCACGCGCTCTTCCCTTCGACCGCGGTCTGAAGGGCCGGTTTTGCCTTTGCCCTCTCCGGGCGTCATACTGGACAACGCAAAGGACAACAGAAATCATGCCAGCGGATCAAAGCTTCGACGTCGTCAGCAAAGTGGAAGTACAGGAAGTCAAGAACGCCATCGACCAGGCGAGCAAAGAAGTCGGGGCACGCTTCGACCTCAAGAACTCGAAATCCAGCATCACCCTGGAAGGCAATGAGACCATCCAGCTTGCCAGCCAGGACGAGTACACGCTGAAGGCGGTTATCGACATCCTGGCGCAGAAACTGGTGAAGCGCAACGTTTCACTCAAGAACCTGGAATACGAAAAGATCGAGCCTGCCTCGAACAGCTCGGTACGCCAGAAGATCAAGCTCAAACAGGGCATCAACTCCGACGCGGCGAAGAAAATCGTGGCGCTGATCAAGGATTCCAAGAAGAAGGCGCAAGCCAGCATCCAGGGCGACACGGTCCGCGTGACCAGCAAGGACCGCGATACGCTGCAGGAAATCATGGGCATGTTGCGCGGCAAAGATATGGGCGTGGAGCTTCAGTTCACGAACTTTCGCTCGAATTAGCTTTTGGAGTCAGGAACTTCGGCCTTCTGCTCCTGATACATTGAGAACAGCGTGAGTTCCTTCTCCATCGCGACCGCCGCCGAAGTCTTCGGCCTGCTGCGCGACGATCTTGCGGCAGTCGAGCGCGAGTTCGCCACCCAGTCGGCGTCGCCGATTGAGGTCATCCAGGACATCGCGACCTACCTCATGGCCGGCGGCGGCAAACGCATCCGGCCGATGCTTTTGCTGCTTGCGGCAAAGTCCCTGGGCTGCGACTCCGAGTCGCGCATCCGCCTGGGCGCGGTGGTGGAGATGCTGCACACCGCCACGCTGGTCCATGACGACATCATCGACGAAGCCAGCACTCGCCGTGGACGCCCTTCCTCCAACACCACCTGGGGCAATGCCAAGTGCGTTCTTGCAGGCGACTGGCTCTACATGCAGGGCTTCCAGACCGCGCTCGCGGAACGCAATTTCCGTCTGCTCGATCTGCTGATCTCGCTTACCCAGCAGATGGTGGAAGGCGAGCTGCTGCAGATGGAGAAGCTCGGCCACCTGATCAACGAAGAAGAATACTTCGACCTGATCTATCGCAAGACCGCCTGCCTCTTCAAAGTGTCCATGCAGTTGGGCGCAGTGCTCGCCGCGCCTGATGCCGATGAAAACCTGGCGCCCTACGAACAGGCCATGGGCGAATACGGCCGCAACCTTGGCCTCGCATTCCAGATCATCGACGACGTACTTGATCTCACCGCACAGGACGAGGTACTCGGAAAACCGACCGCATCCGACCTGCGCGAAGGCAAAGCGACGCTTGCCGTCATCCATGCCTTAGAACGCGGTACCGGCGCCGATCGCGAAGCCATTCGCACGGTGCTCGCCGATCGCAGCTTTGCGCATGTCACCCATGCGCAAATCCTGGAAATCCTGAACCGCCACGGTTCTCTGGCCTATGCCAACGACACAGCCTGCGCCTACGCGGAAGTAGCGCGGCAATCGATCGCTGAACTGCCGGAAAGCGAATTCAAGCGCGCGCTATTGTGGGTGCCGGGATTTGTGACCAGCCGCGACCGCTAGATCTTTTCTCGCGATATCTCAGCGCTGTTTTTACTTTGGTTTTCCGCTGTTGCTTTTCTTGTTGTCATCCCCGCAGGGGATCTGCTGTTCCTTCTGTACTCCAACACTCCGTCATGAGGGCGTGCTCCGAACCACCATGTGTCGTGACCGCATAAATGAACGGCCCGCGGCTGAAGCATTTCCTATGAAGGTGTACCCCAGGGGCAAAGATGTTGAAGTCGTTTTCCCCAAAGAAAACGACCTTTTCAGCCGCTTCGGGAGGGCGTAGCATCATGGGAAATGCTCTAAAGCCGCATCCACACATAGCTCAGGAATTCAGTGGCCTGAAGGCCACTGCTCCCTCCCATGGGCTCAACGATGCATCATCACCCACATATGCAAGAACCCGGGGGTTGAGCCTCTAACCCAAAGTGGAGCGGAGCGGTTTCGCCCAGTCAGGGATCGGCTTGATCCACTCCATCAATTTAGGGGCACCGACAGCTACGAGCTCGTAACCCTGTGGAGTTGAATTATCTAAAAGGATACGCAAGTCGGCCATCGGAAGGAGCTTCTGAATATTCGCCAAAGTCCGCGGATACCGTCGACGCTGGTCTTCCTCAGCGACGTCATGACCACCTTGAAGAACACGCGCACGAACCCGTTCAAGATTAATCTCGACAGACGACGTTCCCACAAAAATCACAGCAAGACGGTAGCCCTTCTCTTTTGCACGAACAGACATCCTCAGATAGGTGCTACCAGACAACGTCGTTTCCACGGTGAAGCTTTGCCCTGCTTCGAGCAATTCCTCGGCCCGACGCAGCATCTGCTTCCCTGCTTCGATATCAGAGCCATCTTGAGAAACGGTGTTGCGAATCGACTTCGCGAGCGCATCCGGATCGAGAACTGGATACAGCTGAAAACCTTCTCTCGCCGAGGAAGTAAGAGTACTTTTCCCGGAACCGTTCGATCCCGCAAGGATCGTCAGAAGGGGCTGGGTCAAGACTGCTTTCCTGTTTCCGCAGCCTTCTTCTGCTGCAGAATCCATTCAAGTTTCTTCCGTTCCCAAGCGACCCCTTCGCGGCCCGCCTTGACGAGAAACTCTGCGAATTTCCTAATATCGGCGTTCGGATCCATAACGAATTAATCCTACTCCTCGTCTTCGTCGCCCTCAAACTCTTCGTCGCCTTCACCTTCGGCGACCGCAATACCCAGTTCTTCCACTTGCACCGGCCCGCTTTCCGTCGGATTCAGCAGCACCTGAATACGGCTTTCCGCGCCCGAAAGCTGGGCTTTGCAGCCGTTCGAAAGCGCCACTCCGCGCTCAAACAGGCTGACGCTTTCTTCCAGACTCAGGTCGCCGCGTTCGAGTTGCTCCACCACCCGCTCAAGTTCGGCAAGTTGTTCTTCAAAACTAGCCAACGGTCACCTCCTGCAGCCCCAGCACTTCAGCTGCCGCGCCATACTTACTGAAGGGCGCGCTGACCTGCACACCCTGCACATCGGCACGCACCTGCTCCAGCATTTCCCGGGCGATCTTAATACCTTCCGCCATCGCCGATTCCTTGTCGGGAGCCGCGGCCATGCGCGCCATCAAATCCTCGGGCATGGAAACCTTCAGCTCGTTCTTCATGAACTCGGCATTGCGCACACTGGTCAGCGGCCAGATGCCGGCGATGACCGGGATGCGGAAGCCTTCGATGCGGCGTAGGAACTGCTCCAGCAACCGCTGATCGAACACCGGCTGCGTGATGCAGTACTCTCCGCCCGCCTCCACCTTGGCCGCAAAACGGCGCACTTCGTGGTCGAGATCCGGAACCCCCGGGTTCGCCGCGACAGCGACTGTGAAGCCGGTCGAGCCTCCAATCGGATTCCGCCCGAGGTCGAAGCCGTGATTCAGCCCCTGCACAATACCCACCAGGCCGATCGCATCCACATCGAAGACCGCCGTCGCATCCGGATAATTCCCCATCTTGGGGGGATCGCCGGTGAGGCAAAGAATGTTTCGAAGTCCGCTCGAGCGCACTCCCAGCAGGTCACCCTGGATACCCAGAATGTTCCGGTCGCGGCACGTGTAATGCAGCACCGTTTCAATGCCGACCTTCTGCTGGATCTGCACGCACAGGCTTTGCGCGCTCATGCGCGCACTGGCACGCGGTGAATCCGGCACGTTGATGGCGTGCACACCACGGCGAGCCAGCAACTCGGCGCCGGCCAGTTCCTTCGAACAATCGAAGCCCTTGGGCGGCACGATCTCCACCAGCGTCACGAACTCGCCTGTCGCGATCATCCGGCCGATCTTTGATCGCTCCACCAGGGGCAAGGGCTCCACACCACCCTCCGCGGCTGCCGCCGCAACCTGCACATTAGGCTGGTTTGCCATTTTCTCGCCCTGGTCCTGGGCTTCCATCGCCCGCAGCGACCCGCGCATGGAGCGGATATGAGCGGGAGTCGTGCCACAGCAGCCGCCCACCCAACTGGCGCCCGCGCGGACGAATTTGCGGGCAAAGCTGCCCATGTACTCCGGAGAGGTGAGGTAAATGTTGCGGCCTTCCACATTGCGCGGCATACCTGCATTGGGCATCGCCACCAGGGGAAGGCCGGTGACCGCGCGCATGCGTTCGATGACCGTCAACACGATGGCGGGACCTGAACTGCAGTTGCAGCCAATGGCATCCGCTCCAACCCGCGTCAGCCGCTCTGCCGCTTCCTCCGGAGAGGCCCCATCCAGGCAGTTGCCTTCCTCGTCCACCGTCATCAGTACGACCGCTTTCAGGTGCGGCGCGGCATCGCGAGCCGCCAGCACGGCCTGCTCGGCCTCCGCAACCGACATCATGGTTTCCAGGATCAGGAGATCCACGCCGCCTTCCGCCAGAGCCGCGATCTGCTCGGCAAAGGCCACGCGAGCGTCCCCGGGAGTGAGGGAGCCGGCGGGATCCAGCTTGACCCCCAGCGAGCCCACAGCCCCTGCCACGAACGCTTGCGCGCCCTGCTTCTCGGCCATGGCATCCACACATTTGCGCGCAATGCGGGCCCCGGCGATGTTGATTTCGCGAAGCTTTTCGGTCAGTCCGTAAAGCTCCAGCCGGAAGCGGTTCGCGCCGAAGGTGTTGGTTTCAATCACTTCGGCGCCGGCCTGCAAATATTGATCGTGGACCGACCGGACGGTATCCGGCTGCGAAAGATTCAGCTCGTCATAGCAGCGGTTGATGAATACTCCGCAGCTGTACAGCATGGTGCCCATCGCGCCGTCGCATAACACCGTTCCACCCGCAAAAAGCTTGTCTGCTTCCCCCGCCATCCTTCTCCTGTTGTTCTCTCTCTCGATATCCCTTCATCGTATACCGCGGCGTCATTCTCTTCGTTATCGGGACTTGCTCACCAAAAGCTCTTCCGTTCGTCTGCTTTGCTATACTTGAAGTTGAAAAAGACCGCGTCCCATGCGGTTTCCGCGACGGTTTGGAGTTGTTCAAGTTGAAGATGAAACGTATCCCTGCCCAGATTGCCTCGGGCTTGCTCCTGGCCGTTGTAGCGCTGGGCCTTATGGCCTGCAAAGACATCATTTATCGCGTGCCGCAGAATAACTTCTCCGGCCGTCCCATTCCGCCCAGCCAATTGCTGCAGCGTGTCCTGGTGACCTACACCCCGAATGGCACGTCGGGCTCCGCTCTGATGCTGGATGGTCTTCGCGATCTTCGCAACAATGTGCAGAACACCATCCCGTTGTTTCCGATCTCGGGGTTTTCTGCCTCGCTGCCTACGACGATCCTCAACTTTCCTGAAGAGACGGCCGGCTATATCCTTTCGTATACCGACGGCGGTTTGACCGCCATCAATTACAGCAAGGAATCAAGCGCTGGAGCGGTTGCCAGTTTCGGCCCCTTCGCTCCTTCCGCTGCGGCGTCCCCTGACGGCACCCGCTTCGCGGGCGCCAATGAGGGCGCCGGTATCGTGACCATCGTCGGCGTCACAGGCTCGAACGGCGCCGGCTCGTATGCCCTCAACCTCCCGAACGTGTTCAAGGTGGCCATCAACCAGGGCAATTCGGTCATGCTGGCCATGGTTCGGAATTCCAACACCCTGTACCGCATCATCAAGCTGCCTTCCACCAACAACCCGGTGATTCCTCCGGGCTCGGTCGACTGCGAGCCGCTGATCCTGCCCGTGTACTGCGTTGTCCCCGTCAAAGGCACCTTCGATCGGCCCACCGATGTCTTCTTCACCACCGATGGCAGCACCGCCTACGTGCTGAACTGCGGCCCCGAGTGCGGCGGCACCACCGCCAGCGTCTCCGCTTTGCAGGTGGCGCCGCTGGTAGTCGACAACATCCCCACCGCCAACCCGCTCGACCCGGCGGCTCCTACGACCATGAAGACGCTGCCGGTGGCAAATCCAATACCGATTCCCGGCGGAGTCACCGCCGCACTGTCCGACGGCGCCAATCTTTATCTTGCCGGCCAGTCACTGTTCAGCCTGACGGGAGGCGTCCTGGGTAACACCCCGCGTGCGGACGGCCTGTTCACCGGCTACCTGACTGCGGTCAATCTTTCCACCTACGCGGTCTCGAACCCCATTTCGATCTCCGACGGGACGCACAGCAAAATGCTCTTCGCCGACGACAACACGCTTTGGGTTGGAGCGCAGAAGTGCGCCAGCGGCGAGCGCGCGAAACAGAACCTTAATTACAACTGCCTGACCCGCGTCGCGCTTGGCTCCACGCTCAGCGCGCAGATCGTTCCCAACGTCACGCCTGGCGGCGCAACGACGGTCCCGTACCCCAATGACAATCAGAATCTGTACTACTACGGCGATCTGAACGGTCTTTGCTGGGTGCAGAACTATCACAAGGTCTACACCGGCTACGGCGGCCAGATCCACGCATTCAATACGGCGGACGGCTCGGAAATCAACAACGTCAACATCACCGTGCAAGGCACCGTCCTCGACGTTGCCTACATGGATGCGCTGACCAACTCCGCGAACTAACTTTACTTTCCGCATGGCCGGCACATTCGATCATCCTTCGTCTTCGACGATTGAGACAATCGATGTGCTGGCCATTGCCGCACACCGCGACGATGTCGAACAGACATGCGGCGGTACCCTGCTGGTGCAGCACTCTCTCGGCTGGCGCACGGGCATCCTCGACCTCACGCGAGGCGAGGCCGGCACACGCGGTTCCGCGGAGGAGCGCGCCGACGAAGCCGAAGCAGCCGCGCGCATCCTGCGTGTGACGCATCGCGAAGCGCTCGACCTGCCTGATGGAAACGTACAGAACACGCTGGAGAATCGTCTGAAGGTCGCGGCTGTGCTGCGCCGTCTGCGTCCACGCGTGGTCATTCTGCCCTACTGGCAAGGACGCCACCCGGACCACTACACCACCGCCACGCTGGGCTACGAAGCCTGCTTTGCCGCCGGCCTTTCGCGGCTGGAACTTCCCGCAGAGCATGGCGCGCCGCATCGCCCTTACAAGATTCTCTACGCTTCGTTGTATGCCGATGTGCGGCCCACCTTCGTCGTCGACATCACGGAGCACATCGAAACGCGCCAACAGGCGTTGCTTGCCTATCGTTCGCAGTACGGGGAACAGAACACGGGCGCCGGTCTTTTTGTTCCTGAAGCCGACATCCGCGAACGCATGTTCTCGACCGCGCGCCATTATGGTTTGCTCGCGGGCCTCCGCTACGCGGAACCTTTCGTGCAAAAGGAAGTGTCCGCAGTCAGCGATCTGATGACACTACCGGTACAAAGTATTTGATCTGTGCAAAGCATCGGATCAAAACTAAAAAAAAATCCAATCCAACCAGCACACCGTCTCGTTACTCCTACGTAGAGCAAGCCAGAACGTCAACTCGTTTCTCCCGCGCCCCATGAAGAACTGGAGGAGGCCGTTCTTTCAAAGAGCGGTTGATTGACCCGGTGCGGTTTCACTCCTGGACGACCTCCGTTCGACGCACACTACGCACGTCGGTGCGCGCACCATCTCTCCAACGCTTCCCATGCTCTTTGGAAAGCGCCCGTTCCTTCTCATTCATAGCGAACGTCTCACTTTTCCCCCAGGAGATCCCATCGTGGATACAACGACCCCTCTTGCTCAAAAAGCGCTCTCGCGCCGGTTGTTTCTCGCCGGCACGGGTACGCTGGCAGCCGCAGCGCTGATTACCGGTTGCGGTGACAATTCGCCCTTGCCCACCGGCGCCGGCCCCACCAAGTTCACAGATGCAGACATTCTCAACTTCGCCCTCAATCTCGAATATCTCGAAGCAGAGTTTTACCTGCGTGCCGCCACGGGCAGCGGTCTGTCCTCTGGCGACTCGGGCGGAACGGGCACGGTGACTGGCGGGACGATGGTCGCCGGTCTCAGCCTGTCGCAACAGGAATATGTCAACGCCATTGCCCAGGATGAACTCAATCACGTGAGGTTCCTGCGCACTGCTCTCGGCAGCGCGGCGGTCAGCCGCCCCAATCTCGAGTTCACGGCAGCCTTCAGTGCAGCGGCAGTCGCCGCAGGCGTTGTTCCCGCGGGCGGCACCTTCAATCCCTTCAGCAGTTGGCTCAACTTTTTGCTGGGCGCCTTCATCTTTGAAGATGTCGGTGTCACCGCCTACACGGGAGCGGCTCCCCTTCTCACCAGCTCCACCTTTCTGAACGCAGCGGCCGGCATTCAGGCCGTCGAGGCCTACCATGCAGCGGAAATTCGCACGCTGATCGCTGCAACCGGCTATGCCGCGGGCTCCAGCCAGGCCGAGATCACCGCGGCCAACCAGATTTCCGCATTTCGCGGGAGCGTAGGCGGCGGCAATGAAACGGCGATTTCGACGGGGCTGAACGCGGCCACCGGCGCGCTATCTTCGAGCACGGGCAGCACCATCGTTGCAGCGGCGCCGGGCACCTCGACGGCTTATGCGCGTACGACCAGCCAGGTGCTCAAAATCGTCTACGCCAACGGCAGTGGCGGCATTTCGTCTGGCGGCTTCTTCCCCAATGGATTGAACGGAAACATCAAGACAACCGGCGCATAGGCGCGGCAGGAGATTCCCATGGCAACCCAGGAAACACAGCAACTCGATTCCATTCTCGCCAGCCGCCGCGCCATGCTTGTGGGCGGATCGGCACTCGCGGGCCTGGCCTTTTTGTCGTTCGGCACACCGAAGACCGCGTTTGCGGCGGCCGTGACCGATACCGATATCCTTAACTTCGCGCTCAACCTCGAGTTCCTTGAAGCCGCCTTCTACACACTTGCTACGAACGGCGCACTGCCTACGTACCCTACTGGCGCAGGAGGCACAGGGACCGCAGGAACCGTGACCACCAAGAACAGCAACAACTACTCCACCTGCAAGGTACCGTGGAGCATTCCCAGCGTGAACGCCTATGCGTTGGAGATCGCAATTCACGAGCGCAATCACGTCACCACATTGCAAAAGGCGCTCGGCTCGAATGCGGTGGCTCAGCCCAACCTCGATCTGTACAACAGCTTCATCGCCCTCGGCAACCTGATCGGTGTTTCCAACTTCGATCCGTTCGCAAGCGATCTCGCATTCCTGCTCGGCGCCTACATCTTTGAAGACGTCGGCGTTTCCGCCTATCACGGCGCTGCCCCATTGATTACCGACAAGACCAACGTGCTGCCGCCTGCGGTTCAGATCCACGCCATTGAGGCCTATCACGCGGGGCTGATCCGCACGTCTCTCTTTGCCATGGACCAGAGCGCGACCGCCCTCGGACCGGCGGGTACGCTGGCGACGCTCACGCAGAAGATTTCAGGCGTGCGCGCTACGCTGGACGGCACCGCAGGCAAGACACCCGACGATATCGGTGTGACCACCAATATGACGGTGGCACTTAACAGCGGCTCGGCGAGCTATCCCGAAGTCACGATCGTCAATGCCGATTCCAACTCGCTGGGTTGGGCGCGTACGACAACCCAGGTGCTCGACATCGTGTATGCCAGCGCCACCACGGTCAAGGGCGGCTTCTATCCCAACGGCCTGAACGGCAACATCGCGTAAGACATAGCGAGACAAACATGACCGGAGATATCGTGTGGTTCTGATGCCGCCACAACTGTGGGTGCCCCACTCATCGCGCAAGCTTTTGGCGCGATGGGTGGGGTCCCCAACCAACTTGTTGGATGGGGTACTTGAGTGGGCCCGCACGATGCTTCAGGCATTTTCGCCACGTCGAGATGACAGAGTTGTGAGAGCAAAAAGAAGAAGCAGATCCCCTGCGGGGATGACAAACAAGAAAAACAACGACAAACACGGAGAGCAAAGACGACAACAATCAAGTCCAACGAGCTCAACCCGCTGAGGTCACGGTCAACTGGTCTAGTTTGCACTCTACAAACTCCACCAGCTCCCGCGAACAATACTCCGGCGCAACAAACTCGAACCTCGGCTTCCCCGCTATCAGTTTGAGAGATACACCCTCCCATACGGCATCCGCTGCATGCGCGGGAATCACGATCGCATCCACACGGTCGAGGTAGCGTAGAGCGGAGGGTTTGAAATCCGCGACCGAAGGGTCCAGAACGCTGAGAGAAAGATCCGGCCGCAGGAAGCGGAGCACGCTGTTGGATTCCAGAATCACATTCTCCGCGCTCACCAGCAGTTGCCGGATGCGCGGCATCGCTTCGTTGAGCTGGCCCTGACGTGTTCGTACCCAGTAGGACTTCGCCGCGCCCGCCGCAAGGTAACGGGAAGTGTCCGTTCCGCTGGAGCGGTCTCGCTCTTCACTGATGGCGATCGTGTGGTCTGCCGTTTCGCAATCGCATGGTTCGCCGTTCGCCGAACACACGCCGTGACCAAACTGCGTGATCTTCACCGCGGTCCAGTGACGGCCGGGCATCGCGGCAATCAGCCCCGCCACCACGCTGGTCTTCCCGATATTGCGCGTATGTCCGCCGACCACGATGACGGCCACCAGTTTGCTCCTGTTATTTCAGACGCCGGATACGGGCCAGCGACTTCATGTGCTCACGCACCGGCTCTGCAGGCGTGCCCGCAAAGACTTCGCCGGGGCCTGTGATGGTCTTGTGCGGGTACACTCCCGACTGCCCACCCAGGATCACACCGGTGCCGACACGGCAGTGATCGCCAAGTCCAACCTGTCCTGCAATCACGGCGCCGTCTTCAATCACGCATGAGCCCGAAATGCCCACCTGGGCGGCAATCACCACGTTTTTTCCAACGTCGCAGTTGTGCGCGATGTGGACGAGGTTATCGATCTTCGTTCCGCTACCGATGCGGGTTTCTCCCAGCGCTCCGCGGTCGATGGTCGTATTGGCGCCAATCTCCACATCGTCTTCGATAACCAGGGTTCCCTGCTGCGGGAACAGCAGGTACTCGCCGGTCTGCGCATCGCGGACGTAGCCGAAACCGGTCGATCCCAACACAGCGCCCGACTGCACGACGATACGGTCGCCCAGGACAGCTCCACGGCACACCGTCACGCGGCTGCCGATGTTGCAGTTTTCACCCAGAACAGCTCCCGCCTCAATCACCGCACATGCGCCCACGCGCGTTCCCGCACCCAGCTTCGCCGTGGGATCGATGACCGCAGCAGGATGAATTGCTGGAGAATCATCCACGACAGCCAACTCGCGCGCGCACACCGCAAACGCATATTTGGGAGCACGCACCCGCAGCAGCCTCGGGTCGCCGTTTTCCGCTTCACGTCCGGCGAGAATCAATCCGGCAGTGGAAGCCAGCGCTTCTGCAAGCGTCGTTTCGTCCTGGGCAAACACCACGGCATCCGCGGCAGCCTCGGCGACACCCGACACCCGTGCCAGCACGGCGTCCAGCTCCGTTTCCACGCCAAGCATCTTCGCCAGCTCTTTCGCCGTTTTTGTCGCCGTGCTCATCCGTAGAGTCTCCCCTCGCCTTCCGGCCGGGTCTTCCAGCGGCGATGCACCCATAGCCACTGGTCAGGGTAGCGCCGCACATAGCCTTCAATTGCCGCGGTAAACATCGCGGTATTGGCAAGGATATCCGCCTCGGTGTCTTCCGTCTTCACTATGGGCAGCTCTTCGCCGAAATGCAGCACATAACGGCCTTCGCTTTCTTCCCATAGCAGAAAGCCCGGCAGCACCGCGGCGCCGGTCTTCAGCGCCACGCGAGCCATCCCTGAAGCCGTGCACGCGTCCACGCCGAAAAATGGGACGAACACGCCCTGCGGCGGCGTCATGTTGGTGTCCATCAAAATGCCGACGGTTTCGCCGCGGTGCATCGCCGTCAGCAGCCCGCGGGCGAAATCATCTTTATGCAACACACGGTTGCCGTGCATGCAGCGGATGCCGTTCACGAACTCATCGACGCGAGGATTATCCAGTCGCCGGATCACCAGCGACATGGGGTACCCCTGCAGCGAGTGGAAGAAGCTGGAAAGCTCCCAGGCGCCCAGATGGCCGGTCAGCACCAGTACTCCCTTGCCCTTATCGCGAGCGCGCAGGTAATTCTCCAGCCCTTCGTAGCGTACAAACTCACGCGAGCTTTCACGCGTGTACCCAGGCATCTTGCAGAACTCGCCCAACTGCCAGCCGAGTTTGCGGTACAGGCCGCACAGAATCCGCTGGTGCTCGGCTTCTGTTTTTTCCGGCATAGCCAGTTTGAGGTTGCGCAGTCCGGTGCGCTTCAAGCCGCCGAGGAGATGAAAGCCAAGGCCTCCAATTGCCGCGCCGGCGGCCCGTGCAAGGCTTCGCGGCAGGATGCCGATGGCAGTGACCATGCCGCGCAACAGCCAATACTCGAAGTCCTCTCGAAGAGAGGCCGTGCCTGGGGATGCGGTCTGCGAGCGATCAGCCAACCTATCCAGTGTACGGAAAACCGTGCCGTCCATCCGGGATGGGAATCACGCCAAAGAGAAAGGGCGCCCGAAGGCGCCCCTTTCTCATCCACGTCAGGTTGTACTTACTGATTCGCCTTGGAAACCACGAAGTACTTCGCAACCGTGTGCACAAAGGGACGGGTATTTTCAGGAGCAGGGACGCCGCCCTTCAATACCTGTGAGAACGGCAGATCCGAACCGTATTCGGTGCGCATATCGTCGTCGTCCGCATCCAGCACAGTGCCATCCAGGTCGAGACCGGCGAACAGGCCCTTGCTGCGCGAGTAGGTGAGGAATTCGGCATTCAGCTTCCAGTCGGTACCGGCCTGGGCGTTGCGGCCAACCGGGCCCGCGGAGGCTGCGGCATCCGCGCCGAGCTTGAACTTGTTATGCAGCATCTTTTGCAGGCCGTTCTGGTTCATCGCGACCAGAACGAGGTCCGTGGACTGCCCGCCGATCTGCCAGCCGAAGCTGCCGCCGGAAAGCTTCACAAATACCGGTGCGCTCCATCCGCGAGGCGTACGGCAGGTAGCTACGCCTGCGCCGTACTGCGCGCCGATAACGAAAGCGCCTTTCTTGTAATGCGGGATGACGACCACGCAGGATGCACCCGCCAGGATCGACTGCGGAATGCCCTTATCCGGCGTAGCCATGACCTCGTCCAAAACTTCCGAAGCGCTTTGCAGCCGCTCGTTAAGTTTTGCCATATCCGCGGCATGCGCACTAAACGTGACGGCGGAGAGCGCCAGGCCACACAGAACTGCAGAAAATTTCTTCATTTGGATTGCCTTTCCACTTCGAACTTGAGGGCAGCGTGAATCCATCGCGGCCACATACCCTCAGATGGAGCCCGGCTCTCCTGCGTTGCACCCGGCAGGTCATCAACTCATGAACTTTTCGGTACCAGCTCCGGAGCACGATATGCCCCGGTATCTGGAGAATACCCGCTGGAGCATTTCCCATGATGCTGTCCCTCCCGAAGCGGCTGAAAAGGCCGTTTCCTCTGGCGGCAAACGACTTCAACATCTTTGCCCTGGGATACACCTTCATCGGAAACCCGCTAGCTGCGGCGCCTGCCCGGAACACCCTGCTCTTCCAAAGCCCGCAGCGTCAGTTCCACGCGGTTGCTGGCGCCGGCTTTGCGCAGCATGCGGCCCAGGTGCGCTTTCACTGTCACCTCATCGATGCTCAATGCCTGGGCGATTTCGCGATTCGACCTGCCTTCCATCAACAGGCCCAGAACTTCACGCTCGCGTGGGGTAATCAGGTTCGCCAGCTTCTCGGCGGATTTGATCGGTTGACCGTCGGGTCCAACTCCACCCGCAGCTTCGATCAGGCGCGCCAGCACCTTGCGCGGAGCCCAGATAGAGCCGTCCAGCACCACATTCAGCGCCATCTTCAGTTCACCTTCCCCGGCGGTATCAGTCAGGTAGCCTTTCGCTCCCGCGCCGATCAGGGCCTGCACCTGCTCCGGCTGGTCACCGTGCCCCACCACGATCAGCTTCAGCTCCGGACGCTGCCGCCGCACACGCAAAACCAGGTCGATCTGTTCATCCAGCCCGGCCATACCGTCCAGAAGCAAGACCGAAAGACTGCGGTCCGCAATAGCTTCCGGAAGCCCCAGCTCCACGGAGTCCATGCCCAGACTTTCCTGAAGAATCGCCTGCAGGCCCAGCGACCGCAATGGGTCTGCGGCCACAACGCCTATACGTACTTTGCCACTTTCGCTCATCCGCCAGCCTCTCGGAGAACTGCCCCACCGGCAGTTTCTCCCCCCTCAGGGCCCCGTTCGGTGTTGCCGGATGCCGTTACAGCTTGGGCAGCACGATACCCTGTTGTCCCTGGTATTTTCCTTTACGGTCGCCGTAACTTACTTCGCACACCTCGTCGCTCTGGAAGAAAAGAATCTGGCACAGGCCTTCGTTGGCATAGATCTTGGCCGGGAGCGGCGTCGTGTTGGAAATTTCAAGCGTTACAAACCCTTCCCACTCGGGCTCGAACGGAGTCACGTTGACGATGATGCCACAGCGCGCATACGTGCTTTTGCCCACGCAGATCGTCAGTACATCGCGGGGAATACGAAAATACTCAATGGAACGCGCCAGCGCAAATGAATTTGGCGGAATGATCACGCTGGGTGCCGTTACGGTTACGAACGACCGTTCATCGAACGCCTTGGGGTCGATGATCGCGCTGTTCACGTTGGTAAAAATCTTGAATTCGTCGGAAACCCGCAGGTCGTAGCCATACGACGACAAGCCATAGGAAATTACGCCTTCACGCACCTGCTTCTCGCTGAAGGGTTCAATCATCTTGTTTTCCTGCGCCTGCGTGCGAATCCACTTGTCGCTCTTGATCGACATCCTGCTCCTTTTCCGGTCACCGGCGCCTAACCGGCCGCCGGTGCAAAGTGTTCCGTGTCCCTTTTGAGCCTATCGCAAACTGCCGGGGACGTTGACAACCGAAATCACGGTTCCTACCATGAAAGCGGGCGTACATCAGTCCAGCCCACGGTTTCTGCCGTGCCCGGGCAAAAGGAAGGCGACCCTCTTGATCAAGCAGGATCTTATCCAGCGAGTAGTGGAGCGAACTGGGCTCCCTCGTACGAAGGCTGAAGCCGCAGTCGATGTCATCTTTGAAGGCATGAAAAATGCCATGAGCAAAGGTGACCGTATCGAATTGCGCGGTTTTGGTGTGTTTACCGTCAAGCCCCGTAAAACCGGCGTAGGCCGCAATCCGCGCACCGGCGCCGAGGTGAAAATTACACCCGGCAAGGCGGTCCGGTTCAAGCCTGGCAAAGAACTTCACCTGCTCGACCAGCTACCAGCCTGAGAGACGTGCAGAGTCTCGGCGGGCTGGTGACTACCGGCCCGAAGGCAGTGGTGTCCCTGTTCGGATCCGCTGCCGGGATCGCACATTCACTTACATCAGGTGTAGAGCGTCCACGTCCACGATCAGCGCTCGCCTTGGAATTTCTTCCCGGTCGGCCGCGGCCAGCATCTCCCGCAGAGCCGCGCTCAAGGCGTCGCGCCGCTCTGCCTTCAGCAGGAAGTGATACCGGTAGATTCGCTTGAGCCGGGCAATAGGCGCAGCGGCCGGACCCAGCACCCGCACACCCGCCTGCTGTCGCGCCCCCAGCCAACGCCCCAGGCGCGTTGCCCAGTCCAGCGCCTCCTCCAGACGTTCGCTTTGAATCACCACATTGGCCAGTGAGGCAAAAGGCGGATACCGCATCGCCCGGCGGAAATACATTTCCCGAGCCGCGAAGCCCGTGTAGTCGTGTTCGCGGGCAAATTTGTTCACATAGTGGTCCGGCTGGTAGGTCTGCACCAGCACACGCCCCGGCAGCTCTCCACGGCCTGCGCGGCCGCTGACCTGAGTGAGCAACTGGAAGACACGTTCCGCGGCGCGAAAGTCAGGCAGACCCAGGGCAAAATCCGCACCCACCACACCGACCAGGGTTACTCCATGAATGTCATGCCCCTTGGCGATCATCTGTGTGCCCACCAGCAGATTGATCTCGCCCGCATGCAGCCTGGAGAGCAGCCGCTCCATATCGCCGCGTGTGCGGACGGTGTCGCGGTCCATGCGCCCGATACGCGCCCCCGGAAACAGCTCCTGCAAACGTTCTTCGCCCTGTTGTGAGCCCGCGCCGAGATAGTACAGGTGTTCGCTATTGCACTTGGGACAGGCCTTGGGAACTCCACGCCGGAAACCGCAGTAGTGGCACTCCAGTCGCTGCCCGACTCGCGCTTCACCATTCAGATCGTGTTCGTTGCCGGGCTTGTGATACGTCAGCGAGATGGCGCAGTTCTCGCACTCCAGTTTTTCGCCGCAGCCACGGCACATCACGACAAAGCTGTAGCCGCGCCGGTTCAGCAGGATGATGACCTGCTCACCTCGATCGAGCGCGGCCTGCGTCTCTTCGATCAGCTTGCGGGAAAAAAGCTGTTCCTGACCGGTCGCGCGGAACTCCTCGCGCATATCGATCATCTCCACCGCCGGCAGCGGCCTGTCCGCCACCCGCTGCAGCATCTCAACGCGCGCATAGCGGCCCCGCTCCGCGTTGTTCCAGCTCTCCAGCGAAGGCGTCGCCGAACCCAGAACCACCACGCAGCCCAGCAATTTCGCCCTCATCACCGCCACATCGCGGCCGTGATAGCGAGGCGTCTCCTCCTGCTTGTAGCTGCCGTCATGCTCTTCATCGACGAGAATCAGCCCCAGGTCCGGCATCGGCGCAAAGACCGCGGAGCGCGTACCCACCACAATGCGGGCTTCCCCACGCCGGATGCGGTGCCATTGCTCCGCCCGCTCATCCGGCGTCAGTTGGGAATGCAGCAAAGCGACGTCCCCACCGAACGCCGCCACCATCTGCGCTGCGATCCCCGGCGTCAACCCGATCTCGGGCACCAGCAGCAGCGCGCTTTTGCCCGCCGCCAGGGCTCGCTGCATGGCGGCGACATAGACCGCCGTCTTGCCCGAACCAGTCACTCCATAGAGCAAGTGTGGACGGAACCCGCCCTTGTCCATGCTCGCGACGATCGTACCCAAAGCCTCAGTCTGCGCTTCATTCAGAGCATGTTCGTGTGCGAATTTCTTGCCGGCGTTGTCCAGCCCAGTGACATGGAATGCCTGCGCCGTTTCCTCCAGGCGCACCAGGCCACGCTTCACCAGCGTCGCGAGCGTGCTCTCAGGAATTCCCATCCCGACAAGCCGTCCCTTGAGCGCACGAACCGTTTCCCGCCCGCCAACTCCGGCCAACTCCGCCATCACGGCAAGCTGGTTGTCATTCAGCTTCGGCAGCCGCTTGCCTTCGCTGTTCGCCGTTAAGTGTTCGCTGCTAACTAGCTCCGCTACCATCTCCACCCGCCGAGCGTCCCTGACCTCTGCCAGCGGTTCGCGAAGCAGCCAGCGCTTTTTTGCCATCGCGTCCAGCAGAGCCTTGTTGGCTCCGGTCGCGCTGCGCAGTGCGGACACCTTCGCGGGTTCACCGGCTTCCAGGTAGTTCAGCACCGCGTATTCGCGGTTCTGGTCTTCCACACTCAGACGCGAACGCCGCGACGAGCCTTTGGCAGCGCCCTCATACAGCACACGCTTCCCAGCATCGGCGATGCGGTAGGTCCACTGCCGCCGAACTTCCGCCATCAGCGGCACCATGCCGCGCAAGACTTCGCCCAATGGGGCGCAGTAATACGCCGCAATCCATTTGCCCAGGTCCAGCAACTCTTTGGAAAGCAGGGCCTGCTCATCCATGACCTGCTCAATGCGCTTGAGCTCAACCCCGGCATCCGGCGGCCGGTCATGTACATCGACGACCACTCCCACCACCCGCTGTTTGCCAAACGGCACCATGACGCGCGCGCCGACCTCTACCTCAAGCCCGGGCAGCTCATAGGTAAAGCTCCGGTGCAGAGGCACCGGCAACGCGACATCACAATACAAACTCACATCGTTAAGCCTAAACGTATCGTCCGGCGGGAACCCACAGGTCGTCCCCCACGTATGTCCCTCCATGCCCGCTTTCAGGAAAACTGTGTCCCAATGTGCCACGCTGCTCGTCCTCGCGAGCCTTCCTTTAGCCGCTGCCGCGCAGAGGACACCGAGAAATCCGAAAGATCCCGCGATTGCAAAACTACAGATGGACATCCCAGGATGGATGGAGCAGGGCGATGTCCCAGGGCTTTCCGTCGCCGTGCTTCGCCACGGCCGGGCAGAGTGGATTCACGGTTTTGGCGTCGCCAATAAAGAAAATGCGCGTGCGGTGGACGAAAACACCATATTCAACATCGCCTCCCTCAGCAAAACAGTCTTCTCGTATGCCGTGTTGAGGCTGGTGGATCAGGGAAAGCTCGATCTCGATACGCCTCTGACGCACTACCTTCCCGATCGCATCGTCGATGATGCGCGCCTGGATGCGATCACTGCCCGTATCGTCCTGAGTCATCGCACCGGATTCCCCAACTGGCGGCCTAACGGCGGCAAGCTGCAGATTCTCTTTACGCCGGGCGAGCGCTTCAGCTACTCAGGCGAAGGCATGGTCTATCTGTCCAAGGTGGTCGAAGCCGTGAGCGGGAAGCCTCTCAACGATGTCATGCAGGAGCAGGTCTTCACGCCGCTGGGCATGACCGCCAGTAGCTACATCGCCGAGCCTGCCGCTGCCGAACACTTCTCCACGGCTTACAGCGCCGATGGCAAGGCCGTTCCCCTCTTTCAGTCCAAGACAGCGAATGCCGCCGCAAGCCTGAACACTTCCGCCCACGACTATGCGCTTTTTCTCGAAGCCATTCTCGCGGGCCGCGGCCTCAAACCCGCAACGCTGCGGCAGATGGAAACCCCGCAAATCGCGGTCGATCCTGAGTGCACCAACTGCACCACACGGGTTCCGAAGAAACTTGCCACCGATCTCTTCTGGGGTCTCGGCTGGGGCATCGAGAAGAATGCCACAGGAACCTATCTCTGGCATTGGGGCGACAACGGAGTGTACAAAGCGTACGTCGTCGTGGATATCAAGCGGCGTTCGGCACTCTTCATGGCAGCGAACGGGCAAAATGGCCTTTCGGTTGCCAAAGCCATTACCGTGGAAGCGTTGGGCGGCGAACATCCCTCCTTCACGTGGCTCAAATACGACGCGTACGATTCTCCCAACCTGCAATTCACCCGCGCATTGCACACGCGTGGCGTGGCGCCAACGATGCAGGATTTCGCACCGCAGCTGGCAAAGGGCGAAATCTCCGAGGGGGCCGTCAACTCAGCGGGCTACATGCTCCTGCGCGAAAAGAAGTACCCCGAAGCCATCGAGGTGCTGAAGCAGAATGTCACACTGCATCCGGCTTCCTCCAATGGGTACGACTCGCTCGGCGAAGCCTACATGGACGCCGGCGAGAAGGACCTCGCCATCAAGAGCTACGAGAAGGCGCTGGAGCTGGACCCCGGCGCGAGTGGCGCCAAAGCGATGCTCGCGAAGCTGAGAGCAACGCCGGATTCACCCACCACACACTAATTCGGCTTGGCCGAATGTCCGAAGCGCCAACGGCGCGTCCTATACCAGCATGGGGCGAAGCCCCATGTAGACCGCAAGGATAGAGACTAAGGGCTGAAGGCCCGACCTATCGGGGCCACCATGCTCAACATGGGGAGGAGCGGTCGCGCTTCGCGCGATAACCCCACCTTTTCACAAAAAGACGTGAAAGGATGGGCCACCCGGAGTCATGGGTATGGAAGGCTGAGACGCACACGAAACAGCAGATCCCCTACCGGGATGACAACAAGAAAAGCAAAACCGCAACAACAAACTCCGACGCTCACTCGCCCAAAATAGCCGTCAGCTTCGCAACCAGATCATCCACCTGCTCCGCTGTGCAGACACCCTGCGCCATCTCTGCTGAACCACCACCACGCGCACCGGCAGCACTCAATACCTCGCGCAACACGTTGCCCGCGTGGACGTCCGTGCCTGGCCTGCGCGCCAGGGCAATTGCTCCCTGCGCGCCGCTGGTAGCTCCCACGACCGCCGCCCGCCCAAAGCTCGCGGCCTTCGACGCTACGCGCTTGGCAAACTCGATGTCTTTGTCCGAGAACACCGCATGGATGACAGCACCTTCCGCCGCCTCCGAAACCAGCGCAACGGCTTCCGCACGAGCCAGTTCTTCCACCAGCGCCTTGCGCTCTTTCACCGCTGTTCGCGATTCCTCCAGCATGGCAGCGACACGGCCCGGCACATCGGCGGCCCCGACACTCAGTGAGCCCGCCACCCCAGTAAGTAGCTCAAAATCTCTCCGAGCCGTCCGCACAGCACGCTGGCCGCAAACAAACTCCACCCGCCAGCCGCCCTTGGCCTTCTCCACCTTGCGGATGAGCAATCCTCCAATGGCGCCGGTGGAACGCACATGGGTCCCGCCGCAGGCGTTGAACTCCACACCTTCCATCTCCACGATGCGCATGGGACCTTCACGTTCCGGCAGCTTGCGCAGATCGCCACGCTCGAGCATCGCCTTCGCCTCGCCAGGAGAAACCCATTGCGGCCGCAAAGCGCGATCTTCAAAAATCAGGCGATTGACTTCGGCTTCAACGCGAAGAAGCTCGCTCTCACTCAAGCGCTCGACGCCTTCCGGCAATAGCAAGTCGATGGTGGAGCTTTCCGCACCCAGATGAAACGAAACCGTTCTCGCGCGATATTCCTGCAGGAACACGGCGGAAAGCAGATGCTGGCCGGTATGCTGCTGCATGTGGTCCATGCGCCGCGCGGCATCGACGCGGCCGGTGATCTCTGTGCCTTCCACCAGCGGTTTGCGCAACAGATGCCACACTTCCCCGGCGCCATCCTCTTCCACGCTCTCAACCGGCACTTCCAGCGTCGCGCCGCTGCGGGCCACGGCAACCAGAACACCTGTGTCCCAGGGCTGGCCGCCACTTTCCGGATAGAAAGCGGTTCGATCCAGCGAGACCTGCCAGAGTTGCTCTTTGCTGCCATCTCCCGCGGTGCCTTGCGACTGGAGACGGATGTCTGTCACCTTCGCGGAAAACTCCAGCTCCGGCGAGTCGTAATAGAGTCTCTCCGCCGCCACTTACTTCTCCTCCAGCACTGCCTTGTTCAACGCGTCCACTTCGCGCCGGCTGCCTACAATCAGCGACGTGCGCTGGTGGATCGCCTCGGGCTCAAGTTCCAGAATTCGCTTGGGACCGTTTACCGCGGCGCCGCCCGCGGCCTCCGCGATCATGGCCAAAGGATTGGCCTCATACAGCAGGCGCAGCTTGCCCTGCGGCGCCTTGTCCGTCTGTGGATACAGGAACACGCCGCCCTTTAACAGGGTGCGATGAAAGTCCGCAACCAGGCTGCCGATGTAGCGCGCGCTGTACGGTTTGCCGCCCAGTTCACCGCCCAGCAGCATCGCCAGGTAATCACGATAGGCCGCCGGCCAGCCTTCCGCATTCGCCTCATTGGCGGAATAGTAGGGGCCTTGTTCCGGCATTCGCATGTCGTCGCTGCTCAGAACGAACTCGCCATCTTCGTCCAGGGTGAACGCGGCGACACCGGTCACACCGGCGAAAGCTACCACCATCACCGTCGAAGGCCCATAGACCACGTAGCACGCGGCAGCCTGCTTCGTTCCGGGCTGCTTCAACGACTCAGCCAGGCCGCCGTCCAGCATGGTCTGCACGCTGACGATGGTGCCCACGTTCACATTCACATCGATGTTGGATGAGCCGTCCAGCGGATCGAAGATCACGATGTACTTCGCGCCATCGTGATCAAACGCAACAGGTTCGTCGTCCTCTTCACTGACAATCGCAGCGACGCTTTGCAGCTTGCCCAGCTCGCTGGTCATGACATCATTCGCAAAGACATCGAGCTTCTGCTGCTGTTCGCCCTGCACGTTCACCGCGCCGGCGGCACCGTAAACATCGCTGAGACCGGCCAATCGGATCCGGCGTGCGATCTCGCGCGAGGCTGTGGCAATCGCGCCCAATACGCCTGCAAGCTCCGCGCCTGCCTTTTCTTTTCCGTACTCTACGACGGTCATTCGAGCCGCCATCTTCTACCTCCGCACGCATTCCCACCCGAGCCTAGCATTCTGCCGCCCCGCTCTCAACCCAGCGCGCTTATCGAGCAACCCCTCTCTCGCCTACAATGGAGGCCACATGACTTCACGCCGACGCTTCCTCCTCACGGCCGCCACTGCAGCGCCCGCACTTGCACTCAACGCTCAGAAAAAGCCCGCCGCGGCGGCCCCACACGCTGAAGAGAAGAAGGAAGACGGCTCGCTGCCCGCGCCGATCCTGGCGCTCAAGGACCGGCGCGGTGAGATCGTACCCATCACCAAGGAAGAGCGCGGCGTGCGCCACGACCTCGCCCGCGAGTTGATGAAGCAGTACGGAATGAATGCCATCGTCATGACCACTGGCGCGTCGATGGTGTACTACACGGGCGCGCACTGGGGTCAGTCGGAGCGTCTTTTCTGCTATGTGATCCCGCAGTCCGCCGCGCCGTTCGTCATCTGCCCTTACCTGGAACGCGACCGGCTGGCCGACGCTCTGCTGAGTTTCCCCGAGCGCGAAACCACCATCAGCTACCTGTGGAACGAAGACGAAGACCCCTACGTCACCCTGCGCCGTGCACTTGCGGAAACGGGCATCGCCACAGGCACGCTGGGCATTGAAGAGCACACCCAGTTCGCCTTTTCCGCCGGGATCATGCAGGCCTGCCCTGCACTCAAGATCGTGTCCGCCACGCCGGTCACCGCCGGCTGCCGCTCGCTGAAGTCACCGGCTGAACTGGCCCTGCTGCGGTTGGCCAATCACATCACCTTCGATGTGTACCGCGCCGTCTATCTTTCCTGCGGACCGGGCGACACCAACCACAAAGTTTCGGACCTGGTCGCCCAGGCCTACATGCGCTGCGGCGTGCAGGGGAATGCAACCTGCAACGTAGGCGAGTTCTCCGCTGTGCCGCACGGCAGCGCCAAGCCGCAGGTGATCCACGAAGGCGATATGGTCATGATCGATGACGGCTGCACTGTGGATGGCTATACGTCGGACATCACACGCAGCTTCGTTTACGGCAAGCCTTCCGAACTGCAGCGCCAGATCTTTGAGATCGTGCATAACGCGCAATCCGCCGCACTTGCCGCCGCGCACCCTGGCGTGGAAATGCGCGAAGTCGATGCCGCCGCACGCAAAGTGATCGTAGAAGCCGGCTACGGCCCCGGTTACGACTACTTCAATCACCGCGTGGGACATGGCATCGGACTCGACATGCACGAGTGGCCGTACCTCGTTGGAGGCAACAGGCAGAAGCTCATGGCGTCCATGACGTTTTCCGATGAGCCCGGCATCTACCTGCGCGGCAAATTCGGTGTCCGTCTCGAAGATTGCATGTACATCACGGACAGCGGTGCGGAACTTTTCACGTCACAGAGTCCCAGCCTGCAGGATCCCTTCGCCATTCCGGAAACAGCAAAGCCGGCGGATGCAGCGCCGGTCGGGTCGGCGACAAAGCCCTGATTTTCAGTGCCCGGAACACTTTTTTAAAAAGGGTCATCCTGAGCAATCTGACTCGCTTTCAGCGAGTTACGGATGAAATGACCGGGCACCTGAGTAGCCCGGTCATGAGGAGCCGAAGGCGAAGGACCCCCGTATTGTGGGATGCTTCCTCGGCACGAACGCCTCGGGAATGAACCGGTGTCGAGGAGAATGAGCATCATCGCAACCACGACAAAATACTGGGATCCTTCCCCTTCGCTTTGCTCAGGGTCAGGATCACCCAATCAAAGGGAATGGGTTGATAGGACGAAGGTGCAGCGGTCGAGAAACGCTGCACCTACCTATTTGCCCTTACCGCGGCATCACCAGCACTTCAATCCCGCTGGCCGCCCCCGCTTGGTGGAACACCGTCTCCGTCGCCTTGTGAAAATCATCAGCCTTCGCTTTGGCGATGTCCATGAATACCTGCGGATTGCGGTCAGTCAGCGGGAACCAGGAACTCTGCACCTGGATCATGATGCGGTGGCCCTTCAGGAACGTGTGGTTCACGTCCTGCATGCTGAAGTTCACATCCGTCAGCTTGCCCGGTACCAGCGCCTCGGGCTTTTCCCATGAGTTGCGGAACTTCGCGCGGAACGGCTCGCCGCGCACCATCATCTGGTAACCCTGCATGAATACCGGCGTGCCGCCGGTAACGCGCTTACCCTGTGCCGGCCCTTCGCTGGGTTCCTTGTAATTCTCCGGATAGACATCGATCAACTTAATGTCGAAATCCGCGTCCGTGCCCGTCGACGCGATCTTCAAATGCGGCTTCACCGGGCCGACGAGGGTCACGTCCTCGGTAAGCGGCTCGGTCTGATAGACCAGCACATCGGAACGGGTGGTCGCGAAACGCTGATCGTCGTCCATATAGCGCTGCGGGACATCCGGACCGGTGACGTAGGGCGTGAACGGAACAGGATGCGCAGGATCGCTGACGTATTCGTCTTTACTGGCGGCAGCCTTCGGCTCGGTCCACGCCAATCCGCCACCGGGCTGCAGATACAAGGTCTTCGCAACAGCGGCCTTCGGCGGCCAGGCGTCATACTTCTTCCACACATCGCTTCCAGTCTCGAAGGTGTAGGCCTTGGGCAGCGGCGTCCACTGCGCGCCCTTCAGGTAGTGCTCAAAGAACGGCGCCTCAATCGTTTCGCGGTAGAACTTCGACGTCGCCGATCCAAACTGGATATCTCCGAGCGACGTGCCGTCACCGCGCGACCAGCCGCCATGGACCCATGGACCTTCAATCAACGTATTTTCCGGCGAGTTGGGGCTCAACTTGTCGATCGCGTGAAACACCTGCACCGGCCCCGAAAGGTCTTCCGCATCGAACAAACCGCCCACGTCCAGCGTCGCCGCCTTGACGCCGTGCATATGCGACGTCAGGCTGCGGATCCGCCAGTAGTTGTTGTACGTGGTGTTGGTGACCTGGTCATGGAACAGAGGATTCGAGCCATTCGCTGCAGTATCGAGGTTGGGGATTCCACCCGCATGCAGATACCACGTGTACATATCCCTGGTGCCGAAATCGAAGCGATTGCGCGGCTCTTCCGTCAGTGGATTTTTCTGCGGCGTAAACGAGGTATAGAACGAATGATTGGCGCTCAACATGAACGCGCCGCCATGGTAAGCGTCGTCCCCCATAAACAAGTCCATGATGGGCGCTTGTGGGCTGGCAGCCTTGATCGCGGGATGGCTATCGACAATGCTCGCCGCCGTATAAAAGCCCGGATAGCTGATGCCCAGGATCCCGACCTTGCCGTTGTTGCCGGCGACATTCTTCAATAGCCAGTCGATGGTGTCCGATGTATCGGTCGACTCATCGATGCCCTTCCCGTCTTTCGACGGCGTCATCTCCAGCCAGGCACCTTCACTCGACCAGCGCCCGCGTACATCCTGGCAGACAAGAATATAGCCGCTGTGCAGCAGGGCTTCATTCCCCGTAACGCGCGGAACGATCTTGTCTTCGCCGTAGGGAGCGCAGCTATAGGGAGTGCGCGTCATCAGAAACGGATAGGGACCTGCATCCTGAAACTGGCTGGCCACCGGCGTATACACCGCGGTGAGAAGTTTCACGCCGTCGCGCATGGGAATGCGGTACTCATGCTTGACATAGTGCGAGCGGTAGAACTCTGCTGCTTCGCGCGCCTGCTGCTGCGGAGAAGGCGGCGCGGTGGCCGGCGTTTGCGCCCTCATCGAGCCCGCACAAGTTACTGCCCACATCGCCACACACAGGTATCCGGTCAACATCCGCATCATGAACCCTCTTTCTATCCCAACGATTCTATCCGTTCAGACGCGGCGGTTTCTGCCATGCTGCTCTCCATGCCTGAAGTGCAGGCGGCCAATGTCGCGAGAGCGCGGAGCATTTGTCTCTGGCTGTGCGTCACCCTCCTGGCTGCTTCGTCCGGCCTTCGGGCACTGGCACAGGAGACGACCTACACCCTTCACGTCTATACGAATCTTTTTCAGATCGCCACGCTTGTGCTCGACAGCCGTCTGCAATTGCTTCCGCCGATTCAGGCGGACCATTTCAGCGTGACCATCGATAACAGAGGAGCAACTCGAAGAATCACTCTATAATTCCGCCATGCCGAGCAGGAACGGCCATGGACGCGCTTTCCGGAATTCCCGTTTCGCGATGCGATTCTGCGTCATCGTGCTGGCATGGTTTCCGCTGCGGCTTCCCGCACAATCGAACGTCAACATCCCGATCGGCATGCCCGATCCCAAGCCATATACGCTGCATGTTTACGCAAATTCGATTCAGATCCCAACCCTGACGCTGACCAAATCCCACAAGAATATTCCGGGCCTTACCGCCCGGAGTTTCGACATCACCCTTGACCATGGTCCAAAGTTCCACCCCACCATGGTGAAGACGGAAGGCGACAGCCCCATCAGCTTGGGAATTCTGCTCGATGTTTCCGGCCCCATGGAAGCCGAGAACGATGTATTGCGAAGCAATATCGCAGCTCTGGCCACGCATTCATTTCTTCCGCACGACCACGTTTCCGTGTTCGGTGTCGACTGCAAAATAATTCGCACCCTTAATGACGCTCCGGCCACCGCGGATAACCTGCAACAGGGCGTCGACAGGGCCCTCTGGTCCGCTACGGCGCACGACGGCATCTCCGCAGCCCCACGATGCGCAACCGGCAAGCACCTGTGGGATTCCATTGCCGGCGCTGTGACGTCCATGGCCGGCCTCCCCGGTTACCGCGTTCTCCTGGTCATCACCGATGGTCAGGATTTTGGCAGTCTCAATCGCTGGTCGGAAGTTCAACGTCTAGCCGTGGATAAGGCCGTCACTGTCTTCGCGATCTGCCCCACCCGGCCCGGCCAGTTCATGGGAAACAGCGGTACGGTGGTCAGCGCTGTGAGGTTTACTGTGGTTGAAGATCCCTTGGATTTCCTATGCGGAGACACCGGCGGACTTGTGTTGGAAGGAAAACCGCCGGCAGTCGCGGATGAAGTTCCACATGTGCTCGAACTTGTCCGGAACCGCTATATCCTCGTCTTCCCACGTCCTTCCAATGAAAGCCGAGGCGCGCACTACCTGGATGTCAAAATCAGCCAAAAAGACGCCATCGTTCGTCCCGCGGGCGTGGGTCTTCCTCTACCCGACCCTTCCATCGAGAACGATCCCAGCACCGTGCCCTCTAACAACTCGAATGCCCCAAAATTCGGAAATCGCCGCCCTTTGCCAGCTCCCCAATGAGCCCGCATTCTCCTTGAGGCTAGAGAGCATTTCCCATGATGCTGTGCCCTCCGGAAGCGGCTGAAAAGGTCGTTTTCTTTGGGGGAAAACGACTTCAACATTTTTGCCCCGGGGTACACCTTCATGGGAAATGCTTTAGAGCAGTTCCGGTAATACTGTGGTCTTCCCGAACGGTGGAGAATGCCGTTTTCATTGGGAGAAAACGGCTTCAGCACCCTCTTTTCGGTCTACACCATTACCGGAACTGCTTTAGCCTCAAAGGACTGCTTACGCAACCTGCTCGATCTCGCGCTTCGCTCTTTCCGGCGAAGACAACCGCATCACCAGACGCTCCAGCACCAGCCGCTTGTCCGCGGGGCTTGAGCGCAAGTCAAGGTCGGCCCTGGCGATCAACCGCAGACCACGCAGCAAATCCCCGCGATCGCGGTAGCGACGCGCCTGGGCGATCAACGCATCCGCGGCAAAAGGGGCCACGCGAAAACCGGGCCACAGCACCCCCCACATCGCGCGCTGGTCCTTTACCTGCTTTTCATTCAGCACCAGCATCTGCCGGTACGTCTTCGCCAGCGTGAATACATGGCCGATCGCCGCGTCCTCGCCGCCATCCGAGGCGTTCAGCAATCCCTGCAGCAACGCCAGAGCGCGAGGCGCCTGGCGAAGACTGATGGCATCGGTCAGCTCGTACAAACTCCGCTGCTTGGCCGAGGCCACCATCGTCTCCACATCGGCCACATCGATGGCGTTCCCTTCGCGGGTTCCCGCATAGAGCAGGAGCTTGCCCAGTTCGCTCTGCACCGCGAGCATGTCCGCGCCCAGCGCATCCACCAGTTCGCGTGCTGCATCCTCACTGAAGCGAACGCCCCGGGCTTCCGCTTCGCGCTGCGTCCAGCGCATGGCATCTTCCTCGTTCACGCGCTGCAATTCCACCACTCCGCAGCTATCGCCCAGCGTTTCACGGATCTTTTCCGCGCGCTCCTTGTCTTGCATGTCCATCTTGCGCAGGTCCTGCGGCAACGCGATGTGATCCGCCACGAAGATCAGCAGCGCCTGGGGATTGGGCCGGCGGAAGTACTCGTCCAGCGCGGCAAACTCTTCCTTCTTCTGCCCGCGGCCGTAAAGTGTTTTCAAGTTGCGCAGGAAGAACACCTGGAACGGCGCCATCAGCGACGGCGTCTGCGCCAGGTCGAGCGCTTCAAAAATCGAAGTGTCCGCGAGATCCAGGTCCTGCAAACAGAAGTCGCGCAGGTCGGCGGGCACAAGGGCTTCGAGCACGCCACGCCTGCACATCTCGAACAGAAAGGCTTCATCACCCATCAGGACATAGCCTGGGCGGCGGGCATCGCCTGCGATCTCGGCAACAAAGCGTTCCGCCGCGGCGAAACTTCGCACCCCGCTCGGCGCGCTCATTTCAGCGACTCCAGCATGCCGCTTACCAAAGCCTGCGCGAAGTCATGCGCCAGACGCCGTACCGCCGCACTGTCCTCCTGCACAAAGCCGCTCAAATCCTGGGTGGACTGATACTGCTCGCGCCACGCGAAGGAATCATTCCGGTAGAGCACCGTGCCATCGTGGGAATTGATGGACACCTGCGCCGTAATCGTCACTAGGTAGCTGGAAGTCTGCCCGCTGGAAGGATCGTAGGTCAGCGGCGAGATCGTCTCGCTGACGATCGTGCCATGCAACACGGCGTCCGCACCCTCCGTCCCCGCAGTCAGCACACGATAGGACGTCCGGGTATTCAACTCACGCACCACGGCCTGCGTAAAAATGGTTTCCGTCCGGTAAGCCTGCACTCTCGACTGGAAGATGGGCACTGCCAGCGTATGGACGCCAGGCGCCGAATTCATCGCCGAGCCGGCGCGATGATACCCACATCCCGTAAGCAGCAGCGGGAGTAACAGGAGCGCACAAAACCACCTACGATTCATATCCACCAGCAGCTTCATGCGGAGATCAGCACGACCTCGCGCTCTTCCGCCCGCCATGCCGCATAACGTAGCGCCTGGAACACGTCTTCCCGCTCGAGATAGGGATAATCCGCAAGCACTTCCTCCACGCTCCGACCGGCGCCCACCTGCCCAACGATCATGCCGACGGTCACACGCATTCCGCGGATGCAGGGCTTACCACCCATCACTTCAGGCTGCTGCGTAATTCGGTTTAATTCGCCCATTACATCCCCTTTCCGCTCGTAGCCGCTGCCATTACTTTACTCCCACACCACATTCACGTAGTACAGGTCCGCCGCCACCTTGAAGTCGTCTTTCGTGCCCGTCCAGGGCATCGACTTCCAATCGGCTGTTGCGGGCGTCACCGTCGTCCAGTGATTTGCATCGCCGACCTTGATCGGCATCGCAAAGGATGCCTCGTCTGCTTTCCACCGGTAGTTCACCTGGTGGGAGGCTTCATCCAGCTTCAGTTCCAGCGTCGGAAGTGACGCATGGCGCAGGTACTCATCGAAGAACGGCGTCAGGTTTATCCCCGTACGCTTGTTCCACCACGCCACCACATCTTCGGTCATGATGTTCTGGTATTTGAAGTGTTGATAGAAGTCGTGGATGTCGGCAAACCACTTGGCATCGTCATCGATCACGCTGCGCAGGGTATTCAACATCAACGCGCCCTTGAAGTACTGGTCCTGAGGCGGCTCCGCATTGGTGTTGTGCGGCGGAATGATGGGCCGTTCATTGTGGACTTTTGACTTCATGCCGTTCACATAGCGCAGACCATCCGCCTTGCCCCAGTGGTACTCCACATAGAGGACCTCCAGATACGTTGTCCACCCTTCGTGGATCCACATGTCCGAGGTATCGGCGGCGGTGATGGAGTTGCCGAACCACTCGTGCCCGCTTTCGTGAATGATGATGAAGTCGAACTTCAGGCTGATGCCGACGCCGGTCCAGTCGCGTTCGTAGTACCCATTTTTGAAGTGGTTGCCGTACGACACCGCCGACTGGTGCTCCATGCCGGAATACGGCACCTGGATCAGCTTGTAGCCATCCTTCACAAAGGGATACTCGCCAAAGTAGTGCTCGTAGGCGTCGAGCATTCCGGTGACCTGGGTCCACTGCGCTTTCGCTTTATCGAGGTCCTCAGGCAGCGCATAGAGATCGATGGTGGTGTTGCCGTGCTGAGGCAGCGTGAAGTGCTGATACTCGCCGATGTTCAGTGCGACGTCGTAGTTGTTGATCGGATAGTGGACATGCCAGTCCCAGCGCGTGTAGCCGTTGCCGAGATCCTTGGAGTCCACGAAGCGGCCATTGGAAACATCCATCAAGCCATTGGGAACGGCGATCGAAAGCTCCATGCCGTCCTGCGGCTCGTCGCGCCACTGGTCCTTGTTCGGCCACCAGACACTGGGACCTTCGCCTTCACACGCGGTCGTGATCCACGGCTTGCCTTCCTTGTCCTTGTCGAAGGAAAAACATCCGAAGCGGCCCTGCGTCACCGGCTTGCCCGAGTATGCGAAAGCAATCTCATACACCTTGCCCTTATGCAGAGTCTTCGGGAAATCGATCCAGACCGTGCGCTCTTCGCGCGTGTACTTCAGGGTGTCCTCGCCAAGCTTGATGCTGTCGATGTTCATGGCCTGCGCCAGCTCAAGCTGGATGCGCGTGCCGTCCTGGAGCATGCGAAAACGCACGGTATTGGTGCCGGACACCGACTTAGTCTCAGGATCGACCTTGATATCCAGGTGGTAGTACAGCAGGTCGTTGTTGGCGCGATACGGGCCGTACTCGCCGCGCAGCAGATCATCCTTGGTCGGCGTCTTCAACGTATCCAGCCGCCGCGCGCGTTGCGCCGCGGAAGCCGAGCCCGGCGTCGTGGTCAGGCTCTGCGCAGAACCTTGCCCTGAATTTTGCGTTGACGTCTGTGCCGGGCTTGCATTGCCCTGCGCCCCCGCAGCCAGTGTTGCCCCAACAAGGCCGCTGCACACAAGCAGGGCCGCTATGCCTCGCATACTCACCATCGTTCCAGAGTATCGCGTCCGGATGAGCGAGGGTTTAGGGTCTAGGGTTTAGGGTCTAGGGTTTAGGGTCTAGGGTTTAGGGTTTAGGGTTTAGGGTTTAGGGTTTAGGGTTTAGAAACGATATCCACATGCGAGGGCTGCTTCAAAGCGTTTCTAAACCCTAGACCCTAACCCCTAAACCCTCGTCCCTAGATGTCCTTGGGCCACTCGCTCGTCCCCGGCAACGGCTTTCCGGTCTCAAGCAGCGTCTTCAGGCTGGACAGAATCTTCGGCCAGCCCTGCGAGACTGCCACGATCAACTTCGATTCGTCCTTCTCCATCTCGTGCAGGATGGTCAGCTTCACGAGGTCGCCTTCCGGCACGAGTTCGAAAGTGCAGCAGGAAATCCCTTCTGCCTTGAGCTCCGGAATGAACTGGTTCTCCCAGGTCACGACCAGCTTTCGCGGCCTCTCGGCTTCCAGCACAATGCCTGAGTCCCCGACACGTCCATCCGGAATCATCAGACGCCAGTCCGCGCCTGCCTCGAAGGTGCTTTCCATATGCACGCCCGACCAGTACTGTCGCGTAAACGCAGGCTGCAGCAGAGCCTCCCAAAGCTTTTCCGGCGTTGTTTGAATGTAGATCGAATACACAAACTTCATACGTCCTCCTTCGCTTCCAGTCTTTGCTTCAAATCTTTGAGAGCATCCAGCCGCGGATGCTCATACTTGCTAATCCAGCGCTCGCCAATGTCATGGATCGGCACCGGATTCAGGTAGTGGAATTTCTCACGACCGTCTCGCCGGGTCACCACGAGATTGGCCTTTTCCAGCACCGCAAGATGCTTGCTGACCGCCTGCCGGGACATGGCCAACCCCTGGCACATCTCGTTCAGTGTTTGCCCATCCCTCGCGTGAAGGCTGTCCAGCAGCAGGCGGCGGTTCCTGTCCGCCAAAGCCCGGAAAACCGCATCCATGCTCACAGAATAATTATGCAACCATTTGGTTGCATAATTAAGTAAAAAGAAGAGCGGCCGAAGCCGCTCTTCTTTTTTTGTGTTGTTTGAACTACGCCGCAGTCGGTGCGCCTTCGCTGAAGCCGGGCTTGCGTCCGCCTTCGGGCTTGAGCACCTTCTGGGTGTCGTCGCCACCGGAATCGGCGGCTGCAGCCAGAGCGGAGCGTGCCGGCGGCAGTTCCTTGCCGGTAATGATCAGCTCGATCTCGGCAGCGTCCAGGGTTTCGCGTTCCAGAAGAGCCGCAGCCATGCGGTGCATGATGTCGCGGTTCTCTTCCAGAATGCTGTAGGCCGACTTGTAGCCGTTGTCCACGAACTTCTTGACCAGGCGATCGATTTCCTTGGCCGTGTCGTCCGAGTAGTCCCGTGCCTGCGCGATCTCGCGGCCCAGGAAGATCTGCTCTTCCTTCTTGCCGTAGGTCAGCGGTCCGAGTTCGCTCATACCGTACTCGCACACCATCTTGCGTGCCAGTTCCGTTGCGCGCACGATATCGTTGCCCGCTCCGGTGGTCATGCGGTCCATAAAGATCTCTTCGGCGCAGCGTCCACCCATCAGGATGGCGAGCTGCGTTTCGAGATAGTCCTTGGTGACCGTGTGCTTGTCTTCTTCCGGCAGGTGCATGGTGACACCCAGCGCCATACCGCGCGGGATGATGGTCACCTTGTGCAGCGGATCGGAGTGCTTGCGCTTGGCCGCGACCAGCACGTGACCGGCTTCGTGATAGGCCGTATCGCGCTTGTCGTCCTCGCTCAGGAGCATGCTCTTGCGCTCCGCGCCCATCAGCACCTTGTCCTTGGCGATTTCAAAGTCGTACATGTGTACGGCCTTGCGATTGAAACGCGCCGCGGTCAGGGCAGCTTCATTCACCATGTTGGCGAGATCGGCTCCGCTGAAGCCCGGTGTTCCGCGAGCCAGAACGTCCAGCCTGACGTCTTCGGCCAAGGGCACCTTCTTCGAATGCACGCGGAGAACTTCTTCGCGGCCACGGATGTCGGGACGGTCCACAATGACACGGCGATCGAAACGGCCGGGACGCAGAAGCGCCGGATCCAGCACGTCAGGACGATTGGTCGCGGCAATCAGGATGACGCCGTCATTGGATTCGAAGCCGTCCATCTCCACCAGGAGCTGGTTCAGGGTCTGCTCACGCTCGTCGTGTCCACCGCCGAGACCGGCGCCGCGGTGGCGTCCGACAGCGTCGATTTCATCGATGAAGATGATGCACGGAGCATTCTTCTTGCCCTGCTCGAACAGGTCGCGCACGCGGCTTGCGCCGACGCCCACGAACATTTCCACGAAGTCCGAACCGGAGATGGAGAAGAACGGCACGTTGGCTTCACCCGCGACAGCGCGGGCCAATAGGGTCTTGCCGGTACCCGGAGGTCCGACCATCAGCACGCCCTTGGGGATACGTCCGCCCAGGCGCTGGAACTTCTGCGCTTCACGCAGGAATTCGATGATCTCCTTGAGTTCTTCTTTGGCCTCATCCACGCCGGCAACGTCCTTGAACGTCACCTTCTTCTGCTGCATGCTGAGCAGGCGCGCGCGGTTCTTGCCAAAGCTCAAAGCCTTGTTTCCACCCGACTGCATTTGCCGCATCATGAACAGGAACAAGGCAAAGATGATGGCGATGGGCGCGATCTGCAAAAGCACGCTGATCCACAGCCCGCTCTGCTGATCCTTGCTCGAAACGTTCACACCGTGATTGCGGAGCTCGTCCACGTACGTGGTGTAACCCTGCGGAACCGCAGTGTGGAACATTTCCTTGCCATCTTTGTAGTGGCCCGTAATTTCGGTCCCGACAATGGTCACATCGGAAATCTTGCCGTTGATGGCGTCGTTCTCCATCTCACTCAGGCTGACTTCCTTGTTGTGATTGCCGCTGGTATAGGTCGCCACGTACCGCCACCCAATCAGCAGGACCGCCAGCGTCAGCACCCAGATCAGCAACTGTTTAACCGTTGAATTCAATCCGCTTCCTCGTTTCCTTCGTCCCGAGCAACCTTCGGGGCGCCACCGCACCGGCTGCTTCAGCCCAGCGCACCTTATCCATTAGACGGCAAAGGTGCGTAGACGGTGCATCTTTCCAGCCGTGACCGGCCGGAACAGATATGCTAGAGATTCTACCCTTCCTACAGCCCTTCCGCGTCAAAATCCTTCGCGGGGTACATCTACAACTCCAGCGGCATCCGGCCCGCCGCAACCCTCGCGGACACTTGGGCCGCGGCGATTTTGATATCAGCAAAAACCTGCGGGCTCGTCGATACCACTACGACGCCTGGAACCGGATTCGGTAGTGCTTTCCAATTAGCTCCAGCCGAACCGCTCAACGCCGATCAACCCCGCCACAGGCGCAGTTCCCGGGCCGACCGCTCCGCCCGCAAACCGCCGCGAAGCTCAAGCTTGCTGCCGATCCCGCCTTTCACCCCGGCGTAACCGCCAAATCCCGCCAGCGCCAGCAGTTTTGCGGTCTCATCAAAATTCAGCCGGCAGCCAATGGATCGTGCCGCCCCCCTCACCACCCGCCGCCGCAGGCCGGTATCCATGCCGCGGAGCCGTTCAATTTCCAGAGCGCACCCGGCTTCCCCCACCGCCGTACTCACCGCCCGTCCGCCGCCACGGACAGGTTTGCCGGGCAGCACCACGTGCGGCAGCAGGCGGCGCATCTCCGCTTCCCAGTGGGCTTCCTCGTCCCGGGCCACCTCTGCCATATTCGCCAGCAGTTCATCGATGCAAGGGTTGAAACCGCGCAAAACCGGCATCAATTCATGCCGAACGCGGTTCCGGGTGAGGCTGACGTCGCGGTTCGTCGCATCCTCTCGCCACTCCTGTCCCCGCGCTTTCAAGAAAGCTTCCACCTCGGCCCGCCGAACGCCAAGAAGGGGCCGCACAATTCTCCCTTGCTCGCGCCTACTTCCTACTTCCTGCTTCCCACTTCCTGATCCCTGCTCCCTGTTCCCTGATCCCTGCATTACAGGCGCAATCCCACCCAGGCCCTCCGTCCAGGCTCCGCGCAGCAGCTTCATGACGACGGTTTCGGCCTGGTCGTCCAGAGTGTGCGCGGTCGCGACCGTGTCCACCTTGTTTTCCGCGAGCATTCCTCGCAACGCCGCATAGCGCAGCTCGCGGGCCGCTTCTTCGACGCCCTCCCGCTCCGCTGCCTGCCGGGCGGCGGTATCGACGCGGAAGACGGTCAGCGGCACACCGAGACCTTCACAAAGGCCGCGCACAAATGCCTCGTCCCCGTCAGCTTCCGCTCCTCGCAATCCATGGTGGACATGTGCCGCGCTCAACACTACGCCCAGCGAATTCTTTTCCGCATTTGCCTCTCGCAGGGCCAGCAGCAGCGCGGTCGAATCGGCGCCCCCGCTCAATGCGCAGCACACGCGCTCACCTGCCGCGAACAGCTCGCGCGCGATTTTCAGAGGTTGAGTCTTCACCGCCTTAGCCTAGCAAGTCTTCGCTTCACCGAACGCGCCCTGAACGCGTCCAGCTACCATGAAGCATGCCCACCATCCGCCGAGCGGCCGAAGACGACGTCGATCTGATCGCACAACAGCGCCACCGTATGTTTGCCGACAATAAGTTCGCCACGGAAGAGCGTCTGGAGACCATGGACGCGACCTTCGCACCCTGGGTACGAGCGCATCTCGCCGCCGGCACCTATGTCGGCCTGCTGCTTGAAGAAGACGGCGAAGTCCTTGCCGGAGCGGGAATCTATTTCATGGACTGGCCGCCGCACTATCTGGACATCGAGCCGGTGCGTGCGTACCTGCTGAACTTCTATACCGCACCCCAGGCGCGGGGACGCGGTTATGCCAACCTGCTTCTGAAGGCGGCCGTGGAAGAGGCTCAATCCCGCGGTATCGCCGTCACGACCTTGCACGCTTCACCTTTCGGCCGGCCGATCTACGAAAAGTTTGGGTTCAAGGAATCGAACGAGATGATGCTGCGCGCCGACTGAACCTTACCCACCCAGACGATTGCGGATCCGCCGCCCGACGTATCGCGCATAGGCCACCGGGTGACGGAGCCAGAAACTTCGCGTAGTCGTAACGGCAATCTCGCCTTCTATTGTCGCGATCACAGTGGGCGGAACGCGCACGTCACCCAGACTCTGAAAGCCTTCATGCAATAGAGCGTTCTGGATGACAGGTTGGACACCTGAAACCTTGATGTCATAAGCGCCCGGTGGGACGTCGATTTCGAAGCTGCCGTCCGCTCGAATGACAGCCATGCGAGACACTTCGCCTCGCTGGAGAATCACCATACCTGAGAGCCCATTGAGAGGGACGCCACGTTCATCCAACAGGCGGCCATTCAAAATCGCCTTATCGGCCGTCAGATGATTTCCGCTCTGAGCTGTCATCGGCATGGCGGTTGCCATTGCCGCGGAGAACACCGCCCCCGCAAGGATCGGAAACGACGATGTACCCGACTCCTCAAGCATGACCAACTCGCCATCCCTGCGAGTCACATGAGCGCATACGGGATCGCCGATGGCTGCGCGAACCGCCAATCGCTCAACGTCACGCCGGCTCATCGTTGCCACGTTGTGCACGGTCTTCCCGCAAGCGTCACAGAATCGCGCCCGCCCGTCGCCCCGCATGGATGCCCAATTCTCTGAGCATGGGCTTTCAATGGTTATCTCCGGCAGTTTCCGGCGCATATCCTGATCCTCGGCAAGCCAGTACCAGCACTCTAAACCCTTGACCCTAAACCCTGCACCCTCGTCTTGCTATACTCCTCTTCCCATGTCTGTCTTCGTCATTGTGCCCGCAGCGGGTATCGGTACCCGCATGGCCTCCACGGGAGGCGCTCCCAAGCAGTTCCTTTCCCTGAAAGGTTTGCCCATCCTCCTTCATTCGCTGCGCGCCTTTCTGGCGGTGCCCCGGATCACAACCATCTATGTCTCAGTCCGCGCCAGCGAGCAGCCGCGTGTCGCGGAACTGATCGCCGAACACAAACTCGATGGCAAGGTCCACGTGGTCACCGGTGGAGACACGCGCCAGGACTCCGTCGCCAACGCCCTGAAGGCACTGCCTTCCACTTCCGAGGACGACATCGTGCTGGTGCATGACGCTGTCCGGCCGCTCATCGACTCCGCCACCATCGACCGCACCATTGACGCCATCGCCAGACATGGCGCGGCGATCGTCGGTACACCGGCGGTCGACACCATCAAGCAGGTGGAACGCACCGCCGATGGCGCGCTGATCACAGCCACCATCCCGCGCGAGATCATTGTGCACGCGCAAACCCCTCAGGGCGCCCGCGTACCGCTGATGCGCCGCGCGTTTGAAGAAGCCGCAGCCGACGAGTTCACCGGCACCGACGAAGCATCGCTGCTCGAGCGAGCCAACATTCCTGTCTTCGTGGTCCAGGGCAGTGCGCGCAATTTCAAGGTCACCCAACCGGGCGATCTCGAAATCGCCGAGTTCTATCTGGCGGGATAGTTCGCAAAAGATGCTACTCCCACCGATCGGGTGGCCCATCCTTTGCAGTTTTATTGCAAAGGATGGGGTATCGCGCGACAGCGCGGCCGCTCCTGCCCATGTTTGAAATACGGATGTACATTCAGGCTTGCTTGTCAGACCCTTGTGATGTATTCCACGTGGCCCCTGGAAAGGACCACGTGGAACGGGCATCCCGACCCCACCCTTTCACAAAAGCGTGAAAGGATGGGCCACCCGCTTTATGTTTGCCACTGCAAAGACTTCTTCGTAATCGTCTTCATTGAAGCCTGATCCCCACGCTCACCGGAGCAGAGTTAGAATCACCCCCATGGCCATGCGTATCGGACTCGGTTTTGACTCTCACGCCTTTAAGCCCGGCGTGCCGCTGGTGATCGGCGGTGTCAAGATCGACCACCCTGAAGGTCTCGCCGGCCACTCGGACGGCGATCTCCTCCTCCACGCCATTACCGATGCCCTGCTGGGCGCCGTTTCCGCAGGTGATATCGGCACGTTCTTTCCTCCGTCGGATCCCAAGTGGAAGAACGCCGACTCCACCATTTTCCTCAACACGGCGCTGGAAGAAGTCGCGCTGGCCGGCTACAAGATCGTGAACCTCGACTGCGTGCTGGTGATGCACCGACCGAAGATCGTTCCTATCGCCGGGGACATCCGCGAGCGCCTCGCCGACCTGCTGCATCTGGACATCAAGAACGTCAGCATCAAGGGCAAGACACCTGAAGGCCTGCCCCAGGACGGTACAGCCGTTTGCCACGTCGTGGTGTTGCTCGAATCCATCGAGCTTCCTGGTGAGCACAAGCTTCTTGCCGTGGAGGCCGACGTACCGGATGAAGCCGACATCGATGGCGTGGTCAGCACGCTGGTTTCCAATGCACACGACACCAGCGCGCTCGGCCGCAAGATCAAACCCTTCGACACCGACGACCTTACGTAGCTTCGCTGCTTGCGGAACCGGACAATTTCGACCTGCGATACACTCCCGCATGCGCAAAATCGTTCTGCTGCTTTGCCTCTGTGTTTCCCATCCTTTCCTCGCTCAGAGCCACGACCCCCAGCCCCGTGCGGTACTGCCCTCCGGAACCGGTGCGGTCCCTATTCATCTGGGGGATGGCTGGGTTCCCGAAGCCGTACATCTTTACACCGATGGCCCGCGCATTGCTTTCCAGACCGGAAACAAGAAGACTGGCATGGCCGCCTCCGTCATTCTGTTCGGGAACGATACGGGTGCGCCAACTGCAGATTCATGCCGCAAGGCGGTGATCGAGCCGCTGCGCAAAGGGATGACGCAGGGTAAAGCGATTCTTTCGGACTCAAAGAATGGCTCGTACACGGCGAAGGACGGCCACATCTACGCAACAGCAACGTTCTTCGTGGAGAAATTTGAGGGAACGGACCTCCACCAGTACAACGTTTTTGCTTTCGCCGGCGATGCGAAGAACTGCCTCGAAATCCATCTTTCCAAACCGAAATATACGGCAAAAGACGAAGCACTGTTCAATGCTGAACTGGAGCTGTTTCGGCCCGATTCCAACTACGTCCCGGTGACTTTCGATTACTTTGCCCTGGGCACGCTTCTCTTCAATCGACAACATGAACCGCAAACGGCTGCCGTCTATTACCAGTCGGCATTCGACAGCATGACCGCAAGCACAGCACTCACCACACGCCGCGTCGTCACCGATCAACTGGTCATGAGCTATGGCATGTCGGGCGACCTCAAGCGGAGCCAGACCGTAGCCCAGCAGGCCATTGCCAGAGACCCTGAATACCCGTTGAACTACTACAACCTGGCATGCGCGGACGCTGAAGCCGGTAACGCGACTGCGGCGCGCGAGCACCTGAGACAGGCCTTCGACCGCCGCGCCCATGTGATCCAGGGCGAGAAAATGCCTGATCCGGCAACGGATGATTCCATCATGAAGCTCAGGACCAACAAGGAATTCTGGAGCTTCGTTCAGTCCCTGCCCAAAAGCTGAGTCGCAGCCAGCCCAAAATTTCGGAAGACACAGGGCGCGATTCCGCGTACATTGAGTGCAACTTTTCGTTTATCCGAGGTGATTCGTGGAACAAAGTTCTTCTGACGCAGCATCCGGCCTGCTTGCAGGCGGGATCATTATGGTCGTTTACCTGGTTTTTCTTCTCATCGCGGCCGCCATCGGAATCTGGCTTTTCTGGAGAATTTTTACAAAAGCGGGCATGTCTGGAGCACTTTCCCTGCTTCTCCTGGTACCCATGGTCGGCCCCCTGGTTGTGGTGTGCATTCTCGCCTTCGGTACATGGAAAGTTGTTCCGGCGCCCCAGGTCGCGTACGGAAGTACCAACTTCCCGCCGCCAAGCTACCCACCGCAGCAAAACCTGCCCACCAACTATCCGCAGCAGGGTAATCCGCCGCCTCCCGGCAACTACCCGCCGCGGTATTAGAGCTAACGGAAACCGCACTCCGGCGTGGGCGCTCTGTTAACATTGGTTCTGACCAATGACTGCAGAGACCCACGCCTTTTCCGCTGCTTCCGCACGACCCACGCGCGTTCGCATTGCCCCTTCCCCCACCGGCGATCCTCACGTCGGCACCGCCTACATCGGGCTGCTGAACTATATTTTTGCCGTCCAGCGCGGCGGGCAGTTCGTGCTGCGCATTGAAGATACCGACCGCACCCGCTTCGTGCCGACCTCCGAAGCCATGATTTTCGACGCTCTCCGCTGGATCGGCCTTTCCTGGAATGAAGGCCCGGACGTTGGCGGCCCCTATGGCCCGTATCGCCAGTCGGAGCGCACGGAAATCTATCGCGAGTACTGCCAGATCCTGCTGGACAACGGCGCCGCCTACCGGGCATTCGAAACGCCTGAAGAACTTGAAGCGGAACGGAAGGCACAGACGGCTGCCAAGCAGCCCCCCAAGTACAACGGCCGGTCGCGCCACCTTTCCCAGGAAGAAGTCGACGCCAACCTTGCCGCCGGCAAGCCCTTCACTATCCGCCTCAAAGTCCCGACAGAAGGCGCAACCACTTTCCGCGACGAGCTGCGTGGCGACATCACCTTCGACCATTTCAATGTGGACGACCAGGTGCTGTTGAAGTCCGACGGCTTCCCCACCTACCATCTGGCCAACGTCGTCGACGACCACCTGATGCACATCACCGACGTCATCCGCGCGGAAGAGTGGATCAGCTCCACGCCCAAGCACGTGCTGCTGTACAACGCGTTTGGCTGGGAGTTGCCCAAGTTCTGGCATATGCCCCTGCTGCGCAATGTCGATAAGTCGAAGATCTCCAAGCGCAAGAACCCGGTTTCGCTCAACTATTACCGGGAATCCGGCTTCCTGCCGCAGGCGATGCTCAACTTCCTGGGCCTGATGGGGGGCGGCATGGCCCAGATGACGGAGCAGGAAATTGTGTCCAGCGGCGCCAGCACCAAGGAATCGGACATCTTTTCGCTCGCGCAGATGCTGGAAAAGTACGACTTCAGCCGCATCTCCCTGGGCGGTCCGGTCTTCGACTTGGTCAAGCTAAAATGGCTCAACGGCGAATACCTGCGCAAACTTTCGCCAGATGAGTTTCTTGCCGCCCTGCGCGAAAATGTGTTTTCCGATAGCCATTTGCGCGCCATCGTTCCTTTGGTGCAGACCCGGATCGATACACTCGGCGGGATCGGCGACATGGTCGACTTCCTTTTCCGCGACGTCGTCACCCCGCCTGAGTCGGTATGGCTGCCCAAAAAGCGTACGGCGGAAGAAACGCTGGCCTTCGCCGCCGAGTTGCTGGCCGCGCTGGAAGCGAGCGCCTGGGAGGCACACGCCATCGAAGCCGAAATGAAAAAGCTGGGCGAAGCGCAGGGGTGGAGCGTCAAGGAGAACTTCATGCTTCTCCGCGCCATCCTCACCGGCAGCACACAGTCACCACCCCTGATGGAATCACTGGTAGTCTTTGGCAAGGCGCGCTCGCTGGACCGCGTCCGCCGGTTCATCGAAACCCAGAAACGGCTTCTCAATCAACCTCCAGGTAGGAAATAACCCAGGCGAGGTCTTGCGCATGCGTCTCACGCATAACGTTCCCGTCGGATTCATCCCCACAACCAAGGCAGAAGAAGCCAAGGCGTTCTATCGCGACGTCCTAGGCCTGACCTTCGTTGCGGATGACGAGTTTGCCCTTGTTTTCCTGGTCGGCCCTGAGCCGGAAGGCATGCTGCGCGTCGTGCGCATGCCGGCCTATACTCCGGCGCAGTACACGATTTACGGCTGGGAAGTCGACGATATCCACGCCAAGGTCGCCGAACTCAAGACAGCGGGCGTGGAGTTTGTCCGCTTCAGCTTCTTCGATCAGGACGAGCACGGCGTATGGCAAGCGCCCGGCGGCTCCTCCGTCGCGTGGTTCAAGGACCCCGACGGCAATACGCTTTCCATCTCGCATCATCCGGATCACAGCGGCGAGTAGGCGCTGAGGGATTTCTCAATCGCGACGGGGCTGCTCAAGCTTTCGTGCAGGCCCACTCATCGCGCCAAAGGCATGCGCGATGAATGGGGCACCCATTTCCGTGCTTGAACTGGGGAAAGCAAGAACAACAATGCCGCAAGCTTCTTTGAAGGCTCGTTACTTCGCTGTCACCGCAATCTTGACCGGCAGTGTCCGTGGAGGAAAGCAGGCCGCATTGTCGCAGGCCTGGTAGCGCAGTGTTCCGCTGAGCACCGAAGCGCCCTTCGGAGCCACCACGCGCAGGTGCACGCGAAATTCACCCTGATACACATCCAGCGTTTCACCCGCTTCGCCCGCACCACCCAGGTGGAAGCTTGAGCCTGCCGGGTAATCCGCTTTAAGCACTTTGAACCCCGCAGCCTCATCCAGCTTCAGGGCGGTTGCAATCAGCAGCTCATCCTTGGGCGTGTGTGAGTTGATGTGAAACCCCGAGTCCACACGGAACCGAAGCTCGATATCCTGCGGCGCGCCTGCATTCACTTCCAGTGCGTCCGTGACCAAACTCACGTGCTGCTTCTTGGCAGCCTGCGCCAACGGGTTATCGCCCATCTGAATCTGCTGCGACGACGCGCTTCCAGGAAGCCCCGCCCCCAACCAAACAACAGCCGCAGCCGCAACCACCCGCCATACTGTTAACTGTTTCCTGTTAACTGTTCGCTGCACGTTTCACATCCCGCTCGGCGTAAGAATTTTCTTGATGTTGGCTTCCATGGCGTCCTTGCTGGGAGTGCCCGTCGTCTGCTCCACAACCTCACCCTGCTTGTTGATATAGAACGTCACAGGCAGGTAGTCGCCCAGGCCATAGTCCTTCGCGACCTGGTCGTTCGAGATCAGGATCGGATAGGTCACGCCGATCTTTTCCGCCGCCTTCTGAACGTCGGATTTGCTCACGCCGTCTTCATCGTCCAGCCCCAGGACAACCAGGTTCTGGCCGGCGTACTTCTTGGAAAACTCTTCAAACCAGGGCATTTCCACCTTGCAGGGCAGACAGTAGGTGCCCCAGAAATTCACCACCACAGGCTTGCCCTTGAACTCCGCGAGCGACAGCTTCTTGCCACCAAGCTCCGGCAACGTGAAAGCGGGAGCCGCTTTGCCGCGCATGTTCGTGCCGCCCATGTCCGGGATCACGTCATCGGCGCCATCGTTGCTGCTTTGCTTTACCAGCGTGGCCTGCTTCTGCTGGGCCGCCTGCATTTCAGCCTGGCGCTTCTTGTAGTTGAAGATACCGGCCCAGACGCACACACCCACCACCGCGACCATCAAGATTGCAACTGCTAACCGACGACCCACCGTACTCTCCTGTTCACGTCCCGCGCGAACCTTACCTAACCTTAACAAGTCTAATCTCGGGCCAGCCAAAAACACCCTCTGCTAGCATCGGGTTTGCGCGATCGCATGCCAGACCCCACGCACACTCCCGGTGATCCACCTCCCGGCGCCTCTGCGGCGGAGCTCGTCCGCATTGAAGCCGAAGCTCTGCTCAAGCTCGCAGAGCGTCTCGACGGCCCCCAAAAAGAAGTCTTCGACCATGTCGCCGCGCTGGTCGCCGAACGTGTCCTTTCCGGACACCGGGTGGTATTGGCCGGCGTTGGGAAAAGCGGATACATCGCCCGCAAAATCGCGGCCACGCTGGTTTCCACCGGAACTCCCGCGCAGTTCCTGCACCCCGCCGAAGCACTCCATGGCGATCTCGGAGTTCTGAACGCCCGCGACGTGCTGATCGCGCTGTCGTACTCGGGTGAGACGGAAGAACTGCTCCGGCTGTTACCCATCCTGCCTCGTATCGGCGTCACGCTGGTCAGCTTTTGTGGCTGCAACACCTCCACCCTGTGCTCCGCCAGCGCGCATTCGCTGGATATCAGCGTGGAGCGCGAAGCCTGCAACCACCAGCTTGCGCCCACTGCTTCTACGACAGCGATGCTCGCTCTGGGTGATGCGCTTGCGATCGATGTCAGCCGCCGCCTGAATTTCCACCCGCGGCATTTCGCGGAGCTTCACCCTGGCGGCCAGCTCGGCCGGCGCCTGGCCTCTGTTCACCAACTCATGCATGCGGGCGACGCTATGCCCAGCGTGCCGCCCTCCGCCTCCATGCCGCAGATCATCCACGAGATGAGTGCCAAACGAGTCGGAATGACCACCGTGCAGTCCTATGGCCGGCTGCTGGGAATTCTTTCCGACGGCGATCTCCGCCGCCTGCTGGAGCGCAAAGGCCCGCAGGCCTTCCAGAAAACCGCCGCCGAGGTCATGAACCCACGCCCGCGGACGATTGCGCCGGATGCCTTTGCCGCCGACGCACTTACGCTGATGGAACGCAACAAGATCACAGCGCTGGTTGTCACCGAAGACGGAACTTCCTCTTCCACCGTCCTGGGCGTTCTGCACCTTCATGACCTGTGGGAAGTGGCGCCGCAACCGGCGCGTGCGCAGACCCCGCACAGCGATGTTCTCGATTCCCACACGTAACTGACACGATATCCCCGCTGAGTCACCCGGCTTGACGCCGCCTGCCGCTCGTCCCTGTTCGTTACAATCGAAGATGCATGCATCGTTGGTCGAAGCTCTTCATCCCCACCCTTCGCGAGGCTCCGGCAGACGCTGAAGTCGCAAGCCACAAGCTCCTTCTCCGCGCCGGCTACGTCCGCCAGCTAGGCGCCGGCATTTACAGCTATCTCCCATTGGGTCAGCGCGCGCTGAACAAGGTCATCGCGATTGTCCGTGAAGAAATGGACAAGATCGGCCAGGAGTTCCTGCTGCCGACATTGAATCCTCGCGAGCTCTGGGAGGAGTCCGGCCGCTGGGCAGGAATGGGCGACAACATGTTTCGCCTCAAGGACCGCAAGGGCGCCGAGCTCTGCCTGGCCATGACGCACGAAGAGGTAATGACCTCCATCGCGCGCAACGAGCTGCGCAGCTACAAGCAGCTTCCGCAGACCTGGTACCAGATCCAGACCAAGTTCCGCGACGAACCGCGGCCCAAAGCCGGGCTGCTGCGCGTCCGCCAGTTCATCATGAAGGATTCCTATTCCTTCGACATCGACGAAGCCGGCCTGGATGAAAGCTACAAGAGGCACGATGCAGCCTACCGCGCCATCTTCACGCGCTGCGGCCTGCAGTTTGTGGCCGTGGAAGCCGATTCAGGCGCCATGGGCGGATCGCAGTCGCAGGAATTCATGGTCTATACAGAGGCCGGTGAAGACCTGATCGCCAGTTCCACTTCGGGCTACGCCGCCAACCTGGAAAAGGCCACCAGCACGCTCGCACCCGTACAGGACTTGCCGCCCACAGGAGATGGTTTGCCGGAGCTTGTCCACACGCCGGGCAAGGCCGCCATCGCCGCGGTCACCGAGTTCTTCGGGATTGCCGCCTCGCAGGACATTAAGTGCGTCGCCTTCATGGGCGCACGCAGCGGTCATCCAGAGGGCGAACCTTTGCGTCCGGTTGTTGCCTTTTTGCGCGGCGACCACCAGGTGAACGAAACGAAGTTGAATGCGGTCGCGGGCACCATCGAGCTGCGCCCGATGATGCCCGATGAACTGGAGCTGTACATCGGCGGGCCCGCAGGCTATCTCGGGCCGGTCGGCATTGCGCAGGTGATGACTGGGGGCTCACTCAATGGCCTGAAGTCCGGCAAGGCTCTGGACAAGCTCAAGGGCGTGCTGCGCGATACTCCGTCCGAAGGCTTACGCACCATCGTCGTGATGGATCCGGGTCTGGAAGGCCGCGCCAACCTGGTAGCCGGCGCCAACAAGTTCGACTACCACTACCGCAATGTCACGCCCGGCCGCGACTTCACGCCAACCGTGATCGCCGATGTGCGCAACATCAACGAAGGCGAACTCGATCCCATCGGTGGCCAGCCACTCCGGCTTGGCAAAGCCGTGGAAGTCGGCCACATCTTCAAGCTGGGCTACAAGTATTCCGAGAGCATGGGCGCGCGTGTGCTCGACGCCAGCGGCAAGGAAGTCATGCCCATCATGGGCTGCTACGGCATCGGTGTCGAACGGATTCTTACGGCGGCTATTGAATCGTCCGCAGCCGCGTTCAAAGTGCAGTTTCCCGATACCGAACGTTTCGGCGAGCAGTATGTCCTGCCCCCTGCCATCGCACCGTTCGAGGTAGTCGTGACCGTGACCAACACGCGTGAAACGGGACTCGCTGACGCCGGAGAAAAGCTCGGAGCTTCACTCAGCGCCGCTGGGGTCGATGTCCTGCTTGACGATCGCGACGAACGCGCCGGCGTGAAGTTCAAGGACGCCGACCTGATCGGCGTGCCCTACCGCGTCAACATCGGTAAAAAGCTCGCCGATGGCCTTGTCGAAGTCGTCGACCGCCTCAACCAAACCACGGTCGATCTCCCCATGGATGCGGTTCCGGCCCATCTCCAATCGCTGATTGCAGCGTCCAAGAAATAAGGCAGTTCGCTCTTTGCTTTTGTTTTAACTGTTCCCTGTCTTCTTATGGCTTATCGCGTCAAGTTCGGTTCCAACGGCAAAGGTTCTCCGGTCTGGAGACTCGTGCGCGGCTTTTTGTTGTTCGGCCTGGTCTGCGCGGTTATCTTCGCAGTCATTTTCCTTTCTTATTACCACCACTACGCAAACCTGGTGGATGAACGGCTTGCGCAGGGACCGCTCTTTGCCTCAGTGGCGCAGATCTATGCAGCTCCACAGGAGGTCCGGCCCGGCCAGCAGCTTTCCGCAAGCAACATTGCCGCCGAGTTGCGGCGCGCGGGATACAACGGCAATCCGCAGCTTGGGACGTATCAGCTTCGCGACGAAGAAATTTTCATCAAGCCCGGTACGCAGAGCTATCTCGCCACCGATGGCGCCACCATCGCCACCAGCGGCGGCGTGGTGCAGACCATTACCGCGGAGAACGGAGTGGCGCTGGCGGGCTACAAGCTTGAGCCGCAACTGATCACAGCGCTTTCCGAAGACAAGAACCGCACCAAGCGCCGCATGGTGACCTACAACCAGATTTCTCCGCACATGGTGCAGGCCGTGGTTGCCATCGAAGACCATCGCTTCTTCGAACATGGCGGCGTCAACTACGTTCGTACCGTGAAGTGCGCGGTCCAGGATCTTTTTTCCGGCAAGAAAGAGTGCGGCGGGTCCACCATCACCCAGCAGCTCGCGCGCGGGTTCTTCCTCACCCCGAAAAAGAGCCTCAAGCGAAAGCTGGAAGAAATCATGATCACGTATCAGCTCGAGTCGCGCTTTACGAAGCAGCAGATCTTCGAGATGTACGCGAACCAGATCAACATCGGCCAGCGCGGCTCGTACGGGATCAACGGCTTTGGCGAAGCCTCGCAGGCGTACTTCGGGAAAGACCTGCGACAGCTCGATATTGCGGAGTGCGCGCTGATCGCCGGTCTGATCCAGAATCCGAACGGACGCAACCCATACCGCCACCCAGACCGCGCAGTCAGCCGGCGCAATCTGGTGATCGACCAGATGGTGGAAACGGGCGCCATCACCGCCGAAGAAGGCGAGCGTGCCAAGGCCGAACCGCTGCGCCTGGCGCCGCCGGAGATCGACGCCAGTGAGGCGCCCTACTTTGTCGACCTTGTTCACGACCAGATGGTGCAGCGTGTTGGAGAGCAGGAACTCGCGCACGACAGCCTGCGTGTCTACACATCACTGGATCCCGAACTGCAGCGCGCTGCTTCGGAAGCGGTGGCGGTGGGCATGCGCAATGTCGATGAGATGGTGCGCCGCCAGCATCGCAAGGGCGACACCAACATCAACTACCCTCAGGTGGCTCTCGTCGCTCTGAATCCTCACACCGGCCAGGTCCTGGCCCTGGTCGGCGGCCGGGATTACGGGACGTCGCAGCTTGACCACGCTACGTCCAAGCGGCCTACTGGCTCCATCTTCAAGCCGTTCGTCTATGCCACCGCCGAACAGCAGGCCGTGAATGGCCAGCCACTTCCCAGCGGGGCTACGTTCAACGCGCTCACCATCCTGCATGACGTGCCGACCACCTTCAACTTCGAGGGCCAAAGCTACTCACCCGCCGACTACAAGAACGAGTATCACGGTGATGTCACAGCGATCTACGCGCTGGCCCACTCGCTCAATAACGCGACCGTTTCCCTGGGCGAGCAGGTCGGCTTCGGCAATGTCGCGTCGCTGGGCCGGGCCTCAGGTATCACCGGCGCACGCGGAACCCCTGCGGTGGCGCTCGGCAGCTATGACGCCACACCGCTCGATATGGCCGGTGCTTACACCGTGTTTGCCAATGGCGGCGTGCATCTGACGCCCTGGCTTCTTTCCAGCGTGCGTAATCCGAACGGCGATGTCATCGCCGACTTCCCCGCCGAAGCCCATCAGGTGATGGACCCGAAGGCCGCCTTCCTCACCCAGTCGCTGCTGGAAGGCGTCATGAATTTCGGCTATGGCGTGGAAGTCCGCAAGCGTGGCTTCAACGCCCCCGCCGCAGGCAAAACCGGAACCTCCCACGACGCCTGGTTCGCTGCGTACAGCTCCAACCTGATCTGCGTGGTGTGGGTGGGCAATGATGACTACACCGACGTGAAGCTCGCCGGTGCTCTGGCCGCGGCCCCCATCTGGGCCGAGTTCATGAACCGCGCCATCCGCCTGCCGCAGTACTCCGACATGAAGCCCTTCACAGCTCCCGAAGGTGTGGAAGTGCTTCGCATCAATCGCGGCACAAATCTGCCGGTGGACGATTCCTGCCCCGGAGACAGCTTTGCTGCCGCCTTCCTGATCGGCAACGCTCCGCAGGGAACCTGTTCCCACATGGGCCAGGACACCCAGACGCTGGGCAGTAAGCTCTTCGGAGGCCAGGCTACGGACGCCAACGGAAACCCCGTGGACCATCGCAATTTCCTGCAAAAGATGTTTGGGAGCGGCAAGGATCAGGAGCAGCAGCAACAGCCACCGCAATAAGCTTTCAGAAGCACGCAATCAATCAGACACGCTGCCAAGAATCCAGGGTGAGCCGGTGGGGCTAATAAGAAACAGCCCAGGCATCGGAGACAAGGCGTTGCCCTTGCCGCCAGTTGCGGAACAGACCAGCGCCAACGGCGCGGTCCGCAGTTTTTGCTCAACGTGCAGAATAGGCAGAAAATGCCAGAGCCGTTTTCTCCCAATGAAAACGGCATTCTGAAATCCTTCTGGGACCGAAGTATGACCAAACTGCCATATACCAGCATGGGGTGGAACGGGGTCCCCGGCGAGCGTTCTTGTCTTTGCTCGCTGGGGTAGTGAAACCCCATGATTGACCAACCAGAATCCTAAAGGGCCAAAGGCCCGACATATGCTCTCGCCTATTCCGCCGAGAATGCATGATTCGTTCGGCATGAAGGTTGCGGCCATAGACGCGGCTTCCGTGGCTGCTTATATGTCGCGCCTTCAGCGCTCGCCATCGATTGCCACCCCTTACATGGGGCTTCACCCCATGCTGGTATATGCCGCGCCGTTGGCGCTTGGAGACTTGCTCGTTTACGCGCCCGCGACCACTTCAACGACAAACGAAGCGGTCGCCGCCGTTTCATCCGCTAAGGTAGGCTCCGACGGTGCGGCTTGAGAGAGACGCTGTGCAGGATCACTTACACGATGTTGCCCAGGACTCCGGACGCCTTGGCGGGAAGCTGTTCACGCAGGGCCCATAGCGTGTTGCCCATGGCGCATCCGGAACGCAGGTGGAAGCTTTCGGCGTAGTACGCCACCACCGAAAATCCCAGCGGCCGCAGAAGCGCATGGATATCGAAGAAGTTGGTATGCGCCATCTCAGGATCGTTGTCCATCACGCATTCCGCATAGATGAACCGGATGCGTCTTTGGGCCAGACGGCGTGCCGCGCCCGCGAGAACCTGCAATTCAAATCCTTCGACGTCGATTTTCAATAGATCGATCGTCTCCACATTGTTCTCGTCCGCGACCTCATCCAGCGTCTTCACCTGGATGATTTCGCTTGCCGTGCTGCCATGCACTGCCTTGAGACTGTTGGAACCTGCACTGGCGGCAAGATGGATTTCCGCGGTACCTGTCTGGTCGCCGAGCGCCATCTGGAACGCTCGAACCTGGGGCAGACGTTTCACATTTGCCTTCATTTTCGCGAAGGTGTCTTGAACCGGCTCAAAGGAATAGATGGAAGCCGCGGGAAATGCCTGCGCAAAACGGCAGGCTGTCTGACCGAAATTGGCGCCAACATCGAAGATGGTCTTGAGCGGAGCGTAGCCGGTCAATCTGGCGAGGTCGAGATCGACATCCAGGCCAAGCCGTTCATTATTCGCAACAAACAGGCCCGCTTGCCGGGCGCTGCGCTTGAGAAGCTCTTTCATGAAAACGTTCCGATGCCCTGTCGTGCCACTGATGTCCGTGCCACTGATCTCTTGGTGTGCTCCATTATGGATACCACACATGCGGAACACGCCTGCGCAGATGACGATGCTTCCTCGCGGCCCCTTGAGTGGCGCTCCTCAGGATGTCTAACGAAGAGAGGACGCCTAAGCCAAATTCCCTGAAGGTGTATAGCAAGCCGAAACTGCTCAAGCCGTTTTCTCCCAAGGAAAACGACCTTCATGGATTTCTATCGGTTCCGCAGCATCAGGGAATTTGCTCTAAGCCGTTTTCTCCCAAAGAAAACGGCATCCTTCGGCGTTCGGGATGTCACAGCATGAGGAGCACCGCTCTATACTGTCGGAGCGATACTTTTCGGTACGATTCATCCGCTTGTACGCGAGCAGACGCTCAGCGCGTCCACCGCCGCGCACTTATTTGAAGCAAGGAGCCTTCCCTTTGGCCGTTCCAGTCAGAAACATCAGCGCGCCCGGATTTGCGGACGACGTTCAGGTTCGAACCGACAGCAAGGCCATGAGCGCTGCCACCGTGCTGTTCTTCATGGTCGGCTTTCTTACCTGCCTCAATGACGTCGTCAGCCCTCACCTGAAGTCGATCTTCGCGCTCAGCTATACGCAGACCCAGTACATTCCCTTCTTCTTCTTCTCTTCCTACTTTGTGTTCAGTTATCCCGGCGGCATGCTGGTCGATAAGCTCGGCTACAAGAAGACGATGGTGGTTGGCCTTCTGATCATGGCGTGTGGAGCGCTGGGCTTCCTGCCCGCGGCGCAGTTCGCTGCATTTCCCATCTTTCTGACCGCGCTGGTGATTCTGGCCGCCGGTATGACCGTGGTCCAGGTGGCGGTCAATCCCTACGTCACCATCATCGGACCGTCGGCCACCGCGGCCAGCCGCTTGAACCTGGCACAGGCATTCAACTCCGTCGGAACCTTCATCGCTCCCGTGGTGGGTTCGTATCTGATCCTGCGGACTGCGCCTGAAGCGATCTCCTCCGACCGTCTGCGCTCGATGAGCGAATTCGCCCGCCAGGCTTATCGCGTGGCGCAGGCTTCCACAGTTCGGATGCCGTACATCATCATCGCGCTCGGCCTGGTGCTGCTGGCGATCGCGCTCGGCTTGATCAAGCTCAAGACCACCACCGGAGTTTCCGAACATACCCAGGACTTTCGCCCGGGTGCATTTGCGGAAGCGCTTACCGCCCCCACCAGCATCTGGTCCCAGAAGTGGGCGCTCTTCGGAGCGGTGGGCATTTTCACCTATGTCGGCGCGGAAGTATCCATCGGCAACCTGCTGGTCAGCTACATGGGCCTGCCGCAAATCGCAGGATTGAAGGAATCGGTTGCCGCCAACTTCCTGGCCTGCTACTGGGGTGGAGCGATGATTGGCCGCTTCATCGGCTCCGCGATTCTGCAGAAGGTCAAGACCGGATACGTCCTCGGCTTCAACGCCATTTGTGCCGGCATCCTGATCTTCATCAGCCTGCATACGACCTACACGTCCGGCGCAACCTCGACCATCCACATCTTCGGCGACGTCCTCGTTCCGCACTCGCTGCCGATGTGGACCATGCTTGCGGTCGGCCTTTGCAACTCCATCATGTTCCCATCGATCTTCACGCTTGGCATTCAGGACCTCGGTCCGCTCACCAGCAAAGGTTCAAGCCTGTTGATCGCCGCCATCGTGGGTGGTGCACTGGTTCCGCTGGCTCAGGGCAAACTGGCCGATCACATCGGCCTGCATCCATCCTTCATCATCCCGGCCGTCTGCTACATCTACATCGGGATCTTCGGGATTGCCGCCATCCGCCGCAGGCTGAAGTCGCCCGAGGAACTGATCCCCGTCGAACCGGTGTGAGAAAAGCAGGAAACAGTTAGCAGCGAACAGTTAACAGCCAGAAGCAGCCGGCGGGCCAACCCTGCCGGCTGCTTCTGGTTTGCTGCCCTTTACTGTTAGCTGTTAACTGTTCGCTGTTAACTGCTCTTCAGATCTCCGGGTAGAAGTCGAAGAAGGCGTCGATGCTGTGCCGGAGTTGGCCTTCGATCTGTTCGCGGCTGCCTTCCAGGATGTGCATCGTGACCTGGGCCTCATTGCCGTTCTTGAGCGCCACCGGCGCTGCTTCCACGCCTGCGACTTCATCCGCAGGCAACAATCGCATTCCGTACACCAGTACAAGATTCGCCATGGGAACCATGCTACGCCGCACCTCATCCGGACTGGCTGAATGAGGTGCGACGCTCAGAGCGGCAGTGGTGTTTTGGGGCTCTGGGCGCTCCGTTTGTGGAAATACCACGGGCCGGCCACCGGGAGGCGGGAGAAACCGCGCGTTGAACCCTTTCCCCTCCCAGTACAATCACATCTGTATGTCTGCATCCACGACGAACGTACGCGACACCGTCATCCTTGGCTCCGGCTGCTCCGGACTCACCGCCGCGATTTACGCGGCCCGCGCAAACCTGAAACCGCTGGTTCTGGAAGGTCATGAGCCTGGCGGACAGCTATCGATCACCACGCTGGTGGAGAACTTTCCCGGCTGGCCGGAAGGCGTTCAGGGTCCTGAGCTCATTGAGAACATGAAGAAGCAGGCCGCGCGTTTCGGAGCTGAGATCCGGATGGCCCACGTGACGGCGGTCGACCTGATGAAGTCGCCCATCGAACTCACGGTGGGACGTGAGATCATCCAGACCCGTTCGCTGATCATCGCTTCGGGCGCCAGCGCCCGCTGGCTCGGTCTGCCCAGTGAAAAGGCCCTGGTGGGCTACGGTGTCAGTTCCTGCGCCACCTGTGACGGCTTCTTCGCCAGCGGCAAAGAGATTGCCGTGATCGGCGGCGGCGACTCCGCCATGGAGGAAGCGCTGTTCCTCACGCGCTTCGCCACCAAGGTCACGATCATCAACCGCTCGGAAAACTTCAGGGCCTCCCGCATCATGCTGGAGCGCGCCATCGCGCACCCGCAGATTCAGTTCCTGCACAACACGCTGGTGGAAGAAGTAATCGGCGTGGAAGACAAGGACGTCAAGGGTCTGAAGCTCTTCAACAAGAAGACCGGCGAGCGCTGGGAACTACCTATACAGTTCATGTTCCTCGGCATCGGCCACGACCCTAACGCGACATTCCTCACCGGCCAGATTGACCTCGATGCCGACGGCTACATCAAGACCGAACACAACGTCTTCGTCACTCGCCAGGGTGTTCAGGTCCACGGCGTGTACGCCTGTGGCGACGTCCAGGACCGCCGCTATCGCCAGGCCATCACCGCCGCCGGCACCGGCTGCATGGCCGCACTGGAAGTGGAGAAGTACTTGGAAGCGCTTGGACGCTGAATCTTTCAGATACAGCCATCAAGTAATTTTCAACGCTTCTTCATGGAGCCGACGGAGTGTGTGACGCCTCGATCCAAGCGCCAACGGCGCGACGCTAACCAGCATGGGGCGAAGCCCCATGAAATTGCCCCTTTGAGGATCTGAGGGCTGAAGGCCCGACCTATTACGCCGCTCGGATGACCTGCGAAGTAAGGTCTGCCTCAAGCGATGAAGCCAGCTGAGAGCGTGGCTCCCGATGACTTTGTGCGGGGTTATAGGGCGGGCTTTCAGCCCTTGGTCTTATTTTGCCGATCAAACCTGGGGCTTCGCCCCAGGCTGGTATAGAACGGGCCTTTGGCCCTCAAAATCTTGTATGCATAGCTGCGAACGATCGCGGATCATGGCTGGGTCGCAGCCGCTCTTAAATCGCTGCCGCGCCAATCTCCACCAGTTGCGGTCTCTCTTCCGCCACCGTCCGCTTCAACTGCCCACAGGCCGCATAAATATCCCGTCCGCGAGGACGCCGGATGTAGGTCGGCATTCCACCTTCAATCAGCATCTTCTGGAAGCGCGTTACATCCTCCGGCTTCGGCTGTGTGTAGGCGATGCCCGGCCCGGGGTTCCATACGATCAGGTTCACCTTGGCGCGCATGCCATCCAGCAGCGCCAGCACCTCGCGCGCATGTTCAGGACGGTCATTCACTCCACCCAGCAGAACGTATTCAAACGTCACCCACTCGCGCGTGCGCAGAGGAATCGCCCTGCAGGCATCCAGCAACTGCGCGATCTTCCACTTGCGCGTGATGGGCATCACGTCTTCGCGAACACTGTCATTGGAGGCATTCAGGCTGAGCGCCAGCTTGGGCCGCACCGTCTCCTTCGCAAAGGCTTCCATGCCGGGAAGAATGCCGGAGGTCGAAACCGTCATGCGCGACTCCGGGATCCCAATGCCTGCCACCAGCAAGCGCACACTCTTCATGAACTGCTCGTAGTTCAGGAACGGTTCACCCATACCCATGAACACGAGATTGATGCGGTCTTTGCCTATCTGGATTTTGTGCCGGTTGAGCACTGCGGCAACCTGCCCGGCGATTTCGCCGGCAGTCAGGTTGCGGCGAATTCCAAGCTTAGCCGTCAGGCAGAACTGGCAGTTCACCGCGCAGCCCACCTGGCTGGAGATGCAGATCGTCGCTCGCCGGAAGCCGGTCTCGGCCAGCGTGCCAAAGTTGCTCAGCGCCCGGCCCTGCCCCCGCCGCGACCAGTAACCGCCATCGTCGCGAGAACCTGATCCCTGTTCCCCTGCTCTTTGTTCCCTGATCCCTGTTCCCTGCCCCACCGCTTCTTCCGCGGCGACAATTTCTCCAGCCTCTTCTTCCGCCGCATCACTGCCGTCGCCGCGCTCGCCGCCATCGCCATCCGGCATCCACACGGTTTCGACGGTTTCGCCATCGGCCATGCGCATCAGGTAGCGCTCCGTGCCGTCTACAGACTTCGCCGTCTGCACGATCTCCGGCAGGCCTACGTTCCAGCCTTCGGCCATGATGCCGTCGCGAAGCTCCTGTGACAGAGTGGTGATGTCTTCGATGGAACCGACGCGCTGCTTATACAGCGCGTCGAACAGTTGCCGCGCACGGTAAGGCTTCTGCCCCAGCGCTCCCATGCGCTCCGACAGCTCCGCCAGATTCATCCCAAACAGCGCGACATTCTCCACACTTCTTAGGATACCGCCCATCGAAAAACGCTGCAGAAAGTCAATGGACGGCGAGAGCGTACTCGGCAAAACCGCATGCCGTGAAACAATGGAAGAGACATGTCTGTAACCCTCGCGGAGAACTCCGCTACCCTCGTCTCTCCCGCCTCCGAACACCCTCGCGACATCCGCACTACGACTCTGCCAAATGGCCTGCTTGTTCTCACGGAGCGCATGCCGCACCTCCGCTCTGTCTCCATGGGCGTATGGCTGGACTGTGGCTCGCGCGACGAGACCCTGGAAACAAACGGCATCTCACACTTCCTGGAACACATGGTGTTCAAGGGCACCACGACGCGTTCCGCGCAGCAGTTCGCGCGTGAAGTGGACTCTATCGGCGGCAACCTGGACGCGTTTACCGGCAAGGAAACCGTCTGCTTCAATATCAAAGTGCTGGACGACAATGTTCCCGCGGCGCTGGATCTGCTTTCCGACCTTGTGCTCCACCCGACCTTCGCCACTGACGATGTGCGCCGCGAGCAGAGCGTGATCCTGGAAGAGATCAAGATGGACGAGGACAACCCCGACTATCTGGTCCACGAACTCTTTACCCAGAACTTCTGGAAAGGCAATGCCCTGGGCCGGCCCATCCTGGGTACGGTGAAGACCGTCTCCAGTTTCGACCAAGCCATCGTGCTCGACGAATACGCCCACCGCTTCACCCCGGCCAACATGGTGTTTACCGCCGCCGGCAATCTGCACCACGACAGCTTTGTGGCGCAGGTTGAAGCCGCGTTCAGCTCGCTTTCCGCCAGTTCCAACGAAAAGCTTGCCCGCCACGCCGCACCCGAAATCTTCCCGCACGTCACGCTCAAGAGCAAGAAGTCGCTGGAACAGGTACAGTTCTGCCTCGCCGTTCCATCGCTTGCGGTTGCGCATCCCGACCGCTACGCGGCCTTCCTGCTCAACTCCATCCTGGGTGGCGGCATGAGCTCGCGTCTCTTCCAGTCGATCCGGGAAGACCGCGGCCTCGCCTACTCGATCTATTCCGAGATGAACCCGTTCCGCGATACGGGCTCGCTGGCCGTTTACGCGGGCTGTGCGCTGAACAAGGCACGCGAAGTGCTGACTCTGACGCTGGCCGAGTTCAGCCGCCTGAAGTCCGAGCCGGTCACCGAAGAAGAACTCAAACGCGCCAAGGACCAGATCAAGGGCAATATGGTGCTGGGGCTGGAAAGCTCGTCCTCACGCATGTCGAACCTTGCGCGCCAGCAGATGTATCACGGCCGCTTCTTCTCGACCGACGAGATCATCGACGCAGTCAACGCCGTTGAGCGGGAGGATCTGCAGCGCCTCGCCAATCAGCTTCTCCAGACCGACAGCATGGCGATGACCCTGCTCGGCAACCTGGGAGACCTGAAACTCGACCGCTCCAACCTCGTTTGCTAGCAGGCCGCCCACTTCGAGGCAACAAGGCGTGAACTGCACGGATTGTCTTGCTTAAGGGCACGGGTTCACCCGTGCCGAAAAGGCTCTTGCTTTACGACTTCAGCCGCAGAGGTACCCTTATTCGACTCATCTGCCGTGCTTCGGTCCGAGGGCCGCGATGCTAGCAACGGAACGGGTACCTCGGGTGCTAAAGCACGCTTTTCTTCTGCCAAGTACGTCACGGGTAAACCCGTGACCTTAAGCAAAACGAATAGAGCATTTCTGGTAAAGGTGTAGACCAAGCGGAAAACGTCCAAGCCGTTTTCTCCCAATGAAAACGGCCTTTGGGAAACTATTCGGGACCACAGAATTACCGGAAATGCTCTAGCCGTTCCGTCCACACGTGTCTGCACCTACCGAGAGGCTTTGGGGTCGGACTACGGAATCTTGCCAAGTGCGGAACTTTCGAGTGCGGCGGGGCGTAGCTACCTCCACATGAAGAAGCTAGCTCTTGCCGCCGCCACGCTCCCCTTCGCCCTGCTGGGCTGCAACAAGGTAACCCAGAACATTGAATTCGTTCTGACCCCGGACACGGCCGCACACAGCGTCACGTTTGAATGTTCGCGCTCTTCGACCGGTAAATGCTACGTAAATTTTGTGAACACAGGATCGCCTTCCCGAGGCGAAATTCCTGCCGGCAATACGATCACCTTCAGCGATATCGCGCCCGGGACCCAGTACTGCGTCGAAACCACCGCCGCGGCTCTGGGCCGCTGTACACCGGCCCCGCTGCCCGAAAAACGCGCAACGATTCGCCGCAAAGTCTCCACCGACACGGGCGCCTGACGGGTTCTAAACCCTACCCCCTGATTCCTAAGCCCTCGTTTCCTTGCTGTCCCCCGCGCCTCTTGAGCGTCTATACTTATGGGTGGTAGATTCGCAGGTTATAAGGAAAAAGCTCCCATGAAGATTCAACGCAAGCGCTCCTCGGAAGCAGGCTTCACTCTCGTCGAGTTGCTGATCGTGATGTCGGTGATTCTGATCATCGCCAGCCTGGCCATTCCCAAACTGATGAATGTCATCAGGCAGGCCAACGAGACCTCTGCAATCACGTCACTGCGTACGCTCAATTCCATGGAAGGCCAGTACGCGACTACGTACCCCACCCACGGCTTCGCCTGTTCGCTGGCCGCTCTCGGCGGCAAACCAGGTTCCGGGTTGCCGACACCTGAGGCAGCGCAGCTGATCAATGACGATCTGTCTTCAGGCAGCAAATCCGGCTACACCTTCGCCATCAGCTGCGGCGCGAAGAACACGATCAACAACCAGGACCAGTTCAACTCCTACACCATTACCGCCGTTCCCAACTCCCTGGGGCATACCGGCAACCGCGGTTACTGCACGGACGAGAACGCTGTGATTCACTACGATCCGAAGGGCGGCACCAACTGCACCGACCTGGTTCAGTAACTTTGATCCGCTATTTCCATCGAGGCCGCCTTCTGGCGGCCTCTTGGCTTCTGCTGGCTTCCACAGCGGTTGTGGCACAGGCTCCCACTGCGGCGAGCGCCGCCAAGACTGCCAAGGCTGTCGATGCCCACTACAACCACCTGCAGTCCCTGCAGGCTCGCTACAGCGAGCGCTACCAGGGTCTTGGCCGGGACCAGACAGAAACCGGCACGCTGACGCTGCGCAAGCCCGGGCGCATGCGCTGGGCCTACGATTCCCCCGCAGGCAAGGTGTTTCTCCTCGACGGCAAGAATGCCATCAGCTACACGCCAGGCAGCCCCCAGGCCCAGCGCATTCCCGCCAAACAACTTGACGACCTGCGGTCACCCCTGCGTTTCCTGCTGGGTCACACAGAGTTGGCGAAGGAGTTGGATGCGCTGACCCTGACACCGGCGGCCAATGGCGAATACACGCTTACCGGCGTGCCGAAGGGCATGGCTGCACGGGTCCGCTCGCTGGCACTGACGGTGGATGCCGCCGGTTTGATCCATACGCTGCGGATGGAAGATGCGGACGGTGCGGTCACGACCTTCACCTTTACCGATATCCACGAAAACATTCCGACAAAGGACAGCGACTTCGTCTTCATACCGCCGCCGGGAGTAACGGTGGTGACGGGAGCCGCGCCGATCTAAGGCAGTTCCGGTAATGGTGTAGACCGAAGAGAGGGTGCCGAAGCCGTTTTCCCCCAATGAAAACGGCATTCTCCACCGTTCAGGAAGACCACAGTATTACCGGAACTGCTCTAAGACGGTCCTGGTCGCTTCCTTTTTGAGGGCATTTGGCTCTCGGGCAGAACAGCAGATCCCCCGCGGGGATGACAACAAGAAAAGCAACAACAAATACCTCATTGTCTTTGCCCTTTTGGTTGTAATCCCCGCAGGGGATCTGCTGTTCTTCTATGCCCGAACCAACCTACGTTCACACCGCCACGTGCCCGGCCTCACCCAACGGAACCTTGCCACCAGTAGCCGCGGCATACGCATACTTCACCAGCGTCACGACCTTCAGTCCCGAAGCCTCCCAGTAGTCCGCCTCGCTGACATCCACACGCAACACCGCGATCTCCGGATCGTCCTTACCCTTCGGAAACCATGCTTTGTACATCGGGTTCCAGAGATCTTCGATCTTCGCTCGATCCTGGTTCACACGCGCCCGTCCGCGCAGCGAAATGTATTTCGAATCCGAGGGCGCGGCAAAGCTCAGCAGCACATGCTGGTCGTGCCGGATTTCGTCGATCTTGTCTGACGTCGAGCGGGTAAGGAACCACAGCGTTCCATCGAAAGGCTTGTCCTGCACGGCCATGGGCCGGCTGCTGAGCGAGCCGTCTTCGCGCGCAGTCGTCAGCATGCAGATGTGGATTCCCTTGACCAGCGCCTCGATCTTCCCGTGACCTTCATCGCCGCTCAACTCGTGGTAATGCGTATCGTTGTCCTGCTTCTCACTCATGGTTCGAGACCTCCACAGCGTTTGGATGCTCGCTTGGAGGTCTCTGCCAAAAGACGTTTTCACCCTGCTACTTTCCGGCGCAGTCCCGTCCCGTGTACCGTACTTTCATGCGTCTTTGCCCTCTCGCAGCAATCGTTTGCCTCGCTCTTCCCGCTATCGCCCAGTCCCCTCTGCACCTGATTCCCATGCCGCGCGAAGTGAGGGCCAGCAACACGGTGGCCTTGAGCAATGGTATCCAGATCAACTGCACCGCTCCCTGCGCCGCGGAAGACACCTTCGCCGCCAATGATCTGAAAGAAACGCTTGCGGCACGCGGCATCCAGACCACCAATGCCGGCTCCGTCCCGCACGTGCTGATCGTGCGCTTCAGCACGGACATGGGCCGCCAGATCTACGGTGAGTCGGCAGGCAACGCGGCCAGATCCGCAGGCCTGCCGGCAGCGATGGCTGCCGAGGGTTACGCCATCGTTCCCGACCAGAACGGCATCGCCATCACGGCCGATTCCTCCGCGGGCATCTTCTACGCTCTGCAGACGGTCAAGCAACTCATCGAAGGCAATGGGACCGCTGCAATCCTGCACACCGCCACCATCCGCGACTGGCCGGCGATGAAGTATCGCGGCCTGCATGACGACCTTTCGCGCGGCCCGGTCGACACACTCGAGTTCCAGAAGAAAATCATCCGCACACTCGCGGCCTACAAGGACAACCTGTATTCGCCGTACTTCGAGCACACGCAGCAGTACGCCACCAATCCCCTGCCCGCGCCCCCGGGCGGCAGCCTCAGCGCAGCCGATGCTCGCGAACTCGTCGCATACGCCGCGCAGTATCACGTGACGGTCGTACCTGAGCAGGAAGCGTTCGGCCATCTTCACCACGATCTTGTGTGGGAGCAGTATCAGCCCATGGCCGAAACCCCGCACGGCGCGGTGCTTGCTCCCGGTCAGCCGGGCTCGCTGCAGACGATCGGACAGATGTTTGGCGAACTTGCCAACCTCTACCCCAGCCCGTTCCTGCACATCGGCGCCGATGAAACCGGAGACCTCGGCCTCGGGCAGACCAAAGCCGCCGTGGATTCCCAGGGATTGGGCGCGGTGTACCTGAACTTCATGCAGCAGATCGACACGACGCTACGTCCGCTGCACAGGCGCCTGCTTTTCTGGGGCGACATCGCGCAGGACTCGCCCGATCTGCTGAAGGCGATGCCCGATCAATTCAAGAAAGACACCATTGCGATCGGCTGGGTGTACTCGCCTCGCCCGCAGGGTTTTGCCGCATACCTGAAGCCATACTCCAACGCGGGTTTTGAAACCTGGGTTGCTCCCGGCATCAACAACTGGTCGAAGATGTATCCCGGCTATGTCGCTGCCCTGCAGAACATCCAGCAGTTCACACGCGATGGACAGTCCATGGGCGCAACCGGCCAGCTCAACACCATCTGGTATGACGATGGCGAAGCACTCGCCTCCAATAACTGGTTTGGCATTCTGTTTGGCGCGGCAGCCGCATGGCAGCCCGGCGAAAGCTCAATCACGGAGTTTGAGGGCAACTATGGCCCGGTCTTCCACGGCGACCAGACAGGCAAGCTCAATGAGGCACAGAAGGAAGTCCAGGCCGCCATCAGCCTGCTGAAGGCCAACAAGCTGGGTGAAGCCTCAGACCTGGTTTTCTGGAGCGACCCATGGGCTCCCGATCAGCAGCAGAACGTCACCTACATGCGGCCGATCGTTCACGACCTGCGCATGCACGCCGAACGCGCCCTGACGCTGATTGCCGAAGCGCGCGCTGCCTATCCGGCTGCGCCCTCCACAGTGCCCACGGTCTACACGGATACCAATATGCTGCCCTCCAACCCCACGTCCCTCCGCGAAACCGATGCCATCGACGCGCTCGAGCTGGGTGCGCGCCGGCTGGACTTTGTCGGCCTGAAGTTTCAACTGGCCGATGAAATCCCCACGGCGTACGCACGGGCGCAGGCTGCTTCCACCTCGCAGGACCGCAAGACACGCTCCAGCGTGGGCCGTGAGCTTTCCGACATCAACGGTGTCAACGGCCGTATCCAGGACATCAAGGACGGCTACTCGCTGATCCGCGATCTCTACCAGCAGCTCTGGCTGCGCACCAACCGTCCCTACGCTCTGCGCCCGGTGCTGGAACACTATGACTACACCATCGGCATCTGGATGGCCCGCATGGACAAAGTCCGCACCGCACAGCGCACATGGGAGAACACCCGGACCCTGCCCAGCGCCGCCGAAACCGGCATCCCCGCTCCCCCGCCGGGAGCCAACACCAGGCCTATTGTGGGAGGAGTGATTTACTAACGAAGTTGGGACCGGCACAGCCTTCTGATTTGGGGCATCCTGAGTCGAAGACGAAGGATCCCCGTATTGCGGGATGTATCCCCTGTAGTCGATTTCGGTGGTCACCTGCAGATCGAGCATTTGCGCCACCACCACGGAATACGGGGGTCCTTCGCTCCGCTCAGGATGACCCGGTTGAAGAGTTGAGGCGCCGATAAGAGGGGCAATCGCGAACCATGGCACAAGAAATCATCACAGCGCGCACTCTCCTCACCGACATCGGCTCGGTTGAGTTCCCTGTCATCACCGTCAATGAAGACGGCACGATCCTCGACATCAGTTCCAACCCAGTCGCGCTTGCCGGGGACCACGACACACTGACTGCGGCCTTCTTCGACATCCATACGCATGGCGCGGTGGGCTTCGATGTGATGTCGGCTTCGCCTGAAGGGCTCAGCACGATGCAGCGCTTCCTCGCCTCGCGTGGCGTTGCGCAATACCTGCCGACCACCGTCACCGCGCCTGTCAGCGACACGCTCCGTTCGCTTGCAGCGCTCGCGAATGCCATCGAGCAGCCGGTTCGCGACGGCGAAGCGCAACCGCTGGGCATCCATCTGGAAGGCCCGTTTCTTTCCCACGCCAAGCGTGGGGTGCACCCGGCAGCCGAGCTGCAGCCGCCCAGCATTGAACTCTTCGAGCTTTTCCAGGAAGCCGCGCGCGGCCACATCAAGCTGATCACGATCGCGCCTGAACCGGGCGCCGTTCCGGAGAGCTCCGGTTCCCTGCTGCCGGACGTCTACCGGCGCTCCTCCGCGCTTGAGCTCATCCGGTACGCCGCCTCCAACGGCGTCCGAGTTTCACTCGGCCACACCAATGCGACTGCGGCAGAATCGCTGGCCGCCATCGACGCCGGCGCCGTGAGCGCGACACACACCTACAACGCCATGCGTCCACTCGATCACCGCGAGCCGGGGATCCTCGGCACCATGCTGGACGACCACCGTCTTTTTGCTGAACTCATCTGCGATGGCATCCACGCCGCGCCGCCGCTGGTGCGTCTGTGGCTCACGATGAAGGGCCGCGACCGAGGAATCCTGATTACAGACGCGATGTCTGCAACCGGCATGCCCGATGGCGACTATTCCCTCGGCGGGCTGACCGCCCGCGTCGCGAATGGCCGCGCTCTGCTCGCGGATGATCTGGCGCGTGGCAAGGAAACATTGGCGGGGTCCATCCTGACGATGGACGTGGCTGTGAGCAACCTGCGGCGCTTTACAAAAGCATCGCTCGCGACCGCGACGCGGCTCGCCTCACACAACCCCGCAGCGATGCTGAAGATGCCCGAACGGACGCGTCTGGCGCCCGGGAGTGTCGCCAATCTGAACAGGTTCGACAAGAGGGGAAAGCTGGTGGCTACGTATTTGCAGGGTCAGCTTGTGGCGGCGTTCGAGGTGTAGTTGCTTCGCCTGGCCTTTGCCTTTCTGTTTTTGTCTTTGCTTTTCTTGTTGTCATCCCCGTAGGGGTCTGCTGTTTGTTGGTGAATTCACGATCATTCCCGAAAGTCACAACTCTTTATGAGGGTCATCCTGAACGCAGTGAAGGACCCCCGTATTTCGTGGTTGTGGCGAGAATGCTTAATTCGCGGATGGCCTCCGAAGCGGATCGCCTGGACGCATCCCAAATACGCGGGTCCTTCGGCTACGCCTCAGGATGACCCAAGTTGAGGGAATTGGTTGACCCAAGGCATAAGCAGCAGCAACAGCAGATCTCTCCGCTATGCGACTACGTCGCTCCGGTCGAGATGACAGATTTGTGAGGGAACGGAGAAACAGCAGATCCCCTGCGGGGATGACAACAAGAAAAGCAAAGACAAAAGCAAAAGCCAAGACAAAAGCAAAAGCAAAGGCAAGATTGCGGTTGAGCCTACCCCTGCCGCGCCCTCCACATCGCGCCCTTCAACGGGTTCACAGCCTCCGCCGCGACGCGTATCTCCGGGAACTCCGCGGTCAGATGTTCTTCCATCGAGCGCAGCACATGCGGAATCTTCTCCAGCACCGAGCCCGTAAACGCGATGTTGCTGCCGTCACTGGGAGGCGCTCCGCAGGCCCGCATCTTGTCGATCACGAGGCTCACCTGATCGGCCAGCTCTTCGCCTGCACGTTCCAACACGTCGATCGCCAGCGCGTCGCCGTCTTCCGCGCATTGCGCTACCACCGTGGCCAGTTCGGAGAAGTCCGGACGCTTGCGGTGATTGACATGCGCGATCAACTGGCCCAGGCTTTCGAGCTTCCAATGCTTCTGTGCCTCGCCCAGGAATCCACTGCGCAGCCCCTGATCCAGCTCCCGCAGCGCGGTGCGGATGGCTTCCAGACCGACCCAGGTTCCCGAGCCTTCGTCGCCCACCACGGGGCCCCATCCCCCGGCGGTGACACGCGTGCCGTTGGTGCAGCGGCCCACCACGTGCGATCCGGTGCCTGCGATGACCAGCACGCCCGGGCCGGCGCCGAAGGCTGCGTCCAACGCAATCTCCTCATCGCCGGTCAACAGAATCTCGCCGCTGACCAGGCTGCTGAGCGCGCCCCATGCCCAGGTGCGCACAACATCGCTTGAGATTCCGGCGAGGCCCATACAGGTCCTTGCGATCTGGTTCAGCTCAATACCGGCGCTCTTTGCGGCCTTTTGCACGACCTCGTGCAGCCGCGCCGTCGCGGTTTCTTCCCCGACGTTCATCAGCTTGACGGTGCCACTGACGCTGCGGCCCAGCACCTGCTTTTCATCCCCGACCCAGCACTGTGTCTTGGTCCCCCCGGCATCCAGCGCCAGAAAATACTGCATCGTTCCGTAACTCCTTAAAAGGAAATTCCTGATGCTGCGATGTCGACAGGCATCCGTGAAGGCCATTTTCCTTGAGAGAAAATGGCGGGATCAGTTTCGCCCCTACACACCCTCAGGAAATTTCCTTCAGGCTGCGAATCTACAGCGGCCCACCAAGCCCGCTATCATAACCTGCATTGCATCACCGAGTCGCGCCCGCATTCCAGACGCGTCCCAGGAGAGTCTCCGCTTTGCCCTTTTTCCCCGCCGCCGCCCTTGCGTTCGCAACAGTCACAACACGGCTCAGCGCCCTTGATCTAGCCCTGATCGCGGTCTACCTTCTCGGCATTACGCTGTTCGGCCTGCGCTTCCGCAAAAGTTCGGCAGGCGCTTCCGCCGACCGTTCGCTCAAAAGCTACTTCCTGGCCAACCAGACCATCCCCTGGTGGGCGATCGCGCTCTCCATTGTGTCAGCCGAAACCTCCACGCTCACCATCATCTCCATTCCCGGTGTGGCGTTTGCAGGAGACTTCGGCTTTCTTCAGATCGTGATCGGCTACATGCTGGGCCGCATCGTCGTGGCCGTGCTCTTTCTGCCGCGTTACTTCGCGGGCGAAATGCTGACGGCCTACCAGCTCATCGACCGGCGCTTCGGACCGGCGCTGCACAAGGTCACCGCCGGGCTCTTCCTGCTGACGCGCGCGACTGCGGAAGGTGTCCGCGTGTTCGCGGTTTCTATCGTGATCGGTGTCGCCATCGGAACCGGCAATGTCGCTTCCATCGCGATCATCTCCCTGCTCACGCTGCTGTACACGTTTGAAGGCGGTATGGCCGCCGTGGTGTGGACCGACGTGGTGCAGATGGCAATCTACGTGGGTGGAACCATCGTCGCGGTCTTCACGCTGGGATCGCATGTATCCGGAGGCTGGCCGGCAATTCACAGCGTCGCGGCCGCCGCGGGCAAGTTCCACACCCTGGACTTCGCCTTCTCGCTGACCAAGTCCTACACCTTCTGGGCAGGTGTGCTGGGAGGCACGTTCCTGACCATGGCCTCGCACGGCACCGATCAGCTCATGGTGCAGCGTTTGCTGGCGGCGAAGAACCTGCGCGAATCGCGCACGGCGCTGCTGAGCTCCGGCGTTGTCATCTTTCTGCAGTTCGCGCTCTTCCTGTTGATCGGCGCGGGGCTGTATGTCTTTTACGGCCAGCACCCGGGCAGCGCATTCCGCACCAATGACTACATCTTCCCGACGTTCATCGTGCGCGAAATGCCGGTGGGCGTTGCGGGGCTTCTGATCGCGGCAATCCTCGCCGCGGCCATGTCCAACCTTTCCGCCGCGCTCAACTCACTTTCATCCACGACGGTCGTCGATTTCTACATGGGCTTCCGTCCACAGGCCGACGATCGCGAACGCGGCCTCATCTCCAAATCATCCACGGTCTTGTGGGCGCTGGTGCTCTTCGTCATCGCCATTTACTCACTCAGCGTCGGCGGCAAAGGCCATGTCGTGGAGATCGGCCTATCGATCGCGTCCGTCGCTTATGGCTGTCTGCTCGGCGTCTTTCTGCTAGGGACTCTGACACGCTACGCAACACAATGGGGTGCGGCAATCGGCATGCTGTGCGGTTTCGCACTCAACCTGTGGCTCTGGCAAGGAAAGTTCCCCGTGACAATTGGACCCATCACCATCCCACATATCGCCTTCACCTGGTACGTGCTCATCGGAGCCGCCGCAACATTCCTGATTGGCTCGCTGGCCAGCCTGGTCTTCCGTAAGCAGTCCACGGTCGTGCGCACATCGACGGCGGCACTGCTCATTGCGCTTCTGATCCTGCCGCAGGCCAACGCACAGAATGCGCCGAGCGTGACGGCTGAATCGAGCGCGCCGGACTTCAGCGCACTCTCCACCTTGATGAACGATGCAATTGCCGGCCACAAGCTTCCCGGCGCGGTGGTTATTGTGGGCCATAGCGGCAGAGTGGTCTTTCACCAGGCGTACGGCAGCCGCAAGCTTGCGAATGAGCCCGGACTCGACGGTCTTCCGTCACCCGCCGAACCCATGACCGAAGACACCATCTTCGATATGGCCTCGCTGACCAAGTGCCTTGCCACCGCGACCGCCATCATGGAGTTGTACGACCAGGGCAAACTGCAGTTCGACGATCCGGTGCAGAAGTACCTGCCGGAGTTCAACAGCGGTAACGATCCGCAGCGGGCCAGGGTCACGCTTCGCATGCTGCTGACTCACACTTCGGGAGAAGCCCCCGACATCAGCTTGAAAGACCCGTGGGGCCTCGCGTCCTCCGACAAACCCGAAGGCATCCATCGCGCTCTTACCAACCCTCTGCAGTCCGGTCCCGGAGAGGTCTTTCGCTACTCCGACATCAACTTCATCCTGCTCGGCGCTCTGATCGAGAAGATCACGGGCGACCCCGAAGATGTGTTTGTGCAGCGTAACGTGTTCGAGCCTTTGGGCATGACCGACACGCGCTATCTGCCGCCCTTCAAAGCCTGCGGCCCACGCAAGATCCGAGGTTCGGCCATCGCATGGGCGCCCAAACCGCCGGGACGCATCGGGCTTACCTGCCCCACCGGCACCTGGAGCACTTCGCTCTTCGAACGGATCGCGCCAACCGCGCACGATGACGAAATGAAGGCGACTCCCAACGTCAATCCGGATTTCGACTACCTTCTGCGTGGCGTGGTCCACGACCCCACCACACGCCGCATGGGTGGCGTGGCGGGCCATGCGGGTGTGTTCTCCACCGCGCATGATGTCTCGATCTACGCGCAGGCTCTGCTTGACCGTCTTGCCGGCCGGCCCAGCAAGTTCCCGGTGAAGCAATCCACGCTGGAGTTGATGACCACACCGGAACAGCCCGGCCATGATGCCTCGCAGCTCACTGCCGCCAACCAAGCGGAGCAGGCTGACATCCAGGCGGGAGCCAAAGGCGCCGAGCCCGGTCTCGCGCCGCACTATCCAGCCATCAAAGGTCAGGATCTTCGCGGCTTTGGCTGGGACATCGACACCGCTTTCTCCAAGCCGCGCGGCATGATCTTTCCCATTGGCAGCTTCGGTCACACCGGCTTTACGGGCACAACGCTGTGGATCGATCCCGGCTCGGACACCTATGTTGTCCTGCTTGCCAATGCGATCCATCCCCGCGGTGCGACACCCATTTCGAATCTGCGCGGTCAGGTAGCGACCGCCGCGGCACGAGCGCTGGATCTCTACTCCTCAACTGCCTCCGCAACCAACGCGCCTGCATCCGGAATACCGGATCCAATAAAGTCCAACCTGCCCCCCCGGGAGGAGAAAGTCCGTCGCGGGGCTTTGAAAAGCGAAATGCGAACGGGATATAGACAAATCCTCAATGAGGGTTCTTGTCTCACCGGCATCGATGTCCTGGAAGCGACGCAGTTTGCCGCCCTCGACTCACTCGCAAAACAGCACAATCATTCCCTCCATCTTGGCCTGCTTACCAACCAGTCTGGGCTCGATACGCAAGGTCATCGCACGGTAGACATCCTGGCCAGGGATCTGCCGAAGTCAGTGCCCGACGCCAAGCTTGTTGCACTCTTTTCCCCCGAGCACGGCATCTTCGGCAAACAGGAAACCACCGCGATCTCCTCCGAGACCGATCCCACCACCGGTCTTCATGTCACCTCGCTCTACGGTCCGCATGACAGTGACAAGCGTCCCTCCCACGAACAACTCGCCAATCTGGACGCCGTGGTTATCGATCTCCAGGATGCGGGCGTGCACTTCTGGACGTATGAATCTGTCCTCGGCTATTTCCTTGAAGCTTCCGCTCGTGAACTGCGCGAATACAACCACCGTCTCGACATCGTGGTGCTCGACCGCCCGAACCCGATCGACGGCGTGGATGTGCAGGGTCCCATGGTCGACCCCGGCCGCGAATCTTATGTGGGCTACATGCCTCTACCCACGCGGCATGGCCTGACCTACGGAGAGCTTGCCCGCTATATCAACGGGGAAAAAGTGCTGCCGCTAACAGCGGCACTGCCTGTGGCGCCCACTGCTTCTTCACCGGAATCGCCCACCGGCATTCACGCAACCCATACCCCGCCCATGCGGGTGGACGAACAAGGCGAGCACCGTACAGACACACATGCCCCGGCATCATCGAAAGGCCTCCATGCTCCCCTCGTTGTGGTTTCCATCCAGGACTGGAAGCGGAGTGAATACTTCGAAGACACACACCTGACCTGGGTCAACCCAAGCCCCAACCTGCGTTCACCCACCGCCAACATCCTGTATCCCGCGCTGGGTCTGATTGAGTTCAACAATATTTCGGTAGGCCGCGGTACGGACGCGCCTTTCTCATTCTTCGGAGCCGGCATTCCCGCAAAAGACAAGAAGACCGGCGAGCAGCCCCCCGCATGGTTTCATGGAGCAGAGGTCGCCAACTACCTGACCGCTCGACGCATCCCCGGAGTTCGGTTCATCGCGACCACGATGCCTATTGTGGAGGATGCAAATCACTATCCCTTTCACGGCCAGACCATTGAAGCGGTGAAGGTGGAGCTCGTGGATCGCAGGCAACTGGACTCGCCAGAGCTTGGCATTGAGATCCTCGCCGCGCTGCACCATCTCTACCCAACGCAATTCAATCTCGACAAGGCCATGCCGCTGGTTCTCAACCAGGCAACAATGGATGCGCTCCGGCGCGGCGAGGATCCGCGCAAGATTGCGGCTTCATGGATTCCTTCGCTCGACGCGTTCCGCGCGGCCCGGGCGCCGTATCTGCTGTATCAGTGAGCCGCGACAGCGATTTCGTCATCGCGTCCTCGCCACCACGATGGGTGCCCCATTCATCGCGCGGCAGTTGGCGCGATGAGTGGGCCTGCACGAGTGTGCGAGTCGCGCAGATGGTCTCACCCTATGCATGGGCGGCGCAACAGCAGATCTCTCCGCTGCGCTACGCTCCGGTCGAGATGACAGTGTTGTGGGTATAGTTGACAGCAAAAATACGAACTCACTGGCTACTCCCTGTTAACTGTTCGCTGTCACCTGCTCTTGAAGCAGATCCCCTGCGGGGATGACAACAAGAAAGGCAAAAGCAACGACAAACCAACGAGGTCGGGAGCAGACGACTACGGACAGCGGGTCGCCTTCGCATCCGTTACCACGCATGCGCGGTCGTTGTAGATCACGCCATCGGCTTCCTGGTACTCCATGATGGTTCGTACGCCCCCGCGCCCCGGAGCCGAGATCAGTGTCTTCACCAAACCCGGTTTCGACGCTTCGCCGTTGGTCATTGCTTCCTGCAGCACACGGCCTTTGAGCGAGCCGTTCGACGGCATATCCAGTCCCAGGATCTTCGCCAGCGTCGGCACGATGTCGATGTTGCCCATCGGCGCTTCGTCCTTGAACCCCGCCTTGAAATCCGGACCGATGGCGGCCATGTTGTTGAAGGTCTGGTCGCGGCCGAATCCGCCGTGCATGCCCTGGCCTTCCTGCAGCGTGGTGTCCGAAACCTGAGCAGCGCTCTGCAGATCACCCGCCTTGCCGTAGAACACTTTGAATGTCACTGCGATCGCAGGGCGAGGTACGTTGCTTTTCCCGATGAGGCCGATTTTGCTCATGGGCAGCGCGCCCGGACAGTCCGCCGGCGTTGCGCAGTATGTATCGTCGACAAAAATGCCGCCGACATAGTCGAGCTGCGTCAGCAGGTCCACGGTCTGATGGACCAGGGCGGCGTTCCTGGTGGGCACGTAGATGAGGTCGGAGCCGCCATTCGACGCCAACACCAACTGCGCATCCGAGCCGTCGATCGTCTTGATGGTGTCGCCCAGCAACGCGCTTCCGCTGGCAGAATGCTGCGCTTTTTCGCCGCTCAGCTTCAGCTCCTGGTAGATCGAGACGCCACCCGTCACACGCACACCGGGGTCATACAAACGCATGTGTCCGCGAATCGCCAGGTCGATGGCGAGAAAGCCCGTAGGCAGCGTGCCCTGCGGCTGCGCCTTTTCCTTGCCATTGAGCTCATAGGGCAGCGCGGCTGAAGGCTCGCCCGTCATCACGCTGCCGTTCGCAACTTCACGCCGGCTGATCGTCGCGAATCCATGATCGGACGTGACCACAACATCGGTGTTGGCCTTCAGCGCGGGATGCGCATCCAGCCAGTCGAGCAGTTGCTTCAAGCAGCGGTCGGCGTTCCGCAGGCCGCGTTTCGAGGTTTCGCCATTGATACCCGGTGTCAGCCGCTGCAGACTGTCGCCCTCATTATGTTGCGTGCCGTCAGGGTCGCGCGACCAGAAGAGCAGCACAAACGGCTTCGCATCCGCCGCAAACTTCGGCAGCACAACCTCTGTAGCCACATCCGCGAACCACTTCTCCTGCACGTGGTTGGATTCCAGCGTGCCCGCGGTGATCGCATCGCCGCTGAAACCATTGCTCCAGCTTGAGCTTTCGTCGTAGCCGTTGGTGCGCAGTGGAGCTTCCAGCGGCAATCCGGCTTTGAGCAGTGCCTGGCTCCAATCGGTCGAAAGTGGCACACCACCCGTGTGGCCGGTGGAATCATCCACGATCAAGGCATCGTTGCTGCTGATCTGGTCGAAGTCGTCCCAATGCAGCACGTCGTTGAGTTGGATCGCCGTGGGTCCCAGTTTCCCGATTGCGGCGACACCAAATCCCTTGTCGCGCGCCACCGAAAGTAGCGTGCGTTCGCCCAGGTAGTTGCCGCCGAACATGCTGTTCATGTCGGTGAGAGTCTCATCGTTCTCAAGAAATGGAACCAGCCAACCTGAACTTGGAGCGACATCCGGCTTGACCGGCTTGGTCAGCCATGCGCCGGGAAAAATCGTGTTGCTGTAGTCGCCGGTATCGCCGATGCCGTGGCCGGTCGCGATCACCGAAGCGTTCGCGGTGGTAAACGTCGGAAACACGGAATGGCTGTTGCGGAAATCCACGCCGGTTGTACGCAGCTTGTACAGCGTCGGCATATCTTCAGGGGTCACCGAGCCGCGCCGCAAACCGTCCGCTACAAAAATGATCACGTTGTGGCGCGATTGCGCCGCAGCCACACATGGGATCGCAGCGGCAACAGACAAGGCAAGGCTCGCACCCGCGAGCCAACAGGATTTCATGCGCATTCCTTGAGGATAAGCCACAGAAGATGACTGCACTGTGAATACGCCGTCCCTCGCCAATTCGGCCTTTACGGCGCACGCGCCCTCACGCAAACTTGCCTCAGTGAGGTTTTCACCGTGAACAGAAGACAATGGCTGCAATCCTTCGGGGCCACCGCCCTGCTTTCCACGCGAGCGGCCTCGCTCGCATTTGCCGAACCGCCCACGGCACAGGGTTTTTCGTTCATCTTTTTCACCGATACCCACATCCAGCCGGAACTCAAAGCGGCCGAAGGATGCCGCACGTGTTTCAAGCAGCTTGAGAGCGTTCCTGGGGATTTCGCAATCTGCGGCGGCGATCTGGTCTTTGACGCATTGGCTGTTCCGGCGGCTCGCGCGGTTGCGCTCTACGATCTTTTCCGGCAAACCTCCGCCGCGCTCCGGGTTCCCGTCCACTACACGTTGGGAAACCACGACGTGTTCGGTCTTACCCCGAAAAGCGGCGTCGCCACCAGCGATCCGCAGTACGGCAAGAAGGCGTTCGAAGACCGCTACGGTCCCACCCGCTACTCCTTCGACCACAAGGGCTGGCATTTCATTGTGCTCGACTCCATCGCTCCCTTGCCCGACCGCACCTGGATCGGGCGAGTGGGTCAGGAACAGATCGCGTGGCTCCGGGACGACCTTGCCAAAACAGGTAAGACGACACCCATCGTCGTCGTCACACATGTGCCTCTGGTGACCGGCGCCGTTTCCTATGTGCCGCGCGCGGACTGGCTCAGCAAAACGCCCAGCCTGGCGGGTCTGCTCGATACCCTGATGGTCACAGACGCTGCCGAAGTTATTGACGCCCTGCTGCCCTACAACATCCGCGTTGTGCTGCAGGGGCATACCCACGTCAACGAAGACATCACGTTCCGTGGACTGCGCTTCATCACCAGCGGAGCAGTCAGCGGCAACTGGTGGAAAGGTGTGCGAGCGGGCAGCCCTGAGGGCTATTCCACCCTGCGACTGGGCATTGACGGCAGCGTGCAGCACAGTTACCACGCCTACGGCTTTCAGGCGGTCACGTAGAAGCCCTCTTCCGTGCTTGAGCAGGCCGGGCCCGGAGACTGCGAAGCTGCCAGCGCTGTCCCTGCAAATTCACACGGGGGTCGCAATCCTTGCGATACGCTTGATTCTGCATGGCTACGGCAAAGCAGCCCTCGACCCGTCAGCGGCGTTCCAGCGCGCCCCAATCACTTTCCGCAACCGAATGTCTCGGCTCGCCGAATCATCGCTTCTTTCATCGCGATGAGAGCTGGCTGCTTTTCAACCGGCGCGTTCTGGAAGAGGCTGACGACACCTCCAACCCGCTGCTGGAGCGGGTGAAGTTCCTGGCCATCACCGCCAGCAACCTCGACGAGTTCGTCGAGATTCGCGTCGCCGGTGTGCTGCAGCAGATTGAACAAGGCATTGGCCTGCCTCAACTGCGCGACGAAAGCGGCTGCACCGCGGATGAACGCATGATCCGTCTCCGCGAAGCGTTACATGGCTTCGCAGCAGACCAGGACCGCACATGGCTGGAGCGCGTGCAGCCTGCCCTGCACGCCAAAAGCATCCGCTTTGTGCAATGGAAGTCGATGACGGAAGCCCAGCGTGAATTCGCCGGACGCTTCTTCCTGGAACAGGTCGACCCGCTGCTGACGCCCGTCACCATTGATCCCTCTCATCCCTTTCCCCGCGTTCTCAACAAGGCAGTATGCCTGGCATTGTTGCTGCGTAACAAGCGGAAAGCGACGGTTGCCGCCAAGCGGGCGCATGCTTTGGGCGTGATCACGATTCCGCGCTCGCTGCCCAGCCTGATTGAGCTCCCGCGGGAGAATGGACGGTTTGAATTTCTACTCCTCGCGGACCTCATCGAAGCTCACGTGGAAGGCATGTTTCGCGGCTATGACGTGGTCAATCGTGCTGCATTCCGTGTGACGCGCAATAGCAATCTCTACATGCAGGAGGAAGAAAGCCGCTCCGTGCTGGACAACGTGCGCGAAGAACTGCACAACCGCCGTAAAGGCGACGTGGTGCGGCTGGAAATCGACGCCTCCGCATCGGAGGCGATTGCAGAACGCCTGCGTGTGAACTTCGAGCTCGAAGAGTGGCAGGTCTTCCGCACCCGTTCGCCTATCAACCTGTCACGCCTGATGAATCTCTACAGCGTGATCAAGGATGCGAGCCTTAAATTCGCCGAGTTCCACGGACGCCGGCTTCCCCTTTCACCGAAGTCGAAAGATATTTTCGACGAGCTCCGTGAGCACGACATTCTGCTGCACCACCCTTATGACAGCTACAGTGGCGTGGAATCGTTTGTCGCGACGGCCGCTAGCGATCCCCGCGTCATTTCCAGCAAGATGACGCTGTACCGCACCAGCGCCGACTCCTCGCTCTTCCGTGCACTTACCGAAGCTGCACTCTCACAGAGCAAGGACGTCACGGTGGTCGTCGAACTGATGGCCCGCTTTGACGAAGCTTCCAACATCCGCTGGGCGCGCGATCTTGAAGATGCCGGCGTGCAGGTGTTTCATGGCATTCTCGGCCTCAAGACCCATTGCAAGCTCGCTCTGCTGGTGCGGCGAGACCCCGATGGCGTGATTCGCAGCTACGCGCATCTGGGCACGGGCAACTACAACCCCATCACGGCGCGTTTCTATACCGACATCAGCCTGCTGACCTGCCGACCTGAGATTACTGAAGCCGTGCAGCATGTCTTCCGGTACCTGACCGCCGGCTGGCAGGCCGATGATGACGCGTACCGTCCACTGATGGTCGCGCCGCTCACCCTGGCCAAGGACACGCTGGCTCTGATCTCTCGCGAGGCCGCTCATGCGCGTGCCGGCCGCCCCGCGCGCATCATCGCCAAGATGAATGCCCTGCTCGACGCGCCCACAATCGAAGCGCTGTATGCGGCTTCGGAAGCCGGCGTCGAAATCGACCTCATCATCCGCGGCATGTGCGCCCTGCGTGTTGGTGTTCCCGGCATGAGCAGCCGCATCCGGGTGCGCTCCATCGTAGGACGCTTCCTGGAACACAGCCGCATTTTCTGGTTCGCCAATGGCGGCCATGAAGAAGTGTTCGCAGGCAGTGCCGATTGGATGCCTCGCAACTTATACGAGCGTTGCGAAGTTCTGTACCCGGTGGCCGAAAAGGATTGCGTCCAGCGTCTGCGCCACGAAATCCTGGAAGCTTATCTGCGCGACAACGTCAAAGCTCGCATCATGCAGCCGGACGGCACCTACACGCGGCCTGTGCGTACGGGCAAACGGCTCAGCGCACAGGACTGGCTGATGCAGCACTCCCATGTGATGGGGCCGGAACCCGCGCCAAAAGGCGACCCGAAGCCCATCGTGCGCCGCCGCTCACAAAAAGCAGCGGCCGACGCAAAGCCGGCCGCCACTTCAGCTTCCTAAGACAGTTACTGCACGACGAACGAAATCGTCGAGGTATGCGAAACCGAGGTCCCGCTTACCACACCGGTAGCCTGAACCTGCACGCTGTACGTTCCCGGCGGCGTGTTGTTGTTGGTCAGACCGCCGCCGTTCAGGCTGGAGCCTGACGAGCAGCCGGAAATCCCCAGCGTCGCAGCGAACAGCACGGCCAGCAAAGCCCCCATCCAGCGGCGCTTCCTGCGCGGAAGCACAAGCAGCAGCAGGCTGGCCATGGCGACGCCAGAACCAGCGCCGTACCACGCGGCGTGAGCGTTGTTCCTGGCCACCAATGCTGTAGCGCCCTTTGCATTGCCCGTGAACGCGAACAGGTTCAACGTCGTGGTTGCGGACGTGGCAGTCGCGCTCAGTGTGACCGGATTCGTACTGAAGGAGTATTCCGCATTGAGAGAGGATGATGACGTCGCGGTAAACTGCACGCTGCCCGTGAAGCCGTTCACCGCGGCTACCGTGAGCGTCAGCCCCTGTGCCGCCGCTCCCGATTTCACCGTGACGGTTGCCGTTCCCGGGCTGAGCGTAAAGTCAGCGGCACTCGCGGAGGTGATGTTGAGAGCGAACGCGCCCTTGGAGCCCGCGTAGGTTGTGTCGCCGTTGTACGTGGCCTGGATGGTATGCGAACCGCTTGTGAGGCCGGTCGTACTGAGCGCGTAGGTGGCTACACCTGAAGCGTTCAGAGCCACCGGTGTGCCGACAGCAACATTGTCGACCGTGAACTGCACGCTGCCGCTCGGCGTCGGCGTCAACGTTGTGGTCGCGGAAATTACGGTTGCGGTCAGGTTGACTGCCGTACCCGCGGCAACGCTATTGGCGCTGCCCGAAACGTTGGTGTAGCTCGGCCGGGCTCCAACCGTAACCGCGACCGGCGTGACCAGCGGCCAGTCGGTTGCCAGATTCATCGCATTCACGGAACCCCAGCCGGTTGCGAGATCGTAGTTTGCCGTAGCGGAGTAGCCTTCGAGACCCGCTGTGCAACTTGGCGTTCCCGACTGGCAGGGACTGGCATTGGTTCCCGCAACCACATCGTGGAAGACATTCCCGGCATAGGTGCTGTTGGCCAGCGCATAGATGACCGGGTTTGCATTGCCCAGGCGGGAGCCGGTCTTCTGCTCCACCAGCGCCAGCAGACCCGCGAAGGTAGGCGCACCAGCCGACGTCCCACCCACAACCTGCAACGTTCCTGCGCTATTGCGATAACCGCTGGTGCAGGATCCCGAGATGCAAATCAGATAGGGATCGTGCGCCGGCGACGCATTTAGCGCCACATCCGGAACATCGCGGGAAGAATCGGCTGGAACTCCACTTCCGGTTTGCCACACGGGTTTGGAGAAATAGAGACTCGATCCACCGCCGCTCGAATACAGACCTCCGCTGTTGTCGTCGTTCCAGACGACTTCGGGAATATAGGAAAGCGCGGAACCGGAGTTGGCTCCGTTGGTCGAAGACCAATACGTGCCGGTCCCCTCGTTGAATTCGGTGCCGCCTACGGCGGTGACCAGCGGCGAGGACGCCGGGAAGTCGACGGCCAATCCTCCAGCCGCAACGGCCGAGTTGTAATCGCAATCGGTTGCGCCTGAATCGCCGGAAGCTGCCGTGATGGTGATGCCCTGCACACTTGCCTGTTGAAGAAGCTGGCTGTAGAAAGCCAGGTTGCTGACACCGAGATCGGATTCGCAGTCGCCGTAGCTGATGGAGATAATGGGCGCGAGGTTGTTGTCGACGGCTTCGGTCAGCGAGCCATCGACGGCGTTCGTCGAGTTCACGTAGAGGATGGTTGCGCCCGGCGCCGCCGCCCCGGACCACTCCACATCGAGCGAAGCTTCCGTCAAATCATCCTGCGAAGGCATGCCCGGATCCGTGCCGTACAGCTTCACCGTTGGAGCAGTGGCGCTGAGGCCGGAGGCGGAGCGGAAAGCAGCGATGTCGGAAAGCAGGATATCCGTCTGCCCCATCACGGCGATGGTGATGCCCGTGCCGTTGATGCTGCTCGAAAGCAGGCCGGTTTCCCCGTAAATGGTGTAGAAGTCACCCGGCGCAATGTAAGTATTGCCGCTGACCGATGACGTGAACATGGGCCGCGCGGCCACCGCGGAACCACTCAATTCCGGGGCCTGTACCGTGCTCTGCACGTGATGCGGATGGGGCCGGAAATCATTCAATCCTGAAATGCCGGTTGTCACCGCCGCCAGAGCCCGTGGCAAGGAGGGCGCCGTGACGTTCGCAAGGTGCGCTTCGCCATGAAGCGTCACCGAATGGATCTCCGTAGCGAATGCCCGCTGTGCCTGCGCCACACTGCCTGTGAACCGCACAAACGTTCCCCCACGGCTGACCTCGGTCACAGTGAATCCCTGGGAACTCAACCATGAGGTCACCTTGGCGATATCATCCGCTCCTAGACCGAACTGCGCGCGAAACTGCTCGGGTGTCAGCCATTGGTGATAACGCGGCGACGCAGGGTTCTGCTGATCGGCCAGAAGCTGTTCCAGTGCCGCCTGCTGTGAGGAAGTCATCGAAAAGCGCAACGCCATATCCGTCAACACGGTATCGGCAGGCGCAGGCCCTTTGTCTTCGGCCGCAAGGACTCGCGGCGCTACATTGCCGGGCAGCGTGGCCGCTTGCGTCGAATCGATCGCCGTGACAATGCGCCTGGTTTGAGCAGAAGACACCAAGCCGGCCGCGACCAGCACGCCGGCGGTAAGAAGACGAACAACTCCTGAACGGCCCATAAGCTTCCTTCTGACCGCGCCAAGCTCAGGCTCGTGCGCGGATGGTTCCGGGCCGTGCGCCGGCGAAGTTACGCTGCGACGAAGGCTGGCCGGAGATTCCCTTACAGGCTACAGAACCCGTTGCCGGAAAAAAGTAGCGCCCGGAAGCATCTCGCTCCGGGCGTCCACGTTGCTGCCGCACTCTGGTGTGCAATAAGGTTCGACCTGAACTCCGGAAAACCTATTGCACCACCACGACGAAGTTCTGGGAGTGCGTAACCTGTGTCCCGCCGGCGTCGGTACCCGCGCTGGAGATGGTCAGGTTGTAGGTGCCGCTGGGCGTTCCTGTCTGGGTACTGCCGCCCCCGCCGCCTGCATTGACGAGATTCGTGCACCCAAGAGTGCCAAACGCCGCCGCGGAAAGCAACAGGCCAAGCAGGATCGACAAAACCGGCATCCGCTTGCGGCGGCCCGGCAGCACAAAGCCGAACAGGAGAGCGGCGAACGCCACGCCACCCGCAACTCCACGCAACAGAAGCGGATGGTTATCCACCTTGGACAGTGTCTGCGTGGTGACGGTCAGCGAGGAGGTCGCGCCCGCACCAATCGAACTCGGGCTGAAGTTGCAGGTAATACCGACGCCCGACGGAGGCACGCATGCCAGCTTCACGGTTCCGCCAAAGCTGCTCAGCCCATTCACGGTTGCGGTGGACGATGCGCTCGAACCGGCCACCAGCGTGATGCTCTGCGGGGAGAAGGTCACCGAGTAATCGCTCAGAACCACCGTGTGTGTCGCGGACGTTTGCGAGGAGTATGTGCCGTTGCCGGAGTACACCGCATAAAGCAGGTGCGTTCCCTGCTTCAGCCCGGTTGAACTGAATTGCGCCACTCCTACTGCCGGACCGCTGGAGGTCGTGTTTACGGTGCCCAGCGGGATGGTCTGCGAGTTGTACATGTCATAGAACGTCACACTGCCCGAAAGCGGCGCCGAACTGGTGCTGCCGGCCGGCTGGGTAATGGTGGCGGTCATGATGATGTTGGTGCCGGCCACGGCAAAGTCCGTGTTGGTCGTAAGCACTATGGTGCTTGCCGACCCCGAGCCGCTGGTGCCGATGTTGTAGGTCAAGGTTGGCGACTGGCTTCCATTCCAGTTCGAGTCGCCGGAATAGGCGGCGCTTACAGTGTCCGTCCCATTGGCAAGCGTCGTCGAATAGGTCGCCTGTCCGCTGGTGATGGGTTGGCTCGCGACGACGGTGTTGTTCACCGAAAACGCTACCTGACCCGTGATGGGCACAGAACCCGAAGAACCGTTGGTTGCAGTCACGGTCGCGGTAAAGATCGTCGCCTGACCGGCCACTGGAGTCGCAGGCGAAGCCACAATCGCTGTCGCGGTATTGCCTGGAACTGTCTGTATCTGGAGATTGTTGGTGCTGCTGCTGGCCGCGAAGTTGGCATCGCCACTGTAATTCGCGACGATGATGCCGCTTATGCCGCGCGCAGTGAAGGTTGCGGTGCAGCTTCCTACCCCGCTGGTCACCGGGCCGCTGCAGAACGTAATTGACCCGCCGTTGGTAAACGTTACGGTGCCGCCCATGGTCGAGGAACTCGTGGTAGCCGGGCTCACCGTGGCAATCAGTGTGACGGTCCCGCCGATAGGCACCGAGGTTGCCGACGCACTCGCGACCGTCGTCGTGGCGATCGCCCCGGTGGGTGTGTTGGTGGACGAATTGCCGTTGTAATTATTGTCACCGTCATAAACGACCGTGAAGTTGTTCGCCGTGGCGGAATAGAAAAAGTTGGTTGGCGTAATGGAGACCTGGCCGTTTCCGTCCAGTGTCGCCGGCTGAATCTTATTGCCGTTGTTGTAGAAGGTGACATTGCCGCCCGGCGCAAGCGCGCCGTTCCCCGCTCCCACCACGGTGGCCGACAGCGTAACGCTCGAGGATGTGAGACCGCTCACAGTTAACTTGACCGCGGGCGTCACCTTCCCGACAGTGATGGCGACCTGAGGCTGAGCGCAACTGAAACTGGGGTCGGAGTTATCGCAGGTCACGAGGAAGGTGTCGCTGCCGGCCTGGACTGCAGGCATCAGTACGGTTGCCGTTGCAACCCCACCTGAACCGCTCACGGCCTTGGTGTAGGTATTGGTGTCCGGAGTGCCCTTGGGCTGCACCGTCACATTGCTGGTCGGCGTTCCAATGCCCGAAGGCGGTTTCAACGTTACGAGCAGGGAGATAGTCCCACCCAGCGGAGTTGAACTCACAGCCGGAGTAGCCGTTGGGGAAATCTGTTCCGCCGCGACCGTGACCGTCTCCGTTCCACTGGAGCCGGTAGCATACGTGCCGTCCCCGCTGTAGGTGGCGCTCGCCTGGTAGGTGCCGCCCGGAAGCTGGTTGTAGGAAAGCGTTGCGGTGCCGTTAGAGAGCGTGACGGGGGGCAACGTTACCTTGCCCAACGATCCACCCGTAAGTGTGAAGGTCACCGTGCCGCTGGGCGCTACACCGCCGCCCTGGCCGGAAACATCCTTCACCACGGAGGTGAAGGTGAACGCCGAACCGTGGGGAGCATAGTAGGGCGGCACGTCAATCGAAACGTTGACGCCCAGAGTACCGTGCGGGAAGAACTGGGCAAGCTTGTCGAGATCCACCAGGCCGAGACCGGTTGCCGGCTCCCATGTACCGGCGGGTGCGTTGTCCGGCTGGGTGTACAGGCCCTTCATCGGTCCCATGGCGTACAAGGTCGCGTTGATGTTTCCCAGACGAGCGGGCGTGCCATCGGCCGTGGCGGGAAAGGAAGCCACAATCGAATTCACCGTCCTTGTCAGGGCTGCGAAATCGCTGGCGGTCAGATCAGGTTCATGGCGGAAATTGTCTGCAGGCAGGCCGGCGGCAGATTGCCACGAAGGGCGTGCTTCCGTAAGTGTGGCGTTCGCCGGGACCGTGATGCCCGGCGCAGCGGCAACGGCTGTCACCTCGGCATACATGGCCGGGAATGCCGACGCGCCACGCGCGCCACAACCGCTGGTCGCCAGCATCGTAATGCCCTGAACGCTAGCCTGCTGCAGCAGGAGGTGCATCGCGGCCTGGGACGGCGCGTCAAAATCCCCCACGCAGTTGGCGCCGCTCATGGACACCACGCGGCTTCCATTCGCATCCACCACGGTTCCGAGTGCCGCCAGCGGATCGTCCGCGGCTGCGCTGCCTGCGGCGCTCGCCACGGTCATGGGATGCGAGGATGGCAGCGTACTCAGCCCGTCTACCGTGAGGACATCATTCACCACGCTCGGCGCAAGGGCCGGCGCCGCGGTATTGACCGTGTAGACGGTGCCTGCGAGTTGCACCGAATGAAGCCCGGGAGCAAGCGCGGTTTCCATCTGCGCCGCCGTACCGGAAAGCGAAACGCGCAGCCCGGAAGCGGACACGGTTGCCGCAAGTCCATTGGCCTGAGCCCACGCAGTCACGCGAGCGGTCTGATCCGCGGTCGCGCCAAACTTCTGACCAAACTGCGCGGGCGTCAGCCAACTGCGGTACAGCGGGTCTCCCGGTGTCTGGACGGAGGTCAAATATTGTTTCAACGCCGCCGCGCGATCCGGAGCGGGCGCAAGGTAGAGCGTTGCGCCTACAGCCTCCGATTGCGGCAGAGTTCCCAGGTCCGCGGCGGACGCGGGCAACGCCGGCACTTGCACCCGTAGCGCGACTCGCTGGCCGAACCCAGAAGGAACCACACAACTAAGACCCAACAAACCGGCGGAGAGCGAAGAGCCCCAGCCTACCCAGCGACGCAAGGAATTCGTGTTCATAAGCGTAGTGGGATTGTTTCGCAGCCTCAGACGAATAGCAAGAAGCATTCGGTTAAAGGTGCGTGCGCAGGCTGATTGAGCAAGTCGTCCAATGGGGTGGAAAGGGCGAAAAGGCGCACTCTGATTTTTCTCAAGCAAACGGCATTCCAGATCGCCGGCCGACAGCGCAGCATCGGGGGAAATGCTCTAAACTGGCTGTTGCAGCGACTATCCAATACGTCGCTCGCGGAGGTCTACCCATGGCACACCACGACAACAACGGCGCCGGCCCAACCGGACTTCGCCTCAAGACCGGCCTGGCCGAAATGTTAAAGGGCGGTGTCATCATGGACGTGATGAACGTGGCCCAGGCCGAGATCGCCGAAGAGGCGGGAGCGGTTTCCGTGATGGCCCTGGAACGCGTGCCCGCGATGATCCGCGCGGAGGGTGGCGTCGCCCGCATGGCTAACCCCAAGCTGATCAAAGAGATCATGGCCACCGTGTCGATTCCGGTCATGGCCAAGGCCCGCATCGGCCACTTCGTGGAAGCCCAGGTTCTGCAGGAACTGGGCGTGGACTTTATCGATGAGTCCGAGGTTCTGACCCCGGCCGACGAGCAGCATCACATCGACAAGCACGCCTTCACAACCCCCTTCGTGTGCGGCGCCAAAAACCTGGGCGAAGCGCTGCGCCGTATCTCCGAAGGCGCGGCCATGATCCGCACCAAGGGTGAGCCCGGAACCGGCGACGTGGTTCACGCCGTCACCCACATGCGCACGATCGTGCGCGAGATGAAGGCCCTCACCGTGCTGGACGACACCGAACTCTACGCCGCCGCGAAAAACCTGCAGGCGCCCTATGAACTGGTCCGAATGGTCGCCAAGGCCGGCAAGCTGCCCGTACCGAACTTCTCCGCGGGTGGCATTGCCACACCGGCGGACGCCGCCCTGATGATGCAGTTGGGCGCCGAAACCGTGTTTGTGGGTTCAGGCATCTTCATGAAGGACGGCGCCACGCCTCTGGACCTTACGCCCGGACACAAGGAACACGCCGAAGCCATCTCTCGCGCCAAGGCGATCGTGCTGGCAGCCACACACTATGACGACCCCAAGGTCGTCGCGGAAGCCAGCGAAGCGATGCTGGGCAGCATGAAGGGCTTGGCCGCTGCAGCCATCGAAGAATCGCAGCGCATGCAAACCCGCGGCTGGTAGAGCTGTCACAAGTCAGAAGGCGCGCCATAATGGCGCGCCTTCTTGTTTTGCAGGTTTGGGCCCCCATTGCAAGACAGGGATTTGCGAGGGAGAACCATGAATACCTTCTTTATTTGTGCAGCGTTAGTGCTTGAATCGTTCATCAGCGTTCAAGGCCGTGTCCTGGACGCGAAGGGTGTCCCGATCTCAAACGCAGAGGTTATTTATAAGCGCGACCTTTACGTCGAACTCTCAGCAAACGTCTTCGAGGATCATGGTGTAAGCCGTGGAAACGTGATGAGCCGCGCCTCTGGCCAATATGTCGCGCACGTGCATCCAGGCCTCTACGATGTCTGCGTCATCGCCAGCGGATACACGGCAGAATGCAGGAAGGTCGAGGTCACCGAAAGATCGCGTTCTTTCCCGACATTCCACCTGAATCGTGACCCTCTTGCCGACCAGAGAATCAGGGATATGTTTTCCACCCGGCATTGATCGCGTGTCCCCTCGCCCCCACAAGTCACTGGTTTTGCATCGGAAAGGCCCTTGGCGGAATCCGATACAAGGATCCGCCCAAAAGGAGAACTGTCGATGCCGCACGCATTCTCCACCCTCACGTTCACGCCTTCGGTCAAAGAGGTACAAACCGAACTGGGCGTACGCGCTACCAATCAGAAACTCAATGAGCGCGGCTTTCCCAACGACACGCTTGGGCACTACGAACAGGAGTTCATTGCCGCGCGCGACAGCTTCTACATGGCCACGGTGAGTGAAACCGGCTGGCCTTACATTCAGCATCGCGGCGGGCCTGCCGGCTTCCTACGAGTGATCGATGACAAAACCATCGCGTTTGCCGATGTCACTGGCAACCGCCAATACATCACGCTTGGCAATCTCCGCGCCAGCGACAAGGTCGCGCTCTTCCTGATGGATTACCCGCACCAGACGCGGCTGAAGATCCTGGGCCATGCCGAGTTCCTCCCCTGGGCGGATGCTCCAGAGTGGAAGACAGACCTCACGCTGCCACCGAAAACCAAGCCCGAACGCGTGGTGCGCATACGCGTGGAAGCCTTCGACTGGAACTGCCCGCAGCACATCACGCCGCGCTGGACAGCCGAGGAAATCCTGGCCAGTCCGGTGGGCCAGCGCCTGGCTTCCATGCAAGCCGAAATCGAACGGCTTCGCGAAGAACTGAAAGAAGCGAAAGCCGCCCACGGGAACGGTTAAACTAAGGCCAAGAATGACTGCACAACCCACCATCGGTGTTCTGGCCCTTCAGGGCGCTTTTGAAGTCCACGCCAAACGGCTCGCGGAACTGGGCGCCACGACGCGGCTCATACGCAAACCCGAGGAACTCGACGGGCTCGACGGGCTTGTGATTCCCGGCGGAGAGTCCACCACGTTCCTCAAGCACCTGGAGCGCGCCGGCTTCTATGACGTGCTCGACAACTTCGTGCGGACCAAACCAACCTTCGGCACCTGTGCCGGGTGCATCCTGCTGGCCAGCGAGGTCACCAACCCCGCGCAACGTTCCTTCGCTGTCATGGATATTTCTGTGGAACGGAATGCCTATGGCCGACAGAACGACTCCGTGATCCTCAACTCTGAAACCGAGCTTCCCGGCGGCCCGATGGAGATGGTCTTCATTCGGGCTCCACGCATCAGCCGCACGGGAGACAACGTCGAGACTCTTGCCCGCCGCAATGGTGATCCTGTGCTGGTCCGGCAAGACCATTTGCTGGCCGCAACCTTTCATCCCGAGTTGAGCGATGACGCCCGGGTCCATGCGTTGTTTCTGGAGATGGTGCGGAAAGCGGCGAAGCACTAGTCTCCGTGAGGCCCACTCATGCGCCAAAAGCTTGCGCATGAATGGGGCACCCACTGTGGTGGCGGGCAAAGAGAAGAAAACATCATTTCGCCCGCATACAATCACTCCATGCCCTCCTCGCAGCCGGCTTCGCGTTTCTGGCATCTGCCGCCGAACGCTGCGCTGCACGGTTCGCACCTCGACACGCACCTGCTGTTCAACCTCTGGCTCGCGCTCGCGCTGCTGACGCTCCTGCACATCCTGCTGTTCGCCGCACTCGCCCTGCGCCGCCGCTCGCATCGGCCGGTTCACAAGCTGGTGCTTGAATACGTTCCGCTGCTCGCGTTCACCTGCCTTTTTGCGTTTCTGGCCTTTCGCGCGCAGCAACTCTGGGCTGCGGAACGATACACCGGCGCCGACCTCACCGCGCTTCAGGTAGAAGCCACAGGCATGCAATTTGCCTGGTACTTCCGCTATCCGGGCGTGGATCAGACCTTCGGGCGTACATCCATCAAGCTGGTTGCACCCGGTGAAGGCAATCCACTCGGGCTGGATCCGCAGGACGATCACGGCCACGATGACATCGTCGCAAGCCAACTGGTATTGCCCGCCGGACGCGAGGTCGATCTTGCACTCCGCTCCTTCGATGTCATTCACGGCTTCAGCGTTCCGGAGATGCGCCTGAAGCAAAACGCGGTTCCCGGCGAAACGGTCCACATCCACTTCACGGCGACGCAGCCCGGAAGCTATGCCATTCTCTGCACCCAGGTCTGCGGCCTTGGCCACTACCGCATGCAGGCGACCCTGCAGGTCGCCACGCAGGCTGAATTCGAAGCGTGGCTTCGCGCGCACACCAGCGGAGCCAACCAGTGAACGCCTCCGCCCAGGCATCGAAGCCCGCTTTCCGCCGATCGCTGATACAGACGCTGGCTCGCATGACAGGCGCGATTTTCTCGACCCATCATCGCAACGTCGGCTTTGGTTACCTGGCGATCAGTTCCCTTGCCGTCATTCTCGGCAGCCTGCTTTCTCTGCTGATGCGGACCCATCTCGCATGGCCGGACTGGCCGCTGCCATTGCACGGACCGATTCTGCCTGAGGAATACCTCGCCCTGGTCACGATGCATGGCACACTGATGCTTTTCTTCGTGCTCACGGTTGCGCCGCAGGCGGGCTTCGGCAACCTGATTCTGCCTGCGCAGATCGGCGCCACACGCATGGCGTTCCCAAAAATCAACGCTCTAGCCATGTGGATCACTGCCCTGGCGCTGGCTATACTGCTTTCCGCATTTTTTGTTCCGGGAGGCTCACCAATCTCCGGTTGGACGGCCTATCCCCCGTTCTCGGCATCGGCACTCGCCGGTCCCGGCCAGGGGCTCGGGCTGGATCTTTGGCTCGCGAGCATCGCGCTCTTCGCGCTCGGCGGCACACTTGGCGCGGTCAACACGCTCACAACCGTGGTCAAGCTGCGCGCCGAGGGCATGATCTGGCAGCGGCTTCCACTCACGGTGTGGGGATGGTTTACCGCGGCGTTGCTGGGCGTGATCGCTTTTTCTGTCCTGATCGCGGCGCTGTTGCTGCTGTTCTGCGACCGCCACCTGCACACCAGTTTCTTCATCCCCAGCGGGACGCTGATCAACGGTGTGCTACTGCAGCCTCAAGGTGACGGCTCGCCGCTGCTGTGGCTCCATCTCTTCTGGTTCTTCGGACATCCCGAGGTCTACATCGCGATCCTGCCGGGAATGGGCCTCACCTCCATGGTGATTGCCAACTTCGCCCGGCGCCGGGTCTTCGCGTATCGCCTGATGATCGCGACCACACTGCTGATCGGCCTGCTGGGCATCCTGGTCTGGGGACACCATATGTTCGTCGCCGGCCTGAATCCATTCGCGGGAACGGCGTTCGCGCTCTCGTCCATGGCCATCGCGATTCCGGCCACCGCGAAGGTGCTTTCCTGGCTTGCGACCGTATGGGGTTCGCGGCCGCGTCTGCCTGCGGCGATGCTCTTCGCGCTGGGCTTCGTTTCGCTGTTCGTTGCGGGCGGGCTTACAGGGCCGATCCTTGCCCAGCCCATCCTGGATGAGTATCTCCACAACACGTTCTTCGTGGTGGCGCATTTTCACCTGATCATGGCGATGGCGGGCATCTTTGGCCTGTTCTGCGCGACGTACTACTGGTTCCCGCTCGTCTTCCGGCGCACCCTGAATGAACCTCTGGGCAAGTTGCATTTCTGGGCCAGCATCCTGGGCGCCTATGCCACTTTCCTGCCCATGCACCTGACCGGACTTGCGGGTGAGCCTCGTCACTACGCGCAACTGACAGGCATTCCAGGCCCGGCGGGCAGGCTGCTTGGCAACACCATGCCCCTGCAACAGCACATCACCGTCGCGGCTCTGTTCCTATTCTGCGCGCAGTTGCCCTTTCTCTATAACCTCGTGCGTACGCTTCTGCGGCCGACTGATGCCGCAGAAAATCCATGGGCTGCGACCACCATGGAATGGGCTCCCGCAAATGCGTCTGCGGAATCAACTGCGGCCGTCGTCCATCGCGGTCCGTGTCATTACTCCGAGAACGGTGAAACCTTCACCCCTCAGTGGGAATCAGAAGCTCATCCGCCGGAGTAAGCTCAAGATAAGCTGAGACCAGGCTCTGCGGCCTTTCGCGATGCCGACTACCACCACACCACCGGAGCTCGACCGCCGCCATGACGATCTCTACGAAGGCGACAATGGTTCCGGCCGCCGTCCGCCCAACGACAAACGCACGGGCGGCAACGGCGATGGTGACAATTGGAACGATCAGCCCCAGGGCCGCCGAGGCCCGCGCGAACGGCTGAACCGGGCTCGCGCCGGTCTCTTCTTCGGGCTTTTTGCGATCTTCATGTTTTTTGTCGCGGTCGGCACCACATTTTTCGTACGCAAGGCCAATGCCCATGTCGACGCTTACAGCCATTGGGTTAACGATTGGCTGCCCACCGCCATCCCTTCCATCCTCTGGCTGAATACCGCCGTCCTCCTGCTGAGCTCGATCTCAGCGGAGTTTGCCCGCCGCAGCATGTTTCGCGAAAATGACGCCCTGGATGAATGGTTCGGCTACGGCCGCCCAACCTCCAGGCGCGCGGCCATCTGGCTTTCCGTCACTCTGCTGCTGGGCAGCGTCTTCCTCGCCGGACAATGGGTCGCGTGGAATCAGCTTGCGGCCCAGCACACCTACTTCCGGGGCAATCCCAGCAGCCACTTTTTCTACATCCTGACCGCGATGCACGCTATTCATCTGCTGCTGGGTGTTGGAGCCCTGATTGCCGCGCTCATCGTTCTACGCCGTGCACGCCAGTTCGCCACCCGGCAGGTCTTCGTCGACACAACGGCCTGGTACTGGCACGCCATGGGGTTCCTCTGGATTCTTCTCTTCCTGCTGCTGGAGTACGGGCAGTGATCGCCGCTCCGCAGCAGCGGAAATGGCCAGTGGCTCGAATCACGGTCCCTGTGTTCCTTGGGCTGATCCTGGCCGCAGCCGGAACGCCGGTCCTCGCTCAGGGCTGCGCGCAGTGTCTTGACGCCACCCAGGCGACCCCGCCGCAGGTGCAGTCGGCCTATCGGCACGGCATCTATCTGCTCGGGGGTGCGGGTGCGGCATTCTTCATCGCCGGCGTGCTGCTTCTGCGCCGCAATCCGTGACTTCGCCTCGCCACGGTCACGACAAACAAATGACATTTACCTGACACCCCTTTCCTGCGCTTCCACGCAAGCTAAAGGAGTATGCAGGGCTCGGTCCCGACAGCCGAACTGACCATCCTCCCGCGGACTGAACCCTCATCCGCGCGCGGTGAACGTTCGGGTCCATCCAGAGGCAAGGTTGTCCTGTACTACCCGCCCTATGATGGGCCGCCGCTCGGAGCGCCGCTTGCCTTGCTTGCGCTGGCCGGTTCTCTTCGCGAAGCCAATTTTCAGGTTGTGCTGATCGATGCTGCGATCGACCCCGATCACCTGACTCGGATCGTCGACGAATCGCAGGATGCCATTCTGTTCGGCGTCTCCATGCTCACCGGCCCCATGATCCTGGGAGCGATTGAAGCTGCCAGACTGATCAAGCTGCATGCGCCCAGCACCTGCGTTGTCTTCGGCGGCTGGCATCCGACGCTGGCTCCCGATTCCACCATTCGTGAACCGTATGTGGATGTCGTCGTGCGAGGCCAGGGAGAGCTCACCATCGTTGAACTGGCCGCGGCACTGGCGTCCCGCTCCCCGTTGGATTTTGTCCATGGCATCTCGTGGAAGAACAAAGGCCGCGTCGTGCAGAATTTCGACCGCCGCGTGCAGCCCGTCGACACCTTTGCACCGCCGGCTTTCGACCTTGTGGACTACGACGCGTATGAGCGCTCCGCCGGGAAACGCGAGCTTGCCTATGCCACCAGCATCGGCTGCCCCTACGCGTGCAACTACTGCACCGACATGGTGGTCTACAAGCGAAAGTTCAACGCCTACGGCGCGGAACACGTTGTCGAGGAACTTACTTCGTTAGTCAGGCGCTACCGCATTACCCACGTCGCACTCTTCGATTCCAACTTTCCCGTGGACCTGAAGCGCGCGCTGGCTATTGCCCGCGGTATACGCGACTCCGGAGTCAGGTTCCAATGGACCTTCCAGGCGTCCACCGACTTCATCTGCCGCATGAGCCAGGAAGAAGTGCAGCTTCTTGCCGACAGCGGTGTGCGCCACATGGGTTTCGGTACGGAGTCGACCTCGGCATCCGTGCTCAAACTGATGAATAAGCGTCATCAGCGCGTGGACGAGATGTACGAAACCGCGCGCAAGGCATCGCTGGCCGGGATCACCCTCACCTTCAATCTCATCTTCGGCTACCCCGGTGAAACGGAAGCCGACCGCCTGACTACGTTCCGGACCATGTCAGACATCGGACGCAAATTTCGCAACGTCAAATTCTCGCCGAATATCTTTACGCCCTATCCCGGCATTCCCATCTGGCCTCAGCTTAAAGAACTTGGCATCGAAGAGCCGCAGACCCTGGAAGGCTGGACGACCATGCCGCTCGGTGTGAACCTTCTGCCATGGCTCCATGGCCGCGAACTGGACCGCATGGAGCGTATGCTCGCCTACTTCCTGCTGCTGAATCAGTTCCACCGCTCGAAAGAGAGCTCGCTGCTCCACAAGGTCGTCAGTGTGCTGGTTCAAACGCCCATTCGCTGGCGGCTGCGCTTCGCTTTATTTTCGTTTCCATGGGAACTCTGGCTGGCCAAACTCTCCGAACATCTCATTCGCCGCCGTTCCCTCGTTACCGGTACGGAGCTTCCCATCCAGGTCTGAACTCGACCGCTCCAGGGCTCCTTTTGTCGCTCCAAAATACGTCGTAACACGCACAAAGCAGGGCTGTAAGTCCCGTTTCCTGTGCAATGGTTACCTCCGGGTGGCAGGGCTGACCCATTCACGGTCATGGCTACCCCAAACGACGTATTAGCACATAGCTTTCTCAACCGTTAACTAGACAGTGAGAGCGCCACCCAGACGGATGGCGGAGGTAACCATTATGCGTCGTCAACCTGGAACGATATGGTTTGCCGCAATTCGATCATCCCGGACAACGAGCCGGTTGAGCAAACTTTTTTCCCGCGAACGTGAACAGGGCCAATCCCTCGTGGAGTTCGCGTTGTGCCTTCCCATCATGCTGCTGATCGTGACCGGCATCACGTCTTTCGGCATCACGATGAACCAGTACCTGATGCTGACCAACGCGACCAACTCTGCCGCACGTCAACTCGCGTTCAGCCATGGCCTGACAACCGATCCATGCGCACTGGCGGCCAACACGGTCTACGGAGCCGCGCCATTCCTTAAGACCTCGAGCCTTACGTTTTCGTTTGTGTTCAATGGAACGACCTATAACGGCGCTTCATGCAGCAGCACCAGCACGACCACAGGCGCGGCCGGCAACCTTGCGCAAAACTCCACCGCAAAGATCGTCGTCACCTATCCCTGCGTGTTGCAGGTCTACAACAAGAATGTTTTGCCTGGCTGCGTGCTGACCGCGCAGGACTCGGAGCTGGTGGAATAATGCGCGCCCGGTTTCTCGAGTTGATCTCTCACTTCCGCCGTAGCGAATCCGGCCAGAGCACCGTAGTCCTCGCCGCGATGATGATCATGCTGTTCGGCATGACCGGCTTCACCATCGACGTGGCTCGAGCCTACTACGTGTACAAAGAGCTGCAGGCCACCACGGACGCGGCTGCGCTGGCTGGTGCATCCACCATCACCGCCGGAACCGCCGTCGCCACCGCTACCACGTATAGCGCCGTAGCCGGCAACAAGAACGCGCGCGGCAGTCTGCCGAATGTCACGATGATGACCGGCTATCCCAAAATCCTGTGCCTCTCCACCCTCACCACACAGGGCCAGTCCTGCTCCAACGCGGGCGGAGGAAACGCCGTCCAGGTCAAGCAGCAGATCGTGCTGCCCCTTACGTTCATGGCGGTTCTGGGTAAAACAACCCTTACCCTTGGTTCGGTTGCGACCGCGGCGATGAAAGGCTCGCAACGCAAGCCTTACAACGTCGCTGTCATCGTGGATACGACACCTTCCATGAATGACACGGACTCGGACTCCAACTGCGGCGACACGCGTATGAATTGCGCCATGTCCGGGGTCCAGGTGCTGTTGCAGAACCTTACTCCCTGCCCCCCTGAGCAGAGCAACTGCGGAACCGCCAGCAACGGAAACTACTCGAACGCTGTCGATAAGGTGGCGATGTATACCTTCCCACCACTGCTCAATTCAAGCGAGGTCGTACACGAATACGATTGCACCGGCACGGTGCCCAGAGCGAACAACTACACCGACCCAACGCTGCCGATTTACAAGGTCATCGACTACTCGAGCGACTACAAGACCTCGCCCAGCAGCACGTCGCTGAATACAAGTTCCAACCTTGTGAGGGCAGTCCACGGCAAATCGGGCTGCGTAGGAATGCAGGCGCTGAACAACTGGACCTACGTGGCCGGGGCGATGTACGCGGCCGGAACGGACCTGATCAACCTCCAGTCCTCCGACCCCAGCCGCCAAAGTGTTGTGGTGATCCTTACTGATGGCGACATGAACGCACCCAGCTCGGTGATGCCGAATGCGTCGCACAGTTCAGGTACCTATGCGTCGACCGTCAAGCAGTGTCAGCAGGCCGTGACGCTCGCCGCCTCTGGCTCTACTTACAACATCAAAGTGTATTCGGTGGCCTATGGCGCAACCGATTCGGGCTGTTCCACAGACAATGGCGCCATCACTCCATGTCAGACCGTGCGAGAGCTTGCCTCCTCCGCCGCGAATTTCTATTCCGACTACACGGCGACCGGCGGCTCCAGCGATTGCATTTCCGCCGCGCACTCCACGACAGGGCTGAATCAGATCTTCCAGATGATCGCGAACGATCTTTCCACCAGCCGCTTGATTCCGGACAACACTACTTAGAACAAGCGGTTCCATACCGAGCGAAAACCACGCAACGCGAAAATGCCCTGTTCTCCGCCGATCGACTGGCGAGAATGGGGCATTTCTCTTTCGAGGGAGTTAAACTAGATCCTGATGGCATCCGTACCCAGCACCATGCAGGCCGCCGTGTACCGCGGCATTGACGACGTCCGCACCGAAGAGCTTCCCGTACCTGAAATCGGCTCGGGTGAAGTCCTGGTCCGCATCGATACCTGCGGCATCTGCGGAACCGATCTCAAGAAAATTCATACCGGCTCACACTCCGCGCCTCGCGTCTTCGGTCATGAAATGGCCGGAACGATTGCCGCAGTCGGCGAAAACGTTCGTGGATTCGCTGTGGGCGACCGTGTGATGGCCTTTCATCACATCCCGTGTGGACAGTGCTTCTATTGCCGCAAGCAGACCTTCGCGCAGTGCGAGCGCTACAAGCTCGTGGGAACAACTGCGGGCCTGGGCTCTGCGGCGGGCGGGGGGTTCGCACAGTACATCCGCGTGATGGACTGGATCGTCGGCGACGGCGTTACGCCAGCCGGCCTGATCCGCGTCCCGGATGACATCCCGTTCGAACAGGCTGCGTTCATTGAGCCCGTGAACACCTGCTTCAAAGCGGTGAAGCTCCTCAACCTGGAGCCCGATGACACAGTGCTCGTGATTGGCCAGGGAAGCATCGGCATCCTGCTGGCCGCGCTTGCGCGTCAAACCGGCGCAACCGTGCTGACCAGTGACATGTATCCCGAGCGCCACGCGATCGCCGCAAAGTTCGGATTGGACCATCCACTCGATGCACGCGGTGATGTCGTGGCCGCCTGCAAGGCGGCTACCGAAGGCCGTGGGGCGGATGTCGCACTGGCCGCGGTGGGCTCGGACAGGCTGATCCAACAGGCGATGGATGCGATCCGCCCCGGCGGCCGCGTGATGCTGTTTGCAAGCACGCAGCACGGCGAAGCGCCGTTCGATCCGGCGGCGGTCTGCATGGATGAAAAGACGCTGATGGGTTCGTACTCCGCCTCGGTTGCCATTCAGCAGGAAGGCATTGACCTGGTGTACGACGGCTTCCGCTCCAGAAAGCTCGACCTTACCCAACTGATTTCGCATCGTTTCACGCTCGACGATGCCGCCGAGGCGATTCACTTGGCCTCGAACCCCCAGCCGGATTCGATGAAGATCGTGCTGAAACCTTAGAGCGGTTTTCGATTATGTCGTATCCCCGCAGACTTCAGAAAAGGCCGTTTTCATTGGGGAAAAACGGCTTGTGCACCCTCATTTCTGAAAACAGTGCACTCTCATTTCTGAAAACACCATAGTCCAAACCGCTCTAAGCAGTTCGCTCACGTCTTTCGCGTAGATCGCCATGGGCAAACACAGATCCAAGCGCCAACGGCGCGCCCTATACCAGCCCAGGGCGAAGCCCTGGGTAGAGTCCAAGAGAGGATCCGAGGGCTGAAGGCCCGACCTATAGTGACGCCACGATAGGTCGGGCTTTCAGCCCTCAAACTTGGAACAACCGCTTTCCTGTGGCTTCGCCCCAGGCTGGTATAGGGCGCGCCTTCAGCGCTCCATACTTCCAAGGTTGGCGGTGTGGCAGCAGAGATACAACCTCACTTCTGGTCTTCGTGAATCACGGTGCGAAGCCTTTGTTCTAACGCAGTCACTGCGCGACTGCTCTCGCGCCCGAGTCGCATGGCCTTGGGCCAGTTCCCGGGCCGCAGTGCCGTGTGCAGCGCAAAGGCGCCAGTACGAAAACTGCCGTGCTTTCCAGAGAACTGGGATAATGACGCCAACTCGAAGTCATGCGCATCCGAAATACCTTTGATCGCGCGAAACTTCAATCCGTGTGCTTGCGCCAGACGCGCTACGACTGCAGCCTCCATATCGACCATGGCGGCTCCATAGCTCGCAGACAAACGCGCCTTCTCCTGAACGCTTGCAATCGCTTCCGTGGTTGCCAGGACAACGGATTGGCCTGAGGGCTCAGGCATATCGGTTCTGAACTTCTCGCTCGTTCGCACATCGACGACAACGCTTGCCTCAGCAACAGCACCTGCAGCCAACTCCGGCATGCATGATCCGGCGAGCCCAACCGAAACCAAGGTTGTCACTCCGCCTGACGCCAGAGCCGCTTCTATTGCGAACGGCACACGCTCCGCTCCCATTCCGGCTGCGGCCACCACAGCGCCGGACAAGCGATAAAGAGAAACACCACGCTTGCGCAACTCCTCATCAGCTCGAACACCACGCACCAACCCCGCGATTTCACGAGGTAAAGCGGCCAGGATGGCGACGGTCGAAGACATGCTGTTCAAAGACTACGCTGCGCTCACAGAGCATGTGGCGGCGGTGGTGCATATCCATTCGCGACAAACCATTTGCAGGCCTCGCGCAAAGCATCGTCCACCGGGAGCACCATGAAGCCCAGTTCGCGCTCAGCTTTGGCGGAGTTCGCAAACATAACCTTCTGCCCCATGCGGACGGCTTCCATGGTCGCTCTGGGCTCTTTGCCGCGAAGCTTGCCGGTGATCGTCTCGTCAAAGAACGCGAACGCCATAGCTATCGAGTGAGGAACCTTGTGTTTCGGTGAAGGCAGTCCGGTAATTGCGGCAAGGCGATCGAGAATCTGTTTCAACGTGAGGTTTTCGCCGCCCAGGATGTAGCGCTCGCCCGGCCTGCCCACCCGCAAAGCGTCCAGATGCATGCGTGCGATCTCGCTGACATCCACCAGGTTCAAGCCGGTATCGACATACGCCGGGAAGTTCTTCTTGAGGAAGTCAACGACGATACGGCCCGTGGGCGTGGGTTTGGTATCGAGTGAGCCAATCGGCGTGGTCGGATTCAGGATGATGATCTGCTGCCCTGCGCGCGCTGCCTCGATGGCCACCTGCTCCGCCAGCCACTTCGAACGTTTGTAGTGGCCGATCATGTCGGCCTCCGTTACAGGCGTGTTTTCATCAACGACCGTGCCGTCGGTCTTAAACCCCATGGTCGCGACCGAGCTCGTGTACACCACACGGGGCACGCCCGCTTCCCGCGCGAGACGCAAAAGTTCGCGCGTGCCTTCGACGTTGGCCCTGTACATCTCCTCGGGCTCCGGCACCCACAGGCGATAGTCTGCGGCGACATGGATCACCGCGTCGCATCCCTGCAAAGCCGATGCGAATCGCTCGGGGTTGCGGAGATCACCGGTCACAACATCGGCATATCGGGGGAGGTTTGCACGGTTGGAGCTGGCGCGTGAAAGCAGCCGCAGATCCGCGCCCTGCTCGGCCGCGAGCGCGGCCACATGCGAGCCTACGAAGCCCGTGGCTCCAGTGATGAAAAGCTTCATGGTCGAATGGGGCAGGCTGCCAGCGGAACCGTTTGGACCGGACCGGATACCTCAAGTGCAGTCAGCGTAATGCTTCGCTTCGCCGGATCCACAGCTAAAGTAAGTTCGGCTCCCGGAGTCATACCCAGCGATGCAGCGACATCTTCCGGAAGAGCGATGCAGCCGCAATCCTGCACGATCACCGGCGATTGGCTCATCGTCAATCCAGCTTCTCGGGCGCAATCTGAATGTTCTTTTCGCCCGCCGCCTTCTTTTCCCAGTACTTCTTCACCCAGGCTTCGAAGGTCCTGCCGGCAGCCGTGTCGCGGCCGCTGAAGTTCAAGGCAGCGATGTCGCTGTAGGGAATATTCATGCGCTCCAATGGAGTGCCCGCAGGCGTGCCTTTGGGAGGCGTGGGCATGATGCGGATCACGGAATCCGCCAGCGTCGCGCCTGAACGGCGATCGTACAGGTAGCCTTCGACCGACGAACCGTCTTTGCGCGTCACGGTGATGTCGCCGCGATAGTCGAAAGCTTTCTCCAGCGCCTCGCGGATTTCGGCGTCGCTTGCAAGCGCGGGAATCCAGCCTTCGAGGTTTTCGCGCTCGCGGCCTGCGGCGACTTCAATCTCATCCGGGTTCACGTGCTGCAACTGCTCGATCTTCAAGTGCTCCTGCTTTGCAGTCGGCATCGCTTACTCCCCCGCCACGCTGGTCAGGTTGGCTTCCAGCGAGGTCGTTACTACAACCGCGGTAGGAGCATCGGCGATCTGTACCAACGGGCCGTGGCCGGCAGGCTTCCACTCGTTGAGCAGTTTGGTGGCGCCTGCGTCGTCATACTTGTCGAAGAAGATCGCCTTCGCGGTCTGCATCAGGCCCTTGATGGAACCAAAGGTGTAGTTCACACCGCTCGCCTCATAGCCCGAGTGCACCATGCAGTTCGCGCAGCGCGGGTTGCCGCTCTCAGTGCCGTAGTTCGACCACTCGACCGATTCCATGAGCTCCTGGAAGGTATCCGCGTAGCCATCTTGGAGCAAGTAACAAGGCTTCTGCCAGCCAAAAATGGAGTACGTCGGCATGCCCCAGGGCGTGCAGGTAAGGTCCTTCTTGCCCATCAGGAATTCCATGAACATGGGCGAGGCATTGAACTTCCAGGTCTTCTTGCGGTTGGACAGGATCGTGCGGAAAAGCTTGCGGCTCTTGGCGCGGCCCAGGAAGTGGGTCTGGTCAGGCGCCTTGTCGTAGGTGTAGCCGGGGCTCACCATCATGCTTTCCACGCCCGCATCCATCAACTGGTCGAAGTGTCGCCGCACCGAGTTGGGGTCTGCGCCATCGAACAGCGTGGTGTTGGTGGTGACGCGGAAGCCGGCAGCCACAGCGGCGTGAACGCCTTCCATCGCGATGTCGTACCCGCCTTCACGGCAAACAGCGAAGTCATGGTGTTCGCGTTCACCGTCGACGTGAACCGAAAAGCTCAGATACTTGGACGGCTTGAAGAGGTGCAGCTTCTCTTTGAGAAGAAGCGCGTTCGTGCACATGTACACGTACTTCTTGCGGTCGACCAGGCCCTGCACGATTTCCGGCATCTGCGGGTGCAGCAGCGGCTCGCCGCCGGGGATGGCGACCATGGGCGTGCCACATTCTTCGGCGGCCTTGAAGCACTGTTCCGGCGTGAGTTCGGCCTTAAGGATGTGCGCGGGGTACTGAATCTTGCCACAGCCGGCGCAGGCCAGGTTGCAGCGGAACAACGGTTCCAGCATCAGCACCAGCGGATAGCGCTTACGGCCTGAGAACTTCTGCTTCAGGACGTAGCTTGCTACGGTCAGTGCCTGCGAAATGGGTACGGCCATGCTGGGTTGCTCCTTGTCAGAGGTGCGCGGATCGCTCTGTTTAGTTTAAACCTTCAGCTTGCTTCAGACGAACCGCCGCGGGTTCTCGCAATGGGTTGAAGGATGATGCCTGGTCCTGCTTATGCTTCTGCTGCTTCCCGCTCCATGGCCTTGCGATACGTGCTCAGGGCCAGCAGCGGGAAGTATTGCTTGTACAGGTGATAACCGAGATAAAACACTCGAGGGAATCCGGTGCCGGTGTAATAGCTTTCGCCATTGCGTCCCGGCATCAGCTCATCCCAGGAGCCGTCCTCGTGCTGGCGCTCGATCAGCCAGCGAATCCCTTTGGCCACCGAATCCGAGCGTGTGTCGTTGGCGGCCAGCAGACCGAGGAGAGCCCAGGCAGTCTGCGAAGGCGTCGAAGGTCCAGTGCCGCGCAGGTTCGGATCGTCATACGTGCCGCAGGTCTCACCCCAGCCGCCGTCCGTGTTCTGCACCATGCGTATCCATTCGGCGGCCTGCTGCACAGGCGCTTCCAGGTAGGAGTACTCCATGGCCTGCAGACCGCGCAGGACCAGGAAGGTGCCGTACAGGTAGTTCACACCCCAGCGGCCAAACCACGAGCCATCGGACTCCTGCTCCTTGAGGATGAACTGGACCGCCTTCTCCACCCGCTTGTCGCGGCGAGTGTAGCCGTAGCTCGCCAGCATCTCCAGGATGCGGCCCGTAATATCGACCGTCGGCGGATCGAGCATCGCGTTGTGGTCGGCAAACGGGATGTGCTGGAAGATCGCCTTGGTGTTGTCCTTGTCGAACGCAGCCCAGCCACCGCTCTTGCACTGCATGGCAAAGACCCAGTGGATGGCCCGCTGCTCAACCTCGTGCTGATAACGCTCACGAGGGTTATCCACAGCCTTCAGGGCAAGCAAAACCTCACCCGTATCGTCCACATCCGGATAGAACTCGTTATTGAACTCGAAATACCACCCGCCCGGCTCCACGTTGGGAACCTTTTCCGCCCAGTCGCCTTTGTGGCGGACTTCCTTGGAGAGCAGCCAATCGGCCGCCTGCAACAGGCGGGGATCGTCTTTCGGAAGACCAGCATCACCCAGCGTGGAAAGGACCTGCGCCGTATCCCACACCGGCGAAAAGCACGGCACCATGCGGAAGGTCGGGGTTGGGTAGTCGGGCGTCCCGTTGGGGCAGTCGATGCCTAGTTTTTCGAACTCGTCCATCGCGCGAATGACCTGGGGGTCGTCGGCGGAATAGCCCAGATAGCGCAAGGCAACGATAGCGTTCAGCATGGCTGGATAGATCGCACCCAGACCGTCAGATTTCTCAAAGCGGGCCAGCAGCCACTGTTCCACCTTCTTCAGCGCCCGCTTGCGCAGCGGACGAATGTGAACGCGCTCCGCCCAATGCGCCAAACGGTCCCAGAAGAGGAAGAAGTTACGCCATGAAATCCAGTGCTTCTTGTCCCAGCGGAGATGCAGGTTCGCGTTCTCGCGCCCACCGACGAAGAGCTCATCAATGCCCTGTTCCGGCGGAAGCTTCTTCAGCGGCTTCTTCGCGTACAGAACCGTCAGCGGCATCAGGATGCCGCGCGACCAGGAACTGATCTCGTAAATATTGAAATAAAACCAGTTAGGAAAGAGCGCGATTTCGGGCGGCACTGCCGGCACCGCGTCATAGTCGTACTGGCCAAGCGAACACAGATAGATCTTGGTGAAGGTGTTGCACTGCACGACACCGCCCAGAGAAAGCACGTTTTCACGCGCCTTCACCATGGCCGGGTGCTCGGCGGACCAGCCCATCAGCTTCAGGGCCAGATAGCACTTCACGCCGTAGTTCACATTGGACGGGCCGCCCGGATACAGGCTCCAGCCGCCGTCCTCGTTCTGGTGGCGCAGAATCTCATTGACGCAGCGCTCCATACGGCCTTTGTCGCCGGTCCCGAGAAGCGTGTGCATGAAGATGTAGTCGGCTTCCAGCATCGAGTCAGCCTCGAGCTCGCCACACCAGTAGCCCTGCTCGTGCTGCTGACCCAGCAGCCAGTCGACTGAGCGGTCGATGCCATGGATGACATGATCCATCGCCAGATCGAGGCGGCCGAACCTGGGCTGCTTCTTAGCGGCAGCGCTCGGATTGCTGGGTTCTGCACTCATGCGTAACTTGGACTCTCCAGTTTCGAACTCAACAGGTGAGGACTGGTAGGACTACCTGCATTCGATGAAAGGAATACGCGAATCGGTCCAAACTGTTCCGCGCAACCGCATTGGGTTAGGCGTTCGCTGCGGGACGCACCGGCGGGGCTGCGGCAATGGCTTGCACGATCTCCGGTGGCAAACCAAAACGCACGTTCTCCGGCATGACTTCGACTTCTTCGACCGAACCATAGCCCTTGCCCTGCAGGTAATGCACGACATCCTGCACCAGGACTTCGGGAGCGGAGGCGCCCGCCGTAATGGCGACCGTCGAAACGTTCTCAAGCCATTCAGGCTGAATGTCTTCCGCCTTATCGATCAGGTACGAGCTGGTACCCAGGTTCTGCGAAACCTCAACCAGACGGTTGGAGTTGGAAGAATTCCGGGAGCCGACCACCAGCACGACGTCCGCGCCATGAGCAACGTTCTTGACGGCGGTCTGGCGATTTTCGGTAGCGTAACAAATGTCCTGGGCGTGCGGACCAACAATATTCGGGAACTTCCGCTTCAGGGCCTCGATCATGTATTTCGCTTCGTCCAGCGAAAGCGTGGTCTGGGTCAGGTACGCGACCTTGTTGGGGTCGGGAACCTCCAGCCGGGCCACTTCTTCCACGGTCGAAACGACCTGAGTGACATCCGGAGCCTCACCCTGGGTGCCTTCCACTTCCTCATGGTCGCGATGTCCAACCAGCACCAGCGAATAGCCCTGCTTGGCAAACTTGATGGCTTCGACGTGGACTTTGGTCACCAGGGGACAGGTGGCGTCCACGACCTTCAATCCACGATCCCTGGCACGCTGCCGAACCGCCGGGGAAACGCCGTGAGCGGAATAAATGACCCTCGCCCCTTCCGGCACTTCGTCCAGTTCTTCGACAAAAATTGCGCCCTTCTGCCTCAAGTCATCCACCACGTAACTGTTGTGAACGATCTCCTTGCGCACATAGATCGGCGCACCGAAGGTTTCCAGAGCGATCTTCACGATATCCACGGCGCGTACGACGCCCGCACAAAAGCCGCGAGGCTTGAGCAGGAGCACACGCTTGGTGGCTTCGCTGTTTACTGACTGGTTAACTTCTACGGGGTCGACGACGGTGGAATTCACTGTCCCAGTATACCAGTTAGGCAATCCCAAAGCCCGGGTTTTACACCGCTGGCCGGAAGCCGCCAGACCCTTGCGTTACAAGCAGAAAACGCCTCTACCGTCGTGCCTGGCAGGGCGTTTTTTTTGAGCCTGAAGGCGCAGTTGCAAGAGCAGGTGCCGACACCGGTCCTGCGGATGGCGGCTCTTGCAGAATTTGCCGAATTTAGAGGTGACCGTCACACTTTTCGTGCGGGCAATTGCAGGACAGTGTCTGCGTGTGGCCGGCGTCCTCACAGTACTGGGAACAGTATTTCTTGCCGTCGGTGCATACGCAGGTACAGTTTGGGTGAGCGCACTTCTTGGGTTCCGACATTAGGAGGGTCTCCTTGGCTCAGTTGGAGTTGGGGACTCAGGGTGGAGTTGCACGCCCGGCCTCAAATCGCTTCTGGGTGTGGATTGTAGGCCTTTCCTGATCGCCGTAGTGTACTTATCCCATCGCTCCGCTGATCATCTGCTCGGCGTGCCGCAGCGACGTCTCGGTGAGGCTCGCTCCCGAGAGCATCCGCGCGATCTCTTCCACACGCTCGCTCCGTTCCATCTGCCGCACGCCGGTCTGAGTGCGGCCGCGATGTTCGGACTTTTCGATCAGGAAATGCTGGTCGGCAAAGGCCGCAATCTGGGGCAAATGGGTAATGCACAGGACCTGCTGGGCCCTCGATAACGCCTTCAGCTTCTGGCCAACCGCCTCGGCCGCACGGCCGCCGATGCCGATGTCGATTTCGTCGAACACCAGGGTGCGCGGTAAGGCAGCACGTTTTCGTTTTGCTGCCGGGGCGGCGCCTTCCTCTACGGACACTTTGAGCGCCAGCATGACGCGGCTCATTTCGCCTCCCGAAGCGATCTCCGTCAGTGGCTTCAGTGGCTCTCCCGTGTTGGTGGCGATGCGGAATTCCACGGCATCCCAGCCCGCCGCGGTCCAGCAATCCTCAGACTTTTCCGCAACTACACTGGCGGCGAATTTCACCCGCATCGCAAGTTCGTTGATCTGCTTTTCCGCGGATTTCGCCAGCTTTGCCGCCGCCTGTAGACGCTGCTCGGAAAGACTTCCAGCCGCAGTTCGATAGGCATCCGCCACTTTGACTAGCTGAGTTTCAAGTTCCGCCAGGCGCGCATCGCGGCCTTCCAGTTCGGCCATCCGCCCGCTCACCTCTTCGCCGAACGCAATCACCTCGCCCAGCGTGGCGCCGTATTTCCGTTTCAGGCGCTGCAGGGCCGCAAGACGGTCTTCGATTTCGCCCAGCCGCTCCGGCGAGGCTGCGATCTCGCCCGTAAAGGCCCGCAGGCCGGCCGCGACATCTTCGATGCCGGCCTTGGCCGAAGCAAGCTGTTGCGTGGTCTCAACGAAGCGGGGGTCGAACCGTGCCAGGTCCTCAATGTGGCGCAGCGCCGCCCCGATCAGCGTCTCGGCCGAGGTCTCCCCTTCGTAAAGAAGCTCCTGGGCGGCGTTGGCGCCGGTCAGAAGGCGTTCGGCGTTGGCCAGCACGCGCCGCTCGGTTTCGAGGCGGGTGTCTTCCTCCGCGTCCTCAATATTGGCGCCTGCAATCTCTTTCGCCTGGAAGCTCCACAGATCGGCCTGCCGCAAGCGGTCCTGCTCCGCCCCGCGAAGCTCGCCAATTTCACGGCGCAGGTCGCTCCAGGAACGGAAGGCCGCCGCAACGTCCTCGGTGTTGATGCTGCCGAAGCGGTCGAGCAGAAACCTCTGTTGCGCCCCATCGAAGGCCACCAGCGTTTCCGACTGCGCGTGCACGAGCGCCAGTTCCGGGGCCAGTTGCCGCAATACACCCACAGTTGCGGGCTGATTATTGATAAATACTCTGCCCTTGCCGGTCGCGCCGATTTCGCGGCGCAGCAGGATCTCGTCACCTTCCGGGTCAATGCCGTTGTCTTCGAGGATGGCTTCCGCGCCGGGCGTGCTTTCGAACACGCATCCCAGCACGGCGCGCTCCGCTCCGTAGCGCACCACATCGCTGGAGGCCTTGCCGCCAAGCAGCAGCACCAGCGCGTCAATCAGGATCGATTTGCCCGCGCCGGTTTCACCGGTCAGCAGGTTCAGGCCAGTGCCGAACACGGCCACGGCGTGGTCGATCACCGCATAGTTTTCAGCGCGCAATTCCAGCAGCATAAGGGGCTCGTCAACGGAGAGAATAGCAGGCGAAGGAAACACCGTCTCGCGACCGGAGACGCGCATCCTCTTCGACACCCTCATGCCCGTTCGTCACACGCGTCTCCGCTACACTTAAACGTGATGAGCCTGCTTTCCTTCGCTCTATTTCTGCAGGATGCGGCGCCCGTGGGCACCGCTCCCCTTCCTGCTCCGATTACAACGGCCCACAGCTCCGCGCTTGGCGACATGATCCATAACAGCGGGCCCATGGCGTTTGCGGTGCTGCTGATCCTGCTTGCCATGAGTGTGTTTTCGTGGGCAGTCATGATTTCCAAGTGGCGGTCGTTCCGCAGCGCGCAGGCACAGGGCAAACGCTTTGTGCGCGCCTTCCGGAAATCCGGACGCCTGAGCGAAATCGCCGCGGTTGCCGAGCAGTTCCGGCCCAGCCCCCTGGTCGCCGTCTTCCAGGAAATTCATGACGAGTACCAGCGTCAGAGTGGCGGACGCGGAACGCCGCCGAATCCGCAGGCCCTGGAACGCGCCGCGATGACTGCCGCAAGCGAGTCGCTGACGCTGATGGAACGGCGCATGACGTGGCTGGCTACCATTGCGCAGGTTGCGCCCTTCGTCGGTTTGTTCGGCACCGTGATGGGCATCATCGATGCCTTCCACGGCCTGGGCACCGCGGGAGCCGCGACCCTGCGCGCGGTGGCGCCTGGCATCAGCGAAGCCCTGATTACAACCGCGGCCGGTCTGGTCGTCGCCGTGCCTGCCGTCATGGGATACAACCAGCTCACCGCGCAGTTGCGCGAATTCGGATCTCGCATGGACGACTTCGGCCGCGAGTTGCTGAACGGCATTGAAGACGCCGCGTTGAGTGCGCCGCCGCCGAATGCGGCCCCCGGCCCTGGCCGAGACGATTACCGGAGGGGCTTCTGAAATGGCCTTCACTGCGGGACGACGCACGCAAACAGCCCTGGCCGACATCAACATCACGCCGCTGGTCGACGTGGTGCTGGTGCTGCTGCTGATCTTCATGGTCACCGCGCCGGTGCTGCAGAGCGGTTTAGAAGTAGCCGTGCCCCAGACTCGCACCGTGAGCCAGCTCACCGAAGAGCACACCGTGGTCACGATCGACAAAGACCAGAACGTTTTCGTCCAGGACAAGCCGGTGAACATTCACGACCTGCCCTCGATCCTGGGCTCGGAACCCAATGCCGCCAAACGAGTGGTCTATGTGCGCGCGGACCAGAAAGTTTCCTTCGGCGCCTTTGCCTCCGTGATGGACGCGGTCAAACAAGCCGGCATCAACAACATCAGCATCGTGACACAGCCCCTCTCGCGCTAACCCACCATGAGCCTCGAAGCTACACAGGACGCAATGGAAGAACAGTTCTCCGGCGGGATGGCCGGAGCAATTGTTCTTCATGTCGTCCTGATTGGCGCGGTGGCGATCGGAGCCATCTACCTGCAGGGACATCGCCGCGACTGGGGTGAAAGCACATCGTCTGTAAGCTCTATCCAGGCTTCGATGGTGAATGCCATTCCGCTGCCCCCCAAGGCGCCCCCGGTGGAGAAGGCCGTTCTTGCATCGGAGGACGTCAGCGTAGCGCCCGCGCCACCACCGAAGGAACGGGCGGAGCCTCCTCCTAAGCCGACCGACATCAAGATCAAGGCAAAGACTCCGGAGAAGCCGCCAACCAAGACTGCTCCTATCCCGACGCCTGAACCGCCCAAGCATCCGCAACCCACGCCGCCTACGCCCAAAGCCGCCGTTGGCGACGCGTCGCCACAGCTTCCGCAATCCGTGATGCAGACCAAGGACGGAACCGCAACGGTCACCGTGCAGAACCGGACATTTGGCGAGCGATACGCCTATTACCTGCGCATTGTGGGCAGCAAGGTGACACAGAACTATTTTGCGGAAGACATCGATCCGCGCGCCTCCATGAACAAGAGCGTTACCGTCCTGTTCGACATTCTGCGAGACGGCACGGTAGCGAATGTACACATCGAAACACCCAGCGGCTCCAGTTCACTGGATTCCGCCGCGCGGCATGCGATTGGAAGCATCGATGGTTTTGGGCCTCTGCCGGAAGGCGCCGACCACATCACCATTGAATACAAATTTGATTACCACCAGAAGTAGCCACCGATTTGCCACACCCGGTGCGTCTACCATGAAAGAGACATGGTGTTTCGACCTTTACTGAACAGCGCCGTCGGGAAACTCAGCCTGCTGAGTGCCTTGCTCCTTTCCTCTGTCGTTGCACCTGCCGCCCACGCTCAGGATTGGTTCCACCTCGAAACCAACCGCGAATCTCCGGAACGTATGCGTGTTGCGGTTGCCGATTTCAAGCCTGGTAATACGGACTCCAAGACGGGGGTCTTCAAACGCGATTTCGACGCCACGCTGTTCAATGACCTTTCCAATGCCGGTATTTTCGACATCGTTTCGAAAGGTATGATCCCTCAAGGCACGCCCGGCCTGCAGGCAGAGATCAACCTCTCTCAGTGGTCGGCGCCGCCTGCGAATGCAGCCATGGTCGCCTTCGGCTCCCTGGCCGCGCAGGACAATCGCCTGATCGTCAACGGCTTTCTTGACGACACGAAGAACGCGCAGTACCCACAGGTTTTCGCCAAGCAATACAACGAAGAAGCCAGCGAAGACAGCGCCCGGCAGATCGCCCATCGCTTCGCCGACGAGATCATCTCGCGGCTCGGCGGCGGCATTCCAGGCATTGCGGAAACCAAAATCTATTACGTCAAGGTTGGCGACGGCCAGAAGGAAATCTGGGAGATGGATTATGACGGCGCCAATCAGCATGCCGTCACGCATCTGGGCACTATCTCGATTTCGCCACGCGTTTCGCCCGACAACAGCCGCCTGGCGTTCAGTTCGCTGGGCCGTGACGGCTTCCAGATCCGTGTGTTCTCCCTGCTGCTGGGCCGCGTCGTAAACTTTGCCGATGCCGGTGGCACCAATGTCTCGCCGGCATGGGCGCCGGACGGCCAGCACCTCGCCTACTCATCGTCACGCGGTGGGGATCCTGACATCTGGGTTTCAGACGCGGAAGGACGGGGCGCACACAAGATTACGAGCTTCCGTGGTCCGGATGTTTCCCCCGCCTGGAACCCGCGCAGCGGAGCGCAGATCGCCTGGATCAGCGGCCGCAGCGGCCTGCCGCAGCTTTACATCATGGATGCCGATGGTTCCGGCGTGCAGCGGCTGACCGACGGCGGTTATGCAACTTCGCCGTCGTGGTCACCGAACGGTCAGTTCGTAGCTTTTGCATGGGATCGCAAGTACGGTCCGGGCGCACCGGGTGGACAGGACATCTACGTGATGGAAATCGCATCCAAGCGCTGGATCCAGTTGACCCACGATGGCGGACGCTGCGACTTTCCTTCGTGGTCGCCGGATGGACGCCACATCGTTTATGCGAATTCGCCGGATGGGCGCGCCGCGCACACTCGCATCATGAGCATGAATGCGGATGGCTCCAACAAACGTGCACTGACTGGTTCCGGCGGCGATATGCCTAACTGGAGTTGGCGATAATGCGGTTTCAGTTTCGATCGGAATGCCTAAGGGTAAAGACGATGCACATGCCGTTTTCCTCGGGAAAATGGCCTTCTCGGGTGTCGGCAAGGGCACATCTGATCGAAAGCGCTCTAGATTTTTACGCGAAAGCGTAGGGTTAAGAAGGTTGCATTAAAGGGAGAGGGAATAAGGATGACTTCACGCGGAATGCTTATACGGGGAACCAGGGGCGTTACGCTCTCGCTGGCTCTCACGCTGGTTGCGCTGACCGGTTGCCACAAAAAGGACGCAGGGCAGCCACCTCCGAATAATGCGTTGCCGCCTTCGACAACTCCGGCGCCAACCGCGAGCATCACGGCAGATCCGCTGGTGGTCGACCTCGGACAGTCGGTCGTGCTGAACTGGCGCACCACGGATGCCACCAGCGTCAGCATTGACGGCATCGGCCAGGTCAATGTGAACGGTACCCAGACGGTATCGCCTTCGAATTCGACCAACTTCCACCTCGTGGCTCGCGGTGATGGCGGAACGACCGAAGCCAACGTGCGTGTGACGGTGCGTGTCCCGACCATGCCGAACACTCCCCCCGGCGACGAAAACAACGCCAATGCCGACATGGGCAGCGAAGCGGCATTCCATGCCGCTGTGCAGGATGTGTTCTTCGACTACGACAGCTTCGAGATTCGCTCGGACGCCCAGGCATCGGTCGAAGTCGCAGCGCGCTACCTCACCCAGCATCCAGCGATCAAGATCGTGATCGGCGGCTACTGCGATGAGCGCGGTTCGGCGGAGTACAACCTGACGCTGGGTGAGAATCGCGCCAACTCGGCAAAGACCGCGCTGGTCAGTGCCGGTGTCCCCGAAGGCCGCATACGCACCGTGAGCTACGGCAAGGAACGCCAGTTCTGCACCGAAGAGGACGAGAGCTGCTGGCAACAGAACCGACGGGCTCAGTTCATGCTCGATAAGTAGCACCCGCTGTGGAGGCCGTGACCCGCACGTCCGGGGTCACGGCCTTTCGGCCACTTAACTTCAAAATGGGGAGTCACCCATGTTGCGTGCACGCATCCTTCGCCTTTCCTGCGCGGCTCTGATCGTCGCCGGTTTCTCCGCTCAGCCCGCCCACGCGGTCAGCAAGGAAATCATCCAGTTGCAGACCCAGGTGCAGCAACTGCAGGACGCCATCGCCCGGCTGCAACAGTCCAATGATGAACGCATGGGCGTGCTCAAGGACCTGGTTCAGCAGTCCACCGACTCCATCAACAAGATGTCGATCGCGGTGAACGGGCTGGAAAAGCGCATGCAGAACCAGCAGGACGCAATCACCGGCAAATCCGACCAGGTTTCCGGCCAGGTGCAGGCTCTGAATGATTCCGTCGACGAATTGAAGGCGCGGCTGGCGAAAATGGATAAAATGCTCGGCGATGTGCAGAACCAGCTCCAGACGGCCAACGGCGCACTCGCGAATATGCCGCAGTCGACCGGCAGTGGCGGCACGACTCAGCCTCCCGCCAACATCAATCCGCCGGCCAACACCAATCCGCCGACGGCTGGCGCTACGACTCCGCAGGAGGAGTCAGGGCTTCCCACCAGCCCCGCACCCCTGGCTAATGGCAGCGGACCTTCTGCAACAACGATGTACCGCACGGCCTACAGCGACTTCATGGCGGCCAACTATCCGTTGGCGACCTCGGAGTTCGGCGACCTGATCAAGGCTTACCCGGACGACAATCTCTCCGGCAACGCCTATTACTACCTGGGTGAAATTGCGTTCAAGGGCAACAAACCCAGCGCAGCGGTAAGGAACTACGACCATTTGCTGGAGCGCTATCCCGACAACCCGAAGATTCCCGCGGCACACCTGCACAAGGGCGAGGCGCTGGTGCAGTTGAAGCAGCGCGAGGACGGTATCCGCGAGCTGCGAGCGCTGATTCAGCGCTTCCCCAACTCTCCCGAAGCCGCCCAGGCAAGAACCCGGCTGAACGCCCTCAATGGAGGAGCTACCCGCCGGTAATTGCTAAGACCCGAGCCGCAAGAACGTGGGATGGACCATAAGGCACGAACCGGAAGGACCGGGTTTCAACCCGGTCGTTACAGTGTCTTTAAAGTGCCCTTTCACGCTGCCGCAGGCCGGAGTGGAGCCCGCAAGGCGTAACGACTGAATTGCCTTCCACAGGTGTCAACCAACCCATTCGT
>DASYEV010000166.1:0-21409 GCA_036498835.1 Acidobacteriaceae bacterium | reverse complement strand
AGAAGTGTTCCGCGTCAAAGCTGGTTCCCTCGATCGCCATGCCCAGCTTATGTTCAGGATAAGGCCAGAACGGCGCCACTCTCGTATCCGCGCCCAGCGTGGTCACCAGGAGGCCGTCCACGGAATACACATAGATCTCGCCCATGTAGGAGTAGCGAGCGACCATGTACCCCGCGTCGCCGCGTGCGCTCTTCACCGGGTATCCCAGCATGCGTTTCGGCGTTTCAATCTCACCCGGACCTTCAGGTGGGATCTTGCTGTCTCGAGTCGCCAGCATCCAGCGCTGTTTGCCGTCTTTGAAGCCTGTGAAGTCGGAAACGAACCAGCCGTCCGGGCTCATCGCCACATCGCCTTCGGTGGGCGTCGATGAAACCTTCTGCAGCCGGCGCAGATCGTAGCGCGGCACGCCGTTGGTATCCACTTCAGCAAGCGGCAGATGATACGGACCGCCGCTGATCACCGACAGGTCGGGTTGGAAGACAACTCCCGGTGCGCCGTGTCCATTCGTCTGGAAGAATTCGACTTCATCGGCCTGCACCGCGTGATCATGATTGCGATCTGTCCACGTGAAGAAAATGTTGTTGACCGGACCGGCGGGTATCTTCCGCTTGATCTCAGGCTCATCCAGAGTGGGCCAATGATGCACGCCGCTGCCTACCCACCCGGCCGACGCAATGGGACGGCACACACCGTTTTCGAGAATCCATAACGTGGTGACGGTCGACTGGTTGTACCAGTAGGTGTTGTAGGAGTCGGTGAAGTACTGGTGACCCTGGAAGTAGAACGTCTCACCGGGACTGATGCCACCGTGGGAACCTACCGGGATCATGTCGGTGGGAAAGAAGATTGGCTTGATGGGGTACCCACCGTAGCTGATCACATCATTCAACGGGTCGGGATAGCGGTAGCGCACCGCGGCCAGTTTCGAATCGCCCGTTTTCAGATCAACCTTGAACTCCAGCAGGCCCATGCTTCCAGGGTTGCCGATCGACGGATAGTACGCGCGGCTTTTATCCTTCGGATCGACAAAGCCGCCGCCGCCATACTGCGTGGGCCCGTACCAGGCATTGAGGAAGCGGCCCGTCTTCGCGTTCCAGCGGCTGATCCTTTTAGGAAGGTAGTCTTCTTCGGCCACCCACAACACGCCGTTCGAATCCACACACATGCCCAGCGGATGAGCCATGCGCTGCTCGTCATACGCTCCAATCTGTGGGCCGCCGGGCTTGCCGATGATGCGCACTTCTTTCCCTGAAGCCGCATTGAAGACCTTCACCTGGTGGCTCGTGCCCCAGTCCGTCACATAGATCTCTCCACCCGCTTCAAGGATCTGCTTCGGCGCCTGCAGGTTCGACGCCGCCACAACCGTCTCGCCTCCGGCAAGGTGAACGGACTTCCAGTCGTTCTCAATCGCATAGCGCTTGATGGCGCCATTGGTTGCAACCAGCAGCTTGCCGTCGGGCTCAAAAGCGATGCCACCGAGGTGCTCCACGTTGATGGTGGCCAACGGGGTTTTCGCTGACCCGCGCACATCGAAGGCAACAAGCTGGTTGGCCGCGGGGTTCGACAGCAGCAGAAGGCCGTTGTAAACGCCCAGCCCTACCAGCTCACGAAAGGCATCATGGACCTGAATGCCGCCGGTAACTTTCGCCAGAGGCTCGAGGCCCGTCTTGGTAATGATGTAAAGCTGCAGCCCGCCGGGATCGGCAACGCCGAAATCACGGCTGGGATTGGCGACAAACACCGTGTAGGCCACGTGGTTGGGATTGCCCTGCGAGCCAATGTCCCGCGCCAGCGCGATACCGCCATTCCAACCGCGGATGCGGGTGCCTCCCAGCTTGCGGCCGTCGAGGTTCGTCCACATCAGAGCATTGCCTGCTTCGGCGGCATCGGCGCCTAGCAGGATCATGGGCTTGGATTGCTTCGTGGGCCAGGGGCTTCCCTGGGGTAAAAACAAAGCAGAGGCAGGAGCGGTGTGATCCGCCAGCCACGCTCCGGTGCCGTCGGCTGTGGGCCACGGCGGAGTCCCGGGCGAATAGATGGAGTACTGCAGGTGGGGCGTGATCTTCTGATGGAAGATTCCACGTACCGTGTATTCTCCTGGTGAAACGTTTCCATGAAGCGAAGAACCATCCCAGGAAATGACATTGTCACCGGGCTCCACGGGGTGATCGAATACCAGATTCTGCACGCGGTCACCATGCGGGTCTTCGGCGACCAGGGTGACGTATCCAGCCTTTTCCGCATGGAAATGGATCGTGGCCCCCAACTGCGGGCTGCTCGTCTGGCCATCCTGGCACAGGGCCCGCGAGCCCAGCAAGCCCAGAAAGCCGAGCCCGGTAGCGAGCGCGCATGACAGCAGAATGTGGAACCGTTTTTCCATGGCTGTGACTATACCACTCCAGTCTGACATCGGTGCCACTCCCACGAGTTCCTCCGCCGTGGCGTTTCCTGAAGATCCAGGTCGGCGGCCCTATCTCTCAACACGGGTCATTCTGAACAGAGTGAATGTATGCCGCTGACCGTCGTGAGCCAAGCGGTTTTCGTTTGGCGAGTGCCGTTTCCTCTCCAGCTTCGTCATCTATCTAACGTAGATTGGGAGCGTGGATTCCATACCCACACAATCCGCAGGACTTCACGAGCCAGCGGCCGGGCCAACCGCCAGCCTGGCGCTACAGGCCAATGCCGCGGGCCGTGCGGGTGTGGCGTTCGACGTACTGGAAGGTCTTTGGCGCGAGGCCGAAGCCGGGCCACTTGGCCTGAATGTCGAGGAGTTCGCGGATACGCTTCTGAAATCCGGGGAAAAGGCGAACTACGGCCTGCCTCCCGGAAGACACGCTTCGCCGGCGCAGGTTGAGACCTTTTGGCGGGGACTGCGTCTTCATGAGCTTGCTGTCGCTTATGCCTGCGCCCTGGGACGAGACGCGGCCTGGACGCGATTCTTCGCCGAATACCGCGAGCCCCTGACACGAGCCGCGGTCGCTATTACCGGTTCGAGTTCGCTTGGTCAGGATCTTGCCGATGCGTTGTACTCGGAGTTGTTCGGTCTCACGGAGCGTGACGGCGAACGGCGTTCGCCGCTGGCCTCCTACTCAGGCCGAGGTTCGTTGATGGGCTGGCTGCGCACCACGCTGGCCCAGCGTCATGTCGACCACCACCGTAAAACGCACCGCGAAACGCCGTTGGAGCATGAAGATTTCGTCGCGGCTACGCCCGTGCCCGCACCGTCTGACAGGACACTGGTGGAACTCAATAGCGCGCTCCGCGTGACGATGAGCGCGCTGGATGAGGAGTCGCGCTTTATGCTGGCCGCCTGGTTTCTCGATGGCCGCACCCTCTTGCAGATCGCCCGCCTCCTGCGCGTGCACGAAGCTACTGTGAGCCGCAAGGTCAAGCGGCTGACCGAGAAACTCCGCAAGGACCTGCTCAAAAACCTGCAGGCCGGCGGTCTCAGCCGGCAAGCCGCCGAAGAAGCCCTGGGAACCGATCCACGCGACCTGGGCATCAATCTTCGAAGTTTGCTGCAAACTTCAGAATCTCCACCGTTCCTTAACCAGAAGGCGTCGCAAAGGCCAGACGAATCAGGATGAACCAGGCACTCCAACACGGACACCTCGACCCGGACCAACTCAATGCGTTCGCGGAAGGTGTGCTCCCCGAGCACGAGCGCCTGGTGGCCATGGCGCATCTCGCGGAGTGCCCGCGCTGCCGTGAGGTGATCTTTCTCGCCCAGCAAGCGATCGCAGCGGAGGCGCCCGCTGTTGTTCAAGAGCCTGCCCGTATTTCCTTCTGGAAACGATGGTTGGGGCCTTTGCCGCTGGCTGGAGCCGCGGCCTTTGCCTGCGCGCTGGTGGCGGTCGTCATGTGGCGTTCGCATCCAACGGCGCCTCCATCCGCAGGAAGCGAAGTCGCTGTCAACCGTGAGCAGCCGCGGGTCGCTCCTCAACCGGCAACCGGCGTTGCCAACAAACCTGAATCCCCGCAGCCTGCGAAGGCGGAGCCCCCTAAGCCCGTGCCGGCGGTCTCGGCATCGATGGATATGGCAACGAAACAGCTTGCTGCACCGCCCCCACCTGTCCAGGCGCCCAACACCAGCATCAGGATGCCGGAGCAGGTGGTCGTCGAAAACCGTGCAAGCGGGTCGCCGGGAACGCCTGCAAAGGCGCTGCCTGAACCGAAACTTGTTGCAGGACTTGCGGAGGCTTCGCAAGCCCAGGATGCAAAGTCGAGGCCGCTCGCGGTGGCGCCGCAGGCCCCAACTGAAAAAGCAGGGATTGCTGCACCGGTCCCAGCCGCAGCGGTCGCGGACGCGTCTGCCGCATCTGGAGGCCTTCGAGATCAGGCAGCCCAAACTCCTTCTGTTGCGAGACGTTCCAGTAGCCCTGCGCCCGCTGCCAGTGCCGGAGTTTCGGCGAATGGCATGGTACTGCAATCGGCGCCACGGCTTGATCTGCTTTCCGGCGCTACCGGGACGGTGACCGACGCCAGTGGCGCAGCAATTTCGGGCGTCAGCGTAACCCTGCGCTCTCCAACAAAGCCCAACGCCCCCTGGGTGGCCACCACGAACGCGCTCGGGCAATTCACCTTCAGTACTGTGCCCCCGGGCAAGTACCAACTCGAACTCGCCGCTCCCGGATTCAAGTCGCAAACCCAGACGCTCGACCTGCAGAAAACCCAGGTGGCGCAGGTCATGGCAAAGCTTGCGGTCGGCGCGGCAACGGAGACGGTGACGGTGGACGCTGCGCAGATTTCCGTCATGCCCTCAAAGGCTGAGCGCCGTACGGCGTCGTGCGATGATCCGTTGCCCAGCGGGAAGCCCGGCAAAATGTGTCAGATTGCCGGCAAGAAGACGCTGGCAGTGGACGACGACGGAGTGGTTTTCGTACGTCGCGGAAACAGCCGATGGAAGGCTGTGAAAATCTCCTGGACTGGACATGCCAAGACGATCGGAGTGACAGGTAACGGTTTCGAACTCGTAACCGACTCTGGCGCTACCTGGTTTAGCAAAGACGGCGAGCACTGGTCCGAGCATCGCTGAAGGTAGTCCTTTCCACTATTAAAAAATAATCTGCAAGTTTTGCCGTGCGGTGCGTTCTCCGTTTGAAACACGAGAACACCGGTGCGAAGGCATCGCCTCGCGTAAGGAGCACCGCCATGCATGCATTTCGCCACACACTTCGCTTTGCGCTTGTTGCGCTTCTGTTTTCCTTTCTTTCGCTGCCTGGCGCGTTCGTCACCGACGCTGAGGGCGCGGAGACCTTTGCAGCAACGCATACACGCAACGGTCTCGCGTTCACCATGCCGTACCACGCGGAACATGCCGGCCAGGGCAAACTCGTCGTCGAGGTGCTCGATCCGGACGACCAGGTTCTGGGCCGCTCTGAACATGACACCGGCGTTGCCGCAGGCGATGGCGTGTGGCATCAGGAGATAACCTTCACCAAGCCCCTGCCTTATGACGAAGCCGTATGGGAACGGGTGCGCTACCGCTTCACCTACAACGATGGTGCAGCCCCCCTGGAGGAGACTCGCGCGGTTTCAGAGATACTCCGGCGGCCGGTTGTACGCATTCTCGGACAGACGACCTATCTCACAGGCGGTGAAGCCGCGATTCGCGTTATCGTCACTGATGCATCCGGACACGAAATCGCAGGGAACAACACCCTGCGCGTGGAGCTTGTCGCAGGCGACCACGGAACGCACACGCTATTCACCGGAAAGCTCAACCGGCACGGCACAACGGAGGCGCAATTCCACTTCCCTGCCGGGCTCACCGGCAACGTTCAGCTTCGCTTCGTCGCGGACACCCCGCTTGGCGTAACCGAAAGCATGCAGGCAGTGCGGCTCGAAGATAAAGTCTCGATCCTGCTGACCACGGAAAAGCCGATCTATCAGCCGGGGCAGACCATTCATGCCCGTGCTCTCGCGCTGGATCGCGCAGACCACCATGCAGCGCCTGGCAAGCTGACCTTCGAAGTGGAAGACTCGCGCGGCAACAAGGTCTTCAAGAAAGCGACGGAGACGGACGCCTTCGGGATTGCATCGGCCGGCTTCACCCTGGCTGACGAGGTCAACCTCGGCACCTATCATCTGCGCGCCCTGATGGGCGACCCGCAGTCTCCCACCAACACCGCGGAGGTCGCACTCAACGTTCAGCGCTATGTGTTGCCGAAGTTCAAGGTTGCAGTCGACTTCACGGCCAAAGACGGCAAGCCTCGCCGTGACTATCGGCCTGGCGAGCACGTCACCGGCACTGTTCATGCGAACTACTTTTTCGGCAAACCTGTCGACGGCGGCGAAATCACAGTGAAAGCCACCGGCATGGATGTGACTTTGAACGACGTGGGCTCGGCGAAAGGCAAGACCGACAAGGATGGGAGCTATCACTTCGACATCAAGCTACCCACCTACTTTGCGGGAAGGCCTCTCAAGGGTGGCGCGGCTCCGGTAGTCGTGGAAGCGGCGGTGAAGGATTCCTCCGGTCACGAAGAGAGCCGCGGTGAGCCCGTCACGGTAAGCGCTTCGGCGCTGCTGGTAACCGCGATCCCGGAGGGCGGAACGTTGATTCCCAATCTTGAAAACCAGGTGTATGTGCTGGTTTCCTATGCAGACGGTTCACCGGCCGCGGCCGCAAACATCACCGCCAAAGTTGGCGGTTTGCCCGATCAACATGCGACGGCGGACAAGAGCGGCGTCGCCGTGGTGCGCTACACGCCTTCCGCGGCACACGAGGCGCTGCGCGTTGAAGCCAGCGATACGCATGGCAATCGCACAGACAACACCGTGTCGCTGGAAACCCGTGACGGTAACGACCAGGTGCTGCTGCGCGCGGACCGGGCCGTCTACAAGGCCGGCGACCGCATTGAGTTGAATGTCTTTTCCACGCAGCAGCGCGGCACCGCCTATATCGACATCGTGAAAGACGGGCAGACCGTCATGACACGCGATGTCGACATCGTGAACGGTCGCGCGGAGCTTGCGGTAACAGCAACGCCGGATATGGCAGGCACTCTGGATGTCAACGTCTATCGCTTTGGGCGCGATGCGCAGGCGATCGGCGATCACCGGCTGCTGTTCGTCCAACCCGCGGAGGAGTTGCGCATTGAAGCGACAGCCGATGCGCCGGCTTACAAACCGGGCGCGGAAGCCCGCATCCACTTCCGCGTCACAGATGGCCATGGGCAGGGCGTTCGCGCCGCGCTTGGGCTGCAGATCGTGGACGAGGCCGTATTCGCGCTCGCCGAAAAGCAGCCCGGATTCGCGAAGGTCTTCTTCTATCTGGAGCAGGAAGCGATGAAGCCTCGTTACGAGATCCACTCGCTTGTCATGGACGACGTTGTTGATGTCGAAGAACGCGAGCACGACCTGGACGCAAGAGCCTTGTTCGCGGCTACCGAAATCGTGAGTCCAAACAAGCTCGACACGGAGTTCGGCCGTGAGCTTCCGCAAGCGAAGTTCCAGGATTATCAACAGCGCTACGCTTCAAGGTTCCAAGAGCAGGTCTCCGACCTTACCGCGAAGATGAATGAGGAAATTCAGAAGCATCCAGGAAAGCAGGACCTGTCCGAAAGGTTCGTGGCGCTGCGTAACGGCAACGGAACGCAGATGACCGATTCCTGGGGAACGCCCTTCCGCTTGCATGAGGCCACCTATTGGCGGAATTCCGGAGCGCAATATTTTATGTTGAGCAGCGCCGGCCCGGACCGTAAGTTCAATACCGGAGACGACCTGCAACAAATGATCGAAGCGCGGACCGGAACGGTGTCCGGCGGCGATACTGGACGGCCGCTGACGATGCGGATTGAACATGACCGCGGACCGAACAACGGCATGGCGGGGATCGTGGGCACAGTCACCGATCCCACCGGCGCTCCGATCCCACAAGCAGAAGTGACGGTGCGCTCGGCAGACGGCAGGCATTTCAAAGCTGTTAGTCATGCCAACGGCAGCTTTGAGTTTTCGGCCGTATCTGCGGGAAGTTATGTCGTGAGCATTACAGCGCCCGGCTTCATGCGGAGTGAGGTTCGCATGAGCCTCCAGGCGCGTGACCGCGGCGTCGTGAATGGAGCGCTCTCTGTCGGCGCTGTGAGTGAGACGGTCGTCGTCAATCAAGAGGCGGTCGCGACGCTCGCCGTGGCGCCCATGCAGCGCCGCGCCTTCGCTCCCGCAAAGGCCATGGCAGGAATGGCGGGAATGGAAATGACCGATGCTGCGGTGATGGCGCCGCCGCCACCAGCATCCAGCGCATCTCTGAACGGCGATCTGAGATCTGCCCAACCGGCAGCCGAGACGCACGTGCGTTCGTATTTCCCTGAAGCGCTGTATATCAATCCGGAGATACTCACCGACGGCGCCGGCAATGCAACCATCACCGTGCCTATTGCCGACTCCATCACCACATGGCGCATGGCCATGCTGGCTTCGACCAAGACGGGTGCGCTGGGCACCGGCACATCCAGCCTCAAGGTCTTCCAGGATTTCTTTGCCGACCTTGATCTACCGGTTACGCTCACGCAGGGTGACCACGTATCGATCCCTGTCGCGATCTACAACTACGCCGGGGAACGCGGCGACGTGAAGTTGACACTCCGGCCGGAAGATTGGTTCTCGCTGGTGGAGGACACCAACGAAAAGAACGTCGCGGTCGACGCGGGTCAGGTAGGCGGATCGCAATACACACTCGAAGCCCGCCGCATCGGCAAGTTCAAGCTCACCCTCACCGCGCACATGCATGGCAAGGCCGAGAGGCAGGACATCGTGGTCCGTGAAATTGAAGTAGTGCCTAACGGCCGCGAGCAGAACGCAGTCTTCAACGGACGGCTGGACACACCTTCCCTCACCAGCGTGAAGCAGACCGTACAATTCCCCGTTAACGCGATTCCTGAAGCCAGCAAAGTGTTCGTGCGCCTCTATCCCGGACCGTTGAGCCAGGTGATTGAAGGCATGGACAGCCTGCTGCGTATGCCCTACGGCTGCTTCGAGCAGACTTCGTCGAGCACCTACCCCAACGTCCTCGCATTGGACTACATGAAGCGGACGAAGAAGCTGACACCCGAGGTGCATGCCAAGGCGGAGGGTTTCATTGCGAACGGCTACCAGCGCCTGTTGACCTTCGAAGTGCCCGGAGGCGGCTTCTCATGGTTTGGCAGCGCGCCGGCCAACAAGATTCTCACGGCATACGGACTGATGGAATTCAGCGACATGTCGAAGGTGTATGACGTTGACCCCAACCTCATCGCACGCACGCGCGACTGGTTGATCGCTCAACAACAGCCTGAAGGAAGCTGGAAGCCCGACACGTCGTTCATCAATGAAGGCGCGACCAATCGTTACAACTCCGATCAGCTGCGCATCACCGCCTACATTGCGTGGGCGCTGGAGAACACGGGGTATCAAGGCCCGGCTCTGGAGAAAGCAAAACATTTTCTCGAAACTCATATGAGTGGAAAGGTGGATTCGTACTCGCTGGCCGTGTTGGCTAACTTTGCGGTGGACTATGGCAAGGACCGCGAGTTCACTCGCGAAGCTATCCAACGGCTGCTCGATGCGCGCGTGGAGAAAGACGAGCAGACCTGGTGGACCTCAGAAGAAACCGGTGTCTACGCCACCGGAACCAGCGCGGCCGTCGAAACTACGGGACTAGCCGTGCAGGCGTTGTTGAAGTGGGGGCAATCGGCAGGCGTCGCACGCAAGGCGATGACCTATATCGCGTCGAAGAAAGATGCATCGGGGACATGGGGCACAACCCAGGCGACCATCATGGCCTTGCGGGCTTTGCTCCTGGCCGCGCAAATCGGGTCGGCGGATGTTCGCGGAACGGCGCAAGTCCTGCTCAACGGCAAAACGGTCGAAACGCTTGTCCTCACTCCCGACAACAATGACCTGTTCCATCAGTTCGTATTGCCGGGAGTGATGGATACCGGCGCGAACGAGGTGGAGATCCGCTTCGAAGGCTCGGGCGGCCTCGCGTATCAGGTCGCGGGGCGTTACTTCCTGCCCTGGGACACCAAGCCCTCCGAAGAGGACACACTGGCGATCCGTGTGGCCTACGACCGGACAAAGCTGGAACAGAACGATATTGTCACTGCAACAGCGACGGTCCGTAACAACCTGCCCAAAACAGCCAATATGGTCATGGTCGATCTCGGCATTCCTCCGGGCTTTGAGCTCTTGACCGAGGACCTGCAGGAGTTCCAGGAGAAGACGGCAAAGCAGAAGACGGGCAAGCTGGAAAAATTCAGCCTGACCGCGACGCAGGCCATCCTGTACTTCAACGCCTTCGCACCGCGCAGCACGGTGGAACTGCGCTTCCGCCTGCGGGCGAAGTTCCCCATCCGCGCCCGCACCTTCGAGTCCAAGGTCTACGAGTACTACGACCCGGCCGTGAGTGCGACCGCAAAACCGATCCAACTGGAGGTGGCAGCCCGGAAGTAAGAGAGAGAACAGAGATCAGAGATGAGAGATCGGCGGCAGGGCCGGGCACCGAATGGTCTGGCTGATCTCTGTTCTCTCATCTCTGTTCTCTCGCTCCCGAATTCCGGCGAAATCCGAAACTTTGGCAGCAAAATCCACGACTCACGCAGCAGGAAGCTCCTGCGCATGAAAAACACCTTGGTAAGTCTCCTCGGAGTAAATTTTCCGTGTAAGAATGCTGCCACAGCCCTCCTTCCATCCGCCCGGTCACGAAACGCCCTCGCGTTTGGCTTCAGGTCTGGCTTCTCTTCCGGTGTTCGCCCAATGCGCTGCTTCGCCGCTTCTCTCGCTTTCCTCGTTGGGCTCTCGGCCCCGGTCTTCGCACAGGGCTGCCCTGCGGGTTCGACCACCTCGATCAGCGGCGTGGTGTACGCCCCGAATGGAACCGACCCGTTACCCAATGTGCTGGTGTACATACCGACGACCACGGTGCCTGCGTTTGATCCTGGCGTGAGCTGCCCTGTACCCGGACCACTTCCAGGAGCGCCCGTGCTAGGCGCGATTACCAAGGTAGATGGCAGCTTCACCATCACGGACGTGCCGGTCAGCTCAACCCTCCCCGTCATCATTACCTCAGGGCGTTGGCGTCGCCCGATCACGGTTGACACATCAGCCGCAGCGTGTCAGAACACCGTCGTTGATAAAAATCTCTCGCGCATGCCCCGCAACCACACCGAAGGCGATATCCCCAAAATCGCCATCGTCACAGGATCGGCGGACCACGTAGAGTGCGTTCTGAGCAGCGCGAAAGTCGGTATTGATAACGCCGAATTCACCAACCCGGGCGGCGGAGGCCGCATTGAAGTTTACAAAGGCTCCTTCGGAGCGGGCGCCAGCATCGACGCTTCAACGACAACAGCCGATGCCATGATGTCCGACTCGACCAAGTTGAACTCCTATGACATGTTGATGCTGCCTTGCGAAGGCACACCAGGCCCGAGCGCCCGGCCCAGCGCCGAGCTTACCAATCTGGTGGGTTTCGCCAATGCCGGAGGCCGGGTTTACGCAAGCCACTACAGCTATACCTGGATGTGGCAGAACACCCCGTTCGATGGTGTCGCGAGTTGGACCGGCAACCAGAACCCCGGCGTACCCAGCTCAGACACGGCCACCGTCGATACCAGCTTTGCGGAAGGTAAGATCCTGGCCCAATGGCTTCCCTTGGTGGGTGCGTCTTCCCCCGCAACTCCCGGTCAGATCAACGTCGATATGATCAAGCGCGATTTCAATGGTATTAACGCGCCCACGCAATCATGGCTGACCGACAACACGAACAAGGCCGTATTGCAGTTCGTCTTCGACACCCCTATCGGAAACAACACGAATCAGTGTGGACGTGTTCTTTTCAACGAGTACCACGTTGAGACAACAGCAGGTGGGGGCACCTTTCCAGGCGAATGCCCCACCGGCGCCATGTCTCCCCAGGAGAAGTTGCTGGAGTACAGCCTGTTCGAACTAACCAACGAAGGTGGACAGGCCACGCTATCCCCGCTCAAGGCAGATTTCGGCACAGAGCCTTTAGGCTTCTCCACTGCACCACAGACCTTCACCTGGACGAACAATCTGACATTCCAGACGACAGTCGACACCGTCACACCGACTGGCGATTTCCAGGTGCTTGCAGACGGCTGCACCAATAAGACGGTAAAAGGCGGCGCCTCCTGCACCTTCCAGGTGGTGTTTATACCGACCGCTCTTGGATCACGCGCCGGAACCGTTTCGGTCGGATCCGGCGCCCTGACACTGACGGCGAATCTTACCGGTACCGGCATCCCCGGCCTGACTGTCTCGCCTACGAGCCTCGATTTCGGCAGTGTCGACGTTGGGGCTTCCCTGACGCGCACCGTGACGCTGACCAACAGCGCGCCCGGCGGGATTGCAATGCCGGCTCTTGCAGCGACGGGTGACTTTTCGCCCACCAGCAACTGCGCAAACCCCGTTCCAGGGAACTCCACCTGCACCATCTTCATCGCCTTCAAACCCACGGTCTATGGTCCCCGCACCGGCACGATGGCACCTGTCAGCGCAGCCCCCGCCTACAGCCAGATGTCCGTCGATCTGAAGGGCAATGGTCTGGACTTCACCATCGCGATGAACCCAACGTCGGGTACCGTAATTGCCGGCTACAACATCAGCACCAGCAGCACCGTGTCGCCGCTGGCCGGCTTTGCAAACTCCGTCAATCTGACGTGCACCACCAATGCTCCGGGCTCCACATGCTCGGTCGTCAATGCGTCCTTCGCGCCTGCAACAGCCGTGACCACCGCCGTCAATATCACGACCACATCGACCTATACGGTGGTCGGCTTCGGTGGAATGGGTGGTAGCGGCCTTCTCTTCCTGATCTCGCTCGGCGGTGGCTGCGTCTTCTGGATGCGCCGCAGGCATACCGCCGCGCTTCTCCGTGCCGGCCTCGGCATTCTCCTCGTTGGCACGATCGGGATCTCGCTTACCGGATGCAGCGGCAAGTACCCCGACAAGAATGCCAATCCCACACTCCCCGGCAGCTACACTTACACGGTCACTGCAACCGATGGCACCATCAGCCACTCCGCCACCTACTGTTTGACTGTCACCATCAAGTAGCGCCGATCCATCCAAGAATCAATGGCCCGGACTGGTTCCCAGTCCGAGCCATTGATTCTTACGCGCATTTCAAAACCGGTACGCGGCGCCAAACGTGACCGCCAACGGCGTCAGGCCGCGCGGCTTGTAACCCGGCCAGAACTCCTACTCAATCTCCACGGCGCGGATGTTGATGCGTTGTGAGGCCCGAAACTCGATGCCGCCACCAATCCCGTAAATGCCATATGTCTCCGTGTGGGGATTGGAGAAGGTTGGCGTCTTAAAATCCACGCGCCCGATGCCGCCGACTGCCTTCACATACAGATTCATTCGGTCCTCATGGATGAGGGAGACAACAGGTCCAACTTCGAACATATTTTCACCAACATTGTCGGGAGTGAAGAGGTTGAGAAAGTGCAGGTCAACTTCGAGCCCGAAACGATTGTGAACCATCGCATTCCCGAAGGCCGTAAAGCCCTTCACATACGCCGGTCCGATGTCGGGGCGGGCATACGAGAACCCGATTCCGGCCTCCGTTGTGATCGGGCGAACCGCGGTGGGCATCGCCTGCCCCTGCCCCGCCACGAACGCTCCAAGCATCATCACGAGGCCCACCGACACGGTTATCCAGGTTTGCTTCACGTACACCCTCCAGGATTGCGATACATCTCCAAGTTCTGATGCGCAAATTGGGCATCCGCAATGGATCGAGGGGGGTGCAAGGTGGGGTTCTCGCTACGTTGAAGCAAACAAAGGCCTCCCGCAGCAGCATGGGAAGAGGGCCTACCCAACATGAACGTTGCGAATCGGCCGCATGCCTGGCGACTCGGCATAGTGAGGCGTTTCCATTCGGCCAAGCGCCGGTTGCAGGAATCGAAGAGTTTGCCTGTGCGGACTGAACGCGATACTTTCGAAATCATGTCATCGCCTTCGCGTGAGAAAGTTGGCCGTAACGACCGATGTCCATGCGGCAGCGGAAAGAAGTACAAGCATTGCTGTCTGAATGCGCAAACCGTCTCTCAGGACAGTGCATGGAGACGCGAGCGAGAAGCCTGCGACCGGTTGACTGACGAGATGCAGCGCTTCGTCAGGCGCGAGTTTTCGGCCACCATGCAGGAGGCTTGGAAGGACTTCAATCAAACGGACCTTCTTATCCCGTTCGTCGATGGCGATTCCGAAGGCCAGATATTTTGGCCTTGGTTGCTCTTCCAATGGGACCCGGAGGGCCTGTTAAGCCGTCGGGGGCAGAAGCCGAGGATGGGTATCGTCGCGGAATCTTTTCTCCTGAAGGCGGGGAACCGCCTGTCGGAGATGGAAGAAATGATCCTGGAGCAGGCGACGACCCAGCCTGTCACCTTCTATGAAGTCATACTCTCTGTACCCGGTGAGCGTTTGGTGCTGCGCAATATCCTGATCGGCGGCGACACCGAAGTACTCGAACGAAAAGCATCGACGATCTTGCGGGCAGGAGATCTCTGCTATGGCCAGATCTGGAAATTTCCGGCCCTCTCTACACTTGGCTCCCTCGCTCCAATTCGCATGCCTGCCGGCAACAAAGTTGAGGTCATCGGGCTCCGCGCCAAGCTCAAGAAGAAGATCGCGAAGCGGAACCGGGACTTGGATGCACAGGACTTGATCCGGTATGCCGATGACATCCGCGGGATGTATCTGGACCTACGGGATGCGCTGCATCGGCCGCCTGCACTTTGCAATACCGACGGCGATCCGATCGTTTTTCATATCATGACCTACCATGTCGGATCGGCACAGGTAGCCTTCGACGCGCTAGCGCCTCTTGCCTGGGGTCTCTCCAAAGAGGAGCTTTTGGAGATCGCCGAAGTTGGAGACGACGGTACGTTCCGCGGCGTCGAGTTCGATTGGGCGCAGGACGGCAACAAGCAGTTCGAAACCTGGGAAAACACCATCCTGGGCCATTTGAAAATCTCCGGGCAAACCCTTACAGCGGAGACGAATTCCTCGAACCGTGCGGAAGCCCTTCGCGGGGAGATTGAACAGCGATTGGGGTTATTCGCAGTGCATCAGAACACATCTCGGGAAACACTCGAGGAAATGTTGAAGCAAAAGAAACAGCTGCCCGCAGCCAGTAGAGCGGCCTCCAGCAGGCGGCTCACCGAGCCCGCGCTCGATCCCGAGTTACAAAAAGAATTCGAAGCGCAGATGGCCCGTGAGGTCGAACGATGGATCACCAGGAAAATCCCGGCACTGGGAGGCCGCACACCGATGGAAGCCGTTCTCGATCCGGATGGCAGAGAGATGGTAGAAGCGCTGCTTCTCGAATGGGAGCGGAAAACTCAAGACCCCATTGGACTGGGATCATTCCATCCCGACATTGACGGTCTCCGCCGCGTGCTCAAGCTGCTTCCACCCCCGGCGTAACGACGACGCATCGTTGCGACTGGCGTCGAAGCGCGAATCAATAGCACGTGAGTTTCCTAAGCTTGCACTTTAGAAAACTCAATCCTGAACAAGCTCGATGCGAAGGCCTCGTCCGATGGCATTTGCTGCGCGGGAGAGAGCCTACAGAGTGACGACGGCATAGCATGGGTCGAGTACGTCCTGGATCGACCTGCAGCTCCGTGGCAAGGGCGATGATCCGGAGACCTTTCATGTTTCGCTCGATTTATCACCGCCGTCGGGCTCTACGATCTGGTCGCGATATTTATTCCAGCTTCGGAACGATTCGACGGCGGCTTGATCTTCTGAAAAGAAATCACCGGTTTGAGAATCCAACGCCCGCAGATTGAGTCTCTGGAGAATTGCGATCACAGCTCCAACCGCAGCCTCTCCACCGCGGACATGGAGAGCGAAGCCGCTGCATTCCTCATCCTCGTCGATATTCACCTCAATCGACCAATCCGGACCATCAATCAGTCCCCAGCATGGATTGGAGAAATCTGCGATTTGGGTAGCGGCGATAATGCCGGCGATGATCTCCGCGCGTTTGCCAATGGACGCAGGCTTGAACTCCCGAGGAATGTCATCCACGGTTTTGGCTTGTGGAGGAAAGTCCTGAACAAAGATGTCCCAACTCATCACGTCGCCCTCAATGCGGAAGTCTACGGGTCAACGGCCGCGTGGTGAAAACTATGACGGACCTCGACAGCGTGAGCATCTTCGCTCACGTTGCGGTATGTGCCGCAAGCAGGCTCTTTGTTTGCTTCGAAATCAGGCTGAAGCAAACATGTGCACGATCTTCAGCATGTCGCCGGGCGACCTTCAATTCTTATTGAAATCAAGTTGTATGTCTCAATAGCCGTGGTACCGTGTTGCCATATTCCCCCGGACAATTTCAGAGAGGTGTGCCATGGAAGCAGATGAGGTGTACTCCGAACTTGGCGACAAGATCTCCAGCCTGCAGGACAAAGTCAGTGAGTTTCAGGGCACCATTGACTATTTGAAGTCGGCACAGGACGATCTCAAATCCACGCTCGATAAAACGCAGGAAGCCATTCAGCAGCTCAACGACCTGATCGCAGAGCTGAAGTCCAAGAGTGGCGAGAGCCCGGACACATCGAAGACAGACGGTCTCTTCGATCAGGTCAAGGCGATCGAAGCAGCCAATGCCGAATCCGATCGCAAGGCAATGGAACAGGCGGGCATCCTGGGTAAACTCGCCCAGCAGGCCGACGCCGCTACCCAGACGCTGGTGAACTTCCCCGACACCATGAAGGGCATCGTCGGCAAAGCTGTCAGCGACGGCAAGGCCGAGATTCTCAACATCTATGACAACGGCCAGAAGGCCTTGATGAACTCGCTAAGCGACTACACCACCAAGGCCATCAAAGACGCCAAAGATGCGATGTGGACGGACTTCAAGTCCTGGATCAGCGACACGGATCTGAGCAAGCCTAAGCCCGTGCTCGAGGATGACCTGGAAGCTAAGGTTCGCGACATCGTCGCCAAAGTTAAATCGGAAGCGTCCTCCGACGACTTCGAACAGAAGGTGCGTGACGTCATCACCAAGGTGCAGTCGGAGAAAACAAGTTGAGGGTTAGACGACGGAAACCGAAGTACGTAGCGTTTTCCATTCCTACATTGCTATCTGATATCGGATCGAGCGCGAGTTCAGGGATATTATCAGCCAAACGCCACTGTTGGGCCGGGTGCATCTGGATCAAACTCCTCAAACCATCGTGACGCGGGAAGCTCTTCGCCCATGACCTCATCAACCAGACCAAGCCAGTATGCATCATTCGCCGAGAGTTCGTTCTCTCCTTCCTGCAAAGCGTGGCATAACGAGATAAAGAAGAACCAAACCGGCTGAACAATCGATCGAGCATGTCCGACCAACGCATTTGTGCGCGCCCCTTCGTCGGTGATCTTCGAGATCACTTCGTTCTCCTCCGCAGAAATCATGTAACGTCCCATTGACTTGTAAAGGGAAAGCAAACGTTCGTCACTGCTCGCATCTAGGTACTCGTTTAACAAGAAGAAATCTTCGGCTAGTCTCGACATTCCTTCATCGCGAAACGACCAAGCGTCGTTCTTGCGGTTACCCTTAACCTCGAAATCGACGATGGCCTTGAGGTGCCTAGATTCTTTTTGGAGGGAAGTTTCAACTCCAATTTTGAGACGAGACTCAGATCGGATCACATGGTCAAGCAACGCTTGATACCGATGCCATCGTGCCTTTGCTCGCTCGAAGACAGGTCGCGCTCTCGGTGAGAGTTTGGTCAAAACGAAGTGGATGAAGCAGTCCAGTTCGGTCCATCCTTCCTGCCCAGAAATCCCTCGGACACTAACGAACTCGGACCGATTTACGATATAGCGGAAGAAGAAGCGAAGTTCGATCTTGCGTGCGAGGCTCCGTGCATATTCATCATTCGCAGTTCGTAACGCATGGTTCAAGCGGGGTGAAGATTCCGCAGTCAGGTCCGGCCCGAGTAACCGCATGCCATGGTAGTGGATAGTGCTGTCCGGATATGCAATCGCATAGTCGCCAGCTGAAAGCAGGTCCGCAGCAGCACTAGCTGCCTTTCCAATCACAACCGTGATAAGGTGACAAGGCTCGTTTGTGTCTGTGTGGGAGAACGCAAGAGTTTCAGCAGCGATTCCATCGATCTGACCGCTCCGCCTGGAGAATCGACAATAAAGAGCGTTATCGGCCCCCTGCCCTCGTACTGCAAACGCAGTACATCCATAGTGACCTGTGCCAACTGTTGCTGGTCTATCGTGCCGACGATCGACACCGAACGGCTCAAACCAGGGCGGAAGCGAGTATCAGGGATCAACAATGGCTATACTCCGCGCGGCGCTATTACGCTTATTTCTTCAGTGCGTTCTCGTTCTCTGCGTCATGCAGGATGTCCCACTGTTCGAAACATAAAGCATAAACCTGCTCAAATGCCTACCCGAGAGTCGAGCCCTGACTCGCAACTTTGATGCCGACCGGGTGATCGATATCGAACGAACAAAGCACTGCATCTCACTCACGAACCTTCCTCGTATCAGTATTCATGCGCGTCGATACGACTGTGACACACAAATGATGCGGAAATGCACCTGTGATGCATTCGCAAGTGCTAGGAAACTACTATAGACATACGGTGCATGGCTGGACTGTCTGCAGTTCCGATGAGAAGATTAACCGATTTTTTCCCAACTGCAAAGTCGGCCCTCTGTCGTTTTGGCGGTGCGTCCGTCAGCGACTACTACCTGTACAAGTTCCGTCAGCGGTTGTATCCACGAACCAATTGAAGTGCTTCGCCGAACAGTTTTGTGATACCCGGCTGATTTTCGACGGTGATACTAGACGCTATCCGGTCGACGTCTGGAACCGGCACACCAGCAAGTACAGCCGCGGACTATCGAGAAGTTTTTCCGCCGGAACGCGATTGAGAGGTCGCCCAAGGTTGGGATTTCTCGCTGTAACAGCCTCTGGCAGCTCGTCTTCTGAAGTGCTGGAATGCTATCGCCACACAGCATGTCTCGCGCCAAATCTCCAGCTCACAAACTTGATCACAGCCTGATAGGCATCCGAAACGAACCCCTCGGTTTCTAATCGCTTTGAACTCAGCTCACAGGTAGTGTCGACTGTGCGCCCAGGCACGCTTACACAAGTCGTCATCGCTTGGTTCTGGTCGAATTCCAGCCGCTGCAGTTTGGTGGATGGGCCTTAACCACTGGCACGGCTTTCTTCAGTCCAATCAAGGCGAATCTGCTTTCGAGTTCTTTCGCAGAGAATCTTCGCACAGCATTTCGAGTCCAGCCCACAGTTCGGCATAAAATACTCGCTAGAGTATCCTTCCGCACATGGCCACCCCTCAAAGTACTGCAATCCAAAAAGCGAGAAATTATTCGGATGTTGTGTTTCTGCAGGACGCTTCGACGTTCGACGACTTCATAAAGGAACCGGCGTCCTTCATCGCCCAGGTTGTCACGGGAATCCTATCTGGGGGAATGAAGGGGATAGCCGTCTCAGGTGGTCGTTTGGTCCAAGGAATCCTCAAAGCACGTCTATTTGAGCAATTCGGTCGAGAGTTTAAACAGTGGCAGGACACGGGGAAAATTTCGGCTGACTTCGCGGAAAAGAAATATGGCTTTCAAACATGGGTCGAACTAATGACAATCATCGATCAAGAGTCTCCAGACGAAGACAGACTCGAGGCCCTGAAAGCGATGTTCTTGGCAGTCAACCGTCCGGACATCAATGACCATCAAAGAATCCTCGAGTATCAGCTCTGGAACGTAACAAAGCAGCTGAATTCTGGCGAGTTGCTGTTGTTGAAGCACATATATCAGGATCGAGGAACACTCTCACATATCGCCCAAGGTGGATACTACGCTTGGGCGAATGCCCTTGCTAAATCCACCGGCTTTGGGGTCAACGGACTGGTTGATCTTTATCAAGCTAAGCTTGTAGATCTGTTTCTGATTACGCAACGCCAGCATGCCGACGGGAGCGGCGTCTCGACGAGCAATGGACGGCTAACTGAATTTGGCCTCCGACTCTCCGCGAATATTGAAACTTACACTCACGGGATGACTCAACCTAAAGAATAGGAAGCCTCCGCCGCCGCGCATGCAGGCGGCCGAAACATCGCCAGTGAGCGCCCACGATGCAGCAACAAAGCCTTCGGTGGTGAGATGCAACCTGGAAACCTCTGGGCGATTAAGCCCTTGCGATCCAAGCTGGCTGCCGTAGCTCCATTCGCCTCACCAAACTGTCAGTGGTAGAAACATCTATTGCAATTGTCGTCCTGTGGTCTGCCAAAATCCTCAGCGCGGGGCGGGAGGTCACGCGCATGCAGGTCAAATTAAGGTTGACTTGGGAGCCACATGACCGTGCAACCTGCCATTTTTATAGGAGCTTTCGAGGTCCCGCAGTATGCGGATCCGACACAGAACACCGCTATTGTTATTAGCTCAGCGCACAAGTTGCAACCGAAACCGGGAAAATAGTCGCGTGCGAAGAGCTATAACGCCGACGTCAAGCAACAACCTGCGTGTAATCATGCAACCAATCTGACGCGAAACATCCCTTCAATAACAATACCGGCCAAAACAGGCGGCATTTCATCTGCATAAACTTTGGAGCACCGGGAGGGGATCGAACCCTCGAATACTGGTTTTGCAGACCAGCGCGTTAGCCACTTCGCCACCGGTGCCCTTGATACGAGGGTTTAGGGTACAGGGTTTAGAATCTCATCTTCTAAACCCTAATCCCTAAACCCTATTCCCTCGCTACTGTGGTTGCGCGGTTGTGCGCAGGTACGGCTTCACCGTCTTGTAGCCCGGGTAGATCTTGTCGGCTTCCTCGTTCGACACCGCGCCGGTGATGATCACGTCGTCGCCCTGCTTCCAGTTCGCGGGCGTTGCTACGCGATGCCTGGTGGTGAGCTGGAGGGAGTCCAGAACGCGCAGGATCTCGTCGAAGTTGCGCCCCGTGGTCATGGGGTACGCGAGCTGCAGCTTGATGCGTTTGTCCGGCCCGATGACGAACACCGTACGCACGGGCGCGTTGTTCGCTGGCGTGCGTCCTTCGCTGGTGTCGCCGGCATCTGCGGGCAGCATGTCATAAAGCTTCGCAACCTTCAGCTCGGGATCGCCGATCATCGGGTAGTTCACCTTCGCGCCGCCAACGTCTTCAATGTCCTGCGCCCACTTGGTGTGGTTGTCGACCGGGTCGACCGAAAGGCCGATCACCTTCGTACCGCGCTCGGCGAACTGCGGTTCCAGGCTGGCCATGGCGCCGAGCTCCGTCGTGCAGACGGGCGTGAAGTCCTTGGGGTGCGAAAAGAGTACCGCCCAGTTGTCCCCAATCCATTCATGGAAGTGGATAGGACCCTGCGTGGTGTCAGCCGTAAAGTCGGGAGCTACGTCATTGATGCGGAGAGACATCGTTTTCTACCTG
>DASYEV010000165.1:0-99681 GCA_036498835.1 Acidobacteriaceae bacterium | reverse complement strand
TACGAACGCCCATTCCTCATCGCTGACGTCACTTGGATACTTGGTCAGATATTCTTTGTTCACTCCATCATGCTGAGCGAAACTGAACCTCCGCCATCAACCTTTCAAAGCAAACGAACAAAGTTAATAACAGGCTCTAGGCTGATATAGGGCGCGCCGTTGGCGCTTGAAACCCAATGGCTATCGGTCAAGAACTTTACGTCTCAGGCGTAAAAGCGGCGCACCGCTTCGACTACCGTGGCCACCTCATCGTCGCGTAATTCAGGATAGATAGGTAGTGCGAGGACTTCGTCGGCTGCACGCTCGCTCACCGGAAAATCGCCGCGGCGATAACCGAGCATCTGCAGGCTCTCCTGCAAGTGCAAGGGCAGCGGGTAATAAATCTCGGTTCCGATCTTGTGCTGGGTCAGGAAGTCGCGCAACTCATCGCGTCGCGGGGCGCGGATGACGTATTGATGAAAGACATGTTCTGCGCGGGGATGCGTCATGGGCAGCACGACGCCAGTGCGGGTTGTGCCACCCGCCAGTCCGGCCATCACGAAGCTGTCTTCATACAGCGCGGCCAGTTCGCGGCGGCGTTCGTTCCCGGCAGCCACGCGCTTCAACTTCACTTCAAGCACCGCCGCTTGAATGGAATCCAGGCGGCAATTCCAGCCCACTTCATCGTGAAAATACCGGCGCCGCATGCCATGCGCGCGCAACATGCGCAGGCGCTCGTCGGTATCCGCGTCGCGCGTGGTCAACATGCCCGCATCGCCATAGGCGCTCAGGTTCTTGGTGGGGTAAAAACTGAATGCTGCGGCATCACTGAGTGCGCCGGCATACGTTCCATTCCATTTGGCGCCAAACGCCTGGGCCGCGTCTTCAATCACCTTCAGGCCGTGATCGCGGGCGACGGCGTTCAGCTCGTCCATGTCGGCACACTGGCCGTAGAGATGCACCGGTAGCAGCGCTGCGGCCTTGGTACCGGCAGCGGTGAGGTGGGCGCGGTGGAGCGCTTCCGAGACCTTGGCCGGGTCGAGATTGAAGGTCAACTCCTCGATGTCGGCGAATATCGGCGTCGCTCCCGCTCGCAGGATTGCGCTGGCGGTGGCAAAGAAGCTGAAGGGCGTGGTGATGACCGAGTGCCCCGGACCTACGCCCAGGGCGGTCATTGCGAGCCACAGCGCATCCGTGCCGCTGGAGCAGCCCACGGCGAAGGGAACATCGCAGACAGCAGCGGCTTCCTGCTCAAAACGCTCGACTTCCGGACCGAGGATGAATCGCTGCGAGGCGCACACCTTTTCGATGGCCGCGAGCACTTCCTCGCGGATGGCGGCAAACTCGCGGGAGAAGTCCAGCATCGGAACAGGCTGCAGGGTACTGTGTTGAAAATTCTGATTCATCCTCCAACATGCTAACGCGGCGTGGCATCCAACCTCTATGGAATGCCCTGTCCGTCATTAACGGAAACTTGAGGTGAACTTGTGTCTCATCGCAGACCCTAGTAAGGTTGGATTCCTGCATTGCTGCAGACTCTGCGTCACTATCGTCGCGCCCAGCAGGTATTCGGGCTTTTCACAATTGATGTTGTAAGCAGGAGATCGGCCAATGGAATCGAAGCCGGCACAGAACATTCAGGACACATTCCTGAACACGGTCCGCAAGGACAAAAGCCCCATCACCATTTATCTCGTCAGCGGAGTGAAACTGACCGGCAAGATCCGGTCGTTCGATAAATACTCCGTGCTGCTGGAAAACAACGCCCAGGAGCAGCTGATCTTCAAGCATGCGATTTCTACGGTAGTCAGCGGCCGCCCGGGATCATTCGGCGAAGCGCGTGCTGCCGGCGAAACCCGTGAGCGGATCCACCCAGGATCGGTGGGCTCTTCGGCGGAGTCGCAGACAGCGCGTAACGGGCAGTAGCCCGGCGGCTGGTTGGCGCTTTGGCAGGCAAATACAGTTTCGCGCCCGCGCACGCGGGTCCGGCCGGGGCTCATGAAGAAGCCCTGTTGCAGGTGCGGCAACGTGCGGCCAATGAGCAGGCCGTGCTGGTTGCGCTCGACATCACGTCGGAGCGCCGCAAGCCTTCACCCGCAGCCTTGCAGGCGCGCGCCGCTGCTGCGGTCCTGCGCCAAGCGCGCCGCGATCACGGCGACGACACTGGTTCTCTGTCTCCTGAAGAGGCTTCGGAACTAAATCCTCCTGCGCCCATTACGGACATCGACTTCGACGCCTCACTGGCGGAGTTCCAGGAGCTGGCTCGTTCCGCCGGCGCCACCATTGCGGCGGTCCTCATCCAGCGGCGTCCCAAAGCCGATGCGGCCACCCTGGTGGGTGGTGGCAAGCTGGATGAAATTGTGGCCACAGTAGCGGCTACGGGCGCCAGTCTGGTGCTGTTCGACCACGATCTGACTCCATCGCAGGCCCGCAACGTGGAAGCTCGGCTGCCTTGCACGGTCATCGACCGCACCCAGTTGATCCTGGACATTTTTGCGCGTCACGCCCGCACCCGCGAAGGCATGCTCCAGGTGGAGCTCGCGCAGCTCGAATACCAGTTGCCACGCCTGGCGGGCAAGGGCAAATCGATGTCGCAGCTTGGCGGCGGCATCGGCACACGCGGTCCCGGTGAAACGCAGCTCGAAACCGATCGCCGCCGGATTAATCTTCGCCTTACGCGCATCAAGCAGCAGCTTGAGGCTGTGCGGCGTATTCGCCGCCAGCAGCGTGGCCGCCGCGAAGCTGTGCCCGTACCGACAGTGGCGCTGGTCGGCTACACCAATGCAGGCAAATCCACGATCTTCAATGCGCTGACCGGCGCGGAAGTGCTGGCATCCGAACGCATGTTCGCCACCCTGGACCCCAAGCTTCGCCAGCTCACACTGCCGTCGCGGCGCAAGGTGCTGCTCTCGGATACGGTGGGTTTCATCCGCAATCTGCCGCACAGCCTTGTGACCAGCTTCCGGGCGACGTTGGAAGAGGTGGGGCGCGCCGAGCTGCTTCTGCACGTCCGCGACGCCGCCAGTCCCACTCTGGACGAGCAGCGCGCCCAGGTGGAAGCGGTGCTCGCAGAGCTGGAGGTAGCCAAGAAGCCGACACTGCAGGTGTTGAACAAAGTTGACCTTCTTCCGCCCGAGACGCCGTTTCCCGCAGCCAGCGTGCCGGTTTCAGGCCTCACCGGGCAGGGGCTGGAAGAGCTTCTGCACCGGATTGACGCCGCGTTGACTGCGGACCCGCTGACGGAGGCGCGTTTTCGTATTCCACAGTCCGAAGGCCGGGTTCTGGCTGCCCTGGAACGTGGTGCGACCGTCTCGCACCAGCGATTCGAAGGCAATCTCGTGTATCTGAACGCCCTGGGGCCAAGTTCGCTGCTGCACAGGTATCGCCGGTATCAGGTCAGGGATGAAAAGACCATGGAAGCCGGAGATAAAAAGAGGACCGAAGCCGGGGAAGAAAAGACTTTGGAACTCGGACAGGAAGCGCCTGTGGAAAGTGTCTAGACGCAATACAGGCCGCCTGAGTCGGGGAGCGGAGGTGGTGTCCCCATTTCACGCGGCCTGCACGACCCTGAACCGGGTCTAGGTGGTGAAGCCAGTGTACGCCCCCGAACGAGACATGACGCCGAAATTTTGCGCAAATTCATCTTGATCCGATGTCAAAATGTAACCTCCGCTAATCGTTCATCTTGGCCGTTTACCGTATTCGCCTTTTTGACTCCACAGGCGTCATTTTGCTACAACTAGCTGGTAACAAAGACAGTAATTTGCACTGCACCTTGAGCGTTCCGCGATAGGGCTGCGCATCTGGGTTTGCGATAGCCCGCTCCCTCTGCAACACCAAAGACTTCATGGAAATTCTGAATCAACTTGGCGGTCTCGTGCTCGGCTCTGTGCCGACGATGATCTTTTTTCTGCTGCTGGTGATTGCCTACACCTTCCTGGTGCAGCGGCCGATGGCGCGAGTCCTTGCAGAACGCCGTGCCCGTACCAGCGGCGCGGTGGAGCAGGCACGCGGAGCCATTGCGGCAGCGGAAGCTGAAACCGCGGTCTTCGAAGACAAACTGCGTACCGCGCGTGCCGAGATCCTGGCCGGCCGTGAACAGAAGATGCAGCAGTGGCAGAAGGAGCGCGATGCCGTGCTTGCTTCCGCCCGCGACGCTGCCCAGACACGTGTCCGCGGCGCCAGGCAGGAGATTGAAAACTCCGCAGCTATCGCACGGCAGCAGATCGCAACCGCGACCGATCAGTTGAGCGAAAGCATTCTGCGTGCAGTTCTGCCTGCGGGCACATCGATCCCGGAGGCACGCCAGTGACCGTTCATTTCTCCTTGCGGCCTCTGCGCCGTTTGCCGTTTGTCGTGCTGGGTGCAATGCTTTTGCTCCCCGTTTGCACGCCGTCCTTCGCGCAGGCTGCGACTGCGGCGCTTCCCGCGGCGTCAGCCCAGCAGCCCTCCGAGCAGTCCACGCCCGTTCAGAACTCCGAAGCCAAGAAGGAAGAGCTGAAGGACGAGAACGACGAGTTCCTCCACTCGCCCTCCGTGCAGAAGATTGGCGCGATGCTGGGGATGAACAAGTACCAGGCAGCGACGGCCTTCACGGTGTTCAACTTTTTGGTGCTGGCAATTGCCGTGGGTTTCGGCCTGCTGAAGATGCTGCCCAAGGCGTTCCGCAGCCGCAGCACCAACATCCAGAAGCAGCTCGTCGATGCCCGCACGGCCACGGAAGAAGCCACGGCGCGCCTGAGTTCAGTCGAAGCGCGGCTGTCCAAGCTCGATGAGCAGATTGCCGGCATGCGCACCCAGGCCGATGCCGATGCCGCTCGCGACGAGCAGCGCATCAAGGCTGCGGCGGAAGACGAAAAGGCGAAGATCCTTGCCGCAGCGGAAGCAGAAATTCAGGCGGCTACGACGCTTGCCCAACGCCAGATTCAGCAGTACGCCGCCGAGCTTGCCATCGAGCAGGCTGCGCGCAAGTTGATCGTGACCGCCGAGACGGACCGTCTGCTGGTGGAAAGCTTTGCGCAGCGTTTGACTGGCGACAAGGGAGGCCATAACTAATGGCAGCCGTCGACCTTCGTTACGCGCGCGCATTTGCCGCAGTTGTTGCGGAACAGCGCCTGAACCGCGATGCGGTGCAGGGCCAGCTTCATGACTTTGCCGCGACGCTGGAAAGCAGCCGCGAGCTTCGTGAGGTGCTGGAGAATCCTTCCATCGCCGAAACGCAGAAACTCAGCGTGTTGGATGCGATTGCCGCCAAGCTTGGGATGGTGGGAGCGGTGCGCAATTTCATCGCGGTCATCACCCAGTACGGCCGTCTGCATGAACTGAGCGAGATTCTCGCCGCGTATGCCGCGTTTGCGGATGAAGAGCTGCAGATTGCGGAAGCGGAAATCACCACCGCGCGTCCGCTGGATGCGCAGAACCGCTCGTTGCTGGAGCGCCAGGTGGCGCAGCTTGCCGGCGGGTCGCAGGTGCGGGCTACGTATCGCGAAGACGCATCGTTGCTGGGCGGCGCCGTTGTGCGCATCGGCTCCACGGTCTACGATGGCTCGGTTCGCGCACAGTTGCAACAGTTGAAACAGCGGCTGATGGCCGCACACGCCTGAGCCTAACGCTCACGGCATAAGGTTCAGGAATCAGGAAAAGGGAACAGAATGGCTACGATTCAGGCAAACGAGATCACGGAACTGCTTCGCCAGCGGATCGAAAACTACGATCAGCGCATCCAGGTCGATGAAGTCGGCACGATTGTTACCCTCGGCGACGGTATTGCGCGCGTGCATGGTCTGGACAAGGTCATGGCCGGCGAACTCATCGAATTCCCGCACGGCGTTGCGGGTCTGGCCATGAACCTGGACGAAGACCAGGTTGGCGCCGTGCTGCTGGGCGACTTCGCCGAGCTGAAGGAAGGCGACCAGGTCAAGCGTACCGGCAAGATCATGTCCGTGCCCGTAGGCGATGCCATGATCGGCCGCGTGGTCAACGCGCTCGGCCAGCCCATCGACGACAAGGGACCCATCAACACGCCGCACTCGCTGCCGGTCGAGCGCATCGCGCCCGGCGTCATCGCGCGCCAGTCGGTGGTTGAGCCGATGTACACCGGCATCAAGGCCATCGACGCCATGATTCCCATCGGCCGCGGCCAGCGCGAACTGCTGATTGGCGACCGCCAGACCGGTAAAACTGCCGTTGCTTTGGACACCATCATCAACTCGGCCAAGAACGACCTGATCTGCATCTACTGCGCCATCGGCCAGAAGCGTTCTTCGGTTGCCGGTCTGGTGCAGACGCTGGAAGAGTACGGCGCCATGGCCTACACCATCGTCGTGGCCGCCACTGCCTCCGAGCCCGCTCCGATGCAGTACCTCGCGCCGTTCGCCGCGACCGCCATGGGCGAGTACTTCCGCGACAACGGCAAGCACGCGCTGATCATTTACGACGATCTCTCCAAGCACGCTGCTTCGTACCGCGAAATCTCGCTGCTGCTGCGCCGTCCGCCAGGACGTGAAGCGTACCCCGGCGACGTGTTCTATCTCCACTCGCGTCTGCTGGAGCGTTCGGCAAAGATGTCGAAGGAAAACGGCGGCGGTTCGCTGACTGCGCTTCCCATCATCGAGACCCAGGCCGGTGACGTGTCCGCGTACATTCCGACCAACGTGATCTCGATCACCGACGGCCAGATCTTCTTCGAAACCGATCTGTTCAACTCCGGAGTTCGTCCGGCCGTGAACGTGGGTCTGTCGGTATCGCGTGTAGGATTTGCTGCTGCCATCAAGGCCACCAAGCAGGTTGGTTCCACGTTGAAGCTGGATCTCGCGCAGTACCGCGAGCTCGCAGCCTTCGCGCAGTTCGGCTCCGATCTGGACAAAGTCACGCAGAACCAGCTCAACCGCGGCCAGCGTCTGACCGAGCTTCTGAAGCAGCCGCAGTTCCAGCCGCTCACCGCTGCGCAGCAGGTGGCGATCCTGTTTGCCGGCACCCAGGGTCTGCTGGACGACGTGGAAGTCAAGGACATCCAGGCGTGGGAGAAGGGCTTCTATCCGTTCCTCGAAGCTTCGCACGCGGATATCCTTTCCGACATCAGCACTAAGAAGGCGTTGGATGACGATCTTCGCGGCCGCCTGAAGGACGCGATCAACCTGTACAAGCAGGACTTCCTGGCCACGCACAAGAAAGCGGCAACGGTCTAAAAGCGGTAAGGGCCTTGAAGGCCCACGGAGCACCGGTAGAAACGAATGGCAAACGTACTGGATCTACGGCGTCGCATCCGCAGCGTGAAGAACACGCGGCAGATCACCCGTGCCATGAAGATGGTGTCGGCGGCGAAGCTGCGCCGCGCGCAGGAACGCGCCATGCAGGCCCGGCCCTATGCGCAGATGCTGACCAACGTGCTGGAGTCGCTGGTGCGCCGCACCGACCTGATCGACGAAGCGACCGGCGACGTGATGCACCCGCTGCTGGTGGAGCGCGAAGAGAAGAACGTGCTCGTCATCGTAGTTGCGGGCGACAAGGGCTTTGCGGGCGGCTTCAACTCCAACATTGGCAAGGCCGCGCAGAAGTTCATCGACGAGCGCCGCGCCAAAGGGCAGAACATCGACCTCGAACCGATCGGCAAGAAGGCCATTGGCCTGTACAAGCGCCGCTACCCGGCGGCGAACTATGAGCACAAGGAAGAACTCTACGACAACGAGCTCTCCAAGCACATTGAAGACATCCGTCATCGTGCGGCTCCGATCGAAGTTGCGTTTGAGCACGTCGATCTGCTGGTGAAGGCGAACATTGAGGCGATCTCGAAGGTTGCGCACTCCATCATCCGCCGCTATGAAGGCGCGGAGATCGACTCGGTGTATATCGTCTACAACGAGTTCAAGTCGGTGATCGCGCAGCGTGTTGTAACCGAAAAGCTGCTGCCGATCCGCAAGCTCGGCGAGAACGAAATTACCGCGGCTGAAGAGATGACCGAGGAGCAGAGGGAAGCGGCTGCCAAGGCGGCTCAAAGCGCCGGAGTTTCCATCAATGAGCCTGAAGCCAACGTCATCGATCAGGAAGCCAAGAAGTTCGGCACCGCCGAAGTCGATTACATCTTCGATCAGGAGCCGGACAAGCTGTTCCGTCACTTGATGCCGAAGTACGTCACTACCCAAATTTTTCATGCGCTGCTGGAATCGATTGCCGCAGAGCACGCGGCCCGCATGACGGCCACCGACGCTGCCACCAAGAACGCGGGTGAGTTGATCGATAAGCTTTCGCTCACCATGAACCGCGTTCGTCAGGCAGCGATCACGAAGGAAATTATCGAAATCGTAAGCGGAGCTGCCGCGCTGTGAGATAAAGATGACCGTCCGTGAGGTTTTGCAAACAGAGCTCTGGAGCAAACGAACTTCACGGAAGATTTTGATTGGGTTTGGAATTGTTGTAGCCGTTCTTGCAGTTGCTTTGGGAATCGAGAGGTACTGGTTAACCCCCTCGGAACGGAATGCAGGAAGAAGCGCGCTGGCTGCCATTGATGGTCTTCAGCACGCAGAAGATATGAGTCACGAGGTATTTCATGCTCGGGATCTCATGGCGAAGAATCAGGTAGACGTTGCGAGCCGGGCAGCTTGGACGGGTCGGGACAAAGTGGTTGTGCTGCTGTTGGAAAATTATTTGGTTTTGACAGAGATCGACGACGAGAGCAAGATGCTCCGAAATCGGCTGAGTGAATCAAAGGACGAACGGGTCAGGAAACTTGATTCGAAGCTAGTTGAAGGCGAGCGTGAGACACGTCGCGCATCGATCCAGGTCCGGGAGTTTGTGGCAAAGAATTTGCATCAAGTGCTTGGGTAGTGAAGGACAAAGAAACGTATGGCAGAAAACATTGGCAAAGTAATCAGCATCAGCGGCCCGGCCGTTGACGTGCAATTCGAAGAAGCGAAGATGCCGCCCATCTTCCAGGCGCTGCGTATCACCGGCGAGGGTTTTATCACGCCCCAGCCCATCAACGTGATCGTGGAAGTGCAGCAGCATCTCGGCGAAGGCCGCGTGCGTTGCATCGCCATGTCGGCGACGGAAGGCATGGTTCGCGGCATGCAGGCGCAGGACACTGGCGCGGGCATCAGCGTGCCTGTGGGCCGCGAAACCCTGGGCCGCGTGCTCAACGTGCTGGGCGAACCCGTGGACGAGCTTGGTCCCGTCAATGCCAAGGTGCACATGCCCATCCACCGGCCCGCGCCCGCGTTTGATGAGCAGTCGGTCTCGGAAGAGATGTTCGAAACCGGCGTCAAGGTCATCGATCTGATCCAGCCCTTCTTGAAGGGCGGCAAGATCGGCCTGTTCGGCGGCGCCGGCGTCGGCAAGACCGTCGTCATCCAGGAGCTCATCAACAACGTCGCCATGAAGCACGGTGGTTACTCCGTGTTCGCCGGCGTGGGTGAGCGTACTCGTGAAGGCAACGATCTCTGGCACGAGTTCCAGGAGTCGGGCGTTATCGACCTCAAGGACTTCTCGAAGTCCAAAGCCGCGCTGATCTACGGCCAGATGACCGAGCCCCCAGGGGCGCGTCTGCGCGTGGCGCTGACCGGCCTCACCGTCGCCGAGTACTTCCGCGACGAAGAAGGCGCGGACACGCTGCTGTTCATCGACAACATCTTCCGCTTCACGCAGGCGGGTTCGGAAGTCTCCACGCTGCTGGGCCGTATGCCTTCCGCCGTGGGTTACCAGCCCAACCTCGCCACCGAAATGGGTGAGCTGCAGGAACGCATTACGTCGACCAAGAAGGGTTCCGTCACCTCGGTGCAGGCCGTTTACGTGCCCGCCGACGATTTGACCGATCCGGCTCCGGCGACGACCTTTGCCCACCTTGACGCCACCACCGTGCTTTCGCGTCCGCTGTCGGAGCTTGGTATCTATCCGGCCGTCGATCCGCTGGCTTCCACCTCGCGCATTCTTTCTCCGCGCGTTGTCGGCCAGGAGCACTATGACGTGGCCCAGGGCGTGAAGCGTATTCTGCAGCGCTACAAGGACCTGCAGGACATCATCGCCATCCTTGGTATCGACGAGCTTTCGGAAGAAGACAAGCTCACCGTCGCCCGCGCCCGCAAGGTGCAGCGCTTCCTGTCCCAGCCCTTCCACGTCGCGGAAATCTTTACCGGCATCCCCGGCGCGTACGTCAAGGTCGAAGACACGGTGCGCAGCTTCAAGGAGATCATCGAAGGCAAGCACGATGACATCCCGGAGCAGGCGTTCTATCTCAAGGGCGGTATCGAAGACGTGCTGGCAGCCGCCGAGAAGATGAAGGCAACGGCTTAAGCAGCAGGGAACAGGTTATTGGGATTCGGGATCGGAGCCAGCAAAGTTCGATCCCGTCCCCGCGAAACTGGAAGAATGAATGGCTGACACACAGAACAATTCGGGACAGTTGAAAGTCCGCCTCGTCACCCCGGACCGCGTCCTGCTGGACGCGACGGCGGACGCGGTTGAACTGCCCTCCATGTCGGGTTACCTGGAAGCGCTGTACGGCGCGGCTCCTCTGCTCGCCGAACTGGGCGCGGGCGAAGTGAAGCTGCACGGCGGCACCGCCGGCGAACAGGTCTTCTTCGTGGCCTGGGGCTTCGTGGAAGTACTTCCCGAACGCGTCACCATCCTTGCGGAAACGGCGCTGCACCCGGAAGAGATCAACACTGCCGAAGCACAGCAGGAACTGCAGCACGCGCAGGAACTCTGGAACCAGGCCGGAGACGATCAGGAAAAGTACGACGAAGCCAACGCTGCTACGCGTGTGGCGGAAGAAAAGCTGGCCGCAGCGCAGGGCAAGCACTAAGAGCATTCTCAAGAAAACCAGGAAGCCCGGCATATGCCGGGCCTTTCTAGTCTTAGGGAGAGCCTCGGCGAGGGTAGAGCGGGAAGATAGTCAAAGAAATCAACCCACCAGTTGGGGGCTTTCCCGGTCGAGGCGCTGGCGGGACTCAAGAAGACTCCAGCCGAACGCAGCGCATGCCGGAAGCAACTCAAGGTATTTGGGTAATCTGCTCATACACTTGTGGTTTGGCGACAGACAGTTCTTATTATTCCTTCCGGGTGCCTTGTCGGTACGGAGTCTCCGGCTGGGCTAAACTAAACCATTGCACGCTGAGGGATTTACGTGAGGATCGACCGGCTAAAGCTGACGAACTATAAGGGTTTTGCTGAGCGGGAGTTTACACTCCACCCGTATTTCAACCTCTTCGTAGGCGAAAACGCGGCTGGTAAGACCTCGATTCTCGATGCTCTCACTTTGGCGATGGATAGTTGGTTCCTCGGCATGAAGGCGGGAGAGAGAAGCGGTTCCATCAAAGCGCACGAAGTTAGATTTGCAACACACTTCTACGAAGATAGTGTCAGGTTTGAGCCTCAATATCCATCCGTGGTGGAGGCTTTCGGTTTGGTCATGGGAGAGCAGGTTTCCTGGACTCGTGATCTGGCACGTCTGGAAGGCAGAACATCGACTGGCGGGGCTAAAGACCTGACTTCGATATCCTCGGAAGCCGATCGCAAGGTCCGTAATGGACTCGAAGTCGATTTACCTCTTATCTGCAGCTACGGAGCTGAGCGTCTTTGGTACGAGACACATCACCGCGACAGGAAGGGGGATCATTCTGCCAAGTCGCGGCCATCGCGTCTCGATGGGTATCGGGATTGCACCGCATTCGAGATCCAGGAGACCCTGTTAATCAAGTGGATTCAGAGCGAAATACTACTTTCCCAACAGAAGGGGAGCGATACCAATGCGCTCGCAGTGATGAAGCAGGCGCTGATCAGTTGTGTTGATGACGCTCAAACTGTCCAATACGACCCGCACATCGACGACCTGATAGTTGGAATGGCTAAGCACGGGCCTCAGTTGTTCCACAATCTGAGCGCTGGGCAGCGGATTATGGTCATCATGATAGGCGATATGGCTAGACGAGCGGTCACGCTGAATCCCCATATGGGCCGGGAGGTCTTGCAGAAGATTGTGGGTGTTGTCACGATCGATGAGCTTGACCTGCATATTCACCCCAAGTGGCAGCGGCGAGTCATTCACGACCTCAAAGGAACGTTCCCAAATATCCAATTTGTGGCGACGACACATTCACCGCAGTTGATCGGCGAGGCGCTTCCCGAAGAGATTCGGGTCCTCGACAACTGGGAAGTTTCGATCCCAGCTCGATCCTTCGGTTTGGACTCGAATCGCATCCTGCAAGAGGTGATGCACGCGCCTCCCCGGAATGAGGCTACACAGGCACTATTGTCCGAGGTATCGAGAGCGATCAACAAGGAGGATTTGCTTCGTGCCAAGGAACTCGTTGGACGGGTCGCGGATGAGCTTGGCGAGTCCGATCCAGAGGTCACCGGTGCAAACACGCTGATTAGCCTCCTGGAATCGACGCAATGAGAAACATCGCAAAGGGCCAGGAACCCCCGAGTCTCACAGCGTGGCGAAATACAAACCCGACCGACTACAACGGCTACCGGGACATGAATACTTTGCGAGCTTTTTTACTCGCGGAGCAGCTGGGCATCTGTTGCTACTGCCAATGCCGAGTACACGCTGCATATAACACCATGAAGGTGGAGCACTGGCATTCCCATGATCGTTACCCGGCTGAACGACTGCTTTACCGCAATCTCCTCGCGTCATGCCTTGGAGGCGCGGGAACTCCGGGGCGAGATCAGCATTGTGACACCGCTAAAGGCGATAAGGATCTTTTCCGGAACCCGGCTGACCCGGCTCACGACGTCGAAGTGCTCCTTGAGTACGACAACGATGGTCGCATTACTTCCACAAACGCGCACTTCGATAAACAGCTCAACACCGTCCTGAAGCTCAACCAACCCTTCCTGATGAACAGCAGAAAAGCAGTCCTGGACAGCTTGAAAGAAGCATTACGTATTCGTGGCGGCTCGCTGACCTCAGCGAAGTGGCAGAACATCCTTGATAGTTGGAGCAGGCCAAACAACCAAGGCCACCTTCAGCCCTACTGCAGCGTTGTCGTTTATTGGGCGAGGAAGCATCTAGCGCGGGTGTCTTAGACCCTTCTAATCGGGCTTATGACAGATTCAGCATGTCAAGAGCAATCGTTCAGTCGTTACGTCCTCCGGCTTCACTTAGGCCTGCGGCAGCAAGGAAGTCGCGTTCGGCGTGCCAATTACGGCGCGGTTGAAACCAAGACCTTCCGAGCCTTGTCTCGAGATTATGTGGCAAGCTTCCAACGTCCCGTTGAAACGAACTCCTTCGATGAGAGGTGCAACGCAAGCTTTTCTCTCCAAAAGAGTAGTTTTTGCACGTTTGCAGGGCTGAAATGTAACTCAATGATTCGGCCGGACCTTTCGAAGATCGATATGCAAATAGACTTGTGACTTCAGGTATCGCGCGATGGACTTCGACTATGGCTATGTGAGTGAGCTTTTTACCCGCCATCCGGCATGGCGATTCTTGCGTCTTGACCATGCTCCACTCATTGTCAGCTTTCTCCATCGCACCTATATCCAACCCAATCGCAGAGTGCTGGCGGCCGATGAGTTCGTCAAACTTCTGGACGATGAGCTGTACGCTCTGCGACAGCAGCGAACGGACATCAACCTGCCGAAGCAAGCCGAGGAGTACCTCGCGGATTGGGTTGGGAAAGACCTGTTGCGCAAACTATGGGTTCACGGATCAGACGAACCGCACATCGATTTGACCCCAGCCACGGAAAAGGCGATTCAGTGGGTGATTTCGTTGCGGGAAAGATCGTTCATCGGTACAGAATCCCGTCTGTTGATGTTTGTCCAGCTTCTCAAGCAGATCGCCGAAGAGAGCGATCCGAACGTAGACCGCAGGTTGATGGTTCTGCACAAACAGCGCGCGGAACTCGATGAAAAGATCGCGCGGGTCAGCCAAGGAGAAGTGGAAGTTCTCAGTGACTCGGAGTTGCGGGACCGGTTCCAACAGATCACGCAACTTGCCTACGGTTTGCTCGCCGATTTTCGTGAGGTGGAGCACAATTTCCGCCAGCTAAGCCGCTCCGCCCGGGAGCGAATCGCGATGTGGGACGGGAGCAAGGGGTCTTTACTGGGCGAGCTCTGGCAGTCCCGGGATGAAATCCGGGACTCCGACCAGGGGCGCAGTTTTGAAGCCTTCTGCGATTTTCTCCTCTCCGTTTCCGGCAGGGAGGAGCTTTCTTCTTTGCTGTCCACTGCACTGAACCTGCCTGCGATTCGAGATCAAGCCAAAGGCGGACAATTAGGGCGAGTCCACTATGACTGGATTGCTGCGGGGGAAGCTACGCAGCGAACGATGGCGACTCTTTCGCAGCAGTTGCGGCGTTTTCTTGACGATCAGGCCCTGCTTGAAAACCGGCGCATCATGGAGATTTTGCGCCAGATCGAGAGTCACGCTCTGGCCCTGCGAAACGATCCTCCGAAGGGAACGGTAGCCTCCATCGATGCAATGGGTTGCGATGTCGAACTGGTCATGGACCGGCCGTTATTCCGGTCTCCAATCCGGCTGACAATCTCGGAGGTGCAGCCTGAACCCGGGCAAGCGGACGAGGAGATGGACGCTCTGTATTCGCAGGTCGTCGTCGACCGGACTGGCTTGGCTCAACATATTGCAACGACAATGGCGGAGCGTGGAGCGGTGACCTTGCGGGAACTGACTGAGATCCAGCCGCTCAGGCACGGACTGGCGGAACTGGTCACCTATCTCGATCTCGGAACTTCGCGCTTCGAAATAGAACTCCTGGAGTTTTTGAAGGACAACATTACCTGGAAGAAGACGGAAGGCGGGCTCGAGCTGGAGCGTCGCGCGACAATGGATCGAATCCTGTTTAAGGAGAAAAGCGGTGAGTGAACTTCACCAGCAGGCGGGGGTTGGAAGTTCGACTCCGGAGCTATCCCACGTCTTGATCACGTTGCTGAAAGGCGTGCTCTATCGCGAGGAAAACCCTCGCCTTTGGAGTATTCTCTTGAATCTGCGACCCCAGGTGTCGGATTCCATAGGCCAGCTTGGCCTGGAACTTATGTTGGATGAAGCCGAAGGTTATGCTTTTCTCCGTAGCCGGGTAGTAGCCTCCGGGGAAGAAGACAATATTCCAAGACTGGTTGCACGGAGACCGCTTCCTTTCTATGACAGCCTGCTTCTCGCACTCTTGAGAAAGAGGTTGGCGGAGTTCGATGCGACCGGAGTTGAAAGCCGCCTGGTCTTGCGGCAGGAGCAGATTCTGGAACTGATTCAACTCTTTTTGCCGGAGCGAAGCGATGAGGTCAAGCTTGCACAGCGTGTCGAGGTGAGCGTGCAGCGTTTACAGGAGATGGGCTTCCTCCGGAAATTGAAATCCAACAGCGAGCCACCGGCTTTTGAAGTGCTCAGGATCATCAAGGCCTTTGTGGACGCGCAGTGGCTAAGCGGGCTGGAAGAGTCGCTCGCAACGTATAGAGCCTATGGCACAGAACCTCAGGCATTCTGAAGAAAGCGAAATCAATTATGGATACCGTCGAGTTTCCTCATCCATCGCCCTCTGCCGGTTCACCATCTTCCGAAGCGCAACGCCTCGGCTATCGGCTGCAGCGTCTTGAGGTACTGAACTGGGGCACGTTCGACCGCAAGATCTGGTCGCTTAGGCTGAACGGCGAGAATACGCTGCTGACCGGAGATATCGGTTCCGGGAAGTCAACCATGGTCGATGCGGTAACGACCTTGCTGCTGCCTTCCAATCGTATCGCGTACAACAAAGCCGCCGGCGCGGAGAGCAAGGAACGTTCCCTCCGCACCTATGTGTTGGGACATTACAAATCGGAGCGAAGCGAAGAGACGGGTGCCGCGAAACCAGTCGCTTTGCGGAAGCCCGGTGAGTATTCCGTCATTCTGGGTGTATTTCGCAATCAGGGCTACAACGAAACCACTACGCTGGCTCAAGTCTTCTGGTTCAGGGAGGCGCAAGGGCAGCCGGAGCGGTTTTATGTCTGCTCGGACCATGAGCTGTCGATCGGCGCCGATTTCGGAAATGTCGGTCAGGACATGAGTCAACTGCGGAAACGTCTCCGCAGCACGCCGGGTGTGGAGATTTATGACACGTTTGCCGCGTACTCCGCTTCCTTTCGCCGCCGCTTCCAGGTGTCCAGCGATCAGGCGTGGGAGCTGTTTCATCAGACGGTCTCAATGAAGTCGGTGGGAAATCTTACTGATTTTGTGCGTGAGCATATGCTGCAGGCCCCGGAAGTGAGCGAGCGGATTGCCGAGCTTCTCGCCCATTTCGAAGATCTGACGCGCGCGCATGCGGCGGTGGCGAAGGCACGAGATCAGGTCGGAATGTTGAGTCCACTGGTTGTGGATTGCGATGTCTACGAGCAGCAGACAACGGAACTCAGGCTCATGAAAGATTGCCGGGACAATCTGAAGCCATATTTCTCAGAGCACAAAGTGCGGCTGATCGCGAAACGTCTTGAGGAGCTCGCCCGGGAGATCGAGAAGCTCTCGGCGCGCAGGGAAAGGCGGCTTGAACAAAAGGTGAAGGAGTCGGAGGACGTTCGCCGCCTGAAGCAGGCCATCTCGGAAGAGGGCGGAGACCGTCTTGATCAGATCGATACCGAGCTGCGGGCTCAGGCTGTGGAACTTGCGCGGCGCAAGAAAGAGGCTGATAGTTATGCGGAAAAGATACGACCTTTCGATGGCCGCGTGCCTGCTGATGAGGCCGAGTTTGAGCAGCAGCAATCTCAGTTCGATACCATGCGGGAAGAAGTCATCGACGCAGAAGCCCACCTGCAGGCCCAGATTGTCGAACGGTCGGTAGAGTTCCAAACATTACGCGCGGAGCACCGTACGCTTGGCACGGAAATTGAGAGCCTACGGCGCCGCCCCAGCAATATTCCGGACTTCTATATCCAGCTTCGCGCGCAGTTGGCGGAAGTGGTTGGTGTCTCTCCCGAGGAGTTGCCCTTTGCGGGCGAGTTGCTGCAGGTCCGCTCGGGCGAAGGGGCATGGGAAGGCGCTTTGGAGCGTCTTCTCCATGGTTTTGCTTTGTCTCTCCTGGTTGCGGAAGATCGCTATCCGGCTGTGTCGCAATGGGTCAACCACACCCACCTCGGCGGCCGGTTGGTGTACCTCCGTACGCTCAGCGCCTGGCGGACTCAGGCTAACGATGTTGTGCCTCCGGACTCGGCCATTCGCAAACTGGAAGTCAGAGCCGGTACAAAGTTTTCATCCTGGCTACAGGGAGAACTGCGGCATCGGGCCGATTATGCTTGCTGTCTTAGCGAGGAGGAGTTCCTGCGATCGTCTCGGGCAATTTCGCTGCGCGGACAAGTGAAAGAAAGTGGCATGCGGCATGTGAAGGATGACCGGTATCACCTCGACGACCGTACACGGTATGTATTGGGCTGGAGCAGCGAGGCGAAGATCGCGGCCCTCGAACTCAAGAAAACGAAACTGGAGCAGCAGCTTGGCGAGACAGGCAGCGCACTGAGCGTGCTGGAACAGAAGCGTAATGCGGAAGGGATGAAGAGGGAAACGATCGCTTCGCTGCGAGAGTTTCGCAGCTTCGCAATGTTGGATTGGGGGAGTTGCCAGCGCATCATCGATCGACTCGAAGACGAGAAGCTGCGACTGGAAACCGCAAGCGACAAGCTGGCAGAGTTGCGGGGGCAACTGAGGGATAACGAGAGGATGCTGAAAGCAAGCGAAGACGCGATATGGAACTTCGACCGTGAGATTACGAAGACGGAGACTAAGCTTGAATCCTCCCAGACATCGAAGAGCCAAGCTGAAACTCAGCTTACTCCTATAGATGCGCTGGTGAGGGAACGCATTGACGAGGTGAACGGGGTTCTGCTCGGCGACGCAACGCTTGCCTGGGATTCATGCGATGCTCAGGAGCATGACGTTCGCAACGAATTTCAGCGGCGCATCGACGCGGAAGCCAAACAGCAGGAGCGTCTCCAACAGAAGATCGTTGTGGCGATGGAGAGGTTCAAGAATGCCTACAAGCTGGAAACCAGCGACTTCGACGCCTCCATTGAGGCTCAAAAAGAATACCGGGAGTTCCTTGAGCAACTGCGCTTTCATGATCTTCCTAAGTTTGAAGAGCGCTTTCGTGAAGAGCTTCGGACGAATTCGATTCGGAGGATTGCGTTGTTTCACGCGAAGCTCCATGACGAAGCCGACGAAATCAGGACGCGCATTAAGCGGATCAACGACTCACTCGTGGAGATCGAATACAACCGCGGCCGCTACATCGAATTGCTCCAGCAGCCCACGTTTCATCCTGAAGTACGCCAGTTTCGGGAGGATCTTCGCGCGTGCATCGACAACGAAATGCACGGCTCTTCGGACGACCACTATGCAGAGTCGAAGTTTGAACAGGTCAAAGGAATCCTCGATCGCTTGCGGGGAAGGCAAGAGTTCGTTGAGCACGACCGGCGGTGGAAGGAACTTGTGACCGATGTTCGGAACTGGTTTCAGTTTTCGGCGAGCGAGAAATGGCGTGAAGACGATCGCGAACATGAACATTATTCCGATTCGAGCGGCAAATCCGGCGGGCAGAAGGAGAAACTGGCATACACCGTTCTTGCCGCCAGTCTCGCGTATCAGTTTGGCTTGGAATGGGTGGAGGACCGTTCTCGTCCTTTCCGCTTCGTCGTCATTGATGAAGCTTTCGGACGTGGATCGGATGAGTCGGCTGAGTTCGGTCTGAAGCTGTTCAGGGAACTAAACCTGCAGTTGATGATCGTCACGCCGATGCAGAAAACGCACGTTATCGAACCCCATGTGGCAAGTGTTGCGTTTGTAGAAAATCGTACTGGCCAATCGTCGACCGTGCTCAACCTGTCCATTGAAGAGCATCGGAAGCGGAAAGCGACCCATTCGGGATGATCGGGACGTCCGTCGGCGAAATTCGAAAAAAGGTTGAGCGGCGCTGGAAGAGCGGAGAGATTCTTCGCGCTCTTGTCGGCTTGGAGAACTCTTTCCCGCTGCGGCTTAGCTTGACCGTGCCCTCCGCACGCGACATGGCTCTGGAGCTTGGCGAGGCGCAGGAATGGATTCGGGCTTTGCGTGAGCTCAGAGGCGTCCGTCTGGAGTGCCGGAGCACTCGCAGTCTAACTCTCGGTCAGCAGGAGATTCCCACCGCCTTGTGGGTGGATCGTGCCGAGGATGCGGTGGCCTTCCTCGAGGTACAGAGCGATGCGGAGTGTTTTTGTACACTGCATGCGACGACCGCGGCCTCGTTCCCGGATGGGCTGTCCTGGTTGCTGGCGAATCCGTTTCGCGCGCTGACTCTCCGGGCTGAGTGGGATCGAATCCTGCGGGTCTCGCAATGGATGAAGACACGTTCGCCTCAGAAAATGTATCTGCGGCAGCTTGATCTCCCGGGAGTCGATTCGAAATTCATGGAGCGCCATCTCGGAGTGCTCGCGGAGCTGTGCGCCTTGCCCTCGTCCGCAGAGACTCCGGTGGATGGAATGGACTTCCACGCGAGATTCAGTTTTCTTCGCGAGCCCCTGCGTGTGCGCTTCCGGATATTGGATCCCGCTATTCGCTTTGCGTCCCTTCCGGGCCAGCCCGATGTGGAACTGGATGCCGAGAGCTTTGCCGCGTTGCAACTCCCCTTGCAACGCGTGTTTGTGACCGAAAATAAGACAAATTTTCTGGCATTCCCAGAGGTGCGGAAATCGATCGTAGTGTTTGGGGCCGGTTACGGGATGTCCGCGTTCGAGGCCGCGCAGTGGGTTCTTCGGTTACCTTTGTACTATTGGGGCGACATCGATACCCACGGATTTGCGATTCTGAGCCAACTGAGGAGCGTATTCCCTCATGCGCGTTCGTTCCTCATGGACCGCGAGACCTTGTTCGCACATCGCGATTCGTGGACTACGGAGACGGCTGGCGTCCAATATTTGCCTAAGTTTCTTACCGAGGAAGAAACGACTCTCTTCCTGCAGATGCAGGCGGGCATTCCAGAAGCAGGAATTCGACTGGAGCAGGAAAAGGTATCGTTTTCCTGCCTGAAGGGAATGTTGGATCTCTTGCTGAGCGAGGAAGCCCGAGTCGGCCCGCCTACCGGATGAAGTGGAGGGAGCGAATTTCCCTCCGTTTTGGCGATGTATCTTCTCTTGTTCTCATGACAGTTGCCGTCGGGAAATAGTGAGCAGACTCAAGCGGGAGCTTCAACGACTTCATAGCATGGACAAATGGCTGAGTGGTAATGGCCGAACTGCACGACGCCACTCTGAGGAGCGGCTTGATTGGCTTGGGATTTGAGGTCGCTGGCCGGAGCGAGGCGTTGGGCTTCTGTGAGTTCGGTCCAGGCGCGATCAATCAGGGACTCATCCATTTCCGGGAGATTACGTACTGCGTCCAGGAGCGGCGGCAAAACCGTCATGACAAAATGTCGCGGGTTCGCCGCTGCCTGATTGGTTTCTCGGTTGAGTACTGTAGACCACGCGTTATTTGCATCACGCAACCACGGGATCGGGATGTGACATGGTGACATCCTCCGCAAAGCGGATTTGTCTCCGTTCTGCGCGGCTTGCGACAAACTCTGCGAATATCCAGCATGCCCCTATCGCCGCTACGTTGTAGACAGCGGCGCCCCATGTTGCCTCATTGTGCAGCCGCACAAAGATAGGTGGTATCTCGACAAAGCCTTCAAACAGCAAGAGCATCGACCCGAGAAGCCGGGCCGCGAGGACATCCCGAATTCCCAGGCAAATAGCCAATCCCGCCAGGATGAAGGCGATCCCGGTCGACGCGGCCCAAAAATATCCAAACGACATCCAGTGTGGGACGATGCTCGCGAAGACGCGAATGCTGGTGAGGTGAAATAAACCGAAGATGACAGGAGGCAATCCCAGCATCCAACGTGCGGTGGTAGCCGCTCTCTTTTGCAACAGGGAATCCGATGAGGCGGTGGAGACGTAAACGATCAATGCCGGAGCGACCAGCATGAGTTGTTGAGCGATCCCGAACGAGAGACCTATCAAAACACTGCCGCGCCAGCCGAACCGATGAATTCCGGCGGCGTACCGCGGTAGCCACAATGCCGCAAACATCAGGTAGGCGATAGCGGATGCCGCGGCGCCGACTCTTGCGCTGCGGTCCCACAAAATTGCGGCACCTGCCGCGATCAGCCAGACGCCTGCAACGTACGCCAGTATGTGTTGGCCATGAGGATTGATGCCCAAGGATTGGATGGGTTGATGCGAGGCATCGAACGCACCCCACGCGATATCCGGGATGCCGGCGAGAACAGTACCCAGGCCATAGAACCAAACTCCAACTTTCATCTGCAAATCTCTCCCGTAATCGGCTTAGTGAGAAGCCGGAACCCAAGGACGACGCATGCGTCTCTCGACTTCAGGGCTGATAGTATGGCCGCAGTGGTACATCGAATAGAGCCATTTTCATAAAATATTTTGGACCAATCAAGATGCCCAAAGCCGTTAGCTCGTTTGAGCTCACTCTCAAGAAGAGACCGCGCAATCAAACCCTGACCAATTGGCTGTATGGCGAATTGCGCTCTGCCATTCTGGACGGCCGGCTTGCACCCGGCGCCAGACTGCCTGCATCCAGGGACTTCGCCAGCCAGTATGAGATCTCGCGGGGCACAGTCGTCAACGTGCTGGAGCGCCTGCAAGCCGAAGGATATGTGACGTCCCGTATAGGTTTTGGTACCTGGGTCAATCGTGTGAAAGCGCCCAGGCTGGCCCGCCCTGCAACCACGACACCCGCATACATTCGTCGCGTCATTTCGACCTATCAACGGCCGCAAGCCTGGATCGACTCGGCTTTCGTGGATGGGATCCGCCCCTTTCGGATCGGGGTCCCGGCGATCAACGAATTCCCATCCGAGGTTTGGGGACGTATTGCTGGCAGCCGGGCGCGTAATTTCAGTTCATGGTTGGAGAAAGAGGCTGATCGGCGCGGGTATCGACCCCTGCGCGACGCAATCGCCGAGTATTTGCGCACGTCTCGTGGAGTGCGATGCACTGCGGAACAGATCGTCCTCGTTTCCGGAATCCAACAGGCGCTCGACCTCTTGGCACGTCTGCTCGTGAAGAAGGGCGATCCGATATGGATGGAGGACCCTGGCTATTTCGGAGCCAGAGTCGCTTTCGACAATGCCGGAGCCAGGATGATTCCTGTGCCAGTGGATGATGAAGGGCTGTCTATCTCCGCCGGAATGAAAAACTGCCCCGATGCGAAGGGCGCATATGTAACGCCGGCGCATCAATTCCCGCTCGGCGCAACGATGTCGCTGGAACGGCGGATGTCCCTACTTAGCTGGGCCTCACGCGCCGGAGCCTTTGTGATTGAAGACGACTATGACAGTGAGTACAGGTTTGAGGGGCCGCCTGTGCCTGCCCTGCAAAGTCTCGACAATCACTCCAGCGTGATCTTCATCGGATCGTTCAGCAAGACGCTCTTTCCAGCCTTGCGCGTGGGCTATGTGGTATTGCCTCCGCCCCTGGTCGATTGCTTCATGGGTTTCCGGTATCGGACCGATTTCAGGAATTCATCCTTTGACCAGGCGGTGCTCTGCGACTTCATCGTCGAGGGACATTTGGCGCGTCATCTGCGGAAGATGAGGAATCTGTATGCGGAGCGTCTCGCAACACTCATAGAAGGAGCCACGCAACATCTGGGTGGATTGCTTGAGATCTCGAACGTCAGAGCCGGCCTCTACACCATCGGGTATCTCAAGAATGGAATGTCTTCACGGCAAGCGGAAACGTTGGCAACTGCTCAAGGGATTGAGGTTCTTGCCGTCGATCGATGCACTGTGAGAGGTCCTGATCCGAAGGCACTGCTCCTCGGCTTTGGCGGATTTGACGAGCCTGCAATACAGCAGGGACTCATTCGCCTCGCAAGGGCGTTGAGCCAGCCAGGGCGGTAGCGAGTTTCAGAGGGAGCAGTCGTAACTGCCCGCTTTAGCAAAGAGTGGAAGTCTTCTCCATTACTCTATGAAAACGGCCTTTTCTGAAGATTCCAAGGCCGCAACATCATCGAACCGCTTTCGCAGCGTCCCGTTCGGGGAATGAATTGGCTCGCGGCGGTTGCGACCCAGGAGAGGCTACAAAGACAACCTGGGCAGGTTTCCCGATGGAACGGCTTCACTCCGTTTCATGATGCGAATCCCAAACCGCTACGATCCGCGCAAATCGTCCACTGCAAATTGCTCGGCTTACGTTTCGTCCTCCGGTTTCGGAGATGGCGCAAACCCATCTCCTGCCGTCAGGGCTGATACCAGGTCTGTGTCTGCGCCTGGTTTCCGTTGGCATCCTGAACGCTGATTGTCCAGTTATATACAGTGCCCGCGGTCAGGCTGCCAACCGAAGGCGTACTGCCTTCGCCGGTCGGATCCGTACCCCATGTGATGGATGTGATCGAGCTCGGGAATCCGTTTGTGCTGGAGTCATCCCCCGGAATCTGCCAGAGGTTACAGCTTCCGGTGCAACTGCCGCTGCTTGCGTAGATATAGAACGAGTAGAGATCGGTGCTCGCCGTGGCAGCGGATGCATCGGTCCATGTGAACGTCGGCGTCGTGCTGGTACTGCTTGTTCCCGTGGGCGAGAGGTTGCCGGGCAGGTGACTGGGACCGACGACGGTGGCGCCACCGTTCCACCCCGTGACGGTCGCAGTCACGCCGGTGTCCTGGGTTCCGTCGCTGTAGGTGACATTGAAGGTGTAGGTGTCGCCGACACTGGGCGTCGCGCCGCCGATGCCTTGAGCAAACTGGAAGCTGATATTGCCACAACCCTGGCAATAGTTGCTGATATCCATCGGAACGATCACGTTCGGATTGCTTGCCGCTGTGAGTTGCACGGAGACCGGCAGCCTTGCCCCTTCTCTGCCTCCGATCGAGAGGACGTAACCACTGGAAGTTCCACCGCTGCTGATAACTTGCTGGAATTGCGTTTGCACGGCAGCCACCATATTGGTTGCCGACAAGGTGAGGTTTTGTGTGCTACTGCCGCTGATGGTGACGGCCGGCGGACCATTCTGCCCCCGAACGTTGGTGATATCGCCAGCATCGACCAATCCATCATTGTTTTGGTCGAGAATTTCGAAGAATTGCCAGTTTCCGTTGGGGACGTTCACAGAGAATGCGTTGGCGCCGACAACCGGGCTGGCGATTACTGAGGCGTAAATGCCTCCTGTATTGCTGAAGAAACCTGCGTAAAGCACAGCATGCGAACCCAGCGTAACGCCTGCGGGAATAGTGATATTTCCAGTGATCGTGTTGGCGGCGGAGGGTGGTCCGGCCGTGACGCTCGTCGGAGTGGATCCTCCGTAAACCGCCCACGAGCCGTGCCCGGCAGCGTTGTTGGCGCGTGTCTGGAGGTAATAGGTAGTGCCGTCGCTAAAGGCACTGGTCCCTGTCACGAAGTTGTTCAGAGTCCAGATGGATGTGCCTTTACCCGCCGCCTTGAAGTTCATGGTGCCGGCCACGCTGGCCAGCGATCCTCCGCTGAGCGCCGCACTCGTGCTCCAGGCCACGTCGTATGAAGTCGCAGCCTCGATATTGTCGCTCGACCCGATCACGGGACTGTAGGAGATAACGAAACCGCTGTGCGTTCCAAAGGCCACATTGATTTTCGGTGTCGACGTGGGTGCGCTTGCCGGATTGTTGTCCGTGACGGTGACATTGGCGCTGGAGACGTTCCCGGTGCCCACCGTGACCGCAGTAGTCCCCAACGGGTCGGACTTGTTCAGAACGCCTTCGCCAAGGTTGTAGCCATCGGGACTGGAGTCGTTCACATCCATCCATGCCGTCAGCGTGTAATTGCCCGGCTGGACGCCTCGGATCGTATAGCTGCCCGCGGAGGTGATGCTCGTGCCCGAGCCTCCGTTGCCGCTGCAGTTGTTATTCACCAGATCCACGTAGATCCGGCCTCCATGCGAGCCGCCATAGCTGACGGTGCCCGCCACCGTGTAGCCAATTGCAGTCTGGAAGCTCTGATTGCTGAGATTGCTGCCGCTGACCGTCACGCTTTGCGTGGCGGGATAGAACACGGCGCTCGAACCTGACGGGCCGCTGTATGACGGCTGAATGGTGTAACTTCCGTTGGCTACACCCGTGAACGTGAAGTTGCCATTGGTATCGGTTGGGACGGTCTGCACTGGCGTGGTGTTGATGGCCACATTGAAGGTGGGCAACGCTGGATTGACACCGCAGGACGACGCCCAGTTAATCTGGCCGGTGATCTGCGAGCCGTTCTGGTTCACCTGGATCGTATAAGTTTGCGTGCTGCTGGTCAGGCCGGTGTTGTTGTCCTTCACCTGCACAGTGAACTGCACCTGGCCGGTGGAAACGGGCGTGTCACCCACGGTGAGCGTGGTTCCGCCGCTGGTGCTCACATACAGGCCGCTGGCCCCAAGGCTCACCTGACTGCCGTTGGAGGGCACCGCGGAACCGTTGACAGTCCAGGTCAGGCTGTAGGGCTGCGTTGCGCCGGAAGCGAGACTGATCGTTCCGTTGAAGCTTTGCCCCACGGTTCCGGATCCCGGTACGGTGGAACCGGGCGTGGGCAGAGAGGGAGCGGTGGCTGTACTGATGTTGAAGGTGTACGACTGCGTGATGGAAGCATTGGTCGTGTTGTCGGTGAGCCTGACGCCGATCGACTCCGTACCCGGGCTCGTGGGCGTGCCGGTGATGCTGACGCTGGCTCCGCCCGCGCCGGCGGTGAGTGTTCCGTTCGAAGGCGCCAGGGTAGAAGTGATGGAGGCTGAGAGATTGCCGCTGCCTCCCGTGCCGGTGACGGTTCCGCTGTACGCCACACCTGTGTAGCCCGACGGCAGGGAATTCGACGAGGGCAGCGTAAGACCGCTGTACACTTGAATGGACAGGTTCTGTGTGGCGGTGTTGCTGGCCGAGTCGATCACCCTGGCGGTGAAGCTTACCGTTCCGGTTTGCGTGGGTGTGCCTGAGATGGAGCCACCGCCGGACAGGCTAAGACCGTAGCCACTGAGATTGTTGGTAGTCTCGGCGAACGTGTATCCGGAACCCGAGCCGCCCGATGCGGTGAGGCTTTGCGAGTAACTTGTGCCCACGTTGCCCGGGGTCAACGTGGTCTGGTCGATCTTAAGCTGGTTGCTCACGGTCACCGAGAATGTGACGGGCGACGAGATGTGGTTCTGGTTGTCTTTCGCGGTCACAGTCAGGCTGGCTGTACCCAGCGTTGGCGACGAGCCCGAAACCACACCCGTCGAGGTGCTGAAGCTCAGACCCAATGTCCCCAGGGTGCTTGAGACCTGCTGCCAGGTATAAGGGCCAACGCCTCCCGCTGCAGCCAATGATTGGGAATAGTTCACACCGGTTGTTCCGGCGGGCAGGGTCGGCGTGGTCGTGATCGTTACGGTCCCCAGGATGGTGAGCGTTGCATTCACCGATCCCGGGTTGCCGAGCGAATCGGTGGCCGTGACCACCACGTTGTAGGTGGCGCTGGTCGAGTTGGAATTCACGGGGGACGCCGCACCGATGATGCCGGTCGCACTGCCGATCGAATAACCCGCAGGAATGCTCGATCCGCCCGCGGGCGTCATCGTCCACGTGTAGCCCGTGTTGGTGCCGCCTGCAGCTGTAAAGGCCGGCGAAGCATACGGCGTGCCTGGATAGGCCGCAGACAGAGTTGGCGCGGTCACTGTGACTCCCGGGCCAATGGAGAGCGTATAGCTCGCGGCAGCTGTATTGTTCGCCGAATCTTTTGCCTGCACGCTGAAACTGGCGCTGCCGCCGGCGAATGGTGGAGTTCCCGACAGCACGCCCGAGCTCGACAGGCTCAGGTTGAGCGCACTCAGACTGCTCGCTCCCGAAGTCACCGTCCATGTATACGGTGTGCCGCTGCCGCCTGAAGCGGCCAGTGTTTGGGAGTAGGCTGCGTTTCCATAGCCTCCCGGCAACGGCGAAGCCGTGGTCACCGTGACGCCGGGCTTGATGGTCAAAGTCAACGCCTGGGTGCCCGTATTGCTGGCGGAGTCGGCCGCCTGCACGGTAAAGTTTGCCGTACCGCCCGCGACAGGGGGCGTTCCGGACAGCACACCCGCACTCGACAGGCTCAGGTTCAGCGCTGTCAGGCTGGCTGCTCCCGATGTCACCGTCCAGGTGTAGGGTCCACCGTTACCGCCCGAAGCCGCCAGCGTCTGGGAATAAGCCACGCTACCGTAGGCAGAGGACAGGGTGGTGGTGGTGACGGATAGCTGGGGATAACTAATCACCAGAGAGTAGCCGGCGGAGGTGGTTGAGTCTCCAAAGGCGTCGGCAGCTTTCACTGCAAAATTCCAGGTACCCACATCGGCAGCTTTGGGTGTGCCTGCGATAGCTCCGCTGCCGGAGAGGGTGAGGTTAGCAGGCAGATTGCCGCTGGCGAGACTGTACGAGAGCGCACCCACGCCGCCGCTTGCTGTCGCCGCGCTCGAATAGGCCACGTTGAAGGTTCCGGTACTGGCCGGCGCGGAGCCGAACGTAATGGCCGGCGCCGCGGTCAGGGTGATCGTCAGCTGTGTTGAAGCCTTGAGTTTCGTTGGAGTTCCGGAATCCATCACGGTGAACGTCGGGGTATAGGTGCCGGCGCAGGATGCCGTCACCGTACCGGTGATGACTCCTGTGGTCGCATTCAACGTGAGGCAGGCGGGCAGCGTTCCCGCAGTCAGGCTCCACGTGTACGGACTGATGCCTCCACTTACCGACAGTGTGACGGAGTAACTCGCTCCCACCTGACTCCCAAGCTGCGTGCTTGTGGTGGTAATCGCCGGTGCGGCTGGAATGGTAATCGTCACCGATGCGGTCTTGCCTGTGTTCGCGACGGACGTAGCGGTAATGGTGATCGTCTGGCTGGAGGAGGTGGCCGCCGGCGCCGTGAAGGTGGCAGATGCGGTAGATGTGTTCGAAAGGCTTCCACCGCCGCTCACACTCCAGGTAACTCCCTGGGAGTTACTGTCATTGGTGACGGTAGCTGTGAGAGTCACAGTATCCGCCCCATCCACCGTTGTAGCGGATGCAGTTACCGAAACGCTTGGATTGGCGCCTCCGCCGGCGCAGCCTGTTATCGCGGAAAATGTAACCAGAAGAAAAAAGAGACCGAAAAGACGCTTTCCCACGATGATTCTCCCTGCGTAGCCAGTAAGTCGTTGCCCTGAGAATCGAAGCGTATGGAGTGTTGAGGCGCCGGACAAGCGAAAGCAGGCGGAATGAACGAAATCGCGTCCGATACCGTCTGATTTCGTCTCGCGGTTCATTGAATTGCCATTTGCATCGAATCGGGATTTCGTTCCCTTTCCGGGAGTTCCAAGCTACACTGGCGTCGGGCGGTATGGTCGGGCTCGGCTCTCGGGGCGAAATCGAACTGTGCTGACTGCGAACGTGAGACTTCCTGCACGATATGGCTGTCTTTCGCAAAGTTCTGCCTATCGCTTCGAACCTTAAGCCGCGTACACGGCTTGATAGTTGGAAGGAGATCGGCCAGTACCTCAACCGTGACCCGCGGACAGCACAGTTATGGGAGAAGAACGAGGGTCTGCCGGTCCATCGTGTGCAGCACCAGACCCGTTCGAGCGTCTATGCGTACACTGCGGAAATAGACGCCTGGTTGAGCGAACGTGCTCCACAACCTGCGTTGCGTGAAGTCCCCGCCCAGGAACGGGTGGAAGATGCAGAAGCATCCGCACCCGAAGAAAATGCAACGCAAGCCGGGCTCCCAGGCTCACCACACATCGCAATGGCTGCATCCCTGCGGAAATTCAGGGGTCCTGCGCTTGTAACCGGCGTTGTGCTCGCCATGATCTCCGTCGGAGGAGCCGCCTACGCCTGGCATCTGCATGAGGTGGCTTCCCGGCCGGTGCTTGCCGTATTGCCTTTTTTCAATTTGACGGAGGCCGACAGCAGGCTCGTTCAGGAGCTGACGTCGTCTCTGGTTTCCGATCTCGAACGCGAGAATGCGGTGCACCTGGTGACCGGTTCAGGCGCAAATGCCAGGCCGTCACCTTCAATGGCTTTGGCAGGCACCGTAGCCGAAGCAGCCGGTCAGACAACACTCACCCTGGAGTTAATGGACGGCCCCACGCAAACGCACCTGTGGGGACGCACATGGGTCCGCGATACAAAAACAATAGAGTCCGCAATGCCTGAAATCGCGGACGCGGTTGCCGTGGAAATCCGCAGGAAAGCTCAGCCAGGTGGCGGCGACGCCTCAGTCAAAACCGATCTGAGAGTCCGCAAGTTATACCTCACGGGACGCTTTTATTGGAACCAGCGCGGAGCCGAAGGCCTTGGCAAAGCAGTTGCATCCTTTCAGGAGGCCACGGCCATCGACCCACGGTATACGGCTGCATATTCCGGAATGGCCGAGAGCTATGTGCTGATGACCGACCTCGGTGTGATGAGCAATGACGAGGCATTTCATCGCGCCAAGGCCGCTGCGCAGGCGGCTCTATCGATAGACCCTTCCTCCGCCGAGGCCTACAACGCGCTGGCTATGGCCACGTACAGGCAGGATTGGGACTTTGATCGGGCGGAGCAGTATTTCCGTAAATCCATCCAGTTGCGCCCGAATTACTCGGTCGCACATCAATGGTACGGCGAGTTCCTTGGCGACCTGGGACGTTTCGATGAGAGTATCGCTGAACTGCGCCGCGCCAGGGAACTGGATCCTCTTTCGCCGATGGTCTGCGCGGACCTTGCGGATGGCTACATGCACGCCGGACGGTACGCGGAGGCGATTGCTGAATTGAATCGGGTGGAGGAACTCTATCCTGACATGGCCCTTCCGCACTCCTATCTGGCCGATGTGCACTTCGCCAGTTCCAACCTGCCCGCCGCCGAAGCAGAGGCGCGCGATGTGCTGGAACGCACCGGAAGCCGCAGGCAGCTTGAGTGGGTGGAAATGCGGCGTATGGCTGTGGCCGGCAATTCCATGAAGGCCCGGCGGCTGTTGCGCGAGCTGACGGCGGAAAACGCAACGCCACCAGACTCTTATTCCGTGGCACGAATGCTCTTTGCCTCCGGTGACAACGAAGGTGGCTACTCAGCTCTTGAGCGCGCTTATCACGAGCACTCATGGTGGTTAGTGACCATGCTTGTCGATCCGGCTTTCAGTTATGTGCGAAACCAATCGCGGTTCCTCGCACTGGCCCATCGCGTGGGTCTGCCCGGAAAGATAACCTCCGCCACGGGACCGGCGCTCGACGCTCCCATGCGAAACAGTGAAGCGGAACTTTTCCGGCATTGAGCTCCAGGCAGGCAGCGGGAGAGTCGTCTCGTTGGAGGGCTGGTTCGGGGTAGCCGTTACGTCGCGGTGTACGGCGAAAATGAAGGACACAGGCCTACATCCTCTTCCGCTTCGAACAGAGTATTTATCCAGTAGAGCCAATCCTGGCACGCGGCAGCGCAGAAATTGAGTGTGCCTGCACTTGATGGCTCCGGTCTCTTCTACCAAGAGGATCCAGGCGGCCAGCCGTATGACATGGGCGCAGGGTTCACCAAGGACGGAAAGCAGTGGATTGGAGCGGCCGATTTCCGGGAGGATTCGGCGACCTACTCCCGTTCTCTTTCACGATAGAGGGAAATAAAATGCACCAAATTAGCGAGAATTGTATATAATAATTCTCGTTATGGCGAAGACCACTCCACAGCTCGTTCCTCGTGTGTCCCGTATTCTCGATGAACTGGGGGGGCGTCTGAAGCTGGCGCGCTTACGGCGAAGATACTCTTCCGAACTCGTAGCCCAACGGGCGGGAATCACACGGCGAACGCTATCCAAGGCGGAGCAAGGCGACCCTGGGGTTGCCCTGGGAATCTACGCGCGTGTCATGCAGGTCCTGCGGTTGGAGGGTGATCTGGCCCTGCTTGCCGTCGATGATGAACTTGGCCGCAAACTTCAGGATGCAGGAATCACGCCGAGGTTGAGATCTCCCAAACGAAGCTCAACCGCGAAACCGGATGGGGCCCTCGACGAAATCCAGGGACGGCCATGACGGCCATAATGACGGTCTGGGATTCAGTCGAAGTCCATGTCGATCTGCAAGCAACAGCCCAGCCGGCGTTGATGGGCATGCTCCATCGCCAAAAGAGTGGCAAGGGAGAACTATTCTCCTTTGAATATGACAAGGCATGGCTCGCCCGCGCGGAGGCTTTTGCCTTTGATCCAGACCTTGCGCTCGGCGAAGGTCACCAATATCCGTCAGCCGATAGAGCCAACTTTGGCATCTTTACCGACTCGTCTCCTGATCGATGGGGGCGGGTGCTCATGCAGCGTCGTGAAAACGCGCGTGCACGCCAGGAAGGCTCCCGTCCCCGGACGCTCACGGAGTGGGACTTTCTTCTGGGCGTGCATGACGAAACCAGGCTTGGCGCGCTGCGCTTCAAGTTTTCCGGCGGTCTTTACCTGGACAGCGACACGAAGTTCGCGGCCCCTCCCCTGACGTCTCTCCGCGAGTTACAAGCAGTCAGCCTCCAGTTCGAACAGCATATGAATGAAGAGGACCATCCTGAATATGACCAATGGCTCAAGCAACTCATCGCTCCGGGCAGTTCACTGGGAGGGGCTCGCCCCAAGGCTTCGGTCCGCGATGAACATGGTGCATTGTGTATCGCAAAGTTTCCGAGCCACCAGGACCTCCGGGACGTTGGCGCCTGGGAATTGGTTGCCAATGCCCTTGCGGTAAAAGCCGGAATCAACATGCCGGAGGCCAGGCCGCTTCGGTTTCCGGAGAGTGCCTACACGACGTTTTTGGTAAAGAGATTTGACCGCACTCCCACTGACCGCCGGCGTGCCTTTGTGTCGGCCATGACAATGACGCAGCATACAGATAGAGAAGATGGGGCAAGCTATCTCGAGCTGGTCGACCTCCTTCAATCGCGCGGAGCCAACACCGCTCAGGATTGCGAGCAACTATTCCGACGGATCCTTTTCAGCATCCGCATCCACAATACCGACGACCATCTGCGCAACCATGGGTTCTTCATCGACGAACAAGGTATTCGGCTTTCTCCCGCGTATGACATCAATCCGTCTGTCGATCGCAACCATCTTTCCCTCGCAATCGACGAGACGGATACGACGTGCGATGTCGCGGTCGCTATGAACACCTACAAGAGCTACGGAATTAGCTCCGCACAGGCCGGAGCAGCGCTACAAGCAATCGAGGCTGCTGTTGCCGATTGGAGGAAAGAAGCGCAGAAGTTTGGGATCTCCAAAGGCGACCAGGAGCTTATGGCGGCGGCGTTCGCGGATTAGAGCATCCTCAGAAAACAGGGAGCCCGGCATATGCCGGGCTTTTCTCTTGCTGACCGAACGGAATGGTCTCCCATGGGGCAATCTTCTGCGTTGAGCAGAGGGCTCAAACACCGCAATCACACACCCTGGCGATGAGATGGAATCCCGGTGCATACCTTCCTGAGGATGAGAGACATCAGCAGGTAGTCACAAACTCCAATCGGCAGGACGAGCGGCAATGCGTAGTCGCGATTTGGCCACGGTATGAATGCCACCAGCAGACCGTTCAGCAGGGCGAAGAGACAAAGCACTATCCAAAAAGCTGCGGTTGATTTCTTGTCGGAATGTATTTTCGCAGCGAGCAGCAGCATCCCCAGTGCGCAGGCGGCCACAGTTCCGCGACCTCGCATGCCGAATGCAGAGAAAATGAGGTAGACCGGGAATAGGCAGACGCCCAGAGTCAGGCCCCAGGCTCTGCTGGGATACCGGTCGTTTTTCGACGGCGTGTCCTCTGCTTCTTCGTCCAATAATTCAAACATTTTGGATTGCTGCATTAACCCATCATCGGGTGTTCTTTATGAAGAGGGTAATCTCCAGCTTCGTGTGGAGAATGATCTTTTTGAGCGTGGATGTTACACAGAGGCACAGATGCCCAGATATACAAGAAATGCATGGACACACGTACAGGAACATCGACAACTACAGAAACAATTAAAACCCTCTCCGCGCATCAGTGGCGGAAGAAGCTTTTCGATGGCAGAAGCCTCCGCGTCGAGATTTGGCAGCTGCAGGACTGGCCGTTGGCCGACTACCTGTGGGCGTCAATCTATCAGGCGAAAGAGCTGTACTCCAATCGAGATGCTGAACATAGAAACTGGCAAACGCCCGCATGGGACTTCGGACGCTTCGCAAGGGCTCACCCGGATCTGATCGACATGGATGAAAACACGGCGTTGCGCACCGTAAAGGCGGCGATCGGTCAGCGATTCTGGGAGACGCATCTCGGCATGAACATCGCCGACGCGGAAATCGCGTTCGATGACATCTGGGTCAAGTGCAGAGCCATTCCAGGCCATGATCCCGTGTCTGTTGCGGTGCGTGGCGCGAAGCGGTTATTACCGGAGGTATCCGAATCAGGCCCCGCCGGATATGAAACGTTCCTGGAGGTTGCGAAGGGTCTCCATCATCAAATGGCGGGCGGCGTCTTTCTGCTGCCTTGTCACAAGTTGGCGTCCATGCTCGATTGCAAGGCAATGACCATCAGCCGGTATCGGCAGAAGGCAATCAGGGAGGGACGTTTGAAGATCGCGAAGGCGCACACGTTCCGTTCCAACCAAAAGGGAGAAGCCACGGAGTTTTTGTTATGTGACTCAGTGAAGTCGATCTCTTGAGGTCCTAAGAATCTGTTTAAGAGCTCGATTAGAAGCAGACGCCCACCTCCACTACTCTTTACGGATGGGTGAGGTCCAAATCGGCAAAGGGTTTTTTGCTTCAATAACCCAAACTCTGTCATCTCGACCGAAGGCGCTTTAGCGCCGTAGCGGAGAGAACCGCTTTCTTTCGTGGCTGCGTTCATGCGTGAGTACAACGTCTCACATCCTGATCCCGGCCCAGGCAAAGGCCGAACGCTCTACATAGGAGAGTCGGAGACGCTTTACGCAGACGCAAGAAAGCGGATATCTCCACTGCGCTTCGCTCCGGTCGAGATGACAAATTTGTGGGGGACTAGGCTCCCGCCACTATCTTAAACAGGTTCTAAGGAGTAGCTCGATTTGCCTGGGCTTTCAGATCAACGGCCACGGCGAGGCGTTGGGCTTCGGTGAGTTCCGTCCAGGCGCGATCGATCAGGGCATCAGACATCGCCGGGCTGAGGACGCTACGGTAGTAGCCGCTTCCGAACGCGTTGGTGTCGACCCAGGGCTGCGGTGCAGGGCGTCGGCCGGCGGGGGCGGTTGCCACGGGAGCGTCGCCAAAAGGAATCTCGGTGTGCGCGGTATTGACCAGTTGGCAGACGGGCTTCGGGGTGCTCTCACTGCGGATGCAGACAGGCAGGACATGGGGGCTGGTGGTCGAGGCTGCGTCCTGTGCATTCTGAGCATTCTGATCAATCAGGAGCTTGCCACCTTCGACCTTGAACTGGAGTGTGGCAAAGCCGGTGCGGTTGAGCATGTCGTCCATGACCGGGGCAACGTCGATGCCGGATGCCTGCTGAAGGGCCTGCTCCAACTCGGCCGTGGTGGCATTGGCATAGGCGTGATCGTGGAGGTATTGGCGGATGCCGCGCTGGAAGGCGTCCGGGCCGATCCAGTCTTCAATCATCTTGATGGTGGCCGCGCCCTTTTGATAGACGATCTGGTTATAGGCGTCGTTGGCTTCGGTGCGGTTGGTGGGATCGACTCGCACAGGGCGCGTGGCTTTGGCGTCGGTGACCATGATGCGATCGCGGGCCTGAAGCAAAGAGAGGCCGAGTTGATCGGCAGGACGCTGCTGGTCGGTGATCTTGGCTTCCATCCAGGTGGCGAAACCCTCGGCGAGGTAGGTCTCGTTCCACCATGCCTGGGTTACAAGGTTGCCGAACCATTGGTGCGCGAGCTCGTGGGTCATGGTCTGGCGCATGGATTGGATACGGCGTGGCGTGTCTTTGTCAGGCGGAGCGAGCAGGCCGGAGTCGCGATAGGTGATGAGGCCGGGATTCTCGGTGGCTCCAAAGGGGAGGTCGATCACCGCGATGTGGTCCAGCTTGTCCCAGGGATACGGAATGCCGGTGTAGGCCTCTTCGCGAGGAATGATGTCGGCGGCTGCCTTTGCAGCAGGGCCGGCTTCGACGCCGCGGCCTCGCGGTGTGATCACGCGGACGGGAACATGCTTCTCACCGGCAGTACCTGCGTCGACGACATCGAAGGGACCGACGGCGAAGGCGACGACCTCCGCGGCCAGGGGCTGCGTCTCTTTGAAGGTGTGAAGCTTCATGCCATTGGGCTCGGGCGTGGCGGAAAGTTCGGGGCCGTTGGTGACGGCGACGTCGGCGGCGGGCGCGTGGATGGTGACGGACCACGGGCACTTGTAGCCGGGCTCGTCAAAACCCGGGAAGGCCCGGCGGGCGTCGATGGGTGTGAACGAGGTGTAGATGTACCAGTCGTCCTTGGCTTGCTTGCGAAAGGGGCCGATGGGCTTCTGGTCGTTCAGTGAGCCATCCCACGCGATCTCGAGCGTGATGGGCCCGGCGGGGAGCCTGCGCGGGAAGGTGATGCCGAGAAACTCATCGGGCGTGACGAAGGAAGCGGCACGGGCGGAGCCCCGTCCGGCGTCCTTTCCGGAGCGGACAGTGACCTTACGAATGGTGAGGTCCTTCTGGTTCAGCCAAAGAGTTTTGGTGGGCTGCGTCAGCTCAATAGCAATGGTGGCAATGCCGTGGAAGGCGGTCTGGCCGGGGTCCAGGGTGAGGTCGAGTGTGTAGTGCGTGGGGTGGGCGACCTGAGGCAGGCGGAAGGAAGGAGTGGCGGACTCGGCTGCGTCGGTGGTTTGGGCTGAGGAAGAGGAGACGCAGATGAGGGCGCAGGCTGACAGCGTCAGCATGAGAAGGCGTGGGGAGCGCATGCGGGGACTATAGCAAATTCGTTGAAGATGTAGAGGACGCTGAAACGGCTCGAGGCGTTCTCTCAAGGAAAACGGCATCCCCCATCGCCTCTCAGCGCCGCAGCATCAGGAAATTTGCTCTTCCCCACCGGGAATTTTTCTCGGAGAAAAGGCTTCTCTCGCGTCCGATGATGACGAGTTCGTCGTTGACGATTGGCGGCGGGCAAACGTAGCCTGAGCCTTCCTGGGGGATGAGCGTTCTATGTGTTTCCAGCGTTTGCGCATGCAGAACCATCGCAATTTGAATCCCGTCACCTCTCTGTTTTCAAAGTCGCTGTTGCCGTTCGCGCTGGGTCTGGCCGTGTGCCTCGGTGGCGCTTCGATCTGGGCTCAGGGCGCTCAAGGAACTCAAGGATCTCAAGGAGTTCCGGCGGCGCAGGAAGCGCAGGACGTCCCGCCACAGCAGGGCGCGACTGCGACGCTGCACGTTTACGCCAACCTGGTGCAGATTCCGGTGCTTGTGCTCGATCCATGGGGCGCCAAGCTGGCTTCGCCGATTGCACCCAATCGATTCCGGATCAGCATCGACAAAGGACCATGGCGCCAGCCATCGTATGCACGCCTCGAGGCGGATGACCCTCTCGATCTGTCCATCGTTCTGGATACCCGGACGGTTCCGGCTGACATGCTGGAAGCGATGGACCAGGCCGTTGCCGATCTTGCGCCTGCCTTCCTGCGCCCTCACGATCATGTGTCGATCTATGCCATCGATTGCTCCACTCTGGCCTATGTCGAGGATGTGCCTGCGGAGTCGGCACGCTTGAAGCGGGCGATGGACACCTCCTTGAGGGCATGGACGGCCCGCAGGCAGAAGATCAAGGCTCCCTGCATTCGGGAAAACCGTCTTTGGGATGTTCTGGAGTTTGCAACCCGCAAGCTGGCGATCCGGCCGGGAAGGCGCGCACTGCTGGCAATGACCGATGGCCGCGATCAAAAGAGCAAGCTCATCTTGCCCGACCTGACGAAGAAGATTGAAAACGCGGGTGTCACTTTGTTTGCTCTGGACCCTGTGTGGAGTGGGAGGTTCAGGTCCGGATCACGCGAGGACGCTCTCTTGTCAAATGCGTGCGAGTCTACGGGCGGTTTGCTGTTGAATCAGGAAAACCAGAGTGCTGCCAGTGCGATGCAGCGCTTCACCCAGATCCTCCGGGAGCGATACATCGTGGAGTTTCCACGGCCCCCTGAACTGCATGCCGGCGGACATGTGCTGGATGTCAAGATCGATAAGCTGAATGCCTTCATCCGGGTTTCGGGCAAAACGGTTCCGCTTGGCGAGGGAACTCAAATAGCCGGCGCCTCGACGGCCGGCCCCGAGTCGTTGAGTACTCCGGAGACGGCGGCTGCGAATGCGGCTGCCGTGACTGCTGAGAGTAATCAACCTGCGCCGGTGGTTGCGGTGGCGCCGCCGCCGGCCACGGCTGTGCCACAGGTTCCATCAGTAACGGCGATTGCCCAGCCGCTACCGCCCGGCACCGACGGGCCCACACTCACGCTCAAGGTTGCCACCAAGCTGACCGTAGAAGATGTCACAGTCTCCGATGACAAGCGCAGGCCGGTGCACGGCCTGCTGCGATCCGACTTCACGGTCAAGGAGGACGGCAAGCCACAGTCGATCCGGACCTTCGAGGAGTATGGCGCCGGTGTGCCGCCGCCGCCTGCATCCCAGCCTGCTGCATCGCAGTTGCCCGCAAACACTTTCACCAACGCGCAGCCGGCTCCGCCCAACACGAGTGCCGTCAATATCCTGCTGCTGGATAACATCACCACCGGGTTGGGCTATCGTGTCGGCCTGGGAAACGTGAACTTTCCCAAACAGCAAGCGATCAACTACCTGAAGCGAATGCCGCTGGGGACACAGGTCGCGATTCTCAAACTGGAAAATCAATTGCATCTCGTCCAGGGTGTAACCACCGACCGGGACGTCCTGCTTGCCGCGATGAACACCATCACGTTCAAACAGGTTCCTGGAAGCAGCAACAGCCCACCCGCCAGCCTCGACGATGCCTGTGACCGCGCGAACAGGCAGAGCCGATGGGTGCTGGACGCCATGGAGCAGGAGGCCGCCTATCTCTCCGGGATCAAGGGAAGAAAAAACCTGATCTGGTTCACGCCCGGTGTGCCCTGGCTGACTAACTATCCCGAGTTCAGCAGGATCCCGTGCCTCGTCGATTTCACCGAGCAACTTCACAGGGCTTACGGTCTGCTCAACGCGGCACAGATTGCGCTGTATCCGGTGGACCCTCGTGGCCTGATCGCCGACCCTCTCTTCCTCAGTGCGGCTCCCAGGCCGGGCGGTGGACCGCCTCCCAATGCGGCGCCAGGCAGTGCAGCGCATGGGGCGGCCGATCACGACTCGCTGCGGGCGATGGCCAGCGCCACTGGGGGCGTGGCTTTCTATGATCGCAACGATCTCGACGGCGCCGTCGAAGAGGCGATTGCTACTGGGGCCGACTACTACTCCGTCGCGTACACCCCACCGCTTTCCAAATATGACGGTCAGTACCACACGATCGAGATCAAGGTGGACCGCCCGCATCTCAACCTGCAGTACCGCCCGGGCTATACCTCGATCAATCTGACGAAGCCGTCGGAGTCAGCCGATGGGAATTCAGCCAAAGCTGCGCCGCCGCCAGTCAGCGCCTTCGAGGCTGCAATGGACCACGGCGCAGCGCCGTCGACGCAGTTGCTGTTCGAGGTCAGCGTCACACCTTCGACAGGGCCGGCGAAGCCTGGCGACCCCTTCGTCATTGGAACGCTCAATCCGGCACTGAAGGGCAAGTCTCTGGTGCGGTATGACCTTGTGTTCACGCTCTCCGGGGACCAGATCGCCCTGGTGGATGGCCCGGACGGGAACGGGATTCGCAAAGCATCGGTCGAGTTTGTGGTCGCGGCTTATGATGATGCGGGAAAAGTGTTGAACTATCTCGGCCAATCCACCCGCTGGACGCTCCAACCCAACCAGGTCGCGCAGTTCACCCAACAGTCCCATGCAGTGAAGATGCAGATCGACCTTCCTTCCGGAAAGATCTTCGTGCGCTTCGGTCTTCTCGATCCAGCGTCCCAGAAAGTCGGGACGTTGGAGATTCCCGTGGCTGTCGCTAAATAAACGCGTAGCAACTCTGGGCGGGAGCGGACGTGACCAGTGAAGTCCCAAACCCTAAACAAAAACTATGGGGTTGTTTTCCTGTTTCGCTCTTTCAATCAGCGAACGCATCGTTTCCAGAAATGTTGTTAGCTCGTCTGGCGGGCTCCCGGCTGCTGAGCTTATCGCGTTCACTTCGTGTTCCAGAGATGCCAGGTAGTGAACAGCCACTGAATCTCCGCAATGGGTTCCGCTGTAAAGTACCAATTTCATCAATAAGGGGCAGGCCGCACATCTGGATGCGATTTCTTCCCTAAGCCAAGCGATCATGGCGATGTTGCCCAGCCTCGCACTCCCCGCGATCAACGCAGCTCGTGAAGAACTGTCCGAGGTTTCCGTGGGTAGAAATTCCAACTCACCCATATTGGGGTCAGCAAACCTGACTCGTTCGCGCATACTATCCGGCAAATTCGCCAGGTTTCTGTATACGACAGCATTCAGTCCCATAGAACCTCCGCAATTCCAATTTTCTGGGCATTGGATGACGCTCTGGTTTCCCTGTGGCGTTCCCATGGTCGCGAATCTCCTCCTGCTTCGATGGCCCGTGAGTGCCCTTTGAAGGGAGGCATTTTAGGAACGCTGAATCCGGCTCGGGCCCACAATGCTTAGTGTGATGTTCGATGCTTCAGGGTATTCCACAGTAGTGCCAGGACAACCAGAGCAAGAATCGCCCCGACAAAGATTGCGAGTATCGTGAGCGTGGCGGACAGAAGTACCAGAAACCAGGAATCATCTTTCCGGGACTTTCTCCAACGTGAGTAAAGCAACAGAACCGCAAGAGGTGTTGACAAGAAAAAGCAGAGCAGCAGCCCATACAAAAGTGGGTTATCGTCGCTGTCGGCATAACGCCCGGACGGACAAGCGAGGAACGATCCAATGCTCAGTGCGATGCTGAAAGGCAGAAGAACCCGCCGTAGCCAATGTTCGCGAGAGGGAGGAGCCGGATAGTTGCCCAACGGTGGGTTCGCGTCCATGTGGCCTCCATGCTTCAGGACGGCGCAGGAAGCTGTTGGGAAGCTTTGCTGCCGAAGAAAGCGCCGGGTTCTGCGTTGAGATCCGACAAGACAGGCAAGCCCTTCCTTGCGCATCATCCCGGTGCTCCCGCCGCCCGCCTTCGGGGATACACTAAAGGAGTTAAAACAAGAGCTTCAACGACACTTAGCAGGCGCGATCCGCCGAGGGACAATGGCAGGCGAACTTTATTTTGAAGATCTTTATCCGGGGCTGAAATTCAACTCTGCCCATAGCTACAAGGTCACAGCAGAAGAAATCAAAGAGTTTGCCGAGCGCTACGACCCGCAGCCCTTCCATCTGGATGAAGCTGCCGGCGAAAGCTCGTTCTTCAAAGGCCTGGCGGCATCCGGATGGCTGACCGCGGCCATTGTGATGCGTCTGCGAGTGGAATCCATTCGCATTGCCGGCGGCATGATCGGCGCCGGCGTGGAAGAGATGCGCTGGACGCAGCCGGTGCGGCCCGGCGACACGCTGCGCACTGAGGCTGAAATTCTGGGCGTGCGTCATTCCAGTTCGCGGCCGGCATTTGGCGTGGTCCGCTCGCGCACGCTGGTCTACAACCAGCACGATGAACTGGTCCTGCGTTCGGTGGTGAACTTTCTCGCGCCGCTGCGCAATCCCGCGTCGGCGGCAAGCTAGGTATTGCGGCTTCTCAGCGCCCTCGTAAGACGAACGAACGAGTCAGTTTCGAATCGTCTTGCTTAAGGGTACGGGTTCACCCGTGCCGTAGAGTTCGCTTGCTTCGCGGCTTGAGCCGCTGAGGTACCCGTGCCAGCTCTGGTCGATGGTTTCCGGAAAAGACAACGGCGTGGCGGCCATTGAACGGTGACCACAGGGGCTGAAGCCCGTTTCTTTTCGCTTTCCGGCGGCACGGGTGAACCCGTGCCCTTAAGCAAGGCATATAGAACGCGATACGCCGAGATTCTCTCCTTGTTTGAAACTTCGAGAAAATTGCCGAGCCGGCACCCGTTGAGCGTTGTCCAGGTCCCGAACCACCGTATATTCGCGGGCGGATTCGGCCCGCGTCTTGCACAAAAGCGGGGCGTATCCTGTTGTTTGTGCGGATGACGGTGTTAGCTTCGGGCTCCAAAGGCAATTCCACACTGATTGCCTCGGCGCAGACACGCATCCTTGTCGACTGTGGACTCTCCTGCCGCGAGATCATGCGCCGCATGGTGGCTGCCGGAGAAGACCCGGAGCAGCTTGACGCCATCCTGATCACCCATGAGCATCTGGACCACGTTGCCGGGCTTTCCGTGCTGGCGCGCAAGCTCCAGATCCCCGTGTTTTTTACCGAGCCCACCCACCGCGCCTGGGTGCGGATGCTGACGCCGCGCAGGACCATGAGCTACGCGAAGTGGCTGGAAAAGATGGAGCGGGAAAGGGAAGCGCGCAGCACGCTCACCGCGCCTGCCCACAAGCTTGCCACCGCGAGTCCACAGGCGGATGACACAGATGAGGCGGATGACTTCGCTTCTCAGCCGCTCAACCCGGCCTTCAGCGCGGAGGCTCGCGAAGCTCTTGCAGCGGACGACGCCGCGGCGTGCGAGCCGGTCGACGTGCGCAGCGCCGTCAAAGCCAATCCTGCCTACCTGCCCGAGGTGGAGTATTTCCGTGCCGGGCAAAAGTTTTCGATCGGAGACATCGACATCAATCCGTTCACTATTCCGCACGATGCCGCCGACCCTTGCGGCTTTGTCTTCCAGGCTCGTCATGAGACCGTGCGGATGTCCGTGGCTACCGACCTTGGCTACATTCCGCCCAACGTCAAGCTGGCTCTGCGCAATGTCGATGTGCTGCTGCTGGAATCCAACCACGACCTGGAGATGCTGAAGGATGGGCCCTACCCATGGTCGGTGAAACAGCGTGTGTTGTCGCGCGTCGGCCACCTATCCAATGCGGCGTGCGCGGAGTTCCTGCTGCGCGACTATGACGGCGGCGCCCACACTATCGTGCTCGGACATCTGTCTGAGCAGAACAACCTTCCCGAACTGGCACGTCTGGCTGCGGAGCAGGCCATTGGCGATCGGATGAACTTGCTGGGGAACCGCGTAGTTCTTGCTACGCAGGAAGCTCCATTGGCTCCGATCTGCCTGTAGAACGACCATTCTTTTGGAGGGGGTATCCGAACAAGTCCCTTTCCCATGCCCGCAAAATCATCTAAAATTAGCTGGATACGATGCCGATTGCTTCCATCCATTATCGGGCCCCTGGTCATCGCACAGATACCTGCAACGACCAGGTGATTGGCGCCATCCTTTCCGGATGGCGGTACGATATCTCGGGCATTCCCAAGGACCTCCGTGGCGACTACGAAGCGCATCTCCGCGATTGCGGGCATTGCCGCCGCCGCCAGTTTTTCCATCGCGCCGTAGATGTTCTCCTGCTGGCGGTGACCACGCTGTCGTTCGCGACCTGCCTGCTGGCATCGCTGGTCATGCACCGCTTCGAAGCGGCCACCCGGATCACCAATCCCAAGGTGCACCTGCACGGGCAGGCGACCAGCGCGGCTCTGACTCATATTCCGGCCAGCATTACGATCAGCCTGCAGGGTTGTGCCATCGCGGGCGTGGTGATCTCCATGCTCTTGTGGGTGCTTGTCGCCATCGCGACCCCCATCCCTGCCATGCTTTCCAATATGCTGCGTGAACGCTTTTCGCCCGAATTGCGCGATCACGCTGCCTGAAACGAACGCCGCGTCTTCCGGCACCGCTTTGACCGACACTTCCCATCTCTCTGACCTTCTCCCTGTCGAAGGGGAACTGCCTTCGCATGCTCCCGCGTCCGACGGGAAAGAGGAGCAGGCGCCCTCGCTCCTCGCCTACCCGGCGACGTACCTGCTGGTGGGCATCAACCTGCTGGTCTTTGTGCTGATGTTCCGCCATAACCCTGCCATGCAGGAGTGGCGTGCCCATGTCTGGCATACGTCGGCCGGGGGCTTCGATTTCCGCGCCGGCCTGCGCTTCTTCTGGCACATTCTGAACGTGCAGTTCGATCCCGAGACCATCGTCCGCTTCGGCGGTAGCGACTCGGTTTTTGTTCTGAAAGGCCAGTGGTGGCGTCTGCTGACGTCCACCTTTGTCCACGTCACCATCCTGCACCTCGTCGTCAACATGTGGTGTTTGTGGAACCTGGGCTTCTTTGGCGAGCCACTGTTGGGCAAACCGGGCCTGGTCGCTGTTTACCTGCTGACCGGAGTTTCCGGGATGATGCTGTCCCTGGCCACAAGTGTCTTTGTGGGGCAGCCAGGGATCGTAGCTGGCGCATCCGGCGCGGTATTCGGCGTTGCGGGAATTCTGATCATCCTGTTGTCCAACCGGAAACTTCCCATGGAGTGGAAAGAGCTCCGCAGCCTGCGCCGGTCGGTGGTGCTATTTGCGGTGCTGAATCTGGCGGTAGGCATCGTTCCGCGCTTGATGGCAGCCTTGCCCGTTGCCTGGCTAACCCGCGGCCATATCGACCCATCCACCCTGCCTGCAGTGGACAACACGGCGCATCTGGGTGGCTTTCTCAGCGGGCTGGCCTTGGGCATTCCACTCTTCCCACGCATGATGTCAGGCAAAGCAAGCTACCGCGCCCGGCAGGGGCTGGTGTTCGCCTGCGGCGCGCTTCTGCTTTGTTTGTTTGGATATGGATTGGTAATGTTCAACGTACCGTTGAACTAAGGCAGGGAATAGCCGGAGTAGGGAATAGTCGGAGTAGGGAACAGTTAACAGCGAACAGTCAACTGTAGGACCCGGCTGTCCGCCTTAATAACCACAACCGGTCTCAACTCAAATCGAAATTTTTAACGAGGGTCATTCTGAACGCATTGAAGGATCCCAGTATTTGGGGATGCTTTGCCTGCGCTTACCCTTGCCGGATTGGCACAGACACCCCTCCAGACCCTATCGCCACCACGGGCAAAATACTGGGATCCTTCCTTCGCTTCGCTCTGTCAGGATGACGCTGATGGAGGGGAGTGCTTTCGAGGGGAAGGCACCGGCGACCGCCGAAAGCCAAAAGGCACCCAAACTTCAAACGGCCGTTCCCAGAGGGAGCGGCCATTTGTGGTGTGCACAAACTTTGGAGTTAGCTGATCGACGTGCTCGCCGTTGCGGCAAACTTGCGAACCATGGCCAGGAGCAGGCGACGGTCAGTTTCGTTCAGGTTCGCGGAGTACTTCTGGATCTGCGTCAGGAAACGGATCTCGTCTTCACTGAGGCTGAGCCCGGGCACATCCCGGATGGGCTCTTCCGCGAAGAACTGGCTCAAGGGCAGATCCAGCGCGTTGGAGATCTTCTGCAGTGTCTCAAGCGACGGGATGGTGTGTCCGTTTTCGACGCGCGAAAGATAGCAGCGCAAGAGACCCGTGCGCTTCTCGATGTCTCCCTGAGACATGCCGCGTTGCAGACGGAAGCTTCGGATCGTGGTTCCGATATTGATCGGTGCCGGGTCCGGCGTTACAACCGTCGGTGACGGCAAGACTGAGTGCACGTTAGCCATTGAGAGTAAAGTTAGCGAGGCTGCACGCAGGTGGCAAGGTTGTTTCTCAGTATTGAACCAACACAGGTTCTTAACACTGCAGCATCCATGCGCAAAAACAGCCGCGTTTCTTTGGACATCGCAAATGAAGAAAAGGATGCGTCATTTGCGATGCCGCAATACCTCGATGATAAAGCCTCGCGAGGATCGATCAACGCTGGTTTCGGTGGGAAAACAGCCTTTTTGGTCGACCGCGTATAAGACCTTCTCCATACCGGGAATTTATCCCATGTACAGGCCGCCGTTGATGTCCAGTGTGTGGCCCGTGATGTAGCCGGCGCCGTCGGAGGCGAGAAAGTTCACCGCCGCCGCGATGTCGGCGTCCGTTCCATAGCGAGCCAAGGGCACCTGCGCGAGAATGGCGCTCTTCTGCTCGTCGGTCAGCACATCGGTCATTGCCGTCTGAATGAAGCCCGGTGCAATCGCGTTGACGGTGATGTTGCGCGAAGCGAACTCTCTCGCCAGGGACTTGGTCAGGCCGATCAACCCGGCTTTCGACGACGCGTAGTTTGCCTGCCCTGCCGCGCCGGTTTCACCCACCACCGACGTGATGTTGATCACCCGGCCCCAGCGCGACTTCATCATGGACGAGATCACCGCTTGCGTCAGAAGGAACGACCCGGTCAGGTTGGTGCGCAACACGTCTTCAAAGTCGGCCAGCTTCATGCGCAGCGCCAGCCCGTCCTTGGTAATGCCGGCGTTGTTCACCAGCACATCCACCTTGCCGAACTCAGCGAGGACGGCTTTGGCGCAGGCCTTGATCGATTCTTCGCTGGCCAGATCCAGGGCGAAGGCTTTTGCCTGACCGCCGGCAGCAGCGATTTCCGCAACGGCAGCTTCAAGCTTGTCGACGCTGCGGGCAGCCAATGCAACCGTAGCTCCGGCTTTGGCCAATTCAAGCGCGCAGCCGCGGCCAATGCCCTGCGAGGCGCCGGTGACAAGCGCAATCTTTCCGTTGAGCGTATTCAAACGTATCCTCCAGCGCGCGGTAAAGCGGTTTCGGCAATATTGCGGCCTCGTGAAGGTTATAGGAGGCCATTTCCCTTGAGAGAAAATGGCTTCACCACCCTCTGTCCCAGCGACACCATTACCGAACCCGCGGTAATCCACTTCGTTTTGCTGCTCCGGGCGCGATATTCTTGTGCGAGACATGTCTGAACGCACCGGCCAGCCGCACCCCGAGAACAATACCGAAGTTTACGCTATCCATGGCGCCGAGCCCGAGGTTCTGGCCTACGCCATGGCCAAGTATTCGCGCTCCGCGCTGACCCTGCGCGAGTCGCTGGCCGAGATCAGTTCGCAGCGCGCTGAACAGTTCCTGAACACGTTCTACTTCCAGTACGGCCACCGCTCCATCGCTGACCTGGCCCACATCCCCTTTGCAGTGGAACGCCTTTCACTGCTGGCTGCGATCACGCTGGTCGACGAAACCCGCTGGGACGGTCAGGAACGTTCGACACGCTACCAGGACTTCCGCCGCAGCGGCTGGTTCACGCCGGAACTGCCCGCGGCTCCGCGCAAGGTCTACACCGAAGCCGTGCGCAATCTGTTCGCGTCCTACGATTCGTTGAGCCTCAACATGACCGAGGCGCTCAAGAACGCGGTGTCCAGGCCTGAAGACATGAAGCCCGACGCCTACGACCGCACGCTCAAGGCACGAGCCTTCGACGCGGCGCGCTACATGTTGCCGCTAGCCACCAACACCTCGCTGGGGCAGATTGTGAATGCGCGCACGTTGGAAACGCAGGTGTCGCGTCTGCTCTCCAGCCCGTTTGCGGAAATTCGCGACCTCGGCGGCAAACTGCGTTCCGCAGCCAGTGAGCCCGCCTGGAACGTTCAGCGCGACAAACTGGAACAGCTTGCAGGTGAGGGAAGCGTCAATGCCGAAGCGACCCGCGAGATTCTCACCGACTTGATGCCGCCGGTGCGCACTGCGCCCACGCTGGTGAAGTACGCCGAAAAGAACGAGTACCTGGTTGCCAGCCGCGCCGAACTCGCCGCCGCCGCCCGCGAACTGATGAAGGATGCGCCGGTGTATCCCGCACCCATCGTCGACCTGCTGGACGACGATGAAGACCTCGAAATCGAGATTGCCGCTTCGCTGCTGTATCCGCACTGCCACTACTCGTACCGTCAGCTTCGCGGCGCGGTGACAGCGCTTTCCGAAACCCGCCGCAACGAGATTCTGCGTCTTGGCGGAGCCCATCGCGGTCGCCATGATGAATTGCTGCGTGCGTTCCAGGCGGGACACGGTTTCCGCTTCGACATCCTCATGGACATTGGCGGCTTCCGCGATATGCACCGCCACCGGCGCTGCGTGCAGCTTTTGCAGGAGTTCAGCGACCTCCATGGCTATGACGAGCCGGTATGTCCAGGCCAGCCCACGCTCGCGGAAGCAAGCCTTCAGGATGCATACCGCGCGGCGATGGATGGAGCGTTTGCCGCCTATCGCAAGGTTTGCGACAGCGGAGCTCCCGAAGCCGCGCAGAGCGCGCAATACCTGCTTCCCATGGGCACACGTTGCCGCGCGCTGTTCAAGATGGACTTCGCCGAAGCGCTGTACATCGCGGAGCTGCGTTCCGGAGTAGCCGGCCACTTCAGCTACCGCCGCGTCGCCTGGGAGATGTATCGCGCCATCGCCGCACGTCACCCGGCGCTGGTCGACATGTTCCGCATCAAGGACGTGAATGAGCCGGTGGATCTGTTGAAAAGGTAAGGCAGTTAACAGGGAACAGCGAACAGTTAACAGTCGCGATGCACTTCCGTGGTGGGCCATCCTGAGGCGCAGCCGAAGGACCCCCGTATTGCGGGATGCGTCCTCAACAAATGGGGTACCGGGAAGTGCGACAGTCCTGGGCCGCGCTACGCATCGTCGTCACCGCAGGCAAAATACTGGGATCCTTCGTTCGCTGCGCTCGCTCAGGATGACCCTGTGAAATGGTAGTGGCTCAAGGTGATTGAGCCTGACGCCGACTGTTAACTGTTCGCTGTTCCCTGTTAACTGCCCTTCAAAAACTTTTCCGCAAAATCGCCAATCGGCACCGGTCGTCCCAGCAGATAGCCCTGTCCAAGGGTGCAGCCCAGCGTGGTCAGCATCTCGCGCTGCTCTTCGGTCTCGATGCCTTCGGCGACGCAGTCCACATTCAGCGCCCTGGTCATGGCGATCACGACGGCGGCGAGGCTGTTGTCGGCTGTTTCGGGATCCAGCGCGCTGACGAAGCTGCGATCGATCTTCAGCACATTCACCGGAAGTTTGCTGAAGTGGCTTAGCGACGAGTAGCCGGTACCAAAGTCATCCAACGCGATCTGAAAGCCTTCGGCCCGCAATGTGCGTAGCTGCTCGATGGCCCATGGGGTCTCCTGCATCGCGACGCCTTCGGTGACTTCAAATGCGATGGTTTCCGGCGACAACCCGGCGGCGGCAATCGCCCGCAGCAGGCGCTCGGCAAACCCCGGGTTGTTGAGGTCGATCATGGAAAGATTCACCGCCACCTGGAGCGGTGGTTGGCCTTCGCGTGTCTTCGTCCAGGCGCCGACCGACTGCACCATAAACTCCGTCAGGCGGTGCATAACACCTGCCGACTCCGCAACGGGAATGAACTCTACCGGCGGTATCGCCTCGCCATCCAGCATCCAGCGCGCAAGCGCTTCCGCGCCCACGACTTCCCGGGTCACCAAATTGAACTTGGGCTGCATGGCGACGGAAAGCCCCTCGCCGCTTTCCACCGCGGCTCGCAGATCTTTCTGCAATTGAAGGCGGCGCTCCACGGCTGCGCGCAAGGCGGCGTCATACTGCGTGAATTTGCCCGGCTGCGCCTTCTGCACGTGCCACAGCGCTGCATTGGCGGCTTGCATGGCAGTGGCCGGATCGCCCGCAAGCTCGTCGAGCTCGACGATCGCCGCGGTGGCCGCTGTCGTGATCTCCACACCGTTCAGGTTATAGGGGAGTGCAAACACTGCCTGCAGAAAGCTTTCGTCCAGCGCTTCGCGGGGTCCGAGCAGCGCGAAGCTGCTGTCGCCCATACGCGCCACCGTACGCTCTCCTGGGCCGTTGCCTGCAAGCTTTTCGTAAACCTCCGACAGCAAATCGTTGGCTACGCGCGAGCCATATGCAGCCGCAGTGGTCTGAAACGAGTCCACGCTCACCAGCGCCATACGCCAGTTGGGAGTCCCCGCGACAAGTCTCGTCAGGAGCGCGTCTTCAAACGCATTCAGGTTTGGAACTTCCAGAACCGGGTCGACATAGGCGAGGCGGTCGAGTTTTTCCACCAGCGCAAGGTTCTCAAAACCCACCGCGATGTTGGTCGAAAACACTTTTACCAGCGCGAGGTCTTCAGGCGCCAGTGGACCGTCTGTTTCGATGACGACCCACAGCTCGCGTCCCGGCTTCGAGTGAAAATGCAAGGCCGTATATCCATTGCGCAAGGCCGGTTCACTGCGCTCGCGAGCCTTGTTCAGCAGCCAGTGGATGCGCGAGTCGACAACCGCGTCCATGGTTTTGCCGATCAGATGTGCAAACCGGCCCATGGCGCTGACGATGCGGCTGTTGTTCACCGGCTCTTGCGCCGCTGCATTCACACACACAATCCCATTCGGTGCGATACGAAGCAAAGCCGTGATCTGGGTCAGCACGCCTCGCGAAAACAACTCGAGGTTGGTCCGCTGAAAGAGCTTGGTGGCGCTCTTCACGATCATTTCCAGCCCCATGCGGCTGCGCGTGATGGTGCGGAGCTGATCGTAGGCCCGTATGGATGATGTCAGGACAGTCAATAGCCGCGTACGCGTCAATTCGTCCTTGGTGCGGTAGTCGTCGATTTCATAGGATGAAATCACGGATAGCTCAGGAGCGTAACCAGGCTGGCCGGTGCGCAGCACGATGCGCATCTCGCGAAAGCCCGCTTCGCGCAACTCGCCGACGAGGCGCAGGCCGGCATCCGGAGTTTCCATCACGACATCCACCAGCGCGATGGCGATTTCCTCGGATTCGGTAGCGCGCTCCAGCGCCTCGCCGGCGGAGCGCGCATGCAGCAGCACGACCGGGCGGCCGAGGATCATCACGCCTTTCAGCGCGAATTCAGTGGTTGAGTGAACGTCCTCATCGTCATCCACTACCAGCACCCGCCAGACATGGAGTGCGCCTTCATCTTCGCTGCGTTCCACTTCGGGAAGAAGGGAAACGACATCGTCGTCATCAAGAAACTCAGCGTTCGACATAATACGTTCTCTCGGCATCAGGGCTTGCGTCCGCTGGCGCGGATAGCGGCAGACATAGGATCATCGTCGTTCCTTGTCCGGGAATACTTTCGGCTCGGATGGTCCCGCCCAGAAGTCCGGTGACGATGTTGAAGACGATACTCAGGCCCAGGCCGCTACCTCCGCTACCCAACTGCGTTGTAAAGAATGGTTCAAAAATCCGCTTCAGTGTCGTTGCGTCGATGCCCTTACCGGTATCGCGTACCGTGATCTCCACCTTATTGGATGGCAGATCGCGCGTAGCAACCACGACTTCGCCGCCACTTCCGTCCTGGTCCATGTTGAAGCCATGAATACGCGCATTCGTGATCAGGTTCAAAAGGACTTGTTCAAGCAGTCCCGGATAGCTGTCGAGCCGAGCCTCGGATGCCAGTTCGGTTCGCAGCGCGACCTTGGCGTGACGGAACTGGGGCTGCACGCTTCCCACCACATCATGGACCAGATCGGTCAACCGGAACGAACGCCGCTTCTCGCTGGTCTGGTCGACGGCTACCTGCTTGAAGTGACGCACCAGTTCCGCGGCGCGCTCCAATCCGCGCAGCATGATCGCCGTGCCATCGCGCACGTCTCCGAGAAACGCATCCAGCCGTGACCGCCTCAACTGCCCGGCGGCGACCTCGGCGTTGAATTCCTTGACCTGTTCAGAAAGCGTGCTGGCGATCGTGACGGCATTCCCGATAGGCGTTCCCATCTCATGCGCCACGCCTGCCACGAGGCTGCCAAGGCTTGCCAGCCGTTCACTTTGAATCAGTTGGAATTCGGCCTGCTGCTTGATTTCTTCCGCCGATTGCCGGCTGGCGATTTCCTTACTCCAGCTATAGGCGATGATTCCGACCAGCGCAATGCCGATCAGCAGCGTGACGGCGTCTTCCCGCGGCCAAAGATCACGCAGCGAGATCTGCGGGACCACGCCAAGCACCTTCCATGTTGGAGCCATGGCCACCAAAGGGCCGCCCTCGCGCGAGGCGCTTTGCGCCGCGGGCTGGATGGTTTGGAAGGCATAGCGGATATAGTGACTGTCGAAATTGCCGCTGCTGCCGGAGGCGATCTGCCGCCAGGCTTCCGGAGCAGACTGCGCCATCGTGTTCTCGTGCCCGAATACGTTTCCCCAGAGCTTATCCGCCGGCACGCCGGCCAGCCAGTTCCCGTTGCTGTCGAGCAACTGCACCGCCACGCTGTTGACCGGCCGCTGGTCCTCAAGCTGCGTGATCAGGTGGGCGACGTTGACGTTCACAATGACGATGCCATGCGCCGCGGCTTTCGGATCACCCAGCGGAGAGGCGAGACGGAGCACGGGCAGCCAGGGCGTCTGAACCTGGCCATGATCCATCTGCAAGTCGATGGGGGAGAGATACACGGATCCCACGGGCAACCTGCTGGAGTCCTGGAAGAAGTAGCGGTCCGCCTTGTTCTGCAGATTCTTGCCGGAAACGACGACGACTTTGCCATCGCGGCGGTCGATCCGCACCAGTTCCTTGCCGCTCGCATCCAGGAAGCGGATCTGCACATAGTCTTTCTTGGCGGATGAGAAGACTTCAAAATCCTTCTCCACGGCATCTCGCGCCGACAGGTCGCCAGCCGCCAGCCGGTGCAGGTTCTGTCCATTGGCCAGGATGGTGAGGTCCGCGATGTAGGTACTCAGCGCGCCGTCGAGCAGGTCATGCGCGCGGCGGGTAGCTTCGCGCGTGGCTGTAATCCGGCGCCCATGGACCAGCAAAGCATCCACGTAAAGGGAAACCTGCCAGAGCAGGAGGAAGGGAATGGCAATCAGGAAGACGAGGGTCAGGAACAGCGTCCAGCGGCTCCGTGGCCGTACACGGAGGCCTGGGACTGGAAACCGTTTTGGGAGTATGGCGACCTCTGCCATCCCTTGCACACCTCGGGCGAAACCTCAGCCTGTAGTAGAACTCAGAATGCCGAGCCGGTTGAATAACCCGAAAGTCACGGAAAACAGAGAAACAGCGCAGACAACCTTGTATGCCGCGAGCGATAGCGTCAGGGCCGGTTGTTCCATAGCGAGGAATGTATCAAGCGGTTGCGTTTCAGGATCCGCGCTGCGCGAAGGCGACGTCCGAGGACACTCCCACGACTCAAAACGAGTGCCGGATGCAATCCTTGCATTGCTTCTATCCTCGAAAGCGAGGATAATAATCCTCGAAAGCGAGACCTATGACTGCAGCCGCGATCCTCCCACGAATTGCCGGTTACGATTTCGAGTCTGGTGCGGATCTGGGTAATGCCAACGAGCGGGCGGAGCTGTCTTCCGCCGCCATTCGTGGCTTTCTCAACATCGCCCGCAAATGGAAGCTCACCGAGGAGCAGTCGCGCGCTCTGCTGGGTGGTCTGGCTTCGTCCACTTTCCATGCATGGAAGACGCATCCCAGACGCACGCTGGACCAGGACACGCTGACGCGAATCTCGCTGGTCATTGGCATCTACAAGGCTCTGAACATTTACTTTGGCAAGCCCTGGGCCGACCGCTGGATCACGCTGGAGAATCGTGGCACCTTGTTCGCGGGCCGCACGCCGATCGCCTACATGATGCAGCGCGGCCAGCCGGGAATGCTGGAGGTACGCCGCATGCTCGATGCCTGGCGAGGTGGACGTTGATCCCACCCGTCCGTCGCATCGACAGCGAGGGCATGCATCGCCTGATCCCTTCGCTCTACAGCGAAGGCGGAACGGTGCTCGATGACATTGCCGACAGTGACATGATGCTGGAACAGCTCATTCGGCTCGACGGCGTCACCAATGACCGCATCCAGGGTGAGCAGTCCGGCCTCGCCGGTATCAGCACCTACGAACTGGTTTACGGAATCCCCAATGCCCACATCATCCGCGCGGCGTTTCTGCACACCAGCGAAGCAGGCTCGCGCTTCAACGATGGGACGCGCGGCGCATGGTACGCGGCAGACAAAGTGGAAACGTCTCTCGACGAAGTTAGCTATCACAAGGCCAAACGGCTGGCAGAGATCGTCGTGCCGGACCTGCCCGGAGAGGTTCCTGACGCGGAAGTTTCCACCTATGACGACTGGCTGGCAGACTTTCATGCCGAGTTCCACGCTTTGGAGCCGGCGAAAGACTTCGCAGACTGCCTGGAAGCGGAGCCGGTTCCAGAGTGTTATCGCCATCCCCAGGCGCTGGCCCGCCAACTCATCCGCTTGGAGCAGTCCAACGGCATCGCCTATCCAAGCGTTCGGCGCAAAGGAGGGAAGTGCCTGGCATGCTTCCGCCCGGCGCTCGTCTACCAGCCGCGCCGGGATAAACGCTACGAAATTACATTTACCTGGGATCGCCGCTATCGGCGCACGGTGCATGAGGTTCCGGTGTAGAGGTTCGATTGCCCGTCTCCGCAACGATGAACCGTTACGAAAACGGGACATCCGTGTTCCCTAGAGCAGCTTGCCTGCAGCCAGATCGCGGATCAGGGTCAGGTCTGCTGCCAGGAAGTCGAAGCCGGGAAGCTTCTCCAGGGAACTCCAGCGCATGTCGTGGAAGATGCGGTTTTCGAGTTCGCCGGTGAATTCGATGACGCGGAAGAACTGGATCTCAATGGCCCGGCCGTTGCGGTAGGTGTGGTAGACCGTGGTGATCCGTTGGCCGATGCTGGCCGTGATGCCCAGCTCTTCATTGAGTTCGCGCGCGAGTGCGGCTTCGGCGGTTTCTCCCGCTTCGACCTTGCCGCCCGGAAACTCCCATTTGAGGCTCATAGGTTGATCGGGGCGGCGCTGGCACACCAGCACCTCACGGCCTGATTCGCCCTGGCGCAGGATCAGTGCGGCCACAACATGGCGCATGGTCCGGCCCGGGGGCTCAGTACGGCGTTCGTTCAGTTTGCGAATAGCCCCATTCACGTCTGCCCCCAGTGTAGACGCTCCACGCATGTATGGGGTGCCTGAGGAGTTTACCCGGCGATGGAAGGGGCGACCGAATGGGGGTAGTAGACCGCCCAGCCTTCGCTTTCGCTGCGGTCGACCAGGGCCGGGGTGGGGTTGATGGGAAAAGCGGCGCGCGCTATGGCCAGCATGGCCGCGTCATGCACGGAGTTACCGAAAACCGCGTCCGGTGCGGTGATGCCGACGCGCTTCAGGCTTGCGACCTTGCCTTCATCGGTGGGCACCTCAAGCAGGCGATTGGTGGCTGTGCCAGCGACGACCTCCACCCGAGCCGCGAGCACGCGGTCCGGTGCGATGTTGAACCGCTTCACGCCTTCTTCAATGACCCAGTCACAGGTCGAACTGACCGCCCAGATGTCCACGCCTTTGTCCAGGAGGTCCGCCACCAGCTTCTTCATTTCGGGGAAGATGTTGCGCTCGACGTGTTCGGCGAAGAAGGTGGCTGCAGCCGCGCGGAGATCGTCGACGTGCAGCGTGCGATAACACTGCACCATCTCGCCGCAGATGATGAGCTCGGAAACGTCGCCGGCTTTGTAGGCCGCATAGCGCCCCCGCAGCCAGTCGCTGACGTCAGGGGCGAGCAGGCCGGTTTCCATGGACCACCACATGAAGGTGCTGCCGGCGTCGCCGGACCACAGGGTGCCGTCGCAATCGAAAACGGCGATCCTGGGGGACAGCGATTCTACGCGGGAAAAGAGCTCTTCGGTCGAGAGGACCAGGGGCGATGCGGGCGAAGATGAAACGACGGTCAAACGGTGTCTCCAGAACGGGAAAGCTACAGCAACCAGTAGAGCAGTTTCGTCTTCGCGATTCCAGTCAAACCGGTTTTGAGGCTGGTATCCGCACGCTGTGACAAACCACAACTGTTGAATTTTGATAGGCTTCCAGCGTGGGCTCCGGGAGTGGATGCGGAAAGCCCGAGGGAACGAGGCATGCTGAATACGAACCGGTTATTTCCCGCGGACTCCGCGGCGCGCGACGTGGCCGCGCGACTTTACGAAACTGTGCGTGATCTGCCGATCATCAGCCCGCACGGCCATACGGACCCGCAATGGTTTGCGGACAATAAGCCATTCCCGAACCCTTCGGCGCTGTTCATTCAGCCGGATCACTACGTCTTCCGCATGCTCTATTCGCAGGGCATCTCGATGGAGTCGTTGGGCGTGCCCCAGGTGGACGGCAAGCAGTCCGCGGACCCGCGCGAGGTGTGGCGGATTTTTGCGCGCCACTATTACCTGTTTCGCGGCACGCCGACGCGGCTGTGGCTGGACTACGCGTTTCAGGAACTGTTCGGATTCACAGAACGTTTGAGCGCTGCGAACGCCGACGAATACTACGACGAGATCGACCGCAGGCTGCATACGCCTGAGTTCCTGCCGCGCGCCCTGTTCGACCGCTTCCGGTTGGAGGTGCTGGCAACCACCGACGCCGCGTTTGACACTCTGGAGCATCACAAGGCGATTCGCGCCAGCGGATGGAACGGGCGCGTGGTGCCAACCTTCCGCCCCGATGCTGTGGTGGATGCCGAGTACCTGGGTTTCCGCGAGAACCTCGAAAAGCTGGGCCAAGCCAGCGGGGAAGATGTTTCCACCTGGAAGGGGTACCTGAATGCGTTGCGCAATCGCCGCGCGTATTTCAAGGCGAACGGTGCAACCGCGACCGATCATGGTCACCTGACCGCCCAGACTGCGGACCTTTCGCCGTCGGACGCGAGCGCGCTGTATGAGCGTATCTACAGCGGCAAAGCCGGGCATGGGGATGTGGAGCTATTCCAGGCGCAGATGCTGACGGAGATGGCGGGCATGAGCGTGGAAGACGGGCTCACGATGCAGCTCCATCCGGGCTCGGTACGCAACCATAACTCGAAGGTGTACGAAAAATTTGGACGGGACAAAGGCGCGGACATTCCGGCGCCAACGGAGTATGTGCGCAGTCTGCGTCCTCTGCTCTCGAAGTATGGCAACGAACCGAACTTTACGTTCATCCTGTTCACGCTGGATGAGTCGACGTACAGCCGCGAACTGGCGCCGCTGGCCGGGCACTATCCCTGCCTGCGTTTAGGCCCGCCATGGTGGTTCAACGATTCACCCGAAGGCATGATGCGCTTCCGCGAACAGGCGACCGAAACCGCCGGGTTCTACAACACGGTAGGGTTCAATGACGACACGCGAGCGTTTCTGTCGATCCCGGCACGGCATGATGTGGCGAGGCGAGTTGATTGTGCGTTCCTCGGTCGCCTGGTGGCAGAGCATCGGTTAGACGAAGATGAGGCGTTCGAGTTGGCGCAGGATTTGACGGTGAACCTGGTGCGGAAGGCGTACAAGCTTTAGGCGCTTCATCGCCTGAGCGCTGAAGGCGCGTCCTATACCAGCCTGGGCCGTAGCCCAGGTAGCGGTTACACATCAGCATTGAGGTCTGAAAGTCCGACCTATTTCTGCCCCGTCCTTGTTGAATGCATGCTCCGGCCTGAACTAGCGGCCAATAGGCCCGGCTTCAGTGGCCGTTTATATGTCGGGCCTTCAGCCCTATGCCTCTGTACAGGCCCATTTCATGGGGTTTCACCCCATGCTGGTATATGCCGCGCCGTTGGCGCTCAGGTTCGCCTAGCGTTTCAAATAGCCATCCATCTGTTTGAGTTGTTCACGCGCGTAGCCAAGAGCCTGCGATTGCAAAACGGTGGAATCATCGTCCGGAAAATAGAGCAGGGAAGCACGCGATGATGCCAGGGATCCCGCAGCGGACATCACTGCGGCCAACTCGAGAAGATCGCCTTCCCAACGGAAGATAACGACAGAATCAAACGCTTTCGTCAGCGGGGCGAGATAGGTAGAACTCCCGGCTACTTCTTCCTTCGGCGCGAAGTAGTATTCGAAACCGGTTGAGCGTGGCCCAACGATGCACGGAAGCAAGCCGGTAAAACTGAAGACGTCGAAGTCCCTATCGATTTCCAGATCGAACTTGCAGTCGTTGATGATCTCTTGCCACGCTTCCGGCGAAGGCATCTCCGACCGGTTCAGGAATACATATAGCTCCATCGACATGTCCGGAGGCTAGCACGGTGTGCATCGATTGCTGCAGCCCTCAGCTATAGCCCGGATATAGGGCGGGCCTTCAGCCCTTCAACCTCTCTTCGTCGATTCCATGGGACTTCTCCACCCCAGCGATCAAAAACGCTCGCCGGGGACCCCGGTTCGCCCCATGCTGGTATGGGGCGCGCCGTTGGCGCTCAGATTTGAGGTATTCGGTGTGCGATGTTGGTGCGCATTACTCTCGCGTGCCGGTGCCTTCGACGATTGCAATCAACTCCTGCACGCACCCTGACGTCCATTCCGGAGGAAATTGTAAGCCCTGAATCGGTTTCACGATGAAGCGCTTGCAAGGAGCCGGCGATGGATCCTGAAGGAAGCCAGCGCGCAGAATGCGATGGATCGTCTCTTGCATGGACTCGCTTGTGCGCCGGTTTTCCGCGCACAAGCAAGAAGCAACGTCGTCGTCGATGTCGAGTGTGATCCGCACATTACGATGCTTGCCGGTAGGGCGGTGTGATGTCAAGACAGACTTAGCCAGCTCTGACTAGTTCTGCCGCTGATACATCCGCACATAGTCCACCCACATCTTGCCCGTCGCTGGTGTGGTGGCATCGGTTGAACCTGAGAAGCCTGCTTCGCCGACCGCGAAGTTCAGGATCACGTAGAACGGGTGGTCGTAGACCCATTTCGTGCCGGGCGGAAGGCTGGCGGGTGTGACGACGAAGTATGGCTTGGATGGATCGTCGCGGTAGAACTCCATGCGGTTCTTCGACCATGTCATGCCGTAGGTGTGGAACTGGCCATCGTCGATGCGGCCGCCGTTTGGAAAGGTGAACTTGCTGCCAATGCCATGTCCGCCGGAGTATCCGGGGCCATGGACGGTTGAGGAGGTAGTGGTGGGGCCGTACTTCTGTACCCACTCGATGATGTCCTGCTCGCCGCAGTTGGGCCAACGGTTCGTGTCGTGATCGTCACCCAGCAACCAGAAGGCGGGCCAGAAACCTGCGCCGGGTTCCATGCGCAGTCGCGCTTCCACACGCCCATACAACAGCGCGTGCTTGTGCGCGGTGTTCAGGCGGGATGAGGTCCAGCGCTGGCCGTTGTGGATGGCCTTCAGAACGAGGTGTCCTTCACCGTCTTCGTAGAGATTGGGATTGTCGCTGTCGCAAGGGCCTGAGTCTTCCTTCGGCTGGCAGTACCACTGGATTTCGTGATTGTCCTTCGGTCCCCAGCCGCGCACGAAGTTCCAGTCGGTGGCGTAGGGGATGGTTCCAGCTGGGCCGTTGAACTCATCGCTCCAGAGGAGTTTCCATTGTTGAGCCCGGGAATGGGGGACCAGAAGCAGGGAAAGGGCCAGTGCAGCGGCGAATCGAAACATATACGTCTGGGATTCTGAAGGTAGGAGATCAAGACGGTCAAGCGCTTTAATCGTATCTTTTGAGGGGGTAGGAGATTTGCGAATACCTTTGCAGCTAGCTTGAGGATCGGGCGAGTATCCTGACTGCTGACTGGAGCACTGGCCATGAGCCTGTTGTTTGCGGCGGGTTCGCCCGCTACCGAAATGTCGGTGGACGAGATCCGCGCCGGACTGCATGAAGCCCTGAACAAACTGGGCGAGCGCAAGCGTGTGCTGGCCGTGCCGCCGGACTTTACGCGCTTTCATTCGAAGGCCGGCGAACTCACCGAAATGGCGTGGCAGTTTTACGGCGACCGCATGACTGACGTGCTGCCCGCTTTGGGAACGCATACCGCGATGAGCGATGAGCAGATCGCGACGATGTTCGGCAAGACGCCTCGCGACTTGTTTCGCGTACACAATTGGCGCGACGACATCGTCACCGTGGGCGAGGTGCCTGGCGAGTTCATGTTCGAAATCAGCGAAGGCAAGCTCGACTATCCCTGGCCTGCGCAGGTCAACAAGCTGCTTCGCGATGGAGGCCATGACCTGATCCTCAGCATCGGGCAGGTGGTGCCGCATGAAGTCGTGGGCATGGCCAACGGATCGAAGAACATCTTTGTCGGCACCGGCGGCGTAATGGGAATTCACCGCTCGCACTTTCTGGGCGCGGTGTATGGCATGGAACGCATGATGGGGCGCGCGGATACGCCGGTAAGGCGGGTGCTCGACTATGCCAGCGAGCACTTCGGGAATAAGCTCCCGCAGATCGTGTATGTGCAGACCGTGGTGAACAAGAACGCGAAAGGCGAGCTGGTGATGCGCGGCCTGTTTATCGGGGACGGTACCGAGCCCTTCGAGCGCGCCGCGGAGCTGAGCCTGCAATGCAATTTCCTGATGATGGATCGTGAGATTGCGAAGGCAGTCGTGTTTCTCGATCCGCACGAATTTCATTCCACGTGGCTGGGTAACAAGAGCGTCTACCGCACCCGCATGGCCCTGGCGGACAACGCGGAGCTGATCGTTCTGGCTCCCGGCGTGCATGAGTTCGGCGAAGACAAGAAGATCGATGAACTGATCCGCCGCTACGGGTACTGCGGCACACCCGCAACTCTGCGCTACGTGAAGGAGGATCCCGAGCTCGCCGGCAACCTGAGCGCGGCGGCACATCTGATCCATGGGTCGAGCGAGGGCCGGTTCACCATCCGCTATTGCCCGGGCCACCTGACCCGGGAAGAAATCGAAAGCGTTCACTTTGAGTACGGAGACCTGGCCGAATACTCAAAGAAATATGACCCCGACAAGCTCGCGGACGGCTGGAACACCGTGGATGGCGAGGAAATCTTCTATATTTCCAACCCGGGTCTGGGACTGTGGGCGTACCGGGGGCGATTCGAAAGCTGAATCCCCTGAATGCCGTCGGAGTTTTGGGCGGCGAAATTCTGTCAGACTGGCGATTGCGCTGTCTGACAGGAATCGGTATGCTGGAGCGCGGCGGAAGACTCGGGTTCGCAGTCTACTTCTCCGCTCCTTGAATCATTTTGGGGAATCATTTTCTGGAGACGCTGTATGGGTGACTGTTTAAAGCTGCCGAAGTTTACGGTAGGGGTGGGGGACCGTTTCGCACACCAGGCCAAAGCTCAACTGGCCGCCTGCGTTCTGGCGGCGCAAGCTGGTGTGGACGTATCGCCGGTATGGAATAAATCCAACCGCGAGCACACGATTATTGGCAGCGATCCCGGGCAGACCCGTGTAGCGGCCGACGCGGCGGTCAAGGAACTGGGCTGGACGTTGCCGTACTTTCTGGACGCCGACCATATCAATCTGAGCAATGTGGAACGATTTCTTGCTCCGTGCGACTTCTTCACCATCGATGTTGCTGAAGAGATTGGTAAGGCCGCCAAGCCGGAAGATGTGGACGCGTTTGTCGCGCGGCATCCGGAACTGGTGGGCGAAGTTGTGATTCCTCACATCCAGGAACCCTTCAAGACCGATGAAGCCTTTGTGAAGGGTGTCGCGAACAAGTTCCTCGCGGCGGTGCAGGATGCGGGCCGGATCTATCGTTTTATCGTGGAGCAGAAGGGCGCATGCACGTTTGTGCCTGAGGTTTCGATGGATGAAACCGACGCGCCGCAGACTCCGGTCGAACTGCTGATTATCCTGGCGGCGATTGCCGACGAAAAGATTCCCATCCAGACGATTGCGCCGAAGTTTACCGGCCGCTTCAACAAGGGCGTGGACTATGTCGGCGATGTGCCGCAGTTCACCAAGGAATTCAATGAGGATCTGGCGGCGATTGCGTTTGCGGTCAAGACCTATGGCCTGCCTTCGAATCTGAAGCTGAGCGTGCACTCCGGTTCGGACAAGTTTTCCATCTACCAGCCCATTCACGATGCGGTGAAGAAGTTCGATGCGGGCGTGCATTTGAAGACCGCCGGAACGACTTGGCTGGAAGAGATTATCGGACTTGCGGAAGCAGGCGGCTCAGGGCTGGAGATTGCCAAAGAGGTGTACCGCGAGGCCTACGCGCACGAAGAAGAACTGTGCAAGCCCTACGCCGCGGTCATTGACATCGATCCCGCCAAGCTGCCGAAGCCGGAAGAAGTGGACGGCTGGACCAGTGACCAGTTCACCTCGGCCCTTCGCCATGACCAGAGCAACCCGGCGTATAACCCAAGCTTCCGGCAATTGCTGCACGTCGGCTTCAAGGTCGCGGCGAAGATGGGCGACCGGTATCTCGATGCGCTTAAGGCGAACGAAGAGGTTGTGGCAAAGAACGTGACCACCAACTTGTTTGAAAGGCATATCCGCCCGGTCTTTTTCGGGCAGTAACCGAACTGCACCACCCCGGATACCGGCGCGAGACGCCAGCCCGGCAGGAATGCGATCATGAACGGACGTTGCCGCCCCTGATTTTCTTATGGGGCGGCAATCTTCCTGCGAGTGCCAGGCCTCCCGCTGGGCTGGTATGGTTGTAGGCCTAAGTATTCAAGCGGTTTTGGAGTGCGGATGATTGTCGTGTTGATGGGCGTGAGCGGATCGGGCAAGACGACGATCGGAACGCTGCTCGCCCGCCGAAGCGGCACGGTATTTGCCGACGCCGACGACTACCATCCCGCAGCCAATAAAGCGAAAATGGCCGCAGGGCATCCGCTGAACGATGACGATCGTCAGCCATGGCTGGAGACGCTGAACGAACTGCTTCGCGGATGGTTTGCAAGCGGCAAGGGTGGCGTTCTGGCCTGCTCGGCATTGAAAGAAAAGTACAGGGTGACTTTGGCCAACGGTTTGCCGCAGGGTGCGGTGACCTTTGTGCTGCTGGATGGGTCTCACGAGCTGATCGCCGGCCGTCTGGCTGCGCGCAAGCATGAGTATATGAATCCCAAGCTGCTGGACAGCCAGTTTGCGACACTGGAAGTTCCCAGCGACGGGCTGAAGATTGAGAACGACAAGCCGCCTCAACAGGTGGTGGATGAGATTTTGCAGCATATTGCGCTCGGCGCCGGTCAGGCATCGAGCTAAAGCAAGAAGTGAGGAAGCATGGGAAGCAAGCTGTTTGATCTGACAGGCAAGACGGCAGTTGTGGTGGGCGGAACCTCGGGCATCGGGCTCGCGATTGCGCGTGGGTTGGCGGAGTCCGGCGCCGATGTGGTGGCCAGCTCACGCCGTGCGGAACAGGTTGAGGAAGCGGCGAAGGCCATTGAAGAGCTGGGCCGGCGCACGTTGCGTCTGACCTCCGATGTCAGCGACCGCGCCAGCCTGCAGGCGCTGTGCGATGGCACGCTGAAGGAGTTCGGCAAGGTCGACATCCTGATCAACAGCGCGGGCAAGATCAAGCGCGCGCCGACCGTCGATTTCCCTGAAGACGAGTGGAACTCCATCATGGACACGAATGTGACCGGCACGCTGCGCGCCTGCCAGATCTTTGGCAAGCACATGCTGGAAAAGGGCTATGGACGCATCGTCAACATCGCTTCGCTGAATACCTTCGTGTCGTTGAAGGAAGTGACGGCGTATGCGGCGTCGAAGGCCGCGGTGGGCGCGCTCACCAAGTCGCTGGCGGTGGAGTGGTCCTCGCAGGGCGTCACCGTAAATGCCATTGCTCCGGGAGTTTTCCGCACCGCGCTGAACCAGAAGCTGCTGGATGAGAGCGAGCGCGGCAAGGAGCTTCGCATGCGCACGCCGATGAACCGCTTTGGAAAGACGGAAGAAGTGGTTGGCGGCGCGATCTATCTGGCTTCGGATGCCTCGGCGTTTGTGACTGGAGAGATTCTGGTGATCGATGGCGGCTTCCTGGCTAGCGGTGTGAATCAGTAGGGTTCCAAGCGGCAACGGCGCGACACTATATCAGCCTGGGGCGAAGCCCCAGGTTCAGTGGCAATTAAGGATCGAGGGCTGAAGGCCCGGCCGATTCCCGCCACAAACGTATAGGTCGGGCCTTCAGCCCCAGCCCTTTCAAGGTCACGAACTTCATCCGATGGAAGCTTGGAAGTGTCTGCGACACCAGATCGTTTTGCTTAAGGTCACGGGTTCACCCGTGACGTTCCAAGTCAAAACGACGCGGGCTTCAGCCCCGGAGGAAACCGTTCCAAGGGGGCCACAGCACCTCACTGCGACTCCAGCGTCTTCTCAAGCTTGATACGGGTACCTCAGCGGCTCAATCCGCGATCCTGCCGCAACCTACGACACGGGTGAACCCGTGTCCTTAAGCAAAACAAATACCTCGCGCGGCGCTCACACGTGGCGTTTTCACTATGAGACAGACACCTTGAAAGGCATGGCCTTCAGCCCTCAATCCCTTGGTTGGACGCACACCTAGGCCTTCGGCCTAGGCTGGTATAGAACGCGCCTTCAGCGCTGCATCGTTCCAGCCTCCGATGATTCCGTGGCCTGAAGGGCACGGATCCCTCCCCGTGGCTCAAAGACGGGTTGAGGCTATTCGGGCAAACAGCAGATAGCCTGCGACGGGTCCCATCGGACGCACTCTTTGCCCCGAATGGGGTGTAAAGGTTGGCGACAAGAAAAGCCACAGCAGATCCCCTACGGGGATGACAAACAAGAAAAGCAAAAGCAACAGCAAGTTCAAAGGCAAACCGGCGCCGTTTTTGTCTTTTGCAAAGACGAGCAGGTATAAAGGAACCGCCGTATTCAACGGCTTGAGGACAACATGACAGTTGGTCGTTGTATGTGGCCGGTAGCGGCGGTGTGCGCCTTGCTGGCGGTAGGAACCGGGATCTACGCGCAGGATCCGCCCAACCGGCGGAGGCCCGAAAACCAGCCCGACACACGTCCCTGGATGGACTCCAAGGTGGCGCCCGAAAAGCGCGCCGAGATGGTGCTGAAAGAGCTCACACTCGACGAGAAGATTTCACTGCTGCACGGCCAGGGTTCGCGCCCGCGCAACGACAAGTCCATCGAAGGGCTCACTGTGCGCGCGCTGAATAATGGCGACGTGGGATTTGTGATGGGTGTAGAGCGGCTGGGCATTCCGCCAATCCAGATGCAGGATGCGGCCTACGGCGTGCGCATGAGCGCGCGCAACGGACGCTACTCCACGGCGCTGCCATCGAACCTGGGATCGGCGGCAAGCTGGGATACCGAAGCCGCCTGCGCCTATGGCACGCTGATCGGTAGCGAGCTACGCTCGCAGGGCTTCAACATGACGCTGGGCGGCGGCTCCAACCTCACGCGTGAGCCCCGCAACGGACGCACCTTCGAGTACATGGGCGAAGATCCGCTGTTGACCGGCATCATGGTGGGCAACCGTATTCGTTGCGAAGGTGAGCAGCACGTCATCAACGACATCAAGCACTACGCCCTGAACGACCAGGAAAGCGGACGCACCAATGTGGACGTGCACATTGGCGAGCGGGCCATGCGTGAAACCGATCTGATGGCATTTGAAATCGGAATCCGCACAGGACATCCCAAGGCCGTGATGTGCAGCTACAACGGCGTGAATGGCGACTATGCCTGCGAAAACAAATACCTGCTGAACGATGTGCTCAAGAGGCAGTGGAAGTTCCCAGGGTTTGTGGTTTCCGATTGGGGCGGGACGCACAGCACGGAGAAGGCTTCGGCTGCTGGCTTGGATCAGGAACAGCCGGATGCGAAGTTCTATGGCGATGCTTTGAAGGCGGCGGTAGACGCCGGACGCGTTCCGATGGCGGAACTCGATGAGCACGTGCGCCGTGTGCTGTATGCGGAGTTCGCCAGCGGCATCGTGGACTTTCCGCAGCGGCGCAATGTGGTGGATGTGCTGGGCGGCCTCGCCGTCGCACGCAGGATTGAAGAGGGCAGTGCGGTGCTGCTGCGCAACCAGGGAAGCCTGTTGCCGCTCGACAGCAAAGCGATTCACAAGCTTGCGGTCATCGGCCAGCACGCGGACACCGGCATGATCTCCGGTGGCGGTTCGGCGCAGGTCGATCCTCCGGGTGAAACTGCCGGCGAACGCTGGCGCGCCCATGTCTGGTTCCCGACGTCTCCGTTGAAGGCCGTTCAGGCGAAGCTTCCAGGCGCGGAAGTCACCTTCAGCTCAGGTGAGAATGTCGCCGATGCCGTGAAGGCCGCAAAGACTGCGGACGTTGCCGTGGTCTTCGTCACGCAGTGGGAGTCGGAAGACTTCGATCTGCCCACGCTTGCGCTGGAAGAAGGCCAGGCAGAGTTGATTGCGGCGGTGGCTAAGGCCAATCCGCACACGGTGGTGGTGCTCGAAAGCGGCTCCGCGGTGACGATGCCGTGGCTGAACGAAACGGGCGCCGTGCTGGAAGCCTGGTTCCCAGGCTCGGATGGCGCCAACGCGGTGGCGAACCTGCTCTTCGGCGATGTCAATCCCAGCGGCAAGCTGCCGATGACCTTTCCGGCCAGCGATGCGGATGTTCCGCACCCGAATCTTCTGAAGCCACCCGCGGGCTCGAAGAATGGGGTATTGAGCTTCAAGGTCGACTATGACGAAGGCCTCAAGGTGGGCTATCGCTGGTATGACTCCGAGCACAAGCAGGTGCTGTTCCCGTTCGGTTTCGGGCTGTCGTATACAAGCTTCCGCTATTCCGATTTCAAGGTGGCAAAGGATGGCAGCGAAGTTACGTTGACCGTAACCAATACAGGCAAAGTGCGTGGCGCGGAGGTTGCGGAAGTCTATGCCTCGGTGCCCGCATCGGGTGAGCCGCCGAAGCGTCTGATCGGCTGGCAGAAAACACAATTGGCGCCGGGCGAGAGCAAGACGCTGAAGATCGCGGTCGATCCGATGTATCTCTCGGTCTGGGATGAAGTCACGCACAAGTGGGTGCGTCCGGCCGGTCAGTACAAGGTGATGGCAGGAGGATCGTCGGCCGATCTTCCGCTGTCAGCGACGATTGCGTTGAAGTAGAAGCAGGAAAGCAGGAACAGACGGAGGCGCGTCCTTCGGGACGCGCTTCTTGTTTGCAGTTGCTTTTCTGGTTGTCATCCCCGTAGGGGATCTGCTGTTTCTTTATGCCGCCACCTGCTCTCACGGCGGCGTCCCAATCAACCTTCGACGGTATCTGCTTTCGGCTGAAACATGGCAATGGAGCAGCCCGTGGGATCGTTCATGATCGTCATCCAACCGACATTGATGATCTCCTGCGAATCATGCAGGATGTTCGCTCCCAACTCGCGGGCTCTTCCAGTGCAGGCGTGGATGTCGTGAACGCCGACATAACAAAGCCAGCCGTAATTCCCGGGCACGGACATCAGACCGCCTCCGGGACCGCTATCGGGCTTGAACACGCTGTAGATGCCGGTAGCACCGGTATCCATATCCTGAAACTGCCAGCCGAAAAGCTCGTTGTAAAACTCTTTGGCTTTCGGCGCGTCAGGCGTATTGAGTTCGAGGTGGACAAACGGGTTTGCCATTTTAAGGTTTTTCCTTTCGTGCAAATGGGCCCTCAGGTTTGGCTCATGCTACACGGCGAAAAGCGCGGCGTCTGTAAATAAAAGTTGGAGATGAAAAAGCTTCTCGCGATGTCATGTTGCGATCTGAATATCGAGAAAGCTGTTTTTAGCCGGGAAACACGTTGCGCACGCGCCCTCTGCTCCGCCTTCAGGCGATTTGCTCTAATGCGCTCCGGCCGGCCCTTTGCCGGGCTTTACCTTCTTGAAGAACCACACCACGATGACGCAGGCAAAACAAAGTAGCGACAGCCAGCGGAATACATCGACAAACGACCATGTCAGAGCCTGGCGCAGCAACTGCTGATACAGATTGGCTTGCGCTGCGTGCCCCGCATTGGCGGGTCCCACGTGGCCGCTGAGGAAGTGCTGCGCGTTCTGCACCGCGTTTTGGAACTGTGTTCCCGAGGTGGGGACGGAATTGAGGATCTCATTCTGGTGTCCCGCGGCGCGGCGGGTAAGCATCGTGGTGGCAATCGAAATTCCGATGGAGCCGCCGACATTGCGCATCAGGTTGAACAGGCCGCTGGCATTGCCGATCTGATCGTTGCTCAACGTGCCATAGGCTGCGGTGCTGATGGGTACGAACACGAAGCTGAGGCCGAATCCTGTGATCAGAATCGGCAGGAACAGCGTCGAAGGTGAAATATCGGTCGTAATGGATCCGAAGTAGAGCGTGGTCAGGCCGAAGGTCAGGAAGCCGAACGTCAGCAGGTAGCGGGCATCGACCTTGTTGGCGAGGAAGCCGATGACGGGCATGCCAAGGATGGCGCCGACACCACGTGGCGCAACTACAAGGCCGGCGGTGAAAGCGGTATAGCCCAACAGTTCCTGGTAGAAGAGCGGCAGCACCGTGACCGTGGAGTATATGCCGATGCCGAACATGAAGATCAGAATGCTGCCCAACAGGAAATTGCGGTCTTTGAGCACCTTCAGGCTCACGATGGCATACTTGCACACCCACGAGCGGTAACAGAACCACACAAAAGCGATGACCATCGCGAAAACCGCCCAGCGCACCCAGACGGCGCCGAACCAGTCGACTTCCTGACCTTTGTCGAGCACGATCTGCAGGGCGCCTACCCATACGATCAACAAGCCGAAGCCGAGGCTGTCAAAGGGCGATGCCTTGGTGTCCTTGATGTATGGCGGGTCGTGGATGAAGCGGTTAATCATGTACAGCGCAAGCAGACCGATCGGGATGTTGATGTAGAAGGCATAACGCCACGTGTAGGTGTCGGTGAGATAACCGCCCAGCGTGGGGCCGAGCACCGGCGCAACGACGACACCGAAGGCGAACACCGCCATTGCCGCGCCACGTTTCTTGGGGGGAAAGCTTTCGAGCAGGATGGCCTGCGAGAGTGGCTGCAAAGCGCCGCCTCCCGCTCCTTGAATAACCCGCGCCAACAGCATGACGGGCAGCGACCACGCCGCGCCGCAGGCGAAGCTCGCCACGGTGAAGATGGAGACGCAGGTCATCAGGAAACGCTTGCGGCCAAAGCGCAACGAAAACCAGTTGGAGGCGGGAAGAATGATGGCGTTGGCCACGAGATAGCTGGTCAGTACCCAGGTGGCTTCATCGTTTGTCGCCGATAACGAACCCGCAATATAGGGCAGCGCGACCGATGCGATAGCTGTGTCCAGCACTTCCATGAAGGTGGCCAGCATGACCGATGCGGCAATCAGCCACGGGTTCACACCGTGGGTGACTTCCTGTGGCGCTTCCATCGTGAGGGAAGCGTGATCGGCTGTGGCGGCTGCTGCCATGCTCGCGCGCGGTACTCCGGGGAGAAAGGTGTGTTTTGCCTGCGGCGTGCAGGCACCCTCATTGGATGCAAGGTACAGAGTGAGGTTGCGAAGGGCAAGACGCCAGAGCCAAAAGGACGGGATAGGAAGCGGTTGTTTCCACGTGGTAGGGTCTTGAACGGATGAAAGAAGCACACGAGCTGGATTCTGCCGCTCCGTCGGAGCGTCCGTGGATTTACGGATTGTTAATCGCACCGTCGGCCGTGGTGGCCAATGGCGTGATCCAGGGCGGAGCGCTCAGCTATATGCTGCGCCAGCAGGGTGTGGGCATCGGGCGAACAGCCAGCGTGGTGACGTTGCTGGCGCTGCCAACCTCGCTCTACTTCTTGTGGAGCCCGATCACCGACTTCTTCGTGCGGCGCAGAACGTGGCTGCTGATTGGCGCCGTGTTGTCGGCGATGCTGATGACCGTCGCACTCAGCGAGCATGACCTGGCTTCGCACAGAGCAATTACCCTGATCCTCATCAGCGCCTGCTGCAGCCAGCTTGTGGTTTCGAGCTGCGGCGGCATGATGGGCGCGCTTCGCCGGGAACGCTCTAAACGTGTGGCAGGGAGTTTCTATCAGGGCGGATCGCTCGGCTTTGGGCAGGCATCGGTTTCACTGCTGATCCCGTTGTATGGCCTGGGCAAGCATGGTTTGCTGGGCTTGGCTGCAGGCTCCATGATCGTGCTGCCCGCGTTGTTTGCCCTGGCGGCGCCACCACAGGATGAAGTCCCGAGCGCAGGATTTGGCGAAGCGATGGAGCGCCTGAAGTCGGAGTTCGCTGCAACGTTCTTGCGCTGGCGAGCTCTGCCTTACACCTTGATGATGTTGTTCCCCATGTGCAGCGGCTCGGCGGTGAGCCTGCTGCCAGGTATCGCGCAGGATTACGGCGTAAGTCCCGACCAGATTGCATGGATGAATGGCATGGTCGGCGCCTTGCTGACTGCGGCGGGTTCGCTGGCTGCCTCGCTGCTGCCGGCACGTGCGCGCGCTTCGGTGACCTACCTGTCGCTGGGCTTGGTGAACGCGGCGACGTTGTGCGTCCTGTGGCTTGGACCGCTGCGGCCGTGGGTGTATCTGTCCGGCGCGACGCTCTATCTGTTTACCGTCGGGGCCTGTTATGCATTGTTCACTGCGGTGGTGCTGGAGTTTCTGGGCCGCTCGGGCAAAAGCGGAAGCAGCCGCTACAGCATCATCAACTCGCTGGGGAACGTCCCCGTGCTGTACATGATCAAGCTGGAAGGCATGGGCGGAAGCCGCTGGGGACCACGAGGAGTTCCCGCTACCGAAGCTGTGTTGAGCGCGGTCGGCGGTGGTGCGCTGCTGGTCTATTTCCTGTTGAAGAAACGCAACGAAACCGTGGATGAGGAGCTTGCGGATATCGAAGCTGCGTAGTTGATGTCGTTGCACTTGCTGTTGTCATTGCCGTTCTTTTTGTCATCCCCGTAGCGGATCTGCTTAAAGGCAGTTAACAGCGAACAGGCGTCGTGCCGGCCCACTCATCGCGCCAAAAGCCGCGCGATGAATGGGGCACCCACGTGGTTGCTGCCACTGACAAACTCTGAACGAAGAGCACGGTATCAACGAAACTGCACTACGATAAAGGGCACGTATCTCCTGTGATCGCAGAAGGAGTCTCATGTCGTCTTCGGCAAGTTCGTCCGGAGCTTTTGCTTCGGCGTCATCCACGAGGGAAGTAGCGCGGGAGATATCCGCCGGCGTTCCCTGGTACATCTGGATGGGCGCGGTGGCCGTTACCTCCGCTTCGATTGGCGGCTCGTGGGATGTTTCGTGGCATCGATCCATCGGGCGCGACAGCTTTTGGACTCCCGCGCACATGGCAATCTATGCCTGCGGCGTGCTGGCTGGCATCGTCGGCTTGTGGCTGGTGGTGCAGGCTACATCGGGGCGCGATCCCGAGCTGCGCGCCGCGTCGGTCAATATCTTTGGGCTGCGCGCGCCGCTGGGAGTGTTCCTTGCCGGCTGGGGCGGTCTTGCGATGCTGACTTCGGCGCCCTTCGACAACTGGTGGCATAACGCCTACGGGCTCGACGTCAAGATCGTCAGTCCACCGCACACATTGTTGATTCTGGGGATTCGCGCCGTTTCCGTCGGCATGCTCTTCCTGATCCTGGCGGCGATGAATCGTGCGGCGGAAGCCGGCGCGGGGAACTTCAAAATCCTGCGGGCGCTGTTCCTTTATTTGAGCGGCGTCATGGTCGGCGGACAGATGTTCTTTCTGCAGGAGTTCACCGATGAGGCCAACATGCACCGCGTGCTGCCCTACATCGCACTGGCCATCGGGATCCCGGCCTTGCTGGCCATGACCTCTCAGGCTTCGCGCTTTCGCTGGGCGGCTTCCACGGCGGCTCTCACCTACATGCTGTTTGTGATTGGCGAGATCCTCATTCTTCCGCTGTTTCCGGCGCAGCCGAAGCTTGGTCCGGTGTTCTTTCCGGTCACGCATTTTGTGCCGGCAAAGTTTCCGGTGCTGATCTTCGCGCCGGCCTTAGCGCTGGACCTGCTTTGGCAGCGCACGCGCAGTTGGAAGCTGTGGCAGATGGCCGCGCTTTCAGGTGCAGTGTTTGTGGCTGTGCTGGTGGTCGTGGAATGGCCGTTCGCCCATTTTCTGATGACCAAGTGGGCTGACAACCGCTTCTTCGGTTCGATCTATTTCGACTATGGAACGCCTCCGCAGAGCCTCGAGCGTCTGCGTCTGTTTGAGACGCCCGATCATGGCGGCCGTCTGGCTTTCGGCCTGATCATGGCGGCGGTCTATGGCTCAATTTCGACGTGGCTGGGTCTTATGTTCGGCCGTTGGATGCGTGGGGTGCAGCGTTGAGCAGACGTAATCTCCGCGTATTCTTCGTGTTGCTGCTGTTCGCCGCCTTCGGCGGACGCAGCTATGCGCATGTGGGCAGCAAGGATGTCTTTGAAGAACTGACCGCCGGGCCGTACAAGCTGTTCGTGACAGTGCGTATGCCGGTCGTCATTCCCGGAGTCGCCCAGCTTGAAGTGCGGGCGACGGGGCCGGGGATTGACTCCATCGAGGTCACGCCGGTACCGATGGTGGGCGAATCGTCCAAACATCCGCCCACGCCCGATGGGCTGAAGCGGTCTTCCGCCGATCCCGACTTCTACACCGGCTCGCTCTGGATCATGGCCTCGGGATCATGGAAAGTGCAGTTCACGGTCAACGGTGCGGCGGGTACGGGGACCGCGGCCGTTCCTGCTCCTGCCGCGCCCCTGGTGATGCTACCCATGCAAAGGGGTCTTGGCGTCATGCTGGCGGTACTCGGCGTCGTGCTGGTGTTGGGCATGGCGGGAATTGTGGGAGCGGCGGTGCGCGAAGCACGCGTGCCTCCCGGAACCTCTCCGGACGCCGGCCGCAAACGCTGGGCCGCGATGGCGAGCGTGGCGGCACTGGTTCTGGGGATCGTTGCCGCTGCCGGCGGCGGCTATTGGTGGAGCGCGGAAGCTGCGGACTATGCGGGAGCGATTTTCCGCCCTGCGGGCATGGAACCGGTATTGACCGGGGACACGCTCGATCTGAAGCTTTCCCCGCCGGAGTACAGAGAGAAGCGGCGCAGGCGGGCGGTCTCCGACCTTCTGCTGGACCACGGCAAGCTGATGCATCTGTACGCGATTCGCGAGCCGGAGATGGATGCGGCGTTTCATCTGCACCCCAGCCTGGTAAAGCCGGGCGAACTACAGATGAACCTTCCCGCGATGCCCCCAGGCGAGTACGCGCTCTATGCCGACATCGTGCACGCCAGCGGCTTTCCCGAGACCCTGACCGCGAAACTGATGATTCCGCCGGGCATGCAGGGTACTCCGCTGGCGGCCGACGATGCGTTCGCTGCTCCAGCCGCGCTTTCCAAAGGCGAGTTGGGAACGACGTACAAGCTGCCCGATGGCTACTCGATGGTTTGGGACAAGCCGGCAAAACTGTCGGCAAGCACGGCCTACAGCTTTCATTTCCGTCTACTGGACCCTTCTGGAAAACCGGCAACCGGGATGGAGCCGTACCTGGGCATGGCTGGGCACGCGGCGTTCGTGAAGACCGACGGTACCGTCTTCGCGCATACCCATCCGGAGGGATCGGCAGCTATGCCGGCGATGATGATCGCGAACGGGAATGTGGCTGAGGCTTCCACAATAGCTGCCATGCCGGGTATGCCAAGGATGGCCGGGATGGCCGAGACCCAGGCTGTGGGACCGGAAGTGGACTTTCCGTATGGCTTTCCAGCGGAAGGGCGTTACCGCATCTTCATCCAGATGAAGCACGGCGGGGTGGTGGAGACCGGGGTTTTCGATGCGATTGTCGAATAGCGGCGACTTTGCTGTCGGCGGGAGTAGCTTCCGTAGCCGTATGTCTGGAGCGCTGAAGGCGCGTCCTATACCAGCCCAGGGCGAAGCCCTGGGTATCTGGTCCAAGGAAATCTGAGGGCTGAAAGCCCGACCTATCGTGGCACCACTATAGCTCGGGCCTTCAGCCCTCCGTTTGTCGTGGCTGTCTCCATGGGGCTTCGCCCCATGCTGATGCTGATATAGAGCGCGCCGTTGGCGCTCGAAGGCAAGGCTAGAGCATTTCCCATGATGCTGTGCCCTCCCGAAGCGGCTGAAAAGGTCGTTTTCTTTGGGGAAAACGACTTCAACATCTTTGCCCCTGGGGTACACCTTCATGGGAAATGCTTTAGTTGTAGACCCACGCCTGTGAAACGGGTAGAACGCGAGCCACCTCGACGTTATCTGGCCAAGTCCAATCATTTCCACACTTCGTCCCGGGCACCTCACCTGAGAGCCGCGCCGCTGCCTGCCTGCGGAAAAATTGTGGATAAGCGTGCATCTCCATGCGGTTACGTGCATCAATATATTTGACAGTAACTCACTCACATGCGAGAGTGGGAGAGTCAAAAGATTCTCCGGGCCTGAGGCCCGGTATGGGGGAAACATGGCAAAGATCATCGGAATTGATCTTGGAACGACAAATAGCTGCGTCGCGGTGATGGAAGGCGGCGAGCCGAAGGTAATTGCAAACGAAGAGGGTGGCCGCACAACGCCGTCCATCGTTGCGTTTACCAAGAATGGCGAGCGCCTGGTCGGCCAGGTGGCCAAGCGCCAGGCAATCACCAATCCTGAGAACACGATTTACTCCATCAAGCGCTTCATGGGCCGTCGCCGCAACGAAGTGAACGACGAAATGAAGATGGTGCCCTACAAGGTTGTGGAGCAGGGCGACCACGTGGCCGTGCTGGCGCAGGGCAAGGAATACACCGCGCCTGAAGTTTCGGCGATGATTCTGCAGAAGCTGAAGAAGGCTGCCGAAGACTACCTGGGCACCTCGGTCACCGAGGCTGTCATCACGGTTCCGGCGTACTTCAATGATGCGCAGCGTCAGGCGACCAAGGATGCGGGCAAGATTGCCGGCCTGGAAGTGAAGCGCATCGTCAATGAACCGACGGCTGCCGCTCTGGCCTATGGCCTGGACAAGGGCAAGGACGAAACCATTGCCGTGTATGACTTCGGCGGCGGTACATTCGACGTTTCGATCCTGGAAGTGGGCGAAGGCGTTATCGAAGTGAAAGCCACCAATGGCGATACGCACCTTGGCGGCGACAACCTCGACCAGCGCATCGTCGATTGGCTGATCAGCGAGTTCAAGAGCGAAAGCGGCCTGGACCTGACTTCGAAGGGCAACGAAATGGCTCTGCAGCGTCTGAAGGACGCTGCGGAACGCGCCAAGATCGAGCTTTCGACCGCGCAGGAAACCGAGATCAACCTGCCGTTCATCACGGCGGATGCATCCGGCCCGAAGCACCTGGTTCGCACCATGAGCCGCGCCAAGCTTGAGTCGCTGGTGGACGACCTTCTGCAGAAGTCGGTTGGACCCTGCAAGCAGGCGATGAAGGATGCAGGCGTGGACGCGAGCAAGATCGATGAGGTCGTACTCGTGGGTGGACAGACCCGTATGCCGGCGATCCAGAAGCTGGTGAAGGAGCTGTTCGGCAAAGAGCCGCACAAGGGTGTGAACCCGGATGAAGTCGTTGCGATCGGTGCGGCGGTGCAGGCGGGCGTGCTCGCCGGCGATGTGAAGGATCTGCTGCTGCTGGACGTGACCCCGCTGACGCTGGCGATCGAAACGCAGGGCTCGGTGGCGACGCCGATGATTCCGCGCAACACCACCATCCCGACGAAGAAGACGGAAACGTTCTCGACGGCGGCCGACAACCAGACGGAAGTCGAGGTGCACATCACGCAGGGCGAGCGTCCTCTGGCCAGCCAGAACCGCACGCTGGGCAAGTTCAAGCTGGGCGGCATTCTGCCGGCTCCGCGCGGCGTGCCCCAGATCGAGGTGACCTTCGACATCGACGCCAACGGCATCCTGAACGTCAGCGCCAAGGACAATGCGACCGGCAAGGACGCGAAGATCACAATTACAAGCTCTTCGGGTCTAAGCAAGGAAGAAGTCGAGCGCATGGCCAAGGAAGCGGAAGCGCACGCGGCTGAGGACAAGGAAGCGAAGGAAAAGATCGAGGCCAAGAACCAGCTCGACAGCCTGGTCTACAACGTCGAGAAGATGCTGAAGGACGGCGGCGAGAAGGTGGCGGAAGCGGACAAGAGCGAAGTGGAAACTGCTCTGGCCGATGCCAAGACCACGCTGACCGGCGACCCGAGCGCAACCGAGATGAACGCGGCTCGCGAGCGGTTGACCACGGCAAGCCACAAGCTGGCCGAGGCGCTGTACAAGGCAAACGCAGCAGGTGGTGGAGCTCCGACGGACGGCGCTGCAGCCTCAGCGGGTACCGCGGATGAGCCCAAAAAGGACGAGGGCGTCATCGATGCGGAGTATGTGGATACCGAGAAGTAATTTCCACAGTTGAACCGCAGGCTGAAGTTGTTCGTAACACAAAGGAGGAGTTCTTCGAAACGAAGGCTCCTCCTGCTTTCTTTTGTGGTGAGACTTCGGTGGGATTACTACAGTCACCACAGAGAAACGAAGCGGAAAAAGGTGTGTTTAACCGAACGTAACCTGAACGCCGGACCCAAAAAGTCCGATGAAGGGGAGGGGTGGTGGTGTGCATGACGAACCATGAATCGAAAGACGGGGTCGACCAGGTATTGAACGGGACCATGCGTTGGGATTTGGGCTTTGGGAACGAGTACGCACACGAGGTGGTGTGGCGTTGCGACGGCATGCGTGCGGGACGGCTGTACAGCCGCAGCACCTTCGGCAGCCGCGAAGAAGCTGAGAAGTTCGCGCAGAAGATGCGCCGTGCAGAACCGGACCAGATGTTCAATGTGGAGGCGATCTCCGCCAGCAGCACGTGGAACTAACGCAGTCCGGTTTGTGATGTTGCAGGAAGCCGTGAACTTCAGCGCGCAGGAAGGCGCTCAAGGGCACGGCTCTTCTTGCGTCTGTTTTTCAGAGATCAGAGATCAGAGATCAGAGATCAGAGAACAGGGATCAGGGATCAGGGATCAGATCCGAGGCTCTGAGTGCGGTGATGTTGTATCCCTTTCTTGATTTCTGCTTCCCACGCCATTCATCGTGCATCCTTGGTAGATAGGACTGCGATCAGGAATGGCCTTAGATTGAACTGGCTGCGGAATGATGCTCGGACGTATACGGGCCGCGCAGCCTTTGACGGAAAGGGACGGAACAATGCCTGAAGGGAATGAGGTCCATCGCTGGGCCGAGCGGCACAACCGCGCGTTTGCGGGCAAGAAGATACATGTGGAAGGGCCGAACGGACGCTTTCACGAAGCGGACGTTCTGGACGGGCGCAAGCTGGAACGCGTGATGGCCAAGGGCAAGCACCTGGGTTACGTCTTTGGCAAAGATCGCATACTGCATGTTCACCTGGGCCGTTATGGCGATTGGACGGAAGGGCAGATGCCGCTCGACGAAGTGCGCGGCGCTCTGCGGCTGCGCATGTGGCCGGTGGGCGCCAAGGTGCGCAAGACTCCTGCGACACCCAGCAAACGGCATGGATGGTACTCCGAAGACGACGGCACGCACGCGGTGGCGCCCGAGGATATTGACTGGCTGGAACTGCGAGGCGCCGCGGCCTGCGAGCTTTGGACCGATGCGCAGTGGCAGGCTCTGCTGGACCGGTTAGGCCCCGATCCGTTGGATGGCGACGATCCCACACCCGCCTATGAGCACATCCGCAAGGCGAAGACGCCGATCAGCGTGCTGTTGATGCAGCAGGATGTGATTGCGGGCATCGGCAACATCTATCGTGCGGAGCTGCTGTATCGCGATCGGCTGAACCCGTTTCTGGAAGGACGTGAAGTGCCGCTCAAAAGTTTGAAGGCGATGTGGAAGGATTCGATTCCACTGCTGAAGGCAGGCATGGTCGACCGGCGCATTGTTACCACCAGGCCCAAGGACCGGCCCACGAAGAAGTCGGGAACGCCTTTGAAGGAAGAAGCGCACTACGTGTACAGGCGGCACGGCAAGCCGTGTTTCGTGTGCGGGACGAAGATCATGCGCCAGGACATTGCCGGGCGGACGCTGTATTGGTGCCCGACGTGTCAGGCGGGTGGCGGGGAAGCGCAAGGGTAGCGGTGTTGGTTTTGAGGCGTAGATGCAAGGGGAACCGGAATGGCTTTGAAGGGGCTGGGCTTCAGCCCAGCCGTCGAAGGGTTAGGAACGAATGCGGCTTTAGCCGCTGGGGAATTGCCTCACCCATGCTTGGGCAGGGGCAGGCCCTCCGCGGCTAAAGCCGGATCTGTGAAGGGCTTTGTGCGGCTGGGCTGAAGCCCAGCCCCTTCAAAGTGCCCTTGTCCTGAGACCTGAGGAATAGCCGCAAGCTGAAGCTTGCGGCTGATCCTCAAGGGCAATGCCACCATCGAATCCAAGAACAGGCAGGAAAGCCGTGGGCATCGCCTTATAGAATAGGGTGTCATCCCCGGCCGTGAACGAACAGGGAAGAGGAAGTAAGAAGACTCTATGGCAACACAGACCAAGGATTATTACGGCACGCTTGGCGTCAAGAAGACGGCCTCGCAGGATGAGATCCGCAAAGCATTTCGCAAGCTTGCGCGCAAATATCACCCTGATGTGAATCCAGGCGACAAAAAGGCCGAGGAGAAGTTCAAGGAAATCTCCGAAGCCAACGACGTACTGAGCGAAGAGAAAAAGCGCAAGATCTACGACCAGGTCGGCTTCTATTCCGACAACATCGATCCTGCGACCGCGGAAGCCTACGCGCGTGGCGGCGGCGCGAACAATCCGTATGCCAATGCCGGCCGCGGCGGCGCGGGTGGACAAGGCGTGCCTTTCGACTTCGGCGGCTTCGACTTTTCCAACTTTTCGGGCGGCGGGCCCAAGGAAAGCGCGGCCAGCAGCGGCGGTGGGTTTGGCTCCAGCTTTCGCGACATCTTCAGCGGCATGTTCAACAGCGGAGCAGCGCCTGGACGCCAGCCGCGTGGACCGCAGCCCGGCACCGATCTCGAGTACCAGGTGCAGGTGGACTTCTGGACCGCGATTCGCGGCGGCGTGACTCGCCTTGAGATTCAGCGTCAGGAACAATGCGGAACCTGCAAGGGCCGCGGCGTGACCGGCGGCAGCATCGACTGCCCGGAGTGCCAGGGATCCGGCCAGGTCACCCAGATGGGCGGCCGCATGAAGTTCAATGTGCAATGTCCGCGCTGCGGCGGCGCGGGCAAGGTGCAGAACGCATGCCACACCTGCGATGGTGCGGGTGTGCTGACGCGCCGCGAACCGCTGGAGTTCCGCATCAAGCCCGGCACGCGTGATGGACAGCGCATACGGCTGGCGGGCAAGGGCAATGCGGGCACGGAAGGCGCAGCGGCGGGCGATCTCTACCTGATCATCAAGGTTGGAGCGCACAAGCTCTTTCAGCGTAACGGTGACGACATCCATGTCACGGTGCCGGTGACGGCGATGGAAGCGGCTCTGGGCGCTCGGATCGACGTGCCTACGATTGACGGAGAAGGCAATCAGGCGGGCCGCGCGCAGTTGAAGATTCCTCCCGGAACGCAGACCGGCCAGAAGCTGCGCATGCGTGAAAAGGGAGTGCCCAGCGCTACGCGCGAAGGTGTTCGCGGCGATCAGATCGTCGAGGTCAGGATCGTGGTGCCCAAGGTGCAGGATGAGCGCTCGAAGGAAATCCTGCGCGAACTGCAAAAGCTGAATCCGGAAGACCCGCGCGAGGAAATGCTGGCCGAGGCCTGATCATGGGCATCCACAAGGGCAGGTTTACCGCACAGATTGAAGGCGACTTCGTCGTCTTCCTGATCGGCATGCGCATTAACAAGCTGTGGGCGGTCCACAAATGGCTGCCGGTTTCCATGGCCATGCCGCGGATGTTGAAGGAACTGTTTCAGCAGCCGGAGCTTGGCCTGTTGCACGCCAGCACTTCCGTCGGCGGCCGCACCATCACTGTGGTGCAGTACTGGCGATCCTTCGAGCATCTCCATGAATACGCGCATGCGCGCGATAAGAAGCACCTCCCGGCGTGGGCGGAGTTCAATCGCCGTGTGGGCGGCAATGGTGCGGTTGGGATTTATCACGAGACCTATCTCGTGCCCGCGGGCGCCTACGAATGCGTGTATGCGAACATGCCGCGGTTCGGGCTGGCGAAGGCCGGCGAGATGCTGCCGGCGGTGGGGCGGATGCAGAGTGCTCGTGACCGGTTGGGGAAAAGATCTTAGAAGAGATTTTAGATGTTAGATCGTTAGATGTTAGAAGGCGCGGGTGGCTTGCATCGTTCGTTGCTGTTGTCTTTCTTGTTGTTCTTGCTTTTCTTGTTTGTCATCCCCGAAGGGGATCTGCTTTACCGGCCGTTTCGCCACAACATTGTCATCTCGACCGGAGCGAAGCGTAGCGGAGAGATCTGCTTCTGTGCCCGTGCCCATGTCACCGGACGGCCACTCCTCGGTAGGTCCGGTCTTCAGACCGGACATTATGCAGCTACGTACGCTCCGGCTTTAGCCGCGGAGGGCTACTTTCGCGATGCACGGGCAGGAGCGGGGAAGCAGATCTCCGCTGCGCGTCACGATGACAGGTTGTGGGTACAGGCAAACAGCGGACCCCCCGATGGTGGCCGCACTTGCAGAGGCGAGAGCGTGCCCTCAGTGGCTAAAGCCGAATGTTTTGCGTATCTTGATGTCCGGTCTAAAGACCGGACCTGCCGTGTGGTGGTTGTCCGGTGACATGGGCAGGGGCGTGAAGCAGAGAGGCAATGCCCAGCCTTCATGCCTACGCCTCGACGCTGACCGGGAACACCATCTGGATCGACGTGCCACCGCCCGTGCGGTTCGTAGCGCGTACAGTACCTCCATGGAGACGCACAGCGCGCTCCGTAATAGCCAGCCCCACGCCGGAGCCGCCTGTATTGGAGCTGCGGGCCTGGTCGACGCGATAGAACGGGCGGAAAATGTGGGCGAGTTCGGCGTCGGGGATGCCTGGGCCTCGGTCGCTGACTTCAATGCGCGCAGAGCGCTTGCCTTCGACAACCGTTTCTCCGACAGAGATCGTGACCTCTGTGTTCGGTTCCGTGTAACGAATGGCGTTGCGCACTACGTTTTCAATGGCGCGGTACAGGAGTTCGCGGTCTCCAAAGACGCTGCAGTCGCTGGTCTCTTCGAGCATGACACTGCAGGAATGCTGTTGCGCTTCGTACTCGGCGTCAGGGACGATCTGCTCGCACAGAAGGTTGAGAGAAACCGGCCGGAATGTCGACGTGCGCTCCCGGGTTTCCAGTGACGATAACGTGAGCAGTTGCCCAATGAGCTGATTCAGACGTTCGGCCTCGCGTTCGATGCGGCCAAGATGCTGGTCGAGGGCTGGCTCAGCATCCTCATGCGCCAGCTCCAGCGCAACGCTCAGTCGCGCAAGCGGCGAGCGAAGCTCGTGCGAGACATCGCGGAGCAGAAGCCTCTGTGCTCCGACCAACGACTCCAGCCTGTCGGCCATGTGATTGAAGTCATGGGCCAGCGCCTGGAACTCGTCGGCATGCTTGCCCGAACCTTTGGACGCGGCTTCTTCTACGCGTGCGCTCAGGTTGCCGGCGGCAAGCTCGCGAGCCGCCTTGCGCAAGCGCACTAGGGGGCGGCTGAAGAGAAGCACCAGGATGAACGTCGTTACCCCATCCACGGCGATGGTGACAGGCAATTGAGGAAAAGAGTAGTGGAACCAATTCCAACGCCTCTGCGGAGCCGGGCGGGTGGAGGGTGGTTGGAACCAGACGTACTCGTACTTCGCGCCGTTCGCGGCCACGGGCACCAGCCACACGTAGTGGCTATTCAGCTGGCGTCCATCGACGCGTTCAGGGAACTGAGGGACAAGATCGTCGAGGGATGGTGCATTGGCCGTGCGGCACAGAAGCTTGCCACTGGGGTCGAGCAACGCAGAGCCGGAGGGCTCGTGGCGCGCAGTGTTGTCGGCGAAGGCTGCGCAGCCGCCGCTATTCCAGACGCGCAGGGCGACCTCGGCATCGTGCTTCAGGTTGCTGTCGAGCGCATCGGAAACGATGCCTGGGCCTGGAAAGCGCTGACGAACAATCAAAGCGACGGAAATGCCGAAGATCAGCGTCTGGGCAAGCCAGAAGATGACAAAGATCTTGAGAAACAATCCACGCATGGGTTAGCTCTTTCCGCCTGCGGGAGTCCGCCGCACAACCAGTTGATATCCGGTGCCGCGCACGGTTTTCACGCGGTCGTCGTGGTCGCCATGTTCGGCAAGCTTCTTGCGCAGGCGGCTTACATGCATGTCGAGACTGCGGTCGAAGGGGCTGAACTTGCGGCCCAGCACTTCCTCCGCCAGGCTTTCGCGCTCGACGACCTTGCCGGGTGAGCGCATCAGCACTTCGAGCAGGGCGAACTCGACGTCGGTCAGCTCGATCAGCTTGCCGTCCTGCCGGACTGTACGTGCCGCGGGATCCAGCACCAGGTCTTCGACGACCAGCGTGGAGGTCTCGACCCCCGCCACCGGAGCGGCGCTTCGGCGGCGAATGGCGCGGATGCGTGCGAGGAGTTCACGGGCGTTGAAGGGTTTGGCGAGGTAGTCGTCCGCACCGATTTCCAAGCCGACGATGCGGTCGACGTCTTCGCCACGCGCGGTCAGCAGCATCACGCTGCCGCTGGAGAAGGTGCGGATCTGCTTGAGGACCTCAAAGCCGTCCATGCCAGGCAGCATGACGTCCAGCAAAATCATGGGCCAGTTGCGGCTGCGTGCGGCTTCAAGGCCGCTGTCGCCGCGATGCACGGCGGAGACGCGCAGCTCATAGCGGGCGAGATATTCGGTCAGCATGCCGCACAGCTCTACATCATCGTCGATCAGGAGAATGTCTTCCATTGGGCCAGACTTAGGGTAACGCCGCAGGGCCCTGTTTTTTCGGGTTGCGATGTAATGAATGGTCACGGGCTCCGTGACAAAACGTTACAAAGCATTACTCAATTTAGCCGCACGTCACTGCGCCATGAGTTGTCCTAGAAGAAGTTCAGGAAGGCACTCATGACGATGATGAAGAAACTCGCTGTTGTACGACTGATTTTGAGCGTGCTGATGCTCGGTATGCCGCTCCCCGTGTTCGCGCAGTCCGCCACGGGTACGGTGCGTGGCACCGTGACCGATCCCTCCGGGGCGCTCGTGCCCCAGGCCGATGTTACGGTCGCCAACGCCACGGGGCTCTCCCGCAAGATCAAGAGCAGTGCTTCGGGTTCGTTCGAAGTGAAAGGCCTTGTACCGGGGCGCTATTCGCTGATGGTTTCCGCCAAAGGATTTGCGACGGCGGTGATGGGGGATGTGCAGGTTTTTGGCGACAAGGTAGCGAATGAGGAAGTGAAGCTCGATATCTCCGCCACCTCGGAAGTGAATGTCACCGCGGATGTGGTGGGTGTCAGTGTCAACCCCGACGAAAATGCCAACTCGCTGGTCATCAAGGACAAGGACCTGGATGCGCTGTCTGACGATCCGGATGAACTCTCGACCGAACTGACCGCGCTTGCGGGCCCGTCGGCGGGTCCCAGCGGCGCACAGATCTATATCGACGGCTTCACCGGCGGCCAGTTGCCGCCCAAGAGCTCGATCCGCGAGATTCGCATCAACCGCAATCCGTTCTCCGCGCAATACGACAAGCTGGGTTACGGACGCATCGAGATCCTGACCAAGCCGGGTACGGACAAACTCCACGGCTCGCTGATGGCCTCAGGCAACGACAAGGTCTTCAATTCGCTGAATCCGTTTGTGACCAGTGAGCCCGATTACCACTCGACGTTTCTGACCGGCAACGTGGGCGGAGCGATGGGCAGCAAGGCCTCGTGGTTCGGCAGTGTGTTCAGCCGCAACAATGCTTCGAACTCCATCATCAAAGCCGAAACTGCGCCAGGCCAGGACCTTTCACTTGCGGTTGCGAATCCTCAGTCGCGGCTCGATATCAGCCCGCGTTTTGACTTCCAGCTAGGCGCCACCAACACGCTGACGGTGCGCTACAGCTATAACCGTCAGAAGCAGACCAACAGCGGCGTGGGCGGCTTCGCTCTGCAGAGCCAGGCCTATAACGGCTCGGGCTCCGAAAACACGGTGCAGATCAGCGATACGCAGGTCCTCAGCACGAAGATCGTGAACGATGCACACTTCCAGTACAGCGGCGCGCGCAACAGCCAGGTTTCAGCGTCTACCGACGCTACCGTGGCGGTGCAGGCTGCGTTTACCGGTGGCGGAAACAGCATGGGCACGGTGCGCGATAACCAGGACCGCTTCGAGTTTCAGGACTACATTACGGCAGCGGAGGGCAAGCACGCGCTCAATTTCGGAACCCGTCTGCGGCTGACGCATGAAGTGAACTCCTCCACCGCCGGCTTCAACGGCACCTACATCTACACCTCGCTGGCCGCCTATGCCGCGGGCACGCCTTCGGAGTATGACGTCACGACCGGCAATGCGCTCGCTAGCGTGAATCTCTTCGATGCCGGGCTGTTTTACCAGGATGACTGGACGGTGCGTCCCAACCTTACGCTGAGCTATGGTCTGCGCTATGAGTCGCAGAACCGCATCAGCGACCACGCGGATTGGGCTCCTCGCTTTGCGGTGGCTTATGCCCCGGGAGCGCGTAACGGCAAGAAAGGCAGCACGGTGTTTCGCGCCGGGTATGGCTGGTTCTTCGACCGCTTTGGCGCAGGGAACGTGTTGTCGGCCATTCATCAGAACGGTGTGAACCAGCAGTCGTATGTCGTCAAGAATCCCGGATTTACCACCAACGCGCCTTTGCCCTCGCAGCTTGCGGCCCTCAGCACCGTCTCGCCCACGCTGTTTACGCTGGCTCCGAATTTGAAGGCTGCCGTGAGCATGCAGGCGGCGTTCGGTGTCGATCATCAATTCGGCAAGGCGGTCACGCTATCGGGCACCTATATCAATTCGCGCGGCGTACACCAGTACCTCAGCGAAAACATCAATGCCTTCCTCCCTTCGACCTATAACCTCGCGACGGGCACGGGCGTGCGGCCCAACGGCATCAACGAGAACATCAACCAGTTCCAGTCGGGCGGTGTTTACAACCAGAACCAACTCACGCTGAACTACACGGTACGTGCGAAGAAGGTTTCGCTGTTCGGGTTCTATTCGCTGACCTACGCGAAGGCGGATACCTCGGGCGCAGGCTACTTTTCGTCCAATCCCACCGACCCTGGCGCCGACTATGGACGCGCGAACTTCGATGTGCGCAATCGCTTCCTGCTGGGCGGCAACTACACGGCTCCGTTCGGAATCTCGCTCAGCCCGTTCCTGGTGGCGAACTCCGGCAGTCCGTTCAACATCACCATCGGCCAGGACATCAATGGCGACAACGAATACAACGACCGTCCTGCGTATGCCACGGCGGCAAGCACCAACACGATGCAGACGGCGTATGGTGATTTCGATCTTTCACCGGCAGCGAATGCGCAACGCATCGCTTACAACATGGAGACAGGCCCCGCGCAATTCAGCATGAACCTGCGCGTTGCCAAGACATTCGGCATTGGTCCCAAGGTTGAAGGCAGCGCGGCACGGGGTGGCTTTAGTGGCGGTCCTGGCGGCGGTGGTCCTGGTGGCGGCCACGGTGGTGGCCCCGGCGGTGGACTTGGACCGGGCGGCATGGGTGGCAATGGCGGCCCACCGCGGCTGGATCAGGCGGTGGCACGCCGTTATTCTCTGACCTTCTCGGCGCAGGGACGCAACGTGTTCAACCATGTCAGCCTCGCATCTCCGGTAGGCGTGCTGAATTCGCAGTTTTTCGGTCAGTCGACGGCAATCGCGGGAGGGTTCTTCGGTTCAGCAGCGTCGAACCGCAGCATCGACCTGCAGGCCAGCTTCAACTTCTAGGTTCTAGGTTCGGGATGCGGCTGGTTACGCTCTGGTTGTTGCTATCCGTGTACTCGCAGCCTTTTTCACCCTGCTGTCCCCATCGGGCAAAAGATCCCCCGATGGGGATTTGCTATTCCGTTTTGAGCCTATACCGTGTCATCTCGACCGAAGCGGCTTTAGCCACGCAGTCGAGAGACCTGCTGTTGCTCCCTACCCATGTTTCGGGGCATAACTGCGTCGCTCACGAGAAGCATCTGATTCCCGTTCTGCCCAAAATGGGCCGACAGTAGACTTATCTAGAACCTAGAACCTAGAACCTAGGACCTAGGACCTAGCCCCTCGGCAACACATACCTGTTCGCCAGCGCATTCGCAAACTGCACTGTATTCGGCGCGAAGCCGGCGATGCGTGCTCCCATCCAAGCCTGTGGCGTGATGATGATTTCGCCACGGCCCTGTTCGACGGCCTGATACACGCGGTTGGCCGCATGCTCAGGAGTGGTGGCGAGACCAGGAGTCTTGGCAGCGAAGTTGAACCAGCGTTTCTCCGCTTCGATATTCCCCAGGAAGTGCGCGTGGGCTTCGCCTCCGGTACGCATCAGGCCGGGGCAGACGGTCGTGACCTGGACGCCGGTTCCGTACAGCTCCGCGTTCAGACCTTCCGAGAAGCCGACCAGTGCAAACTTGGCTGCGGAGTAGGGCAGCATATGCGGTACGGCTAACTTGCCACCAACGGAAGCGATGTTGACGATTGCCGCTCGCCGGGTTCCCGCCAACGGTTGCTGGCTGCGCATGTGCGGCAGCGCTGCCCACGTGACGTGGAAGGCGGCGAAGAAGTTCACGCGCATGGTCTGCTCGAAGTTTTCCACGGTTTGTGCTTCTACGGGCCCGACCGTGATGATGCCCGCATTGTTCACCAGCACATCGATCCGTCCATAGCGCGCGATGGTTTCGCTGACGACGCGGCGGCACTCGTCTGCGTTGGCAAGGTCGGCGGCGATCAGGTAGAAATCTTCGGGACGGAGATGCGGATAGAGCTCCAGCAGCTTGGTTTCCGCCTCTTCCAGGTCAGCGCGGTTGCGCGAAACCAGCACCAGCTTCACCGGCTGGTGGGCGAATCGCGAGGCGATGGAAAATCCCAGCCCTCGTGAACCTCCTGTAACCAGGACAACAGAGCCGGGAGCGATGGGCGTCGCACGCAGCGCGCGCACCGCCGCAAGCGTGGCGGCCGCCGTAACGGCAGCGCCGCCGGCAACCAAAGCGGCGAGAAGCAGGGGATTGGGGCGGCGGCGAGACGAGCAGGAAAGCATGCAGTATGGACCTCAGGCAGGTTGGATGCAGGACAAGCTTTGTGGGCCGTTGCAATGTCCTGATGCGTAGGGCGTGGCGAACAGGGTATTCTTTTGGCGATGGCGACGAAACGTAAATCGAAGGGCGCATACATGATTTCCTCTGTGGCGGAAATGTATGCGATCCATCCGCAAACGTTGCGGCTGTATGAACGCGAAGGGCTGCTGCGGCCCTCGCGGTCGGAAGGCAACACGCGCCTGTACACGGATGAGGACCTGGAACGGCTGGAATTCATCCTGAACCTAGCGCGTGACCTGGGTGTGAACATTGCAGGCATCGCGATCGTGTTGCAGATGCGCGAGCGCATGGAAGAGATGAACAGGCAGATGCAGGGCTTCGTGGACTTTGTGCGTACGGAGATGCTCACCCGGATGCAGCAGGGCCCTGCCCAAGCCGGCCTGGTGCCGTTGCGGAAGCCATTCGTTGCTCCCCAGCGCGAGCCGGGCGCTTCACGTAAGAAAACAGGCTAGACATCGTTCACATGTAAGGTTCAAGATCATCGGGCTCGCTGCACTCATTTTCAGGAGGCATCGCGTGCGTCTCCGCCTTCTCGCGTTCCTGGGTTGCATCTTCGCCGCCGCGTCGCTGCTCTCGCACGTCAACGTGCGGGCCGCTGCCGGCGATACCTACACGTGCCCCAGCGGTAAATCGAGCTGCTATCAGGCAGGCTATGCCGGCATGACGCCGTTGCAGGAACACGGCCGCGACACCTGGTACTTCTGGACGGGCGGAGACAACGATGCGGACGGCCAGGTCGTCGGCGATCAGGCCCTGTGGAGACATCTGGCGGTTGAGTCACACGGGACGTTTGATCTTCTGCAGGCCGTCGATTCGCGGTTCCGCGGTGAACGCTTCAAGCGCTTTGGGGTGATCAGCGATCCCGATTGCACCAAGGCGAAGGGCCCTGACCGCTATGGCCTGTGGCTGGACGACTGTTCCAGCCCCGATGTGCCGCATATTGCGGACATTCCAGGTGAGCCGGCGGGCATCGTCGGCCTGCGGCGTTTTCTGAATCCGAAGTTCGATGCGGCCAAGTGGGATGTGAACAAGTACAAGGCGGACCCGGCATCGGTCGAGCCGCCGTACCTGATCGGCATGGCATGCGGGTTGTGCCATGTGGGCTTCAATCCGCAGCACCCTCCGGCCGACCCCGAAAATCCGGAGTGGCATAACCTGAGCCCGGGGATTGGGAACCAGTACTTCCGCGAGCAGATCTTCAACACCGCCAAGTTCCCGATGAACCGCAGCCTGAAGGAGAAAGACTTTCAGTGGCAGGTGGCGCATGTGGAGCCTCCGGGTACGTCGGAAACTTCGCAGGTGGCGACCGACCACATCAACAATCCGAACGTCATTAACAACATCGCCTATCTGAACTTCCGGCCCATGCATGACGAGGTGACCGCCGATGGCGTGCACCGCAACGTCTTTCATGTGTTGAAGGATGGCGCCGACTCCATTGGAGCAGCTTGTCTCGACGACCCAACCGAAATTCCCGGCGCCAACGATACGGCCTGTGCCGCGCTGCGGGTGTACGTCAACATCGGAATGTGCGCCGCGATCTGGACGACGCTGCAGGATCCTGTCTATGGTCTTCGCCGCGTGCAATCTCCTTTCGACCCGAAGGTCGCGCGGCAGCAGAACAAGCCATGCGACGAGGGATGGACAGCGACCGAGGCTCGGATGGGCATGCTGGAGTCTTTCCTGCGTACGCTTGAGCCGCTGCATCTCGCCGACGCCGATGCAGGCGCGCCGCACATCTCCGCCGACAACGAAGTCATGCATCGGGGCAAGGTGGCGTTCGCGGAGCATTGTGCGAGCTGTCATTCCAGCAAGCAGCCGCCCGCGAGCTACACAGGTGTGAAAGCCGACTGGTTCCGCGCCGCGGTGCTGCAGGACGACTTCCTCACCGACAACTACCTGTCCGACGATGCGCGCCATCCGGTGACCGAGATTGGCACCAACATCCAACGCGCGATGGCCAGCAACGCCACGGAAGGGATGATCTGGCAACACTTTTCCTCGGATACCTACAAGCAGTTACCCCCGGTGCACGTGACAGGCCTGGTGAATCCGCTGCACACCTGGCTGCCGGCTCTTTCGGTGGAGGCCAAAGGCGGCCGCGGCTACTACCGCACGCCGACGCTGGCCAATGTCTGGGCGACCGCGCCGTTCTTCCATAACAACGCATTGGGGTTGTTCAATGCGGATCCATCGGTTGACGGCAGACTGGCGGCCTATCAGGACGGGATGGAGAAGCTGCTGTGGCCAAACCGGCGAGTGGGTCTGGGTACGATTCGCAGAACCACGCGGGCCACGACCTTCCGTTATCCCGAAGGCGGTCACGTGTGCATCGCGCGCAATACGCCGGTGGATCTCATTACGAATGTTGACGTGGTAACTCCGGAATACTTTCGCCGCGATAACTTCTTCAGTTGGATCTTCTGTCGCATCACGGGGACGGGCGCTTTGAACGAGTTGTTTCTGCTGCGCGACAATGCGCCTGACTTCGTGCAGGACCGCGGACATACGTTCGGCTCGGAGATGTCCGACGCGGATAAGCGTGCGTTGATCGAATACATGAAGACGTTCTGATATGCCGGCAAGCAAACGACATCTGCAACGCGATTCCTGAGGGAAGAACGGGGAGGGCCTGGTTGAAACCAGGCCGGAAGCGAACCGAAGAAAACCGACTCCTCGCTGCCGCAGGCCGGAGCGGAGCCCGCAGGGCATAGTGACTGAATTGTCTTTTGCGACTGTATCCCTACGCAATGTCCCGGAGAGAGCCTTCGCCTTCTAAAGCACTCCGCGAAAACTGTGTGTACGTGTACAGCCGCTTGTCTCTAAATCAGGCTCCAGTCAAACGAATGTTTTTCTAAGTCGATGGATCGAAAATGCCTCCGTGATAAGAGGCTGTGAAGTGTCGGCGCCCGTGAAAAGCAATTCCGTCGCTACGCCCTACGGGCTCTGCTCCAGCCTGCGGCAGCGAGGAAGGCGCTTTTGCGCCCGGCTCTTTCGGCCTGGTTGAAACCAGGCCCTTCCGGTTCTTGCCGCACGAATCATGTTGCACGCTGCCGGCGGCATGAACGCCTGCAACGTGATCAATGTCCCACTCCATGCCATCATCAACGGAAAGCGCTGCATTTCCCACAAAAGGATGTGTAGTTTGCCATGCGATGTTCATTTCGGTTGACCCCGATATGGAAAGCCGAGATAGTGTCCTTGCCGATATCGAAAATCATCGGGAGTTGAGAGGACATCTTCGTGATCAATGCCAAAGTAGCGTCGCTTCCCGATGGAGCCATGGGTTTCGACATCACCACTCCACTGACTGCGGTGAGCGCACATCAGTATCGAAGCAAGGGCTACGGCTTTGTCGTGCGTTACATCGGACGCGGCGATGGATCGCACACGTTCGTGGATATCAGCCAGGCGGAAGCGCAGATTATCGTCAATGCGGGTCTGGGGTTATGCGTGGTGCAGCACCCGCTGGCCGCGGGCTGGAGCCCCAGCGCGCAGCGGGGGCAGCAGTTTGGAGAGGCTGCGGCCGGCATCACAGCGACTGCAGGCCTGCTCCATGGCACGACGGTTTGGCTCGATCTGGAAGGCGTGGTTGACGACGCGGAAGCACAGGACGTCATCGACTACTGCAACGCTTGGCATGACGCCGTGGCCGCAGCGGGATTTACTCCGGGCGTCTATATCGGCGCCAGTCCCGGCCTTACCGCGGATGAGATCTATTGGGACCTCAGGATGCAGAGCTACTGGCGTGGCGGCTCGAGTGCCGCTGCCGGAGTGCCGACGGACATTCCCCATCGTGGCTACCAGATGGTGCAGCGCATCACCGGAACAGGAAACAGCGAATTCGACAGTGACGTGATCCGGACGGATAACTTCGGCGGCAAGGTGCGGATGTGCGTTGCGCGGTGAGGGAAGGCAGATATCAGGAACCAGATGTTAGGGATTAGATGTTAGATGTTGAGAAGCTCTACATCCAATCCCTGCTCAGTGATGATGCTTGTTGGAGTCTAGGGTAGCGTCGGGACACCCGTGTCTCGTTGTGGACTCATTCGTGAGTTAGGGATGACCTGTTAGGAACCGCTACTTTCCCTGCCACACGGCCGCGCGCTTCTCGAGGAACGCAGTAAGGCCTTCGTGTTTGTCGGACGTGCCGGAAAGACGTGCGAAGATTTCGGTTTCGTCTCGCAAGCCGTCCGTCAGCGGTTTCGATCCGCCGCGCTCCACAGCTTCCAGAATTCCCGCAATTGCAAGCGGTGCCATGCCCGCGATGGTTTGGGCGATGGCCTCCGCTCGCGGCATCAACTCCTCGACCGGCACAACTTCCTCGACCAGGCCGAGGCGTAACGCACCCATAGCGTCTGCACTCTGCGCTGTAAGCATCAACCGCAGGGCTTGTCCTCGGCCTATCAGGCGCGCCATGCGCTGGGTTCCGCCGTAGCCGGGTACCAGGCCAAGTTTTACTTCGGGCAATCCGAATACTGCTTTTTCGCTCGCGATACGAAGGGTACATGCCAACGCGAGTTCGCAGCCTCCTCCGAATGCGAAGCCGTTGACACAGGCGATCACCGGCTTGCCGCAGCTTTCAATCTGCGAAAAGACCTGCTGGCCGCGTTCGGAGACGGCCCTTCCCGAGATTGAGTCCGTATTCACCAGCTCGGCGATGTCCGCGCCCGCGGCAAACGCGCGCTCGCCCGAACCGGTAACGAGGATCACCCGGATGGAGGCATCGCCGGCCAGTTGCTGAAAGACACGTTCCAGGTCGTCAAACATCGCCGCGTTGAGCGCGTTCAGCGCCTTGGGCCGGTCCAGGGTAATGGTGGCAACGGCGCCATCGCGCTCACAGCGGAGAGTGGCAAATTCCTGGGCTTCGGACATGGAACAGGGACTCCTTGTCGCCTCAGGGATGTTTCCGTCACAAGTTGGAGAACATCCTGCGGCTGGCGGCATGGTACCAAGTCGATTGGGAGTTCGTCTGGGGCGAAAACCGCACGCCTGTGGGCTATGGACGAAGGCCCATCCGGCGCTGTACCGTCTTCGAGGACGTTTTGCGGCATCCCAGCAGAGGGGTCCCGGAATGGTTCAGGGAGATGGGCATGCAAGGCATGAATTTCGCGCTGGGTGAATCGGTAGACCTGCTGCGCGATACCGTACGTAGATTCGCCGAAAAGGAAATTGCACCGCTCGCAGTCGAAGCCGATCAGCATGGCGGCTTCCCACACGCGCTGTGGCGCAAGCTCGGTGATCTGGGGTTACTGGGCATCACCGTGGAAGAGGAGTTCGGCGGCGCGGACCTGGGTTACCTCGCGCATGTTGTGGCGATGGAGGAAATCTCTCGCGCCTCGGCTTCCATCGGACTTTCCTATGGAGCGCATTCCAATCTGTGCGTGAATCAGCTTCGCAAGAACGGCACCAAGGATCAGAAGCGGAAGTACCTGCCGAAGCTGATCAGCGGGGAACATGTGGGCGCGCTGGCGATGTCCGAGGTTGGTTCGGGATCGGATGTGGTCAGCATGCGATTGCGGGCGGACAAGCGTGAGGGTGGCGGCTACCTGCTGAACGGCAATAAGATGTGGATCACCAACGGCCCGACCGCCGATGTGCTGATTGTGTATGCCAAGACCGACCCGAGCGCGGCCTCGCGCGGCATTACCGCGTTCATCGTGGAGAAAACTTTCCCCGGCTTCACCACCAGCCGCAAGCTGGACAAGCTGGGCATGCGCGGTTCGGAAACCTGCGAGCTCAATTTCCAGAACTGCGAAGTTCCGGAAGAGAACGTTCTTGGCCGCGTTAATGGCGGCGTTCGTGTGCTGATGTCGGGGCTCGATTTCGAACGGCTGGTGCTTTGTGGCGGGCCGCTGGGCATCATGGCCGCGTGTCTCGATGTGGTTGTGCCCTACGTGCATCAGCGCAAGCAATTCGGTAAGCCCATCGGCGAGTTCCAGTTGATGCAGGGCAAGGTGGCGGATATGTATGTCGGCTTCAATGCCTGCCGGGCATATGTGTATGCGGTGGCCAATGCCTGTGACCGTGGCGAGCCGGCGCGCAAAGACGCCGCGGGCGCCATTCTGTACTCTGCTGAGAAGGCGACCTGGATGGCCGGGCAGGCGATTCAGGCGCTGGGCGGCAACGGCTATATGAATGAGTACCCGACGGGCCGGTTATGGCGCGATGCCAAGCTCTTCGAGATCGGCGCCGGCACCTCGGAGATTCGGCGTATGTTGATTGGCCGCGAACTGTTCAAGGAAACTTCACAGTTTGGAGCGGAGTAGCGGCACACGATGAGTGTTCTCCAGTCAGCCATCAAAACCCGCAGTGACGAATTTCGCTCCAACGCCGAGCGCATGACCGCACTGGTCGCGGAACTGCGCGACAAGACCGCCGTCGTCGCCCAGGGTGGCACGGAAGCGGCACGCAAGAAATACCAGGAGCGTGGCAAGCTGCTGGTGCGCGATCGCGTGGACCTGCTGCTGGATGCGGGTACGCCCTTTCTTGAGCTTTCCGCTCTGGCTGCGAATGGCTTGTATGGCAATGAGGTGCCGAGCGCCGGCATCGTCACCGGTATCGGCCGCATCAGCGGTCGCGAGTGCGTGATTGTTGCCAATGACGCGACGGTGAAAGGCGGCACCTACTATCCGCTGACGGTGAAGAAGCACCTGCGAGCGCAACAGATCGCGCTCGAAAATCACTTGCCCTGCGTCTACCTCGTGGACTCGGGCGGTGCTTTCCTGCCGCTGCAGGATGAAGTCTTTCCGGACAAAGATCACTTCGGCGCGATCTTCAACAACCAGGCCAATCTCTCCGCGAAAGGAATAGCGCAGATCGCCTGCGTGATGGGTTCATGCACCGCGGGCGGCGCATACATCCCCGCGATGTCGGATGAGACGGTCATCGTGAAGAACCAGGGGACGATCTTCCTGGGCGGACCTCCGTTGGTGAAGGCGGCGACCGGGGAAGAGATTACCGCGGAGGAACTTGGCGGTGGCGATGTCCACACGCGCATCTCGGGTGTCGCCGATCATCTTGCGGATGACGATCCGCATGCGCTGTCACTGATCCGCCGCGTGGTCGCCAACCTGGGCCGCAAGGGTTCGCCGGCTGCCGATGTGCAGACTTCGGAAGAGCCGCAGTTTGATCCCATGGAACTCTACGGCGTGGTGCCGACAGACGTTCGCAAGCCCTATGACGTGCGCGAGGTGATTGCGCGCTTGGTAGACGGCAGCAGGCTGGACGAGTTCAAGCAGCGCTACGGGAATACGCTGGTCACTGGCTTCGCGCACATCCACGGTTTTCCGGTCGGCATCCTGGCCAACAATGGCGTGCTCTTTTCGGAGTCGGCGCATAAGGGCGCGCACTTTATTGAGCTGTGCGCGCAGCGCGGTATCCCATTGCTCTTCCTGCAGAACATCAGCGGCTTCATGGTGGGCCGCAAGTACGAACACGGCGGCATTGCCAAGGACGGTGCCAAGATGGTGATGGCGGTGGCCTGCGCTCGCGTTCCGAAGTTCACCGTGCTGGTTGGAGGTAGCTTTGGGGCGGGCAACTACGGCATGTGCGGCCGCGCCTACGGACCGCGCTTCCTGTGGAGTTGGCCCAATTCACGTATCTCCGTGATGGGTGGGGAGCAGGCGGCGAGCGTGCTCGCGCGTGTGAAGCGTGATGGCATGGAAGCCAAAGGTCAGGTGTGGAGCGCAGAGGACGAAGAAACCTTCAAAGCGCCGATCCGCGAGCAGTATGAGACGCAGGGCAATCCGTACTACGCCACCGCGCGATTGTGGGATGACGGCATTCTCGACCCCGTGCAGACGCGCCGTGCTCTGGGGCTGGGGCTTTCCGTCGCTTTGAGTGCGCCGGCGGAGAAGACGTCGTATGGCGTCTTCCGGATGTGAGGGATTTCAGGTGAGCGAGAGCGCGATCCAAATCGAGAGGAAAGGTGCTGTGGCCTGGGTGTGGCTCAACCGCCCGGACGTTCACAACGCCTTCGATGCCGCGCTGATCGCGGAGTTGACCGCCGCCTACAACGACCTCGCGCAGCAGGCGGATGTGCGCGCGATTGTGCTCGCCGGACGCGGGAAAAGTTTTTCGGCGGGAGCCGATGCGCAGTGGATGAAGCAGCAGGGCGCGGCTTCGGTGGAAGATAATGCCTCCGACGCTCGCAAGCTCGCGGATCTGTTCCACGCAATCGCTTCGTGCCCGAAGCCGACGCTGGCACGTGTCCATGGAGCTGCGATCGGCGGCGGCGTCGGCCTGACCGGGGTTTGTGACATTGCCATTGGCTCCGGCACGGCGATCTTTGCCATGAGCGAAGTGCGGCTGGGCCTGATCCCTGCCACCATCGCACCGTATGTGGTACGGGCCATTGGCGAACGCCACGCTCGCCGGCTGTTTCAAACCGCGGAACGCATCGATGGGGCAACGGCTCAGCGTATCGGCCTGTTGCACGAGGCTGTGCCGGTGGAAGAGCTCGATGCGCGCATTGGCGCCGTGCTCGATGCCATCCTTGCGGGCGCACCGGAAGCGCAGAATGCGGCCAAGGCTTTGGTGGCCAATGTTGCCGGTCAGCCGATCAATGCTGAGTTGAGGGAAGAAACGGCGCGGCTCATCGCTCTGCTTCGCGGGAAGCCTGAAGCAGCGGAAGGGCTGAGTGCGTTTCTCGAAAAGCGGCCTGCATCCTGGGTGCCGCGAGGATCATGACCACGATGTTCGACAAAGTGCTGATCGCCAATCGCGGTGAGATTGCCTGCCGCATCATGCGCACCTGCCGGAAGCTCGGTGTCCGCACGGTCGCGGTGTACTCCGAAGCCGACGCGCACAGCCTGCATGTGCGCATGGCGGATGAAGCTGTGCTGCTGGGTGGCTCCGCACCGCGCGAAAGCTATCTGGCGATCGATAAAGTGCTTGCTGCTGCAAAGGCGACGGGCGCTGCGGCGATCCATCCGGGCTACGGTTTTCTTTCCGAAAACGAGGAGTTCGCGGAGGCGTGTGCTGCGGCGGGAATTACGTTCATTGGGCCGCCCGCCAGCGCGATCCACGCGATGGGTTCGAAGTCGGCGGCCAAGGCGTTGATGGCGAAGGCCGGTGTGCCGCTGACGCCTGGCTATCACGGCGAGAACCAGTCGCCGCAGTTTCTGCACGAGCAGGCCGATGCCATCGGCTATCCGGTGTTGATCAAAGCCAGTGCGGGCGGCGGCGGCAAGGGCATGCGCCGCGTGGACAGCTCGGATGAGTTTGTGGCCGCGCTGTCTTCGTGCAAGCGCGAAGCGGCTGCAGCGTTCGGTGACGATCATGTCCTGGTCGAGAAATACGTGCTGCGGCCGCGGCACATTGAGATCCAGGTGTTTGCGGACACGCACGGCAACGTCGTCAGCCTGTTTGAGCGCGACTGCTCGGTGCAGCGCCGTCACCAGAAGGTTCTGGAAGAAGCGCCGGCTCCGGGCATGACGGCAGAGCGCCGCGCCGCGATGAGTAAGGCTGCCTGCGACGCTGCGCGCGCGGTTGGCTATGTGGGTGCGGGCACGGTGGAATTCATTGCCGGGCACGATGGAAGCTTCTCGTTCATGGAAATGAACACACGCCTGCAGGTGGAACATCCCGTGACGGAGATGATCACCGGCCTTGACCTGGTGGAGTGGCAACTGCGCGTAGCGAGTGGCGAAGCTCTGCCGTTGCGGCAGGACGAACTGCACATCCACGGCCACGCATTGGAAGCACGCATCTACGCGGAAGACCCGGAGCATGGCTTTCTTCCCTCGATTGGAAGACTGGCGTATCTGCGCACGTCGGAGCCGTCCCAGCACGTGCGCATCGACGCCGGCGTTGAGCAGGGCGACGAGATCACTTCGTTCTATGACCCCATGATCGCCAAGCTGATCGTCTGGGATCATGACAGGCCCCTCGCGCTGAAGCGCATGGAAGAGGCGCTCTCGCAATTTCAGATTGTGGGCGTCCGCAACAACGTTGGCTTTCTCAAGCGGTTGGTCGGTACGACATCGTTTGCAAACGCCGATCTGGATACCGGTCTGATTGAGCGGGAAAACGCCGCGCTGTTCGGTGATGTTGCGGAGCCTCCGCGTAAAGCATTCCTGCTGGCTGCCCTGGCAGCTTTGTGCAGGGAAAGCAGGATACAAGCAGCGCAGGGACAAAGCCCATGGACGATTCAGGATGGCTGGCGCGTTGGCAGCGCGTTGCGCCGTGAGCTGTCCTTCCAGATCAATGACGCGGTGCATAAGGTTGCCGTCACGTACGGGCACGGCAACTACACGATGCGAATCGGCGATGTTGATTCAGTTGTTTTCGGCGACCTCAGTGCTGAAGGCGATCTCCGTGCCGTGATGGATGGAGTGCCGGTGGATGCGACGGTAGTTGCAGTCGGCGATGCCTTTCATGTGTTCTGGAACGGCGAGAGCTATGTCTTCACGCTGGCTGATCCGCTGGCAAGCCGTGCTGGTGAAGACACACAGGAAAACAGCCTGCTCGCGCCCATGCCGGGACTGCTGACGTTGCTGCTTGTGCAGCCGGGCGAAGAGGTCGAGAAGGGAACGCCGTTGCTTGTGCTGGAGGCGATGAAGATGGAGTACACCATCAAGGCTCCGGCGCCGGGCAAGGTGGATTCATTTGCGTTTGCCGTAGGTGACCGCGTTTCCGAAGGTGTGCAGCTTCTGCACTTCACACGCACACCGGAGGCAGGAAAGTGAGCGGCGTGGATTCTAAAGGTTCGGTCAAGATCGTTGAAGTTGGTCCGCGCGATGGTTTGCAGAACGAAGCCCGCTGGGTGCCGACCCTGGCAAAGATCAGCTTCATCGAAAGGCTTGCGGATGCTGGGTTGAAAGCGATTGAAGCCACAGCCTTCGTTTCCCCCAAGCGTGTGCCGCAGATGGCCGACAACAGCGAGGTGCTGAGCGGTATTCATCGGCTGGACGACGTTGCCTACTCTGCCCTGACACCGAATCTGCAGGGCTTTGAAGCAGCGCTGGCCGCCGGAGCCAGTGAGGTCGCGGTCTTCGCAGCCGCTTCCGAAACCTTCTCGCAGAAAAACATTCAGTGCTCCATCGCGGAGAGCCTGGATCGCTTCGCCCCCGTGCTCGCAGCGGCCGCGCGAGCCCGTGTTCCGGTGCGTGGCTATGTTTCTTGTGTGTCAGGCTGCCCGTACGAAGGCGCAGTCGCGCCGGAGGCCGTGGCCCGCGTGGCCAAAGAGTTGTTTGAACGCGGATGCTATGAGATTTCGCTCGGCGACGCCATTGGCGTAGGCACACCTCGTCAGACGGCTGCGATGCTGCAGGCCGTGATGGAGAACGTGCCTGTAGGGAACCTGGCCGGGCATTTTCACGATACCTACGGACAGGCGCTGGCAAACATCCTGGCGTCGTTGGAGCTTGGCGTCCGTGTGTTCGACTCGTCCGTTAGCGGACTGGGTGGATGCCCTTATGCTCCTGGAGCGCTGGGAAATGTGGCCACCGAAGACCTGCTCTACATGCTCGAGGGCATGGGGTTTGCGACCGGTCTGGATATGGGAAAGCTGATCGATGCCGGCAGCTTCATCTGCGTGGAGTTGGGGATTGAGACGCATTCGCGGGTGGCGAAGGCGAAAAGGCAGGGAAGCAGTTAACAGCGAACAGTTAACAGTAGACGCCTGTGGTGCGATCGAAACAGAGGCAAGAGCGTTCGCTGTCGCTTTCCCCAATTACCCCACCCCTGTCATCTCGACCGGAGCGAAGCGAAGTGGAGAGACCTGCTTCTGCCCCTGCCCATGCCACGGTTTCACCACAAATTTTTATCGAGGGTCATCCTGAGCATCGCGAAGGATCCCGGTATTGTGGGATGTGTCGCGGGCGAATTCTGTTCGTCGGAGCAGAATGTTGGGTGGCCATGCTCGTTGTCGCTGCCACCGGCAGAATACTGGGATCCTTCACTGCGTTCAGGATGACCCATGAGAAAGAGTGTGCTGTTAACTGTTCGCTGTTAACTGCACTTCAGGCTCTGTTTTTCTCCGTACTTCCTCAATATCCACGCCAGGCGCCAGCTCGACCAGCCTGAGCCCTTCAGGCGCGACATCCAGAACGCACAGGTCCGTGATGATGCGATTCACCACGCGCACGCCCGTCAGCGGTAGATTGCAGGCACGCAGGATCTTCTTCTCGCCGCTCTTGGAGTTGTGTTCCATCAGCACAACCAGGCGCTGCACACCGGCGACCAGGTCCATGGCGCCGCCCATGCCTTTGACCATCTTGCCGGGGATCGTCCAGTTGGCCAGATCGCCTTGTTCGGAGACCTGCATCGCTCCCAGGATGGCGAGGTTGATGTGGCCGCCGCGGATCATGGCGAAGGAGTCGGCGCTGGAAAAATAGCTGGCATCAGGGCGAGCCGTGACGGTCTCCTTGCCCGCATTGATGAGGTCGGCGTCGAGTTCATCGGGCGTGGGATAAGGGCCAATGCCGAGCAGGCCGTTCTCCGACTGCAGCGTGATGTCCATGCCTTCAGGGATGTAGTTGGCAATCAGCGTGGGAATGCCGATGCCAAGGTTGACGTAGGTGCCTTCACGAAGCTCCTGCGCCGCTCGCTGTGCCATTTGTTGCCGTGACCATGCCATCTTGCTCAGACCTCCCGGACCGTGCGCCGCTCGACCCGTTTCTCCGGCGTGGGGTTATGGATGATGCGATGAACAAAGATGCCGGGCGTATGAATCGCGTCGGGGTCCAGCTCACCGGTTTCGACGACGATCTCAGCCTCCACCACGGTGACCTTGCCGCAGGTTGCGGCCATGGGGTTGAAGTTGCGTGCGGTCTTGCGATAGATCAAATTGCCGCTGGTGTCGGCCTTCCATGCCTTGACGAGCGAAACATCCGCAACGATGCCGCGTTCCAGCAGATAGGGCACGCCATCGAACTCTCTCACCTCTTTGCCTTCGGCAACCTGCGTACCCACGCCGGTGCGTGTGTAGAAACCGGGGATGCCTGCTCCGCCGGCGCGCATGCGCTCGGCCAGCGTTCCCTGGGGGCAGAACTCCACTTCGAGCTCGCCGGCAAGAAACTGGCGTTCGAACTCGGCGTTCTCGCCGACGTAGCTGGAGATCATCTTCCTGATCTGCCGCGTCTGCAGCAGCAGGCCAAGCCCCCAGTCGTCGACACCGGCGTTGTTGCTGGCCACGGTCAGGCCGCTTTTGCCGCTATCGCGCAGTGCCATGATCAGCGCTTCGGGAATGCCGCACAGGCCAAAGCCTCCTACCGCGAGCGTCATGCCGTGGAAGACAACGTCGGCCAGCGCCGAGCGAGCATCAGGGAAAAGTTTGTTCATATCCTGTCGAGTTCCGGAATTCCTTTAGACCGTTCGAGAGAAGAACCAGTCCGCGCCACTGTATGACGCCGCACTGAGGAAGATCAAGTAAGCATCGGCGTTATGGCCCGACGCTGTACGGAAGGGTATAACGTCCGATCTGAATCACCGGCCGCTCCGTGGGCGGCCAGATACGAAAGCTCTCCACACGGTGCGTGCCGGTCATCGGCTTCGCGATGGCTACGCCCCGTTCCGCGCCCGAAACCGCATCGAAGAAGTGCACCAGCAATCCATCGTCCGTGCGCTTCCAGCCCACGGCGTACGAGCCGGATTTGAGTACAAGGTGGTCGCCCACAGTCATCGGCGCCTGAAGCAGCAGATAGTGCGAGTATTTCCCATCCGCGGAATAGCCGGCGGTGATCAGCACCACAGCGCCGATCAACTGGCCGCGATCATTGATGATCCCGGTCGCGGTCCGCATTTCCGTTTCAATGCGTTCCTTCTCGACCGGCGCGCGAGCGGGCAATGCCGATTCCAGCTCGGAGGCGGTGGCGGCACGCCAGCCGTGCGCCTGCGCGTGGGCGGCCGCAGGTGAGGAGAACAGGACCAGGCCCAGAACAAGAGCCAGGCAAGCAACGAATTTTTGTGCGGTACGAAAAGTCATCATGGCCTAAGGAAGAATTGGTGCTGCGTTCGGCATTCCCTCAGCGGCTAAAGCCGCGCTTTTATCGTTGCGTGTGCGGCGGGACTGAAGTGTGTGCGCTTCAGATCCGCAAAAGACGAACATTGGGCGTGGTTTCAAGCGCCAACGGCGCGCTCTATACCAGCCTGGGGCGAAGCCCCAGGTACAGCAGTCATTGAAGAATCGAGGGCTGAAGGCCCGACCTATAGTGGCGCCACAATAGGTCGGGCTTTCAGCCCTCGACCTCTCATTACCACACAACCTGGGGCTTCGCCCCAGGCTGGTATAGAACGCGCC
>DASYEV010000164.1:0-6696 GCA_036498835.1 Acidobacteriaceae bacterium | reverse complement strand
GATTGGATTGGTCGTTGTGGGACAACCAAACCAGTTTTCCTCAGGAGCCACGCGCCAGCAAGCGGGTGGGGATGGCTTTCCTCGCAATCTTGCCGGCTGCCGAGAAGTTCCAATTGGAAAATCCTCCCCAAGAAGGGGATGCCGGGCGAAGACGAATACCGCGAAGCGGTTTAGTTCACTGACTTGCAGAACTCGCCACTGAAAGGGGCCAGGCCGCGCTTACGGCGATTTCCGAATTTGTCGGAGGCGTGGCCCTCGGGGGTCACCCAAAACCGGCCATGGAGGGTCACTTCAAAACCGGCCATATATAAACCGCTAAACCAGGACGTTAACTCGGGCGCGAGGGCGATTACCCTGCGTCACTGTGAGCAACGTCTTGAACGAGCAAAAGAAGCAGCAAGTCATCGCGCTGGGCCGGCTGGGCTGGTCGCTGCGGCGCATTCAGAAGGCCACGGGCGTCCGCCGGGAGACGGCGGCTGCCTATTTGAGAGAAGCCGGCGTCCGCGTGAGTCCACCGGGTTGGAAGACCGCCGACCCTCCGCCGACAACACCCATAGGCGCCGACACCGCGTCGCCATCAGCAAAACCGGCCATGGCGGTGACCACCGACTTTGGCGCGGAGTTGCCCGCCCGTGATAGCCTCGACGGAACTCGCGCGGATGCCGCGCCAACCATCGGGGGCGTGCCATCCGATGCAAAACCGGCCATAGCGGTGACCACCGGCTTTGGAGTGGAGCCGGCGGCGCAAACGCCGTCTGCCAGCGCCTGTGCGGTGCACCGGGACGCCATCGAACTGGGCCTCTCCCGTGGTCGTAACGCCAGGGCGATCTGGCAGGACCTGGTCGACACCCGCGGCTTCACCGGTGGCTACCAGAGCGTCAAGCGCTTCGTCCGGAAGTTGGCTGGCGGCACACCCAAGGAAGCCTGCGGGGTGATCGAGACTGCGCCCGGTGAAGAGGCCCAGGTCGATTACGGCACCGGCCCCATGGTCCGCGATCCACAGAGCGGCAAGTACCGCCGCATGCGCCTGTTCGTGCTGACCCTCGGCTACAGCCGCAAGTCGGTCCGCCTCCTGGTATTCCACTCGAGTACCCAGACCTGGGCGGAGCTGCATGAACAGGCCTTCCGCCGCCTGGGCGGCTGCACGCGCATGGTGGTGCTCGACAACCTCGGTGAAGGCGTGCTCAAGCCCGATATCTATGACCCCACGATCAACCCCGTATACGCCGACATGCTACGCCATTACGGCGTGGTGGCGATGCCCTGCCGCGTGGCAGACCCGGATCGCAAGGGGAAGGTCGAGAGCGGCGTGGGCCACGCGCAGAAGACTCCGTTGAAGGGCATGCGCTTCGAAAGTGCGCAGGAAGCGCAATCCTATCTGGACCAGTGGGAAACGAACTGGGCTGACACGCGCATCCACGGTACGACCAAGCGGCAGGTTGCTGCCATGTTCGCGGAGGAGCGGCCGGCATTGCTGCCGCTGCCGGTCGAACCCTTCCGCTATTACCAATACGGCGAACGGACGGTTCACCTGGATGGCTGCGTGGAGGTGGAAGCGGCCTACTATGGGGCGCCGCCGGGCTGGATCGGCCGGCGCGTCAGCGTGCAGTGGGACAACCGGCATGTGCGACTGCTGAACCCCAGCACCGGCGAGTTGCTGCGCGAGCACCTGCGCCAGGCTCGCGGCGGTCATCGCATTCAAGAACAGGACCGCCCAAAACATACACCGCTGAGCACCCAGCAACTACTCTGTCGCGCCGATCAGGCCGGCGAGCAGATCGGCGCGCTCTGCCGCGGAATGCACCGCGAGCACGGCGAGGCCGCGGTGCGCCGCATTCTGGGCATGTTGTCGCTGGCCAAGAAATATGGCGCCGCCAGTGTCGACGAAGCGTGCGGCGCCGCGCTGGAGATGGGCAGCGGCGAATATCGCTTCGTGCGCCGTTACCTCGAACGCCATCCGCAACTGCCGCTCAGTTTACGACAAATAGATCCGTTGATCCGTCAACTGACCGAGTATCGCGACTTCATCGAAAACAAAACCAAAGGAGAATAAACGTGAACCTCATCGAACTACAACACGCCCTACGGCAACTGCGTCTCGGGGGCATCGCCACCGTGCTGGAAACGCGCCTGCAACAGGCGCAGGCCGAAGCCATGGCGCCGATCGATCTGATCTCGTGCCTGGTCGCCGACGAACTGACACGGCGCGCCGACCGTCTGCTGGAGAGGCGGCGCAAACAGGCCGCCTTCCGCGATCCGCAGAAGACGCTCGACCACTTCGACTTCAACTTCAACCCCAAGATGAATCGCAGTCTGGTCTTCGATCTGGCCACCTGCACATTCATTGGAAAACGGGAAGACGCATTGTTTCTGGGCCCGGGCGATCCTGCGACATTCTGCACCTCCTGGCTACATAGCTGAAATCAATAGGTATTCGTCCGTCGGTTTCAGGCCGACGGGCCCCAGTCCCGCCCTTCAATCTCCAACATCATCCCCCATCTCAGCAAACATCGGCATGGATGGTCCGTTAGCCGCAGTCAGATTCCGCGGACGGCGCTTGGCACGGGCTACCTCTTGCACGACATCCGCTGACTCGATCGCCTCTATCGGAATCTCCCAGGGTGCCCAGGGCACAACTTGGGTGGCCGGTATCTTGTTTGATTCGATCAGCCGGCGTATAACCTTGTGGCTGATGCCCAGTCGCTCCGATGCCTGCTCCAGGGTGACGGTCTGACGTGGCACCAAGGCGGCGTTACAGGCGGGCAACTCATGATAGCTACGTACCGAGCGGACGCGGCCTTCATTCCAGGTGTTACCTGTTCCGGTCTTCAGCCCGAGCCGATTTAGGGTCGCGGCGATCTGATCGTCCGGAAACCTGCCGGACATCCGGCGCAGGACTTCAACCGTTTCGAGATCTGTGCAACGGCTGTGCCTGCCGGTGAGGTTCTTCTTCATACGAAGCTCGGAGTGCCGACCTCCGGTCCAGTGAATCAACAACACGATCTCGCTGGCGGCGTCATCCACATCGGCGATGATCTCTTCGATCAGAATTCGGACGATCCGCTGCTTCAGGCGCATGTCAGTTGCCGGGAAGTTCCACACGGCAGGCAGGTCCTGCGCCAGGCTGCAGAGCGTCTCTCTATCGGGAATGCGACTGGCATTGGCCGGCAGTTCGTTGTCGCGCAATCGCCGTTCCACCTCTCCTACGGTCGAGAGCGCGGCATTCCAACGCGCCTCCAGTTCCCCTGCCACCAGGCGGTTATCCGGATCGACGGCTTCATATCGCCGAGCTGCAAGGCGCGCTTCATAACGCGCTTGCTCCAGTTCCAATGACAGCGCGCGATGCCGTTGGCTTTGTTGTTCGGCAGCACGTGCTGCGACTTCCAAAGCTGCCTCGATAGCGTTGCCTTCCACTGCCTTGAGGATCTCTGCCGCGACTTCTCGATCCGGTTTCAATCCGCCGAACGAGATACACCAGTCCGTTCCGTGATTGATCTGCGCTCCGCGGCAATGATACCGGGGCACCTCTCCGTGCGTGCCGCTGTAGGCTACATGCAGCATCCTCCCGCACCGCCGGCAACGCAACAGGCCGGCTAATAAGCTTCGGCCTCCACGGCCGGCCTTCGGCTCCATGCGCGATTTCATATGCGCGTTATCGGAAAGCATCGTCTGGTTGCGTTCGAACTGCTCCCAAGAAATGTAACCGGGATGATGGTCGTGAATCAAGACCATCCATGTATCACGCGACTTGAAATGCCCCTCGCTCTTTCGGGCTCGTCCATCAATGACCTTGGTTCGGGATTCCGTTTTGCCGAAGGCATAGGCGCCCGCGTACATCGGATTTCTGAGCATGTGCCAGATCGTGTTGTACACCGGCAGTTTCCAAACGAGGTCATGTCCCGGCGTGTCCAGGACCAACGCGGGCAGATTCGTATTCTCACCCCGAAACCACAACAGCACTTGCCGAGCGCTGCCCAGTTCCACCATCTTGGTGAAGACCAGATGCACTGCGTCTTGAACACGACGGTCGGGGTCGATCTCGACTCTGCCGTTGGGGGCCCATCGGAGACCGACTGGCAATCGGAACTGGAGTTCCCCGCGGCGTGCTTTCTGGCGGATCGCTTCCAATGATCGTTGCCGCAGCAAGTTCAGCTCGAACTCGCTCATCGTTCCTTTAAGCCCCAGCAAGAGCCGATCATTGAGGATGCCCGGATCGTAGACGCCATCTGGATCGATCACGAGGGCGCGTACCAACCCGCAGAGTTCGATGAGATGATGCCAGTCTCGGCCGTTACGGGCCAGGCGCGAAGCCTCAATGCAAAGCACGGCGCCAACTTGTCCCGTGCAAACTTCCGCAACCAGATGCTGGAATCCGGGGCGCTCCACTTGGCCCGATCCAGAGCGGCCAAGATCCTCGTCGATTATCTCGACCTGCTGAAAGCCAAGTTGGCGAGCGTGGTCGGCCAAACCATATTGCCGGCGCTGGCTCTCCTGGTTGTGAATCACCTGTCCGGGTGATGACTGCCGAATATAGATAATGGCGCGCCGCTTCAAATGATCCGCCGATATTTTGGGATTCATGCGTCTCCTCCCGGATCTGGCTCGGTAGGTTTAGCAGCCGCACCCAACAACAAGTCGGCCAGTGCGATTGCAAGCTCCCGTTGTTTGTCGTCAGGTAGCATCATCGGTTTGCTGTCACAAAACCGCAGGTTCATCTGTGTCTTCTCCGGCGTCTTTCTTGGTCTCATTCGTGGCCTCCCCTCGCATCCCTTTCAGTGATGCGTTACCGCGTTGGGAGTTCGAATGCAAGCTGTCCAGCAATTTCCGAAGTTGGGCGAGTGCGGCCGCCGAGGTCAAGGGAGATCCGACGGTAAAGTTCGGGCACTTCGTCGGGTCGGCGATCCACGAGGGGAATCCGCCGATAGTGCCGTCGGGCAACTCGCAGAAAATGTACTCACCTTTTGGGAGCTTCGCCCTCCGTTGAACTCGAAGGCTCTGACCGTGGAGAGGGTGAAACGGGTAATGAATCTTTACGGTCTCGGTACCATGGGCATTATGTTTCTGGCCCCGGCGGAACCGGCAAGAGCCACCTCGCGCAGGCCATCGGCCAGTCCGCTATTCAGCAGGGCTATCGTGTGTTCTACCGCGAAGCTCACGTGCTGCTCGATGAGTTGGCGGAGGCTGTGGTGGACGGCACGCGGAGGGAGTTCATGGAGACGCTGACCACCGTGCCGCTGCTCATCATCGACGACTTTGGAATGCGCAAGCTACCGCTCACCGCGGCGGAGGATCTGCTGGAGATCGTGATGCGCCGTTACGAACGCGCCAGCACGCTGCTGACATCGAATCGCCCCGTGGAAGACTGGGGCAAACTGCTGGGCGATGTAGCTGCGGTCACCGCCATGCTCGATCGCATTCTGCATCACGGTCACGTGCTCAAGTGCGGTCCGCGAAGTTGGCGCACGAAAACCGCCGGCGTGGGAACAACCAACATAGGCTGATCCGCAGATTTAATCCACGTGAGAGTATGGCATTAGACTCCAGAGTCTTTGAGGAACAAGCTGCACCTCCGGGCCAGAAAACTGTCCGTACGTCCATTGCATTGCCTTCAGCGGATCGTAATAGTGGAAATAGAAAGCGATCCGGCCACATTGCAAGCCTCGTGTGCATGTACTCTTTCGAGCGACGACTTGTGTGCCGTCGGTTGATAGGAGCGCTTCGTCATAAGCGCACTGCGATGCCTTACTAGGCGCCCCTGGCATTTCCTGAGTGAAGTCTCCGATTCGGAATCGGTCATCCAGGTTGTCCAACGTGATCTCGAAAAGCGCCAACGGGACGCAGGTCTCCAAGAAGCTATAAGCGGCATGACCGGAATCTCGTACAGCGTTTCCGAAAAAGTAATATCCGCGCAACTGCTCGCGCAGCGCGCTCTCATCTATCGGCACTCGAAATATGCCCTCAATGTTGATTGAGGGGCGCGGTTCGGTCATTTCCTATTCTTGGGGACTCTGTCCCCAAACCCCTGGGATTTAACGCTTTCGAGCCAGAATGGCTCAATGCAGGGCGGCTCGGCGCCGCCCCGTCATTCCGGCCCTGGGTCGGCGCTCGGGTCGCATCCCTGCGTTGCCACTATCCTCCGCCCAGGCGAAGTCAGTATAGCTGGGATGTCCGCGAAATCAAAAACTTCTTGCCGCGCCGACCATCGTCGCGGTACAACAACATTCAGGTCCTGGCCACGGGCTATATGGCCGGTTTTGAAGTGACCCTCTATGGCCGGTTTTGGGGTGACCACCGAGGGTCAAGTGCTCTATACGGCGCGAAATGTATCGCCCCGATACATCACCGGCATCCGGAAGGGAGAACTGCTGGCGGTCACGTGGCCGCAGGTTGACTTCGAGGGCCCTCTCATCACCCTTGACTACGGCGAGACGAAAAATCAGGAAGCTCGGAGCGTTCCAATTATTGCCGGCGACATGTTCAATGCGTTGACTACGGCAAAGCGGATCCGATGGCCGTTTACACACTTTAATATCTGCCCTCAAGCTCCAGCCAGCTTAGGAACAAAACTCTGTCTCCGTCGTCCAGGGCTATGCTCCGCTTACTGGGACGATAACCTTGTTTGGCTTCAGATACGCAATCAGGGTCAGAAGTTCATGGCCGTTATGAAACGGCTCGAACGAGAAGAGGTGCTCTTCG
>DASYEV010000163.1:0-25129 GCA_036498835.1 Acidobacteriaceae bacterium | reverse complement strand
ATGGATGGTGCGGGATACTTTCTCTTTTCCGGCATCCTCGGTCTGGGCGACTGGGAGGCGGTCATCGCCGGCCTGCCTCACTATGTTGCTCTCCGCATCACCATGTCACTGTTTGGAGCTGTGCTCTATTTCATTGTTGTCAAGGTCATTGCAAGGGTGCTGCAGCCATTCTGTCCTGACAGCACAGAGCACCGTGCGCTGTACAACACCATGGGCCGGCTGCCGTATTACGCGGCGTGCGCCTTCTATTGCATCGCCGGCGCATTCGATCCACTCGGCATCAAGCTCTTTTTTCTGTCGACTGTCCCTGCAGCGTTCGGAGGCAACTCCGGCCTGATGTGGGCGGACTCGCTCCTTCCCAGAAGAGCGGCCAGTAGCGATGATCTTCTTGTCGTTTCTCGCCAACCCGCGTGGTGGGTTGCCGCTATTGTGCTTGGCTTGGCCTACATCCTTATCCTTGGCCGCGGGATCCACTTCGCTCACTGAGCCGCAAGCGGCGTCTGATTGCCTGCGCGACTGTGCTGTCGTGGCGAGCAGCCCATGACCCTCTTGAAGGCTTTGCCGAAGGCGCTTTCCGATTCGTAGCCGAGCGACACGGCAATCTCGGAGATGGATTTGCCGGAGTTCTTCAGCATGTCGCCGGCCAGCATCATGCGCCAGCGGGTCAGGTACTCCATCGGAGTGGAACCCACCGTCTCCTTGAACTTCAATGCGAAGACTGAGCGCGACATGCCAATGCGCTCCGCCAGCGTTTGAAGCGTCCACGGGTGCCCTGGGGCGTCGTGCATGCAGGTGATCGCCGCGCTCATCTGTTTGTCGGCCAGCGCGAAAAGCCAGCCGACGCCGCCCTTCGCGCCATCCGCCAGATGCAGACGAAGAGCCTGCACCAGCATCATGTAGGCGAGCTGCTGAGCGATCAGCGCGCCTCCCGGCTGCGGGTCGCGCAATTCGTCCCTCATGCGCTCCAGTGACCAGCGCATCGCCGCTTTATCCGACTCTTTGCGGAGATGCACAACGGGAGGCAGTGACCGCAACAGCATCTCGGCGTGACTGCCGGTCAGAACAAAGTGCCCGCCGACAAGATACCGTTCAGCCCCTTCCTGGCTCGCGGTCGCGTTGTTCGGCCATTGCATGGAGCTGCGTGACGCGCGGAGAACATGAAAGTCCACTGCCGGCAGCGAAAGATCCGTGGTCAGGCGGAAGGGAAAGCCTCGCGGCAAAAGCAGGCAGTCCCCAGCGTTGAGCTGCACTGGTTCGGGAACGCCTTCTACCGAGAGCCAGCACTGGCCTGTGACCATGGCGTAACACTTGATACCAGGATGCCTGGGAAACTGGACGCTCACATCGCCATCGACAGCAAAGCCGCCCGCGAGATAGCTCTGCGGCTTCAGCAGTGATAGCACATCGGAAAGCGGATCCATGATGTCTGTGCCCCCACGCTTCCGGACGATTGAGCCAGGAATGCGGACTATTAGTGTAGATCGTCTGAACAGCGGTTCCCATCTACCTCATGAAAGGACGCGAGTACGGCCTTTCCATCTGGCGACAAGGGTTAAGTTCCTAAGGGAACTTGAGGAGAATGCATCATGCGTATTTTTGTTACCGGCGCGACCGGCTTTATCGGTTCGGCCATTGTTCCGGAACTCATCCAGGCCGGCCACCAGGTACTCGGGCTTACTCGTTCGGACGCAGGCGCGCAGGCATTGATCGCAGCCGGCGCCGAAGCGCATCGCGGCGACCTTGAAGACCTGGACAGCCTGCGTAGCGGTGCGGCACAGGCGGACGGTGTGATCCACACGGCTTTTAATCATGACTTTTCGAGGTTCCTGGAGAACTGCGAGCTGGACAGGCGCGCCATTGAAGCTCTCGGCGACGCACTCGCAGGATCGGACCGCTCGCTGATCATCACGTCCGGCACCGGAATGGGCAACTCCGTGCCGGGTGAACCCGCGAGCGAAGACTACTTCAATCCCAACCATCCCAATCCCCGCAAGTCTTCCGAACTGGCAGGTGCCTCTGTTGCGGAGCGCGGTGTGAATGTTTCGGTCGTGCGTCTGCCCCAGGTACACGATCCGGTGAAGCAGGGCCTGATCACCTATGCCGTTGCGATTGCTCGCGAGAAAGGAAGTTCCGCGTATGTGGGCGATGGACTCAATCGCTGGCCGGCGGTCCACGTGCTCGACGCCGCCCGTCTCTACAGGCTGGCACTGGAGAAGGCGAAGCCTGGCGCGAGGTATAACGCGGTGGCGGAAGAAGGCGTGCCGGTGAAGGACATCGCCGAAGTCATTGGCAGGGGCCTGAAGGTGCCGGTGGTTTCGCTATCGCCCGAGGAAGCAACAGCTCACTTCGGATGGCTCGCACAGTTTGTCGCCTGGGATATGCCGGCCTCCAGCGCGCTGACACAGGAGCGTCTGGACTGGCATCCGACAGGGCCAGGGCTGATCGCGGATCTGGAAGCAATGCGGTACTAAAAGGCACGCGAGGGTTTAGGAAAAGATGATGGCTTCTGCTGTTGCAGTTGCCTTTCTTTCTGTCATCCCCGTAGGGATCTGCTGTTCGCTCGTGCTCCCACAACCCTGTCATCTCGACCGAAGCGGCGTAGCCGCGCAGCGGAGAGACCTGCTTCCGCTCCTGCCCATGCTTGGGTAGGAACGGTGGCGCTTCGCGAGGGTCGTAGACCGCGGCTGTTGGCGAGAGCGGCGGCAGCATGAAGATCGCAACAGCAGATCCCCTACGGGGATGACAAACAAAAAGGCAACAGCAAAGGCAAAGGCCGCGATCGCTACCTAGACCCTAGACCCTAGACCCTAGACCCTAGACCCTAGACCCTAGACCCTAGACCCTAGACCCTAGACCCTAGACCCTAGACCCTAGACCCTAGACCCTAGACCCTAGACCATTCACTCCCAAACCCCGCCAGCAGCGCCGTTCCGGCGAACAGTAGCGTGTCGCCGACGTAGTTCATTCCTTCCACTGCGAGTGGGGTATGGATTTCGGTCAGGAAGATGGGCACATAAAAGAATACGGTGAGCAGCAGAAGCACGGCGCCTGCTCCGGCTGCCGCAGTACGGCGGAAACGAGGAAGCATCAGCCCGATGCCCGCGGCGAGCAACACCACTCCAACGAGATAACCGAGGACCGCAGGCGCAGGTATCCAGGCCGGTGTCATCTTCTCCAACGGCACTCCCGGGACATGAGTGGGGAACAGGAAGTGCTCGATTGCATAGAACACGAAGGTGCCTGCAACGATCCATCTTCCTGCCGCCATCAGCATCGCGCCGGCGGAACGTCCGCGTGACCAGACACAGCCTGCCAGTACCATCGCGCCACCTGCGAATGCTGTTTCGCGAACCGTAAGGATCCAGAACAGCCTTTCGTGAATGTTTTTGGGAAGGTTCGGCAGATCGATTGTGGCCACGATGATCAGGAACAGCACTGCGAGCAGCGGCGCCGACCAGCGTACACAGCGCCAGGCGATCAAACTGATGGCCGCGGCCAGCAGGGCGGCGCCCACCAGGTAGGTCCAGAAGAGGGGGCCGGGCAGCCAATGCGGCACGATGGTGGCAAGAGCACGCGCAGCCAGGAAGTGCTCCGCGGCGAAAGTCGCCAGGGCGGCGGCCTCGGCGATAGGGCCAAGGAGCAGAAGCCGGTCAGTGAAACCGGAAGCTTTCGCGAACCGTGGCCACGCAAGCAACAAGCCGGCGGCGAGTGCACAGACTGCCGCGCCAATCATTCCCCATACCAATGCTGACAAATCGATCTCTCCTGTTTGCCGGGAGCTCAAGATCCAGGCGGACGCTCCATCGATGCGTTGTGGGCGAGTGCAGGAAATCGTACCGCAGAGAACGTACGTTTTACGATGGTTGGACTGCGGGAAATGGGCAGCTAGCCGTCTCTTCGCTTGGGCCTTGTCGCCGCCAAGGCGGGGTGATACGCGAAGTCCGGCCGCTTCGGGCGGGGACAATGGCAGATCTCTCCACTACGCGACTGCGCCGCTCCGGTCGGGATGACAGAGTCGGTGGGGGGATATGAAAACAGCAGATCCCCTACGGGGATGACAAACAGAAAGGCAACTGCAACAGCGAAACCGGCGATCACTTTCCTAGAACCTAGAACCTAGAACCTAGAACCTAGAACCTAGAACCTAGAACCTAGAACCTAGAACCTAGAACCTAGAACCTAGAACCTAGAACCTAGAACCTAGAACCTAGAACCTGGAACCTGGAACCTTCAATACCCGATATTCTTCAGCGCCTTCGCCCCAAGCCGCTGCCGCAACTGCTCCAGGTAAAGACTCGCAGGCGCGACCGGCGTCCCTTGGGATTCGATGATTCCTTGCGGTAGTGGCTGTAGTTCCGGTCCGGGATCGAAGGTTGGCATCTTGCCCAGTGCCTGTTCGCCACGGTTGCCTATGCTCCAGTTCGCCGAGCCGGGCGGCATCTGGATCACGTAGCTCTTCGCAATGTTGTTCCATACGACTCCCCAGCCCATCGTCCAACCGTGGCCGGATCCCATTTCGCCGCGGTTCATCAGGTCGATTCCGCCTCCCGGCGCCTGGCAGCTATCGATGAGGAGGCCGGTTGACCAGCGCTGATGAGGCTGCACGTGCCCGTTGCCGTGAAAGACGCAATGGAGCATGACATTCGGCCCTTGTTCCCCGGGCCCCACGGCAAGATAGAAGACGTTGTCGCCCGTCGCGGAACAGCGGTCGAAGAGGATCTGCGTTCCGTTGGCGGAGAAATCAGCGGGTTTGGCGGCTCCGGTGATGGGAATGTTTTGTGTCGCGTCGACCTTTTCTACGGTGACGCGTCTGGAGGTCTTGCCAATACCAATGGCTTCGGTGGTATCGAGGATGCGGAGATTACGCACCCAGCTATCCTTCGCGCCTGACATTTGCAGCCCGTTGAAATGCTTGTCGTTGAGGGTCTCGGCTCGTGCCGGCGCAACCAGGCGGAGATTCTCCACGCCCACCTGCTCGATTTCGCCGGTCTCTTCTACCTTCACAACAGTCGCGCCTCTTGGGCCGAGGAATTTCGCATCGTAGGAGTCAGCCAGAGGGACATCGAAACGCAGCGTGTTGCCCTCGACTGTCACGACCGTTCGGTCGGTCTTCAGATCGTTCGCGACCCACGTCTGTTTCTTGCCGTTGCGCGTCAGCGCATCCATACCCATCAACCGCACCCACTCCGGCGTCACCGGATGGACGATCTGCACCCGGTCGCCAGACTTGAAGCCGGATGCATCGCGAACGCTCAGCGTCATCGCTCCCGCAGGCACATAGGCATCGGCCACCGCAACCGCAATGCCTACCGGCGTGATTTTGCCGTCTCCGGCGATGGAGAAGGCAAGGTGCGGATCGCCGGTCATCTCGATCACGGTTCCATCCTCGCCCGCGCCACTGCCTCGAACGGCAACGCCGCTGGTTGTGACCTTCAGCGTCGCGCTGCAGTAAAAATGTCCGGCCTTCAGCAGGACCGCTCCCCGCACGCCGTGCACGGGCGGCAGGTTCGAAACCTTGTCGATCGCGGCCTGAATTGCCGCAGTGTCATCCGCGCCTGAGGGCGTCACGGTTGCCTTGACGGGAAAAGCGGGCAGGGCAACACCGCCACCCATGTATCCGGCGTAGGAGAAATCGAGGATCCTCTCACCTGTCTTGAGTCGCCGGTAGACGAGCTTGCCAGAGCGATCAGGGTGCACCCACTCGCTATGCGGGACAGCAGGTTCCTGCCCCCAGGCCAGGCATGCAGTAGCCGAAGCAGCAACCAACACCCATACGAACTGCCGCAATGCATTCCGTCGATCCATACCAAAGCCTCCCGCCACCATGACTCGCCGGATCCGATGAATATCCGTCAACGGTCCGGAAACGTTTCGCGAGTTCTGATACTTTTATTTGCAAAATGTGGATGTTGTCAATGAAACGATTTGGAGGCCACGCAAATCCCACGGACGCACGTTGAACGCGCCCTCCGTCACAGAAGAAGCCACAATTTAGGGCACACCGCACTAGAATGGCTGCATAAGGATCGGTGACCTGTGCAGTTTGCCAATCGAGTTCAAAAAGTTCAATCGTCTGCCATTCGCGATCTTCTCCGTCATGGCAATGATCCCAGCGTGATTTCCTTTGGGGGCGGCTTTCCCGACCCCACGCTGTTTCCCGCCGAACAGCTCCATGCGGTCTATGACACCCTGTTGAGCAAGCATGCTTCCAGGGCTCTGCAGTACACGGTCTCGGACGGCATTCCCGAACTCAAAGCCCAGATCGCAGCGCGGATGCGCAACGACGGAACGGCCTGCACAGTCGACGACATCCTCGTGCTGCAGGGTGCGCAGCAGGGTCTCGACCTTGCCGCCAAAATGATGATCGAGCCTGGCGACACCGTCATCGTGGAAGATCCGACTTTTCTTGGCGCGACCATCGCCTTCAACGTCTTCGAGCCCAGGTACGCTACGGTGCGCATGGACAGCGAAGGCATGGACATGGACCATCTTGAAGCCGTGTTGCGCGCCAACCCGCGCGCCCGGCTGATTTACACCATGCCTGAGTTCCAGAATCCCACCGGCGTGACGATGAGTCTCGCTCGCCGCCACCGGCTGCTCGAGTTGGCCAACCAGTTCGACGTTCTGGTCGTGGAAGATTCTCCGTACCGTTCTCTGCGTTTCGAAGGCAGCCACCTTCCCACGCTCAAGAGCCGCGACACTGAAGGCCGGGTGCTTTTTCTGGGCAGCTTCTCCAAGATCATGGCGCCCGGCATGCGTCTCGGCTGGGCAGTCGCCGGCGGAGAAGTGATGGCCAAGCTTGCTCGTCTGAAGCTTGCGGCCGACACCCAATGCAGTACGGTCAACATGATGGCTGCGTCGCTCTTTCTCGACACGTACCCCATCGAGGACCATATTGCGAAGGTCTGTGAAGCCTACCGCCGCAAACGCCGCGTCATGTTCGAGACGCTCGACTCGGTCTTTCCCGCGTCGGTGCAATACACCCGCGCCGAAGGCGGCCTCTTTACGTGGCTGACGTTTCCGGAAGGCTTTGACGCAACGCGCTTCATGCTCGAAGAGGCGCTGCCGAAGGTTAAGGTCGTCTATGTGCCGGGAGCTCCATTCTTTGCCACGACGCCTCGCGCCAACCATGCGCGCTTCAACTTCTCGGCTCTGCCGGAAGCTACCATTGCCACGGGCATGACCCGGTTGGGAGAACTGCTAAGCGAGTGCCTCTCGAATGCCGGAGTGCCTGTGGAGCAGATGGCCTGAGGGTTTGCGTGAGCTTCTTCGCGCCCGCAAACCTGGCGGCGAAAGTTTGATCATGTCTGGCGCTTCATCTCAGGAGCACGGAAAGAAGTAGCGCTGAAGGCGCGTTCTATACCAGCCTGGGGCGAAGCCCCATAAGCGCTAAGTTAGTTAATAGACAGTTCTGCCCGTTGCCGATATTGTGTGCTCATGACAGGTCTGGACGATTGGCCGGTATTGCAAGGTTTGTTTCCTGCGGGATGGGAGGATCTGGCCCGAAGCAGCGGTGCAGTTCGGCGCCGCCTGCGTGGATTTTCCACGATCCAGGCTTTGCTGCGCACGCTGCTGTTGCATGTGGGTTGCGGCTTGTCTTTGCGTGAGACTGCGGTGGAGGTGGGACTGGCAGGGATCGCGACTGTGTCCGATGTGGCTCTGCTGAACCGGCTTCGCGATGCCGAGACTTGGCTTCGCCAGATGTGCGAGGCTTTGTGGAGGGATAACGATGTTGCTTTGGAACCGAGTTTCGCGGGGCGATCGGTGCGGCTACTGGATGCCACGGTGATCCGCGAACCAGGCAAGACAGGCAGCCAGTGGAGGCTGCATTTCAGCCTCCGTCTGCCCACTCTGGAGTGCGATCACTTTGAACTGACGCCGACACGCGGCGCTGACGTTGCCGAGCGCTTCGGCCGCTTTGATTTTCAGGCCGGAGAATTGGTGTTGGCTGATGCCGGTTATTGTCACGCAGCAGGGATCGCTGAGGTAGTTGCTGCCAAGGCCGATGTGTGTGTGCGCCTCAACCCATATGGTCTGTCCTTGTTCGACGAACAGGGCCAGCCCTTTCCGTTACTGAAACGCATCTCCCGGGTGCGCAGAGCTGGCCAACCAGCAAGCTGGCCGGTGCAGATACTCTCTGGTAAGACATGGATACAAGGCCGCATCTGCGCGATTCGAAAAAGCAAACAGGCCATTGAACTCGCCCACAAACGCCTGCTTCGCAAAAAACAGCAACTCAAGATCAAGGCAACGGCAGAATCGCACACCTATGCAGAGTACGTGCTCCTGTTCACAACCCTGCCGGAAGCTGAAGCCTCCGCCGCGAAGATGCTGGAAGTCTATCGCCTGCGATGGCAAGTGGAGCTGATCTTCAAACGCCTCAAGAGCATAGTCCAGATGGGACACGTCCCCAAATACGATCCACAGAGCTGTCGAGCCTGGCTCTATGGCAAGCTGCTTGTCGCTTTGCTCGGACAAAGATTGGCTAGCATCGGCAAATCTATTTCCCCCTGGGGCTATCTCCTCCCGCAAGACGCCCACAAACAGCCGATGGCGTGAGTTCAAATTCGCCATGCGCCATACCCTTGCCGCCATCGCACCAAAGATCCCATTGATTGCCATCATCACTGCATGGAACCAGATCCAACACGACCTCAGTGAACCATCCCGAAAACGAAAATTACAAATCTAGGCCAAAATAACTTAGCGCTTATGGGGCGAAGCCCCAGGTTAGATAAGCATGGAAATTTGAGGGCTGAAGGCCCGACCTATAGTGGGGCCACTATAGGTCGGGCTTTCAGCCCTCGGTTCTTTGGCTGGACGGATACCTGGGCCTCCAGCCCAGGCTGGTATAGGGCGCGCCGTTGGCGCTTGAAACCGTGCTTGTTTCCTCTCCCTAAGCATTGCGGCAGTTTCACGCTGATATTTGAATTGACAAACTAAATCCTAGTGCCTTAGCCTTCCCATAAGTCATTTATGGGAAAGCTAACCGATCCAGGTGAATTGATTCAGGGCACGCTCGAGATGCTGATTCTGAAAGCTCTCGTCCGCGGTCCGCTCCACGGCTACAGCGTTGCCGAGTGGATCCAGCAAACCTCGCAGCAAATCCTGAAAGTCGAAGAGGGCGCGCTCTATCCGGCGCTTCACCGGTTGGAGCTGCGCGGGCTGCTCAAATCCAGGTGGGGCATATCGGACAACAACCGCCGCGCGAAATTCTACGAACTCACGGCCGAAGGGCAGAAGAGGCTCGCAGCGGAAGCACAGCGCTGGGCGCGCCTCTCGTCGGCGGTTGCATTTGTCATGCAAGCTTCCTGAAGAGTGCAAGGTGAGGTAGTTCATGGCCCAGAATCTGCACGAGTTTCTCTTCCGCCTGAAAGCGCTGTTTCACAAACGGCGCCTTGACCGCGACCTGAATGACGAGTTGTCCTTTCACCAGGAAATGCTTCGCGACAAGTTGGTGGGGCAGGGCGTTCCTCAGGTAGACGCGGATGCGAAAACACGCCGTGCCTTTGGTAATGCGAGCCGGTGGCATGAACGCCTGAGTGAGCTGTGGCAATTCCGCTGGCTTGAGTCTCTAAGGCGGGATGTAAGTTTCTCCGGGCGCGTACTGCGCAAGTCGCCCGGCTATACGGGTGTGGCCCTGCTCACACTTGCTCTAGGCGTCGGCGCAAACACCACCGTCTTCTCGATGGTGAACGGGCTCCTGCTGCGTCCGTTGTCCGTCCCGGAGAGCGATCGTCTGGCCGTGCTCGGAATCAATACCGGTGACCCGAGAATCAACTACACCTTTTCTGAGCCTCTTTTCCGCGGCCTGGAACGCCGGCACGAGGTCTTCTCTCAGGTCTTCGCGTTCAGCACCCGCAAAATGCAGGTCAAGGGCGCAAACGGAATTGAGACGGTCCCCGGTCAACTGGTCAGTGGAGAGTTCTTCCATGGTCTGCAGAGTGCGCCCTTGCTGGGCCGCACGCTTACCGGGATAGACGACCGCAAGGGCGGAAACCCGGCGGGCTTCGGCGTCGTCATCAGCGAATCGTTCTGGCAGCGCTGGTTCAACCGCGCACCCAACGTGATTGGGCAAAAACTGCAGATTGACAACACCGTCTTCACGGTAGTGGGTGTCACGCCTAAACGGTTTATAGGAGCCGACCCGCTAGAGAGGCCGGAAGTTTTTGTACCCCTGGCGCTGGAACCTGTCCTGGATGGTTCACTCAATCTGACGGATGCCGGTCTTCATGCGTGGTGGCTGGTTGTTATGGGGCGCTTGCAGCAAGGAGCCACGCTGCAGCGGGCGGATGCAGAGGTTGCTTCCTCATTTCATGCGATCGTGCGCGAAGTCGCGACCGACCCCGGATCGATTGCCGATCTTGAGAAGCGTCATCTCCATCTCATCGTCGAAAGCGGTTCGGCTGGATTTACGTATGTCCGCCTGTTTTTCCGCAAACCGCTCGGTGCGGTCTTTGCGATGTGCGTTGGCATCCTGTTGCTGGCATGCATGAACCTCGCCAGCCTGCTGATGGCGCGTGGAGCGGCTCGCCAGGCTGAGTTGGCGACGCGTCTCGCTCTTGGAGCCACTCGCCGCCAGTTGGTGCAGCAGTTGCTCGTTGAGAGCCTGTTGATCGCGCTTATGGGAACCGGCGTCAGCCTTGCATTTGCGCCGCTGCTCAGCAAATCTCTCTCCGCGCTTCTGGTAGGCGGAGCGGATGGCATCCATATCGACACCTCGCTGGACATCCGTGTCTTCGCCTTCGGGGCGGTGGCCTCGATCGTAGCCACGTTCCTCGTCGGGTTGATCCCGGCGCTTCAGGCCACTTCAGGCGGCCTCAGCGAGCAAATCAAAAGCAGGCAGCACACCACCCAGGCTCACGAGCGCAGGCGGATGCTTCCCCGGATCATGATGGCGGGCGAAGTCGCACTGGCGCTCATGCTGGTGGTCGGCGCCGGCCTTCTCGCTTCGAGCCTGGTCCGACTGTATCGCTCCGGCGCCGGATTCAATCCGCAGGGATTGATCAATATCTCGTACAGTCTCGACAAGCTTCCCTTGAAGGGTGAACCCCTGCTCCAGTTTTATCGCCAGTTGGGCGATGGGCTTAGACGCCAACCTGGCGTAACAGGCGTAAGCTTCGCGCGTATGGTGCCATTCACCCACTCCGTATGGGATGAGGATATGTCCGTGGGAGAGGGCAAAACCCACGACGTCTATCACAACAGCATTGGGCCTCAATACTTCAGCACGATGGGTATTCCGATTTTCGCCGGCCGCGATTTCGCCTGGAGCGATACACCTTCAACAGGATTGAAGATCATTCTGAATCAGACGGCAGCAAAGGCTCTTTTCCCGGATCGCAGCCCTCTTGGCCAGACCGTAGTCCGTCATGGGGGAAAAACAACGACGCAATTTGAAGTGGTGGGTGTGGTCGGCGATGCGAAATACGAAAATCTGCGCTCGCCCGCGCCCCCAGCGGCCTATGTTCCCATGACTCAGGACGATGGCACGCAGGGGCCTTCGTACAACGCTGTAGTGCGGACCAATGGAGAGGCTGCTCCGCTGGCGGACGCAGCGCGCTCGCTCGCCATGAGCATGCAGCCGGGAATTCCCGCACCTGTGATGACGCCCATGCCGGTCACGATCGACGACTCCCTCAGCGCAGAGCGCACCATGGCGCTGCTCGCGGTATTCTTCGCCATCTGCGCGTTAACCGTCACCGCGATTGGACTTTATGGAACCCTTGCCTATGCCACGTCGCGCCGCACCACGGAGATTGGAATCCGCATGGCTCTCGGCGCTCGCCGGGCCCAGGTCGTGGTGATGGTCTTTCTGCAGAATGCGGGTGTGGCGCTTGCCGGCACAACCGTCGGACTCATTGCGGCACTGCTCATTTCGCGTGCTCTATCCAGTTTTCTCTATGGCATCTCGCCGCGTGATCCCTGGATCTTTGCGGGCTCCGTCCTGGCCTTGGCGCTGATTGCCAGTGGCGCCTCTCTGCTGCCCGCACTGCGTTCCGCCCGCATTCACCCGATGGCAGCCATCCGCTGCGAATAACTCCCACTGCATCGTCCTAACGAACGTCCACATACGACGAAGCATGGGTAGGCATCCTGCTTTCCTAAATGAATGACGCTCGCATGCGGTGCGCCATGAAACCGAGCCCTCCCGCCTGACCTCGTATACTGAATGTAAAAGGTTCGTAACACGACGAGGCTTCGGCGAATTGGATTACTGGCAAGGACTTACAAATATTTGGGCGCGCTTCTTCGCGTGGTTCATGCGGCGGTTGCCCAACGAAAAGCAGCGGTTGCTGGCGCTCACGATTCTCGCCGGCGGCCTGTGCGGCTTGGCGGCCGTCACGTTTCATCTCAGCATTGGGTGGCTTGAGAAGCTGCTGATCAATCACGCCAACACCGCAGCCGGGCACGCCTGGATCTTCTGGACAATTCTGACGCCCGGTCTGGGCGGATTGATCGTTGGTCTCGGCCTGACCTATTGGGCCCCGGCTGCCGCAGGCAGCGGCATCCCGCAGGTCAAAGTTGCGTTCGTGCTGCGTTCCGGACGGGTGTCCGTCAGAGAAACAATCGGCAAGTTTGTCCTTTGTGCGTTTCAGATCGGCTCGGGTGCCTCGCTGGGGTTGGAAGGGCCGACGGTTCAGATTTGCGCGGGTGTCAGCAGCATGCTGGCTCGTGCCGCTCGTCTCAGCCCCAGGTACGCTCGCCGCATGACCTCAGTGGGCATGGCGGCGGGGATTGCGGCGGCGTTCAATGCGCCAATCGCGGCCATCACGTTCACCCTGGAAGAATTGATTGGCGATCTCGATCAGACCATGCTTTCGGGCGTAATCGTAGCCGCGGCTCTTGCCGCCGTGGTGGAGCACTCCGTCCTTGGGACGAACCCGGTCTTCCACGTCTCCCGTACCTTCGAGCTCACAAACTCGTCCTCATTGATCTGGTACGCCTTGCTGGGCGTCCTGGCGGCCGTGGTTTCTGTCACGTTTACCGACTCGCTGTTGTGGCTGCGGGCTCGATTCAAAGCGTTCACGGCCTTTCCCAGATGGGCACACCCGGCTCTGGGTGGCCTGGCGACCGGCGCTTTGGCGGTTGTGGGATTTGAGTTCTTTCACCTGAACGGGATCGCCGGCGATCCCTACAAGACATTGGAACTGGCCCTGACTGGAACCATGCCTGTGGTGTTTATGATCGCGTTCTGCGTGCTCAAACTTCTGGCCACGGTCTGCTCCTATTCGAGCGGCGGTTCGGGCGGCATCTTCGCGCCTTCTCTGTTTATGGGGGCGATGCTGGGCGGCGCGGTTGGGTATCTGGACGTGACCGTCTTCCATCATTCGACAGACGCGATCGGCGCCTTCGCCGTCGTTGGCATGGGAGCGGTGTTTGCGGGCATCGTCCGTGCACCTATGACCTCAGTCCTGATTGTCTTCGAGATGACGGGAAGCTACGGGCTGGTGCTGCCTCTGATGATCGCCAACATGAGCGCATTCGCGCTGGCGCGCTACTGGCGCAAGGTGCCGGTGTATGACGCTTTGCTTGCGCAGGACGGCATCCATCTGCCGCATGGCGCGAAGCCGCTCGATCTGCCCGAGACTGAGCCGGGCACGGTGGGACTGCACAATGGCGAAACGGAAGACGCAACGGCGTAGAACATCGCCTGGGCGAAGCGACAGAGTTCACGCCGTCCCAGAGTGGAAACCATGGGCGTTATCGGCGCCTGCCCCGAGCATGCGGCGCTGGAACCTTGATGGGGTCCAAAGCAAGATCGGGACTTTGCAGCCTTCGTCGCAGTTCCTGCGTTAGCAGCCCGACTGCAACCGGGTCCAGTGTGCGCGAAGCGTGATAGTGAACCTGAACGGTCGCCTGGTCCGCGGCGAACACGAGAGCGAAATCCACGAGGGGCGTTTCAGCCGGCCAGATTTCGGACAGGACCGGAGCGACTCTCTGGCGCAAATGTGTGCCTTCGTCGGAGACGGGCTGCGGCGGTGGAGGGGGCGTGGGCGCCGGAGGTGCTGCCGCGGTGCGGTCGCGAAGACGCTCGGTCAGCGTTGCGAGTTCGCTCTGGCTGGCGATACCTTCGACCGAGATGCTGGCAGTTCGGCCCGACCGCGCGGTGATTTCCGATTCAGCCTTGTGAAGTACCGCGTCCGGAAGTGTGGCTGCCGCTACGACGTGAACCGCGACACTGGAAGCCCCAACCTCTGTCTGTTCGGAAACGAGTTTCCCTTTGGGAACGAGGGCAGCGATCTCCTGCTCGACGATATCGCGGGTGCGGGCCTCACCTGTGAGCTGACGGAGGGCGAGTTGCAGAGGCCATGCCACTGCGGCAAGCAGGGCGAGCAAAATAAGCACACGCCACTGCAGCTTGCCGCCGTCCCGCATTGCGGAAGCGAGAGGGCCGGAGGACAGCCGCTGGGCGGCCGGCTCCATCGCGCGACAGCGTTCCATCTCTTCTCTGACTTCATCCGAGTTGATGCCGATTGCCAGAAAAACCAGAAATGCGCTGAAGACAATCGCAACGATATTGGTGAGAAAGAGCAGGCCGGCTCCGCGCAGGATCTCGGATCTGAGGCCGCTGCCGATACCGAATCCGACTGTGCACAACGGCGGCATCAGGGCGACAGCAATCGCCACACCGGGCACTGTGGTTACGCCGTCCGTACTTCCCACGGAGCGACTGACCGCAACCGATCCGGCAATACCCGATAGCAAAGCGATCCCGAGATCCAGCAAGGTGGGGTTGGTGCGTCCCAGGATTTCTGCCGTAGGCGAGTGGAATGGCAGGATCCACACCAGCACCGCGGAGAGCATGGTCGCAACGGCAATGCTCGCCAGTAACTTCGCGACCGCCTTGAGAACGAGATAGAGGTCACCGGCGGCCAGACCCAGGCCCGTTGCCATGATGGGGCCCATCAACGGAGAGATCAGCATCGCGCCGATGATGACGGCCGGACTGTTGAGAACAAGTCCGAGCGTGGCAATGCCCGCGGAAAGCAGGATCTCCAGCCAATAGGCGAAGAGCCCAAGGTGAGCATCCGCGTACACCTGCCGATAAATCTTTGTACGGGCGGCGGGGGCGATGCGGAGCCACGTATGCAGGCGATAGGGTGCTGGGTCGCTCATTCCAATTTATCTCCCAATAAAATCTGCATCAGCAGTTTGCCCCAAAGGGTTCTCCGGTTCTTCCGTCGCGTATTTCATGACGGCGTATCCAGGGGCCGAAGATGTTGAAGTCGTTTTCCTCAATAGAAAACGATCTTCTCAGATGGCGAGGTAGTGCTGAAGAAGAATTGCCCCTGGGTCTGGAGACGTGTTTTCACGCTGTGGCGGATGCCTCCAGCCTTCAGAACTTCTCGCCCCGATCAGCATAAGTACATAGAGTGGACCAGACATCGCAGATAAAGGTCTCCACTTTGAAAGCTGCCCCGTCGTACGATGAAGCATGCCGCTTAGTGGGGATGAGTTCACCCGGATGTGCCGAGCCCGCGACAGGCTGCGCGATGTGAGTTCGCCCACTGCGTCGCTGGAGAGCATCGCCAGAGAGGCAGGCATCTCCCATTTCCATTTCATACGCCGGTTCCGCGCGATGTTCGGTGTGACGCCGCATCAGTATCGAATCGATGCCCGCTTGCGGGACGCGCGTCTACTTCTCGCGCATGGCAGCTCGGTTACGGAAACCTGTCTGGCCGTTGGGTTTGAAAGCGTTGGAACGTTCAGCACCTTGTTCACGCATCGAGTCGGCCTCACTCCGATCGAGTACCGGCGAAACACACGAACATCCGTAACGGTTCCTGGCGGCCTGTCGCCGGTTTACTTTCCCGGCTGCCTGAGTCTGATGGCAAACCTGCCGGCGTCTGCTTTTAGGGCAAATTCCCTGATGCTGTGAAGTCGATAGTTGGCAGTGAAGGTCGTTTCCTTGAGAGAAAACGACTTGAGCGGTCTCGGCTTCCTGGACACCGTCAGGGAATTTGCTTTTCGCAATTTTCGAGAAGCGGATGCGCGGCGGGCTCCTTAGAATTTCATCCGAGGAGGTCTTATGAAAATCAAACTGACAAGCATCATGGTGGAAGATCAGGACAAGGCGCTCGCCTTCTATACCCAGGTGCTCGGCTTCACCATGAAGCATGAGATACCGATGGGGCCGTACCGCTGGCTGACCGTCGTCTCGCCGGATGAACCGAACGGCGCTGAACTATCGTTGGAGCCGAATGCCAACCCTGACGGCCGCAAGTTTCAGCAAGCGATGTTCGCTCAGAAAATTCCGGTCGCTGCGTTCGAGGTTGGCAACTTGAATTCGGAAGTGAAGAAGCTGCGCGATCAGGGTGTTGTCTTCGTAACCGAGCCTTTCGATGCGGGCGGAGTCCACCTGGCTATCCTGTCCGATACATGCGGCAATCTGATTCAGCTCTACCAGCCCAAGGCTGATGAATAACATGGGCATTGACCGGTCCACGGTCAATCAAAGCTATGCCGTGTACTCTTCATCGCTCACATGCTCCAGCCAGTCGACCGCCTTGCCGTCCAGCCGTTCCTGAATGGCCGTGTGAGTCATCGCGGTTGTGGGGCTGGCGCCATGCCAGTGTTTTTCGCCGGGCGCGAACCAGACCACGTCGCCCGGACGAATCTCTTCGACCGGTCCACCTTCACGCTGCACTCGCCCAACTCCGGCGGTCACGATCAAGGTCTGGCCGAGAGGATGCGTATGCCACGCCGTGCGTGCGCCCGGTTCGAACGTGACACTGGCGCCGCTGACGCGCGCCGGATCAGGCGTCTGGAAGAGGGGATCAATGCGAACCGTGCCTGTGAACCAGTCTGCGGGACCTTTGCCGGATGGCTGTGAACCAGCTTTCTTGATTTCCATGTGTGTATGCCTCTCCTGAATGACGAATGGCGATCTGGGTTCAACGGAGAATCCCGAAGCGAACTCCGATCGATGAGAGCCGGCCGTCGACATCATCGTCTTGTGTTCAAGGATACCGGTCCATCGTGTGGAGCGAGACAGGACCGATCCTCAGGCCGCTTGCCGCACTCGATCCGACAGCAACTGAATCGCCCGCAGGCTGCTGAGCGCTGCGCCTTCCTGCCACCCGACCAGGTAGCTCATATGGTCGCCTACAAAATACACCGGCCCATCCGGCCGCAGCAGCGTTTCGTAGCCGGGGTTTGCGAAGGCTCCATCGATCGGATGGCCCAGGGCGGTGACTTCGTAGGGATCATGCTGATCCTGCCGCGGACCGTAGGTACGAATCCACGAGCCTTCGTTCCATGGCATCTGCCCCCAGCCGATATACACCGGCTTCTCCAGCTCTTTGCCATGCCTCTCATGAAGCTTCTCCACCGACTTCCTTGAGGCTTCGAACTTCTCACGCAGCGTGAGTTTTTCAAACAGCGTTCCAAAGGTTTCATCGTAGCCGGAAACCAGCACGCCGCGTTCGCTTTGCAGGCCCGCGGAGGGAAGCCAGATCGGACTGCAACCCTCGCTGACGAATTCGAGGCCGCCGTAGATGTGGTAGTCCTGCTCCCAGAAGCGCCGGCTCTCCCAGGCGACCTTGTAGTAGCCCGCCATGGTCGACTCTTCCACAACCTTGCGATAGGGCGGCGAAAGGTCATAGCGGACCTTGCGCAGCATGTTCAATGGCAAACCGCAGAAGCAGAAGTCGGCGTCGAGCGCCTTTTCAGTGCCATGCTGCTTGTAGCTCACGCGAACGCCGGTAGCCGTCTTGCGCATCTCCGTTACCGCGGCGCCGTATTGCACGATGTCGCCGAGCCGCGCGGCGAATGCTTTGGGAATACGGTCCATGCCGCCGACGGGCTGCAGCATGGTGGCCTGCCAGTCGTAGGACTCTTCATAGAACAGGCCATCCCAGAAGTTGCCGTCGAGCAGGGTCCGCATGCTCAGCGGGGAACTATACGTGCCGGCGTTCTCGCCCGCACCGGGATCGACGCTGTATCCCGCTCGGTCCGAACCCAGGTACTTGCCGGACTTATCCAGCGGACCGTAGTTGCGCAGGAACTCCACAAAGTCCGCGACATCCTGCTTGGTGAGTTCGCGGTCCAGCGCGCCGGACGTTACACATTTCCCTAACAGCTCCGAGACGTGGCCGCGTGCATCATTGATGGCCTGGCGCTGTACCACCGGCTTGCCGCCATTCGCTTTGTCGTTCTGCAGCAGGGCACTGCGCGAGGTGTTGATTTCGACTTCGAGCGGGATGGCGAACTGACGGCAGTAATCCAGCATGGTCTTGTGCGTGGAAGGCAGCCGTGCCGCCCCCGCATTTTGGTAAAGACCTTCACTGAAAGCGCAGGTCTGTTGGGTGCCATCGGTCAATTGGAACTGGTCGCCGCCCCGGATCGTCCACACGCGCCCGCCGGGACGTTCACGCGCTTCCAGCACGGTGCAGGTATATCCCAGCTTTCTCAATTCATACGCCGCGACGAGACCGGCTGTGCCGCCTCCCAGCATGACCACGCGTTTTCCGGCGCCGGATCCTGCGGCGGCGCGAATCGGGGCCGCCAGACTTTCCACCGGCATCAGGCCGAACGCCTGCAGCCCGAGAAACGCCGCGCCAAAACCGCCGGCCTGCCCAACATGCGTAAGGAACTTCCGCCGCGTGACTCGCATAGACACACACTCCAGGATTGAGACCACTATCATCCCACGGCTCCAATACGGGCACGGGAAATCGTCGTTCCTGAAGTGTCGTCTTTGACGGCGCGTGTGCGAGCCGCCTAGGCATTTCCCATGAAGGTGTACCTGGAGGCAATGGTGTTGAAGTCGTTTTCTCTCAAAGAAAACGACCTTCCCGGCGGCTTCAAGAACGCGCAGCATCATGGGAAATGCACTAGCCTATTAGTTGGGAGAATGAATGACCGAGATACGGCCAGCCGTGGATGACAGTGATTACCGGGCATTCGGCGAGCTTTGCCGCGAGTATGTCGCGTGGTGCCGCGAACGTTGCTCAGAAATCTCATGGCTGGCTGACGAGGTCTTCGCCGCGCAATCTCTGGAGGACGAGTTGAAGGTCTTGCCCATGCGCTACGGTCCACCTCATGGCAAGACTTTGCTTGCAATTCGTGATGGTGAAGTCGTTGGTGGTGGCGCCTACCGTCGCAGCTCGCCGGAGACATTTGAGATGAAGCGCCTCTACGTGTCAGGCAAAGCCAAGGGGGAGGGGATTGGCCGGCGGTTGTGCGAGGCACTGCTCGAGTCTGCAAAGGACGAAGGCGCGCAAGTGATGCGCCTGGACACAGTGAACTTCATGACCGAAGCGATTGCGATGTATGAGAGGTTCGGCTTCGTCCCCTGCGCTCCCTACAACACCTATCCGGAACGGCTAGAGAGTTTCATGGTCTTTCTGGAGAAGACGCTGTAGGTAGGTGGGCACCCAATTTCTGTGCGGCTGCCTTTGCTTTTCTTGTTGTCATCCCCGTAGGGGATCTGCTGTTTGTATGTATCTCCACAAAACTGTCATCTCGACCGTAGCGGAGAGACCTGCTTCTGCTCCTGCCCATGCGTCGGGAATCCCCACAACACCCCACGCGCTATCTACCGCCAATCTTCCCTCCACTCTCCCTCCAAAGCTTCTCCCAATTCCATATCCCAGCCATCACCTTGCTCGGCAAAGGACGCGCCAGTTGATGCGCGAGCATGCATGCCTGCCCTCGATGGTGGGCCTCATGCGCCAGCATGTAGGCCAGCATCTCCGGACCGGCGGGCCACGGTGCGGCCAACGCATCCCGATGAAACCTCGCGGTGCGCCCTTCACCAGCCCCCAGAAGTTCTGCGAGCATCTCCGCGCAGCGAGCGGCGCTCACCGCCAGTCCGGCGCGCGCCTGCTCCTGGGTGCAATCAGTGCGATGGAGCCGCGCGGGCACACCAAGCTGCGGCGCCGTTAACCGGATCCACTTCGCGCGCATGTTGTGCATATGGGTGAACAGGGCCGCGATGCTGCGGACGTTTCCCTGCGGCCTCACCGTCCAGATAGCCGGATCGAGGCTCTCGATCACAATCTGATTCATTCGCTCATTGGCAGTGAAGATTCTGACCGCGGTCTGGGCGAACGGTGGACGGGCTTTACCTGCGCGACTCGTCACGGCTCCTCTTCCCGCGATCATCCTACCTCCATGGCGTCCGATTTTCGATGCACTATGGCCGAAGAAGTGCCTCATTCTGAAATACTTCGCGCCACTCCCTTTCTTGGGCGTTCACGCGGTGAGAGACTGTCTGCAAACAAACGGGCATTTCCTCCTCAACATGCGAAGGAGTCGTCATTGGACACGCTCACACTGCACCGCATTCATTTTGGTTTCACCATCACCTATCACTACCTGTTTCCGCAGCTCACCATGGGGCTGGCGCTGCTGATCGTTGTGCTCAAGACCCTGGCGCTGCGCTCCAAAGATCCCGAAGCTGCTGCCGAGTACAACGTAGCTTCCCGCTTCTGGGCGAAGATTTTCGCGATCAACTTTCTGCTCGGCGTGGTGACCGGAATCCCCATGGAGTTCCAGTTCGGCACCAATTGGTCGGAGTTCTCACGCCGCACCGGCGGCGTCATCGGTATGCCGCTGGCCATGGAAGGCATCTTCTCGTTCTTCCTCGAGTCAGCCTTTCTCGGCCTCTTCCTGTTCGGCGAAAAACGCCTCACACGGCGTTTCCACTGGCTCTCAGCCGTGCTGGTCTTTCTGGGCTCATGGCTATCGGGTTACTTCATCATCGTGACCAACGCGTGGATGCAGCACCCGGTCGGCTACACGCTGCGGCCGGATGGCGTGTATGAAGTAGCCAGCTTCCGCCAGCTTCTGATGAACCCGTGGGCGCAACTGGAGTACGCCCACAACATGTGTGCCGCCGTGGTCACCGCATCCTTCGTCATGGCCGCCGTGGGAGCGCTCTATCTTCTGCAGCGGCGCCCCGGCCCCTATGGACGAATCTTTCTCAAGCTGGGCGTGGTGGCCGGAATCGTCTCTTGCATCCTGCAGGTCTTTCCCACCGGCGACCTGCATGGCAAGTACATGGCGAAGAATCAGCCCACCGCCATCGCCGCGATGGAAGGTCTGTTCCACACAGAAAAAGGCGCGGGCATGATCCTGATGGGCCAGCCCGACTACGAGGCCCAGACCATCGACAATCCGCTGGTGGTGAACAAAGTCCTCAGCTTCCTGATCTACGGAACAACGGCTGCTGAAGTGGAAGGTCTCGACCATTTCCCGCGAGATCAATGGCCGTCCACGCTGCCGCTGTTGTTCTACAGCTACCACATCATGGTGGGGCTCGGCACATGGTTCGCCGCACTGATGGCGCTCGCAGGTTTCCTGTTGTGGCGAGGCAAACTCTACGGCGCACGCTGGGTGCTGTGGCCCATTCTGCTGAGCTGGCCGCTGCCCTACATCGCCACCACCGCCGGCTGGATGACCGCGGAAATCGGCCGCCAGCCATGGCTGGTCTACGGGCTGATCCGCACTTCGCAGGGAGCTTCGGCGCATGTGGGCGCAGGCAACAGCCTGTTCACGCTGCTCGGTTTTCTCGGCCTGTATTCGGTGCTTTCGCTGCTCTGGATCATCCTGGTCTACAACCACGTGCAGGCCGGCCCGCTTGCCCCTGACCACGCTACCCATCCGCAGTCCCTGACCGCATAAGGACCAATCACATGGGAACTCTCTGGTTCTGGATTGTCGCGTTGATGCTCACGGCGTATGTCGTCCTCGACGGCTTCGACCTTGGCGTCGGCATTATCTACCTCTTCGTTGCGCGTACTGAAGCGGAGCGTGCGCAAGCTCTGCGCTCCATCGGGCCGGTGTGGGATGGCAATGAAGTCTGGCTGCTCGCCGCGGGAGGCACGTTGTTCTTTGCCTTTCCCCTGCTCTATGCCTCGGCGTTCAGCGGCTTCTACCTTCCTCTGATGATGGTGCTCTGGTTGCTGATCCTGCGCGGTGTCAGTATCGAACTCCGTGGACATTCCGCCGACCCGCTCTGGCGAACGTTCTTCGACGGCCTCTTCACGCTGTCCAGCGTGCTGCTCACGATCTTCTTCGGAGCGGCACTCGGCAACGTGGTGCGCGGTGTACCCATCGGCGCCGACAACTACTTCTTCCTTCCGTTGTGGACCAACTGGCGCACCGGCGCCAACCCTGGCATTCTCGACTGGTACACGGTGCTGGGCGGCGTGCTGGCGGTGGCCGCGCTCTCACTGCATGGAGCGCTTTATCTTGCGCTGAAAACGGAGGGTCATCTCGAGCGCCGGGCGCTCTACTTTGCCCGCCGCATCTGGCTGGCCACGGTCACGCTGACCGCGATCGGCATCCCAGCCACAGTGCTGGCGCGCCCCGCGTCACTCAACAACTACAAAGGCCACCCAATCGCTTTCCTGGTGCCGCTCGCCGTCATTGTGTGCGCCGCTTTTATGCGTCTGAGTATGGCAAGAAAATCCCGTCTGCCGTCCTTTCTTGCTTCCTGCGGCTACTTGGCCTCGATGCTGGTCGGCGCAGCAGCCGGACTATTCCCGGTCCTTCTTCCCGCGGTAGGCAGCCAGGGCCGCGATCTCACCATTGCTCGAGCCATCTCCGGCCCACACACGCTGCATGTCGGCCTGATCTGGTGGTCGATGGGAATCTGTCTCGCACTGCTGTACTTCGGTGTCGTGTATTGGCTCTTCCGCGGCAAGGTCCCCACGGATGCGGAGGGATACGGACACTAGGGCATTTCCGGTAATGGTGTAGACCAAGCGGAAAGCGCCCGAGCCGTTTTCTCCCAATGAAAACGGCCTTCACTACTGTCGAAGAGGACCACAGTATTACCGGAAATGCTCTAGGCTTTGGGATTCTTAGCTCTTGCTTTGGTCGGCTTTTCTTTCTGTCATCCCCGCAGGGGGACCTGCTGTTTTTCTGTGCTCCCATAGCTGCGTCATCTCCGCCACGAAGAGGAGTAGAGGCAAGCTTCAGCTTGCCGTCACAGTCGCGTAAGAAATGTAAAGGCTTTAGCCCTGGGCTCCTTCCCGCGACTGCACGAGAGAAAGGTATTCAGGCATTCGCGGGAAGAAAGCCCAGCCCTAAAGGGCACCCCATCGGTGATCCTAATCCGTGAGCTAAAGCTCACGGCTACTCCTCGAAAAGCAAACTACTCGCCTGCGGAGATGCGCCCAGCTCCATCGGCGCACGATTTTGTGCAACCACAACCCTCACCCAATCGCAATGTCATTCACATTGACCATGTTGTACGTATCCGCCAGCTTCCCAGCCTGACCCGCGACGAAATGCAGATTGCCCGGCTTATATGCGAGTTGCGCGGTCGCCGTGCGTTCCGCCACGCTGACACTCACCGGACTCACATCGCCGATGTTGCGTACATGCGGCGGGAAGATGCAATACACACCGGTTCGCGAATTATGGACAGTCGCCGCCGCATCGGCTAGAACATTGTTGCTGGGCAGCGCGCCCGGTTTGAACGTCAGGTCCTGCGCCTGCGCGTAGTTCGCCATCCACAGCAGCGTGATGTTGGAAAGTGTTGCGCCATTGGCGTCCGGCGCATAGCCTCCACCGACGTCGCAATGCACGCCGGCGAACCACACCTGGGTGACGGACTGATCCTCGGAAGGCTGCGTGGTCCAGATGCAGGGTTGAAACTGCTGGCGCTGTTCATCGATTGCGAGTGCCTGTACCGCGTTCAACACGTTGGGGTGCAGTTCCGTGGAAAGAAAGCCGTATTGAATGGGGTCGACCTCGCCGAAGAGTGCCGGTATCCCGAGCGAGCCAACCGTATCCCAGACGCCCAGCAGCCGTATCTTGGCATTGTCCATGGCAAACTGCTCATTCATCGTCTCCAGCAGCTCCGTCCGCTGAGCCGCATTGCGATACGCCTCCCAGGCCATGTCCAGGCATTCCCCGTCCGTTTGAAACTTGGTGGGCAGGCCACAGGTCGCGATCATGCCCGCCAGGCTGCGGGCGGTATACGCACCGCGGCTGAAGCCAAAGAGGTAGATTTGGTCGCCCGGCTGATAATGGGCGGCCACGTCGGCATATCCTGCTTTGACCTTGTCGACCAATCCCGCGCCAACCGCGCCGCCAAGAAGCTTGGAGATCGCGCACCCTCCTGTACCCACCCCGGCGTCATACATCGGCATCTGCACGCCCTCGATGGTTTCGAGCGCCTTGTAGAGCTGGCAGACGTTGGAATTGTTGTCCGGGTCGTCCCATGTGCCATCGGCGCAGAAAATGATTCTCTTCGGCATGTTCGTTCCTCCTGGGTTGGTTCAACCGCCGGCTTGAAATGAGAAGCAATTGCGGCGCAGCTTTGTAAATTCCTGGAAGGCGCCGTTTCCTCGAGAGAGAGAGCCGGGCCAAGTATAGGTCCGAATATGCGCCAACGGCAGAAAAACGCGAGGAGACCGCGTTCGCAGCAGAGCGCGACGAAATTGTCCCGGACGCGCGGAAGCAGGCAGAACGACCCAGGAAGAAGGAACGGGCTCCGGCGAAATAGTGGATTGGGGTTACAAAAGTGCGCGAGTGGGCATCTCATAGGCTTGCGTTGCAAGACGTGGCAGCTCAACCCTGCGGCGACCGCGCAAACATTTGGAAGACGAAAGGGATTTCATGTCGACGAAAAACGATGCTCCTGCACCTGCGGCAGCGACAATTACCAAAGAGAAACTCATCGATTTGCTTAACGAAGACCTTGCGCGTGAGTTTCAGGCAGTGATCGCCTACGTGAACTACTCTCAGGTCATCAAGGGCGCAGCCTATATGAACATCGCCGAAGAGCTCGAGGTGCATGCGAAGGAAGAACTCGCTCACGCCCTCAAGCTGAGTTACTGGATCGACTTTCTTGGAGGCATGCCAACGGTGATTGCCAAAGAGGTGAAGACCAGTGAGAAGGCAGACGAAATGCTGCGCTTCGACCTCGAAAACGAAAAAGAAACCATCCGCAACTATCGCCGCCGTGTCTTGCAGGCCGATGCATTGTTCCAGTTCGCCTTAGGCGAAGACCTTCGCGAGATCCTGCGCGACGAATCGGATCATCTCAACGCGCTGGCCACCGCACTCGGTGAAGACACACCCGATCCGGGTGTCGCCGACGCATAGCGGGTACAGGGCGGACCGTCTTTACTGTTGCCTTTCTTGCTGTCATCCCCGCAGGGGA
>DASYEV010000162.1:0-113705 GCA_036498835.1 Acidobacteriaceae bacterium | reverse complement strand
CTACACTCGGCCCTCGCTTATCTCTCACCAGCCGAGTACGAATCGACACCGCCGTCGCTGGCTGTCCCACAGCCAGCAACAGCCTCAACCTAAAAGGGCCTGTCCCTATTTTCACTGTCTCAGCTATGGGGTGCACTCCACTCCATAGGCTTCATCCATCAGGGTCGGCTACGACGGTGGACGACTAACAAGAAACAGCCCTGGCATCCGGGGAGAAGTGTGGCCCTTGCCGCTGGTGGTCGAACAGAACAGCGCCAACGGCGCGCCATATACCAGCATGGGGCGGAACCGGGGTCCCCGGTGAGCGTTCTTTGCTCACTGGGGTGGTGAAACCCCATGATTGGCCGATGAAGAACTTGAAGGGCTGAAGGCCCGACATATGCTCTCGCCTATTTCGCCGAAAATGTACGATCCGTCGCCATGGAAATTGCAGCCATACACCGGGCTTTCGTGGTTGCTTATATGTCGGGCCTTCAGCCCTCGCCTTCAATGGCTACCCGTTACATGGGGTTTCACCCCATGCTGGTATATGCCGCGCCGTTGGCGCTTGGAAGCTTGCTGGTATCGGCGTCCGTGACCTCTCCGACGGCAAATGAAACGATCGCCCCGTTTCATCCATCAGGGTCGGCAACGACGGCGGACGACTTGGGAGAAAGCGACCCGCACAGTCTCGCTTTCAGCTACACCTTCAGGAGATTTGCTTTATCGCAGTTGAAACTCGGGCGAACCCATCACCAGCGCCGTCAACAGATTCAGCGTATCCGTGGGGCTGGCGGTTGGTGGTTGTTGTGCGAGTTGCTGGCCAATCAAGTCATTGGTTTTCGCAGAGACAGGCGCACCGATCATCGTGGCCTCCAGAACATGCATCGCCATCCTGGGGCCGGTACTCGCAACGGGAGCATCGGGGCCATTGGATGTGGAACTCCTGGCTACACCCAGAAGCCTGGGTTGCGCCTCCATGCCTGCGGCAGCGCTTGTCGACATCAGACCCATTGCCAACAATCTGGGTGCGTCGAACTTCTGATTCGCAAATTTCCCGTTGGTGAGTTGATACGAGAAGTTGAGGCGATCGATCAACGCCGACGAGTTCATCCACTGGTCTGCCGTCAGGTAGTAGCCCGTTGGCGGCAACGCGTAGTACATCGGCATGCCCATCGTCCGGATTGTGTTAGCCAGCGCGCCCGCGTTCTGCGGATCGGTTGCCGTTGCGCGAAACGCCGAGGCGATGAATTCCACAGGCGTCTTCACTTTGTTGTGAAAGTACTGGCGCGAATTGAACTCCGGTGAAGCAATCAGCGCGCGAAGAATGGTTTTGATGTCGCCATTGCTCGCGAGGTAGGTCTTTGTCAGCCGGTCGACCAGCGCCGGAGGCGGTGTATCGGCAACAAAGTATTGCGCCAGCAAGGTGGAGATGAAATGTGCGGTCTGGGGGCTGGCAGCAAGAATGTTTAGCGCAGTGATCCCCTGCTTCACGCTGTCCTGCGTGGCAATCATCGAACTGGCACCGAAGGTCTGTCCCACCGGCGCCTTCACGTCCTTCGCCGAGACGCGGCCATCATCTTCAATCTGGTAGCCGAGCCAGACCTTCGGACCGGGCTCATGACGGCGAGGGTCGAACAGAAAGGGACCACCCTGGTTCGGCTGATCGACACCCCAGCCCGTCAAAATGGCGGAGAGCGCGGTGACGTCAGCCTGGGTGTAGCCGCCGTTCACGCCCACGGTGTGAAGTTCCATCACCTCGCGCCCGTAGTTTTCGTTGAGACCCCTGTTGCCCTTCTTCGCATTGGGATTGCGCGGATCTACTCCGTTGGCCAGCGAATCAGGCCCGATGGACAGATAGTTATCGAGATACACCATCATCGCCGGGGACTGCGCCGTGGCCAGCAGCAGATCGCGGAAGCTGCCCAACGCATGCTTGCGGATGGAGTCACGTTCGTACGTCGGGGCGTACCACTGATCGGAGTCCTTGCCGATGAAAATGTTGAAGTGGTTGAACCAGAAATCGGTCATCACCGCCTGCAACTGGCGCTCGGTAAGGACGTCGCGCAGGATGTGCGCCTGCGCGAGTTCGTTGGCGATGTTGCCCGACGAACTGACCTGGCCGGCCATCGCCTGAAACGTTTCGCGTTCGCGCGGCGTGAAGCCGGCGAGCAATTGCGCGCGCTGTTCGTTGGCAAGATTGCCATTGCCCGTGAACGCGATGCGATCTTCCACCGGCATCGCGATCAGCGCATTCATGCGTTGCTGCTTCGGCAGCGCGAATAGCTCACCCGCAATGCGCGCGGCGGTAGCCTGGTCCCGCTTCTTCGCTTCTGCCTTCTCCGCGTCGGTCGGTTCAGGACGCGGTTGGCCGGAGCCGTCAGGACGCTTGGCGTCTTTCTCTTTATCCCACTTGAAGACCTGGACCTCGTACACCGCGTTCTGTAGCGGGTCAGCGGGATACGGTACACGGCCTTCAGCAACCGCATAAACCTGGGCGCGGTCCGGGAAGAAAGTAATGACCTGTTGAGGATTCATGCCCAGGGTGAAGTAGTCCGCCAAACGATGGTTGAGCACGGGATCGGGAACAGAGTCAGGATTCAGCTGCTGCTCCACCCACTGATCGCCACCCATCGCGAGGACGCGGTCGACATCTCCGGGGCGGGGCCCATAGGTAAAACGGTCCAGCAGTTGCACAACGCGCTCACGCGGAGACAGCGGCGTCAGGGCCTTGGGAGCCGCCGATTTGGCCGCCCTGGCTGCAGGTGTACGTGATTTCGCGAATGTCGAAGCGGCTTTTGCCTGCGCGGCATCGGGCGGAGCCGCAGAGTCGGTACCGTCGCTCGGCACTGCGATGGGAGAGGCCGGCTTCGGCGAAGCGGGCTTATGTTGCGCGCCGGCCAGGGCAACCGCTTCGCCGAACAGGAGCACGGCAATCAGGAAACGGCTCATCGTACGCAATTCCCTCATGGTCAGTTTAGACCTGCACCGCAGGAGCGAAGTTGCGTGCTTTACGGCCTTTTGATCTTGCTTTTGCTTTTCTTTCCGTCACCCCAACAAGGGATCTGCTGTTGCTTTCCCAGTAGATGTCACGGAAGGCCTCGTCCCTAACCATGCTTCGGCTGTGTCGTTCCCCCAGCAGCCTCACGGCGCAGAAGAAACACAATAGTTCCGGCGATGGCAACCACTGCGGCCAGCATCAGCTCACGGCCAAAGTTGGGCCGCGCGAGAACCACGAATGCAAAACCGATCAGCGCCAGCACGGGCGGCAATGGATACAACCACATGCGGAATGGCCGGACAAGATCCGGCTGGCGGATACGCAAGGCAATCACCCCCGCATGCTGGAGCGAAAACTGCAAAACGATTCGCAGGACAACCAGGCTGGCGATCAGGTCTCCAAGTGAGAGAAAACAACAGAGACACGCCACACCGGCCAGTGCCAGCAAAGACACATACGGGAAGTTGCGCGTCGGGTGCAGCCGCCCGAACGCTTTAAGAAAGTTGCCGTCGCGCGCCGCCGCAAAAGGGATTCGCGAGTAGCCGAGCAACAGCGAAAACACGCTGGCGAATGCCGTAATCATCACCAGCACAGCCGCGAGTACGCCCAGGATATTCGCTGCGTGCACACCGAAGGAAGGGGCATACGCCGTTTGCATGAACTGCGAGAGAAGTGCACGGCGTGCCTCGACATTCTGCGCGGCCATAAGCTCCGGCGCGCCCAGCACGGACAACACACTTGCGTTCAACGCGAGGTACAACACTCCGACAACCGCAATGGACAGCAACACGGCGCGTGGAATGGTGCGTCCGGGGTCGCGCGCTTCGCCACCCAGAAAGGTGACGTTGTAATAGCCCCAGTAGTCATAGGTCGCAACCAGCATCGCGGATCCAAGTCCTGTGAGGAACGCATGATCGAGATGGAACGCGTTAGGAGGAAATGCGATGACCTTCGCGAAATGGCCATACAGGATGCCGGTCACCACCGACCACACGATGGTCAGCAGAACGATTGCCAACAAAGCCATGGACAGAAAACGCATCTTTGCCAGGCTTCGATATTGCAGCGCTACCGCAACCACTACGGCAGCGATGGCCAGCAGCGTGGCGTGGCCTGCACTGACACCGAACGTGTACGAGCCCAGATGCAAAGCATGGGTGGCGGCGGGAGCGGCGAGTGACGGCAGTAAGCGTCCGGCATACTGTGCAAGCCCAACGCAGCCGCTCGCAACCGAAAGCGGCGCGGAAAAACACAGCTGGAAGACGAAGAGGAAAGCCAACCAGCGTCCCCACTTGCCGGGATACATTGCAGTCAGATACCGGTAGGTTCCTCCGGCCTCCGGCATGGCCGCGCCCAGCTCGGCCCAGACCAGCCCGTCGAAGACTGCCAGCGCAGCGCCGCACAGCCAGCCAAGCATCGCCTGTGGACCGCCCATCGCCGCAATCAGCAGCGGCAGCGTCAGAAACGGCCCGACACCAATCATGTCCAGCAGATTGAGGGTGACCGCGCCACGCAGCGTCAGGGTGCGTTCGAGTGCAGGAGTTGTCTCTTGTTGCATCCTTTGCAGTCTATGCAAAGTGAGGCCGTTTCAAGCAACTTTCAGGCAGGACGGATATCTAGAGCATTTCCCATGATGCTGTGCCCTCCCGAAGCGGCTGAAAAGGTCGTTTTCTTTGGGGAAAACGACTTCAACATCTTTGCCCCTGGGGTACACCTTCATGGGAAATGCCTTAACGCCCTGCCGGGAAGCGAAACGCTTATTTACCAGTAACGTCTGTACACAGGCTGAGCAGGGTAAGCGTACACATACTCGCGTTCGCTGCTCAACGCCCAGATCAGCGCGATGATCCAGCCAATCACCGTCCAGCCGAAAAAGAGGTTGACCAGGAAAATGCCAACAACACTGCGCGAGTGTTTGAGTGCCGCAATGATCGTCGGCAGAAAGTGAATCGCACCCAGCGGAAGAAGAAGCAGCACAAACAAAAGATGAAACATCGCAAACCTCCAGAAGGCATACGCTGCCTGTGGCCCGCTTGTTCCCTTGGAACTGGAGAGATCAGAGAACAGAGATTAGAGAACAGGGTTTAGAGCAGTTCCGGTAATACTGTGGTCCCCCAAACAGCGGAGAAATGCCGTTTTCATTGGGAGAAAACGGCTTCAGCACCCTCTCTTCGGTCTATACCATTACCGAAACTGCTCTAGCAGTACCGGAAATCGGGTGGCCCATCCTTTTCATAGCTTCATCGTGAAAAGGGTGGGGTATCGCGCGGGAGCGCGACCGCTCCTGCCCATGTACGGACGGGAACAACAGCAGATCTCTCCGCTTCGGTCGAGATGACAAGGTATGGTTGGGAGGGCCGTGGTCTCTGCTGTTAACTGTTCGCTGTTACCTGTTAACTGCCTCTAAAGGAAGATAACCTTGTGGCCCGGACATTCCTGCCCGGCATGCTGCACCAGCAACTCCGGGAGGCCTTCCCCGTAACGCGCCAGGAACCAAACGCCGCCCAGCAGGCGCTCCTGGAGATGGGCTTCCGGGTACACGTTCAGCACGATGGCTGTCGCATGCTTACGCAGCGACGCTTCTTTCTGCAGTTCGAAGTTCGCCATCATGCGCCGCAGACGGTTCATCTGATAGCGCATTTTGTTCGCGCTGACGCTGGCCGCGTGCCCCAGATCCTGGTTCATCGCGGACATGTAGTCGGTAAGAGCGCCCAACTCGGTGTCCATGGCATTGCCGGCAGCCGCAACCTTACGCTTGGCTTCGATTGGCATAGCTCGCGCACCCAACCGCAGGGCCAACTGGTCGAGGGTTTTGGCTTCCCAGACCTGCGAGACGCGTACTTCATGCGCCTCCATCACCGACGCAATCGCTGGTTCAACCAATGTGGCTGAAAGACGCGGCAACACCGGCGTCACCCGGCCCAGGACGCGCTCGAAGATAACCTCCGACTGCGCGAAGTAGGCAATTTCAGCGGGACCGCCAATGTAGGCGGCGGTGGGTAAGATCGCATCTTGAAATACCGGCCGCAATAGCGCGTTCGGGCTCAGCCGTTCCGGCGCACGCTCAAGAATCTCCAGTAGCTCCGCCGACGTGTAGGGCCGTGTTCCCGCCTTCCAACTGCCGTCTGCGACCCGGCGCAACGGCAACCGGGCTCCCGATGTTTCTTCGAGCAGAAACAGCAGCGAGTGCCCCTGCACCACCAGCACCTGCGCGTGATAACCCGCGCTTACAAGCTCCTCTGAGCGTGCAAGCAGGGCTGCTTCCAACTCATCGGCACGTTCAATCGCCGCGCGCAGAACATCGGCGCCCAACGCATGGAATTCGCGCGACGACGCATCGATCACGACCAGGCCCTGCGCCGCAAAGACCTTGGTCAGAAGCATCCCGATGGCCTGTGCCAGGGTCCGTCCCGGGGCATAACACTCGCGAATCAAGTCGCATACGGGCGCCCAGCCCAACAAGTCGCTTGCATGCTCGATCGCGGCTTCGAGCCGGGCTTGGCCTTCCTCGTTTTTCCCGGAAACAGACAGCCCGCCTACCGGCAGCGGCTTCTCCACGCGCAGCCCAAGGTGCAGCGTTTCCACTTCCGTCTTCGTCGGAAGCGCAAGCTGATCGACTTCAGGTAGGTCATGGTCTTCGCTTGCCAGCCAGAACACCGGCACGTGCTCGCGCCCGCTTAGCCTGGTCGCATCCTGCGCCTTGCGAACCGCGGTTGCCGCCTTCAACAACGTAAGCAGGGGGCCGCCGAACAGAGCCACTTGCTGCCCCGTGACTACCGCGGCAGCGCCTTCGCGAAGCTTCTCAATATTGCTGAGAGCGGCTTCATCCGCCCCAAACTCGCCCGCCTGCGCCAGCAGGGCATCCGCGAGACGTGTGCGGTGCCCGTGATGCAATTCCGGTGAGCGCTTCGCCCACGCCATGGAAAAAGGGTCTGCCGGATACCAACGCCGCAACGCCGCTGCATCGTGCGCAGCAGCAGGCTCGGCATAGTCGCGAAACAGCGCACTCGTACCGGGCAGCGTCGAAATGGGGTAGCACTCGACTTCCATGCGTTTTCAGTCTCTCATCATGCCGGGGTTTGGATACACGGGATACACGCTGGTTGGATGCAAAATGATTGACTCCGATGCAGGATTTACCCCGTGTTCATCCCACGACTGGTCCAGTTGGCCTCGTGTACTGTACGGTCATGGCCAAAAAGACGACCTCCGCCACCCCGTCGCTCGCCGTTCCCCCAAAAAGCTCCAAGGCCCTGAGCCCTGCCGCCGCGAAGCCTAAAAGGCTCAAGGGGAAGGCGAAGGTTCTCTCTTCCGAGACCGTCTACAAGGGCAAAGTCTTCTGGGTTACCGCAGACCAGGTGGAAGAACCGGGAGGCGTCACCGCCCGCCGCGACGTTGTGCGACACAACGGGTCGGTCGTAGTACTTGCGGTGGACACTCGAACGAATCCCAAAGACCCGGGCATTCTGCTGATTCGCCAATATCGCCATGCGGCCGACCAGTTCTTGCTGGAACTGCCGGCAGGCCGCATTGAACCGGGCGAGAAGTTGATTCCCGCCGCCAAGCGGGAACTCATCGAAGAAACCGGCTATCGCGCCAAACGCTGGTCGCACCATGTCAAATACTTTGCCAGCCCCGGCTTCGTTTCGGAAGCCATGAACATCCTCATCGCCGAGGATCTGACGCTCGGCGAAGCCACACCCGAGGAAGACGAAAGGATCGAGCTCTACATGACCCCCCTGTCCGAGGTGATCCGCATGATCCACCAGGACAAGATTCATGACGGCAAAACCCTGATCGGGGTGCTGTTCTACGAATCGCTGCGTAAAAAAGCATCCAAAAAGCGCTGATTGTGACGGCATGAACATCTGTGAGGCCACATTGAAGTAATCGCGGTGGATTCGTGCTCCTGACGGTGAAATCTCCTACTGTTTCGGATTACTGTCGAAGACGCAGTTCAATCTCCATGCAGTCGGGTTCTCGGGCCGGAAGGAAAGTTATGTCTCAATATCGGGGTGCGGTGAAGTGGTTTAACAATGCCAAAGGATATGGATTCCTGGGCAGGGAGGGAGGTGCTGATGTATTCGTCCACTACAGCGCCATCCAGGCAGACGGTTATAAAGCCCTCAAAGAGGGCGATGAGGTTGAGTTCGACGTGATCCAGGGCAGCAAAGGCCCTCAGGCCGATCAGGTCATCCTCCTCTCAAATTCCTAAACAAGTGTGAAAACGACGGCGAGAGCGGTTGTGCGCGCTCAACCGCTCGCCCGTTGTTTCTTGTTGTGATCTTCAGGGATATGCTTCACCCGCCGTCAAGGCCAAGCGCATCCTCATCCCGCTGCGTCATACTGACTCAGGCATTTTTCCTGAGCCGCTATGGACAACATCACAATCGCCCGTCTTCTGGACGAAACCGCCGCCCTGCTTGAGATCGACTCCGCCGACCCCTTCCGGGTGCGTTCCTACCGCCGCGCCGCGGAAGCTGTTGAACAGCAAACCACGCAGCTCGCCACGCTTGCGGGGCCCGAGGCTGATCCCAAAGCCCTGCTGGCCATCCCCGGCATCGGCAAAGGCATGGCGACGAATATCAGGGATCTGGTCACTACGGGCACCATGCCTCTGCGTGAGGAGCTACTGACGCGGTACAAACCCTCCATGCTCGAGCTGCTGCGCCTTCCGGGCATGGGTCCCAAAACCGTGGCGATGCTCTATTCCGCGCTCAATGTCTCCAACATCGACGAGTTGGAAGAAGCCGCCAAGCGGGGCGACCTGCTGACACTGCCGCGCATGGGCCAGAAGTTTACCGACAAACTGATCAAGGGCATCGAGGATCACCGCAAGAACGTCTCGCGCTTCCGTATCGACCAGGCACGCGAACATGCCGAACGCATCAGCGAACTGATCCGTCAGTTTCCCGGCATTGAAACCATCACGCCCGCCGGCTCGCTGCGCCGTGGCCGCGAATCGGTGGGAGATCTCGACCTGCTCGTCACGGGGCCGGCCTGTGAACCTGACGTAGTCGGCGCGGCGGTTGAACACGTTGCAACCCTGCCGCTGATCGACAAGCTGCTCGCCAGGGGACAGAACAAGGTCAGCTTCACGTTACGTAACAACCTGCAAGTCGACGTCCGCCTGCTCCCTCGCGCAAGTTATGGCGCGGCGTTGCAGTACTTCACCGGCTCCAAGCATCACAATGTGGCGCTGCGCCAGCGAGCCATCAAACGCGGGCTCACACTCAGCGAATATGCGTTGCTGCGCCTGGAAGACAACACCATCGTTGCCGCCGCGACCGAGCAGGACATCTACAACGCTCTCGAACTGGACTACATTCCACCCGAGCTGCGTGAGAACTGCGGTGAAATCGAAGCTGCAGCCAAACACACCCTGCCGCACCTGATCGTCCGCGGCGATCTGCGTGGCGATGTGCACATGCACACCACCGAGTCGGACGGCTCCAACTCCATCCGCGAGATGGCGGAGGCCGCGATTGCGCGCGGCCTCGAATACATCGCCATCACGGATCATTCCAAGAATCTCGCCATGACCAATGGCATGGACGACAAGCGGACATTGGCGCACGCTGCCCGCATCCGTCAGGTTTCCGATGAACTCGCCCAGGAGTTCGAAGCGAAGAGAGGGCCGCAGTGGGCGCGCTTTCGAATGCGCCAGGAAGCCGGAGAACCCAATGTCGAAGAGCCCACAGTTCCCTTCCGCATTCTCGCCGGCATCGAAGTCGACATCCTCATCGATGGCTCCATCGATCTTGAGGACGCAACACTCGCGCAACTCGACATTGTGATCGCCAGCGTGCATTCAGGCTTCAATCAGTCGGAAGAAGAAATGACCGCGCGCATGCTGCGTGCCTGCGAAAATCCGTACATCCAGATTCTCGGCCACCCGACCGGCCGGAAGGTTTTGAAGCGCGATCCTTACAAAATCGATCTGGCCAAGCTCTTGCCTGTAGCCGCGAAGCTCGGTATCGCGGTGGAGCACAACGCTGCACCTGCACGCTCCGACCTTAGCGACCTCAACCTACGGGTCGCGAAAGAACAGGGCTGCAAGCTGATTGTGAATACCGATGCCCACTCCATCGACGAGCTTGACTTGATCGATCATGGCATCGTGCAGCTTCGACGCGCGTGGCTCACGGCCGCCGATCTGATCAATACGCAGTCTGTGGATACGTTTCTGGGGACACTGCGGCCACGGCCTTAGGTTCTGGCGACGCACTTGCTTTTTTGGTTGTCATCCCCGCAGGGGATCTGCTGTCGCGGCTTTTCCACCACAACACTGTCATCTCGACCGAAGCGAAGCGTAGCGGAGAGACCTGCTGTCTTTGGTGGCCCCCAAAACGCTTCGGGTAGGAGTATTCGGAGTGGCATACTCACGCATGGTCACAGCCACAAAAGAAAGCAGATCTCTCCGCTACGCGGCTACGCCGCTCCGGTCGAGATGACAGATTTGTGGAAGCAAAAAGAAGAAGCAGATCCCCTGCGGGGATGACAACAAGAAAGGCAAATGCAAAGGCAGAAAAACTGCAGTAACCGGCTCACCCCACCGTCACCGCTGCTACCTCATAGTCCCCAACACTGGGCACCGTAAACCGCAACGTCTGCCCTTCAACCTTGAACGGCACATTCTTCTCCGCTCGCAACAGATCGACAGCACGTACGCGCACCCCCTGCGGCAACATCATGGTGACATTCTGCGAACCCAGCGGATACGTCTGCTGCATCCAGCCATGATGTGCGTTGGGATTGGTGTAGTTCAGCAGATGGATGGCATATCCCGGCCTGGTTTCCCAGGCCAGCATCTCCACGAAGCCATCCCCTTCCACACTCACTACCCGCTCATCGCGTGTCAGCCAGCGTAGTGTATTGTGCAGCAACCGCAGGATGTCGCCGTGACCGGTGAGCCAGTAGGAGCGCTCCACATCGCCGGGAAAATAGGCACAGCGGCTGGCGCCGTTTTCACGCAACACGACGGCCGGCTCGTCTGTGTGAGAAACCGGCGGATAAGCCAACTCCGGCGGATACTGCACAAACCCGGGCACCACGGTCAATACAGGCTCGTGAACCGGTTTCAACGGGCGGCGGTTCTGGGCTCCGGGAATCCAGTTCGTGTCCGTAAAGCCTTCGAGAATCGCATGGGAGCGTTCAAGCCGCCCGTAATAGGCAACGCCATTCGTTCCCACAGCGGCGCCCGCTGTCTCAATTCCGAAAACGTCCGCCAGCCCGGACTGTGTACGCGGCTTCAGATCTTCGTCGTACATGCCAGTCTCAAAACTCCCCAGCACCGAGCCTCCGTCCTGCACATAGGCGCGAATCTGCGCACATTGCTTATCGCTCAGCATTGCAATGTTCGGCAGCCATAGAGCGCGGTACTTTTTGAGCCGCGCAAGTTCCAATCGGTCCTCGTGCACGAAGTCGAAAGCAAAGCGTCCGCGCAGCAGCGTTTCATACACGCCGTGCGTGGTATCGCGCATGTACTCGCGGAAGTTTCCGCTTCCAGGGCCTTTGTAGAGCAACTGCGTGCTTTGCCCCATGACCACGCCGAGGTTCGCAATCGACCGCTGCGGCGTAAAGTGCGCATCGTGTTTGGCTGTCCACTGGAAATACTCCGTACCAACTTTCTCCCAGCGGCGGTCTTCTCCCATGCCCGTTTCCGCGCCGACGAAGTGGTAATACGGCACCATGCCGCTGGCCAGCGTTTCGTTCATCCACATGGTGGCTTCGGCGGCATTCTTCGCTCCATTACGCCACCGCACCAGGCCGGTGGAATAGGCCGCAGTCACATTGGCTGCGAACTGACCGTCGCCGATTGCCTGGCACACGCGGCCCTGCAGCGTACATCCCCACACGGCAGGATCGTCATTCGTGCGTCCCTGGTTATCGCACTGCAGCCAAGCCGCCGTTCGGCCGAGGCGTTCAAGATTCGGACCTGCATGCACGTTGCCGCCGAGATTCGCGAAATAGAAGCTGTCCGGCTTCTTCTCTTTGGCAATCGCATCGTAGGCACGCCACAGGTCGAACATCCGGTCGTTGAACGCTCGCCAGTACGCGGGCGTGTTACTGGGCGGCAGCTTGCTGCACGCCGCACAGTGGCACTCCGGCAAACTCCCCAGAGGAGGCCACCCGTTGGTATAGAAGCAGTCCACGTCATAGAGAGCGTTCACCTCGCGCATGACCGCCGGAACGTAGTCCTCCATGTAGCTGGAAAACATGCAGGTCTTGAACAGGCGGGGTTCTTCCCCATTGAACTGGGGTGAACCATCCTTGTTGCGCATGGCCCATTCCGGGTGTGCTTCCAACGCATCGCCCCAGTTCAGATCGGGACTCATGCGGGCGACCACGCGCATACCGCGCTTTTTCGCGGCCGCCAGGCACTCACCGAAGAAATCGCGCCCATTCAAAAACTTTCCGTGGCGATGGAACTTCACCTTCGACGGATAGTAAGCCAGGATCCCTGTCACGCTGACGAACACGATGTCCGCGCCGGCCTTGTGCCAGTAATCCGCCCAGGCTTCCACGTCCATCACGGCCGGGTCATGCTCCGTCATGTTGGTCTGGCCCACACGCCGAACCTTGCTCTGCCAGCCTCGCGATCCCGCTTCCGCGGGCGTCAGGCGCGCGGGCAGAGGGACCAGACGAGGCTCCGCGGCGGCGGCGCTCACACCGGCGGCCAGGGCCGCAGCCGGATTCAAAGCGTCGAGTGTGGCAGCCAGCGGCAAGGCGGCCGCTCCGGTCTTCAAAAAGTTGCGACGGTTCAGCATGAGCAATCTCCCTCGATCTTCCGCGAACGCAGTGTAACCGCCGCAACAGACACACGCTTCTCCCAAAGCATCGGAGCATGCAAAGGAATCACGGGTCCGGCGATGCCGGGAGGAAATGACCACATGTCCGAACGCCAACGGCGCTGAATCTTCTCGAACACGGAGATGTGACGAAATAGGAGCCCCATCCTCTGCCGATAGGCCCGCGCTCTATCCGCTTGGACAAGTCGTCATTGCCCACAACTTCTTCCCATGACGCAACCGCGCTATCCTGTCCGAGCCATGGCTGAACTTTCCCTTGCTCCTCCCCCCGACCGCAGTCCGCTTGTTTCCATCCTGATTGCGGCCAGCGTTCTGGCCGCAATCGCCGCAGCGATCTTTCTGTTTATTCCGCGTCAAACTTCAAAACTCACAGTAACGGGCGTGCAGACCTTCGCACCGCACACGGAGTTCGCGGCCGCAAAATCCAAGTCCGGCACCATGAACATCGTGGGCCAGGACCCGGCTGCGGAAGACGACCTCTACGTTGTTGTGAGCGTGCGCCTCGAAGACCGGTACCACTTGCCCTTCACCGTCGACGATATCAACGGCTCACTGACGCTGGCGGACGGTTCGCAGCCTGCTGGTTCCGTCGTCAATCGCGGCGACCTCGCCCGCCTTGCCACGATTTTTCCGCAACTCGCTTCTACCACCCCGCACCCTTTGGGCTTCGATGACGAAGTTCAGCCCGGAAAACCGCTGGATGGCCAGGTGGTGCTCCAATTCCCCAACACCAATGCGCAGGCGTGGCAGACAAAGAAATCCGCGTCCGTCTCGCTCGCCTTGCGTAATCAGGGTACGGCTACAGCCAATATTCCTTGAGAGAACCATGAAGCCAAAGGAAAAGGCCACGCATTGCGCGTGGCCTTTTCATTCCTGCACTTTGAGCGGTTACTGCGTGATCGGTCCCGGAACGTTCTTGGGAGTGCTCAGGTAACCATCCACTTCATTCTTGCTGATGTTATTCACCACGATCTCGAACAGCGCCGGAGTCTTGCCCGAATAGAACTGCACCGGCTCATCGAGGTTCTTATCCTTCTTCTCGATGTTCTTGTCGTCGGAGTTCAAAGCCAGCGTGAATTTCGACTTTTTCGTGTCGACCTTCTTGAGCGCAAGCTTGATCGTGCCCACGTTCTGAGGAGCCTCGCCTTTGTGCAATTTGAACTCGTAGTAGGTGCGCTCACCGCGACGTCTCAACTCCATCAGCTCGTCGTGATTGGTCGCGATCAGGCCGCTCATCACGCCCTCATCACCCTTCATTGAGTTCATCGCCGTCTTGGTCGCTGCCAGGTCCGCCTGCGTCGTCGCTACATCGGTCTTGACGCCGCCCACGTCTGTCTTGACAGCCGAAACGTCGCTCTGCACATCGCCTACCTGCTTGGCCGTCGCTTCCTGGGCCTTGGCCAGCCGGCTAGTTGCCGCCGAGGAAGCGCGCTGCGCCGCGATCAACTGGTTCGACTTGTCTTCCAACTGCTTCTGGGTAAGCCCCACACTCTGTCCAAGAGTTTCCGCCTGGGCACGCATGCGCTCGTTGGTTTCTTCAAGTTTCTGGTCGAGGGCAGAATTACGCTGGTTGGCTGACGCCATGTCCTGCTGGTACTGCGACTGCGCCTGGTTGTAGTGGTTCTGCAGGCCAAGTGCCCAGCCCAGCGCTCCAAGCGCCAGGACTAAACCGGCAACTGCAACGCCGACAAGCCAACCTGGGGCCTTCGGCTGTACGACGTATGCGCGATCATTTTCATTCATGCTTTGTCTCCCTTGCATGGTTTTTTACGGAACGTCACCGCGTGCGCTACAGGCGTTCCGAATTGCTTGGACCTGGGGGCCCGGTCCGCGCACCCGGAGCGTACCCGGTTGACGCGGAAAAAAAGCGAGGACTTCAACTAAACTGAGATGCGAATGGCCCTTCCCGCGCTGCCGCAACCTGACGTTCTGATTACAGGAGCGGGGGTTATCGGTTTGTCTCTTGCCTTGGAACTTCACAGCCGTGGCGCGCAAGTGGTTGTGCTGGAGCGCGATAGGGCATTTTCGCACGCTTCGTCCGCGGCCGCCGGCATGCTTGCCGATCTTGATCCCCACAATCCATCTGCACTCAGTGGGCTGGCAGGGCTCAGCATCTCGCTGTATCCCGCATTTCTGAGGCGGATCGAAGCTCTTTCCGGAATACCCGTTCCATTTCAAACAGATACGACGATCCAGCACCTGTCGAGCGGCAAAACAATGCGTCTCGTCGAACATTCACTCGATCCCAGGCAGCTGGGACTCGCATTGTGCGCAGCGATTCGGTCCACGAACATCGATCTCCGTGAACATGCCTCTTGGACCCCTGAACGAGACCTTGCAGCGAAGCGGATTGTCCATGCCACAGGTGCATGGCCGCAGCGTGACGCGGCGATCTTTCCCCGCAAAGGCCAGATGCTGCGCGTTCGCATTCCCGCGGGGACAGATCTGGGTGAGGTTCATCGCCGCGAGGACGTCTACATCGTGCCTCGAACCCAGGGCGTGCAGGCAGGTACCGCGCTGATCGGAGCCACCGTCGAAGATGCCGGCTATGACACGCACACCCACGCCCACGATCTCGCCCACCTGCGCAGTTTGGCTGCAGAACTGGTGCCAGCGCTTGGGTCGGAAACCGCGTCGCCACAGCTCGAAGCCTGGGCCGGCCTTCGCCCCGCAACCGCCGACTCGCTGCCGCTGCTTGGCGCATGTGAAACGAAGCCGCGTCTCGGCGCAGACGAGTTCGTCGCCACCGGACACTTCCGCAATGGCATTCTCCTTGCACCCGCGACGGCCATGGTGATGGCCGACCTATTGGAAGGCAGGCAGACATCCGTCGATCTCACGCCTTTTTCGCCCACTCGCTTTAACTCCTGACAAGTCCTCGCACAAGCACTCCGATATTCGGCCATGCATCGTGACAAGCCCTTGAATTCGCGCCGATAATCAAATCCGTTGATTTTTTTCGCTCGGAGAAGTTACATGTCCGCTACCGCGCCCAAGGGCCTGCAAGACGTAGTCGCCAACGAATCCTCCATTTGTTTTATCGATGGAGCTAATGGAATTCTTTCCTACCGTGGCATTGATATTCACGAACTGGCGCAGAAGTCGTCTTTTGAAGAAACGACCTACCTGCTGTGGAATGGAGCTCTACCCAACGCCGCCGACCTGGCGGCTTTTTCACGCCATCTGTCCGCAGCGCGTGCATTACCCGCTGAAGTCACGGCATTCCTGCGCAGCGTTCCAAAGACCGCGCCGACCATGGAAGTGCTGCGCACCGCGGTTTCCCTGCTCAGCCTGTACGACGAGGACGAGAAGCTTTCGACACACGAAGCCAACATGCGCAAGAGCTTTCGCCTGACCTCCCAGATCCCGATGATCGTGGCGGATTTCGATCGCATCCGCAAAGGCAAAGAGCTGATGGAGCCGGATCCGGCGATGTCGCATGCGGCCAACTTCCTGTGGATGCTGAACGGCGACCGCCCTTCCGACACGGCCACCAAGGCGCTCGACGTCGCGCTGGTGCTGCACGCCGACCATGAGTTAAACGCCAGCACGTTCGCCGCACGCGTCATTGCGGCGACCCTGTCGGACATTCACTCGGCAATCACCGGCGCGATTGGTGCACTCAAAGGACCGCTGCATGGCGGCGCCAACGAAGCCGTGATGCACATCCTGTACGAGATCGATAAAACCGGCGAAGATCCGGTCGAGCATGTCCGCAAGATGCTTGCCGCCAAGCAGAAGATTTCCGGCTTCGGTCACCGTGTGTACACCACCGAAGATCCACGCGCCACCCATCTGCGCCGCATGTCCGAAGACCTGGGCAAAGATGCGAATCCCAAGTGGTACGAGATGTCACGCGCGATCGAGCTTTTCGTAAAAGAAGAAAAAAAGCTGAACGCCAACGTCGATTTCTACTCCGCCAGCACCTACACCACGCTTGGGATCGACATTGATCTCTTCACCCCTATCTTCGCAATAAGCCGCATCGCCGGCTGGTGCGCGCATGTCATCGAACAGCATGACGACAATCGCCTGATCCGCCCACGTGCCGACTACACCGGCCCCGCCTACCCTGCGCCCTATATACCTATGGCAGACCGCGCGTAACCACGACAGCCAAAAAGCAATGGCCACGGCATCGCGCCGTGGCCATTGTCTTTCTTTCATCACCTACAACATTGTCATCTCGACCGGAGCGGCGTAGCCGCGTAGCGGAGAGACCTGCTGTTGCCCCCGCCTATTCCAGGTGCAAGCAACGCTTACTTCGCGCTCGAAGGCGGAATGATCCCGTTCATGCGCAGGTACTCCACCATCTGTCCGTAGTGGTCATATCCATGGGCTACACCAAAAGCGGACAGCGTCGCACGGGTATTCATCCCATCTGCGCCCTTGATCGTTTCAAACGCATTGGCCGCCGTCACGGTAGCGATTGCCCGGTGCGCGAAGGCGAACGAGCCTTCGAGCGCCTTGACCGCGGATTCCTTATCGGTCATCTTGGCCATCGCGCGCATGTCCACATCAGGCTTGATGCCGCTCACCGTGCTGTAGAAGTAGTAGTTCGCCTGCGCGATGTGGGCGACCTCTTCACCGAACGTGCGCACCGTATCGAATTTTGCCGAACTCTTTTCCGCAAATACCCCAGGCGCGCTGGGAGCAAAGTTGTACTTATCCGCCGGCATGGCCTTTGCCGCCGGAACCACATCGTGTTCAAGCTGGTTCAGCATCGCATCGAGCGCCTTGGACGGCTCCATCGGCGCACCGGCCTGGGCCGCAGCCGGAGCCGGGCTCATCTGGGCATTCGCCATTCCGCAACAAAGAGCTGCCATCAGTACTACCGTCATTCGCAACCGCATACATTCACCTCGGAACTTTTTCAAGAAGCGCGTCCAGCCTACCAGAGCGGGGCTGGGGTGGAGTAGCCATCGCCGGGTGCCCCAGGTCTCGCTAGAATCAAATTGTGCAGCGCATTTATCTCGACGCGAACGCGACCACACCTGTGCTTCCTGAAGTTGTGGAAGCCATGCAACCGTTCTGGTCGGAAGGGTTTGGCAACCCCAGTTCCGCGCACCGTTCCGGCCAACGCACGCGATCTGCCGTTGAACGAGCCCGCGGTTCCGTGGCTGCTCTGCTCAGTTGCACACCCAAGGAGATCGTCTTTACCTCAGGAGGGACGGAGAGCGACAATCTCGCACTGAGCGGCGTGCTGCAGCCGTTTCTCGATACGCATCAGCACGCGCACCTGATCACCACCAGCATCGAGCATCATGCTGTTCTTTATGCCGCCGAGTCCCTGGAAAAGCGTGGGATCGAAGTCACCTACCTTCCACCTGGGCGCGACGGCGTCGTGGACGCTGCCGCGCTGGAAGCGGCCCTTCGCCCGCATACGAAGCTGGTGTCTGTCATGCTGGCCAACAACGAGACCGGAGCCATCCAGCCTGTGGGTAAGCTGGCGCGGATAGCCAAGGCTCACGGCGTACTGGTCCATACCGACGCCGTGCAGGCGGCCGCCAAGCTGCCCCTGGATCTTTCCGGCGAATTCAAGAATGTCGATCTGCTGTCGATTTCCGGACACAAGATGTACGCACCGCAAGGTACGGGCGTGCTCTTTGTGCGCAAAGGCGTCGCACTGACCCCGCTGTTCCATGGCGGCCCCCATGAGCGCCAGCGCCGCGCAGGCACGGAAAACGTACCCGGCATCGTGGCTCTGGGACGCGCAGCCGAACTCGCCCGGGAGTGGCTCGCCTCCGATGCTTCCCAAACCTTAGCGGCGCTCCGGAACCGGCTTGAATCGAGCCTCATGGAAGCGATCCCCGACAGCGCCGTGAACGCTGCAGACGCTCCGCGTGTGCCGAACACCACCAATCTCCGCTTCGCAGGGGTCGATGCCGAAGCTCTGCTGATCGCATTGGACATCCAGGGCATCGCCGCCAGTTTTGGAGCAGCCTGCATGTCGGGCGCAACCGAACCCTCCCATGTCCTGCTCGCCATGGGCTTGACGTCCGCGGACGCTCGCAGCAGCCTCCGGCTCTCGCTTTCGCGGCTAACCACCGCGGAGGAAATCGACCGCGCCATCGAGGTGATTTCGGCCGCCGTAGGCCGCCTTCGCGCGCTCTCGTGAAACATCGGCATTCGTCACCGGGCAATCACATTCCCTGAACAAAAGCCTTGCCATTCGCGTAACTTTATCTATGCGATTTTTCCGTTTTCTTCCGGCAGCAGCGCTTTTTGCCGTCCCCGTCCTTGCCGTCTCTGCATATGCTCAGCGCCTGGCCACCAGCGTTCATCCCGAGCATTACACGATCCATCTCTCGCCCGATCTAAAGGCCGCAACCTTTACCGGAGAAGAGACCATCGATCTATCGCTCGATGCACCGAGCTCCGCCATCACGCTGAACTCTGCCGAAATCAAAATTGGGAGCGTGAAGTCCGGCGGCCAGACCGGCACGGTCAGCTACAACGCCGACAACGAGCAGGCGACGTTCACGTTCGCCAACGCACTGCCCGCCGGCAAACACGCGCTCACGATTGAGTTCACCGGCATACTCAACGACAAGCTGCGCGGGTTCTATCTTTCCAAGACCGCCAAGCGCAACTACGCGGTAACGCAGTTTGAATCCACCGACGCCCGCCGCGCATTTCCCTCCTTTGATGAACCCGCACTCAAGGCGACCTTCGATCTTTCCCTCACCATCGACAATGGCGACATCGTGATCGCCAACACCAACATGCTGAGCGACAAGCCTGCCGGGGCCGGCAAGCATACGCAGACCTTCGCACGCACGCCACGCATGTCCACCTATCTGCTGGCCTTCCAGGTGGGCGACTGGGTATGCAGCAAGGGCGAGGCCGACGGAATTCCCATCCGTTCGTGCTCGACGCCCGACAAGCTCGCGATGACGCCTTTCGCACTGCACGCCGCCGAACACTTTCTTCACTATTACGACCAGTACTTTGGCATCAAGTACGCCATGCCCAAGCTGGACATGATCGCGATTCCGGACTTTGAAGCCGGTGCGATGGAGAACTGGGGCTGCATCACCTATCGCGAATCCGCACAGCTTGTCGATGAGAAGACAGCAACGCTCGGCGCGAAGAAGGGCGTCGCTACGGATGTAGCCCACGAGATGGCGCATCAGTGGTTCGGCGATCTCGTCACCATGCAATGGTGGAACAACCTATGGCTGAACGAAGGTTTCGCCACGTGGATGGAGTACAAGGCAGTCAACGAATGGCAGCCCACCTGGGGTCTGCGCGAAGATGAGGCGCTGTCACTCAACAGCACCATGAATACAGATTCGGCGCCCACCACGCGCGCGATTCGCTCCAAGGCCGACACGCCGGAAGAAATCAACCAGCAGTTTGACGGCATCAGCTATGGCAAGGCCGGCGCTGTGCTCAACATGGTGGAGAACTACCTCGGGGAAGAAACCTTCCGCAAAGGCGTCCACAACTATCTGGACGCACACAAATACGGCAATGCCACGGCGGAAGATTTCTGGGGAGCGCAGACCGCCGCCAGCGGGAAGCCCGTCGACAAGATCATGGAGAGTTTTGTCGCGCAACCTGGCGTACCGCTGCTCACCTTCAACGCTTCTAATGGAAGCGTCGGCGTTTCGCAGAGCCGGTTCTTCCTCCGGGCTACACCCAGTGCTGCAGCACAAAGCTGGACGATTCCGGTTTGCGTGAAGGGCGGCGTTTGCCAGGTCATTACACCCTCAACCACCTCGCTTGCGGGCGTCAGCAAACTGACCTTCGCCAACGCCGCTTCCAAAGGCTATTACCGCAGCGAATACGATCCCGCCACACTGCATGCTGTGATCGCGAATGCCGCGACCTTCACGGCGCCGGAGCGGATTGACCTGATCGGCGACCGGCTTGCGCTCATGCGTGCCGGACAAAGCAGTGTTGGCGACTACCTCGATCTTGTCGGCGCGCTCAAGGCCGATCCCAGCGATGCTGTCTTGGCGCAGAGCTTTGCCGGCCTGAATACGATCAATGAACGCGTTGCCAATGACGCCGAGCATAAGGCGCTTGCAGCCTGGATACGGCAGCAGTACGGCCCGCTCTATGCTGCGCTTCCGCCGGTTTCGGAACATGAAGAAACCCACGCGCTTGCGCGCCGCGTTGAGCTTTTCCGGGTGCTGGGCGCGGCAGACGACCCAACCGTCGTCACCCAGGCTCGTCAAATCGCCGAGCGCTATCTGAAAGGCGACAGCACGGTTCCACCCGAACTCGCCACCGCCGCGGTCGGCATTGCAACGGCCAAGGGCGATGCGGCCTTCTACGACGCTCTGCTTCAATTCGGTAAAACGGCGCAGGACCCTGAAAAGCGTGAAAACGCGCTCTTCTCCCTGGCAGGTTTTGACGACCCCGCGCTTGTGCGCAGGACCCTCGACTACGTCACCAGTGGGGCAGTGCGCAACCAGGACAGTTGGATTCCGATGGCAATCGAACTGTCCCGTTACCAGACGCGGCCCGTTGCCTGGGAATACATCAAGGCCAACTGGGACAAGGTCCAGGCCCAGTTCACCATGAGCAGCGGCAACCAGATCGTCGGTGTTACCGGAAGCTTCTGCTCCCCTGCGGCCCACAAGGATGTGGAAGACTTCTTCGCCACGCACAAGGTGCAGGCCGCAGACCGGGCTCTGAAAAGCGCGCTCGAAGCCATCGATGCCTGCATCGTCTTTCGCAACGCACAGGAACCGAAGCTTGCACAATGGCTGGCTACACACCAGTAACGACACAAGCATCGTCTGCAAAAATGCAGCCTAACTCTCGGCAAAGCCAGTCGGCCTAAGCGGTTTTGGTAATGGTGTGGATCGAAGAGCCGGGGTCCCCAGCGAGCGCTCTTTACTCGAGCGGGGGTCGAGAGAGGGTGCTGAAGCCTTTTTCTCCGGATGAAAATGGCATGCTCCGCCGTTTGGAGACCACAGTATTACCGGAACTGCTCTAAGCGCCAACGGCGCGCCCTATACCAGCCCAGGGCGAACCGGGGTCCCCGGCGAGCGTTCTTGGCTCGCTGGGGTGGAGAAGCCCTGGGTGCAGAGTACATAACAAAGGCGAGGGCTGAAGGCCCGATCTATAGTGACGTGACTATAGATCGGGCTTTTCAGCCCCAGTTCTTTCAAGGCCACGAACTTCATCCGATGGAAGCTTGAAAGTGTCTGCGGCACCAGATCGTTTTGCTTAAGGTCACGGGTTCACCCGTGACGTTCAAAGTCAAAACTAAGCGGGCTTCAGCCCCGGAGGAAACCGTTCCAAGGCCGCCACAGCACCTCCCCGCGACTCCATCACCTTCCCACGCTTGATACGGGTACCTCAGCGGCTCAAGCCGCGATCTTCCCGCAACATACGACACGGGTGAACCCGTGTCCTTAAGCAAAACAAAGACCTCGTGCGACGTTCTCACGTAGCGTTTTCACTATGAGGCAGAGACCTTGAAAGGCCTGGCTTTCAGCCCTCAATTGCCAGGCGGGTGCATACCCATGGCTCCGCCCTGGGCTGGTATAGAACGCGCCTTCAGCGCTCAGCATTTTCGCTTGCACGCATTTTTATACCTGTGAACAGCCCCAAAACTTCAGATGAACTTCGGCCACCAACTCCGATACCGCAACAACATCCACGGCATCGGGCAATGTTGAAGCCTCCGCTGCCGTGCGTGCCCTGGCATCCAGCTCTTGCGCAAATCGCAGAAACCGTTCCAACGTCCAACCCCCGCTTCGCACATCGATGAGCAGATCTTTCTCAGGACGCGGCAGAGTGATGCGGCCTGTTTCCATCAGCTCGATGCATTCGAAATAAAGCCGGAGACAATGCATCGCGGCCTTGGTGTCGTATCCGAATTTCCCGACATATTCATGGCGGATGCCCTTGTTGCCCTGGCCCTTTTCGCCGGTAATACGCTGTTTCTGATTTTCCGCAAAGCCAAGAAACTGTTCCGCGGAGCGCTTGGAAAGGAAAATCTCCCGGCTGTTATGAACATCTTCCCAGATCGGCAGGCTTTCCGAGGTCGCCTCCGCAAACACAAAGTGGAGCGCGGTTGCATTTCCCTTCATCGCGAGCTCTGCCCAGCGCTGCAGGGAATATAACGTTAGATCAACATCATCAGGACCGTTGCGCCGTTCATCGCTCGCGGTCGACCACACAAAGTGGCCGCGGCCCGTGAATCCAAGAGCCTTCGCGGGCGGTTCGAGAAAAATGCCATACACATCCAGATCATCGGTAGCGCCGACCTTGGCGCCATGCAGTTCGCTTCCGCCCACAAACAACTGAACGACTTCCTCCGGCGCATCGAACCCGGACCGCAGGACGGTCTGCATAAGCCAGCCGCTCAACATGTCACAGGTACCAGGGGATGTTGACAACAACGATGCGCTGATTGCCTTTGAGCAACAACAGGAGCTTCAGCAATTGCACACGCTGGTTGTGCAGCAGATTCTCCCACCAATGACGCACCACAAGCTCCGGCAACAGCACGGCGACCTTGCGGCCAGGGTTCTCGTCTTCGAGCTTCAACACATAGTCCATCAACGGCGACAGGATCGTACGGTAGGTGCTCTGTACTGTTACCAGCTCCGGCTCCGCACACCCGTGTTCGCGGATAGGCTTGAGCACCAGCTCTTCCCACACATCTTCGACCGCCGATATCTCATCGTCGCTGTGAACATGCACTACTTTGACGATCGGGCTCATCAGCATGCCGAAGCGCATGGCCTTTTCGCCAATCTTGTCCCAGCGGGCCATGGGAATCACCACGATGGGCGGCTCAAGGCCCGTCAGTCGCAACGGCGTAGGGTCGGCCGTTTCCACTTTCACGCGCGCATAGTGGTGCTTGATCGCCAGCATGATGCCAATCAGCACCGGCACCAGGATGACCGTGATCCAGGCGCCCGAGATGAATTTCGTCACCAACACAATGAGCAGCGTGATACCCGTCGCCACCGCGCCCAGCCCATTCAAAAACAGCTTGATGCCGCGTCCCGGTTCCTCCGGGCAATGCAGCCAGTGTCTGACCATGCCTGCCTGGCTCAACGTGAATGCCAGAAACGCGCCAATGGCGTACAGAGGAATGAGCCGATCCGTCACACCGTTGAACAGGATCAGGATCAGCGCGGTAAAACCCGTCAGCGCATAAATGCCGTGCGAAAACAGCAGACGGCGGCCGCGCAGCAGGAACACGTGTGGCAGGTAGTCCTTCATCGCAATCGCACGCGCCATGCGTGGGAAACCTGCAAACGCAGTATTCGCGCTGAAGCTCAAAGCAGTCAGCACGCTTGCCATGGTGAGGAAGTAAAACCACCCACGCCCGAACACCGCGGCAACTTCAATCGAAAGCACGCTCTGGTAGTGGTGTGCATCCGGATCCATCGCGGTGACGCCATAGATCTTCGCCACCCACGACAAGCCGGCCAACAGGACGATCAGCATGAAGATGATGACGGTCAGCGTCATATTCGCACGCTTGGCACGAGGCTCTTTGAATGCAGTCACGCCATTCGAGACAGCTTCCACACCGGTCATCGCCGCGCATCCGTTGGAGAATGTCTTCAGCAAAAGCCATGGGGCGAGGTACAGGATCGGGTTGGCCACAGGCGGTGGGGGCGGTGCAAGCGCGACAGGGTGATGCCCTTCGGTGAACCAGCGAAAGGCGCCCCAGGCGATCGTCGTCAGCAGCGTGCCCACAAACGCGAAAGTCGGCAACATGAAGGCGATGCCCGACTCCTTCGCTCCACGGAGGTTCACGGTCACGATCAGGCCCAGAACCAGCAGACACAACGCAAGCTGATGCGAATGCAGCTCGGGTACGGCGCTTACCAGCGCGGTGACGCCGGCGGAAACACCTACCGCGGCAGTCAGGATGTAGTCGATCATCAGCGCGGCCGCAGCCAGCAAGCCCGCGCTATTGCCCAGGTTCTCACTCGCGACGGTGTAAGATCCGCCGCCGTTTGGGTACGCTTCAATGGTCTGCCGATAGCTGAAGTACACGATCACCAGCAGAATCAGGATCGCGGTGAAGATAGGCAACAGGTAGTGCGAAACACCCCAGATTCCCAGGGGAATAATCAACGACATTGCCGCTTCGGGGCCGTATGCTGCGCTGGTTAATCCGTCCAATCCGAAGATCGGGATGCCCGCCGCTACGCCAATATGCTCATCATGTTCGGCACTGGTCGCAAGCGGCTTGCCTAAAACAACGTCAAAAAGACTCATTGGCCTGCCTGTTTCTCTCGGTACGCGCGAAGCGCACCGTTAGATATCCTACGACAACCTGTCAACTTGGATTTTGAAACCTTCGCGCTGGTGGTCTGCGTGGTTCGATCTATGTTGCGATCAAACGCAAGCAGGTCCGTTGTTTACCGGATGCGGATTAGTCTGATCGCAGCGTCTCTCTGTTACGGAAGTTGCAGGGAAATTTCCGTTGGCACGGATAGGAACACTGCATCCTATCTGCAAACATGCCGGATATCGCCCACGTCCCCGGACCCCCACCCTAGCTTTTCCTACTTCCTGCTCGCTACTTCCTACTTCCTTTATGCTGAAATCCATGGACCTCGAAATCAGCATCGATCACCTGAAGCAACAGCTTGCTTCCCAGAACCCTCCACTTCTTCTCGACGTGCGTGAGCCTTGGGAGTACGAGACGGCGCATATTGAAGGCAGCGTGCTGATGCCGATGGGTGAGGTTCCGGCCCGTGCGCATCAGGAGCTCGACGACGAGCAGGAAATTGCGGTGCTGTGTCACCACGGTGCGCGTTCCCTTTCCGTGGCGAACTGGCTGCGCGGGCAGGGGTTTGAGAAGGCAGTTTCGGTTGCGGGTGGCATCGACGCCTGGTCGCAAGCCATTGATCCCACCGTTCCCCGTTACTAGAGCAGTTCCGGTAATACTGTGGTCTTCCCGAACGGTGGAGAATGCCGTTTTCATTGGGAGAAAACGGCTTCAGCACCCTCTCTTCGGTCTACACCATTACCGGAACTGCTCTAAACGTACTGAGGCACGGCAGTCTTGACGAAGGCCGCCATCCCGTATCCTCAGGTTCCGTGACCGGCTCGGCTGTGCACGGTAGTGTTGCCGTGCTACTGTGAGGTCGCAATGGGTTCGCGGATTTCACGACGGCAATTCACCTCTTCCGCTGCCTGGGTTGGCGCGGGACTTGCTTTGCCTTCTTCCGTGTGGACCCAGGTGCTTCCGCCTTCGGTGGCCCATGCGGATGTCGGCGCCATGGAGCGGGAGCGTGTGCTTGCAGCTGCCGGGGACGCTCTCCAGCAGCCGGTCGTCACCATTACTTCCGTCCAGGCTCCCCGCACCAGCGTGGACACACACGAGTTCTTTTCCGAGATCGCGCCACAACCTACCGAGCAGGTGCCCCTGCCCAGACAGGGCTTTCGTGAACACGCCACAATCTTGCGGCGTTTCTCCAATGCCGTTGCAACCCTGACCGCCGCTTACATGCTCACGCATGAAGACCGGTACGCGTTACGCGCCGGCCAGCACCTCTATGCATGGTTCGTGCAGGGATCGACCAGGATGAACCCGCAGTTGATCATGGCGGGCTGCCCGACACTGGACAAAACTTCCAATGGAAAACCGGAGGGCGTCGTTGACGCCGTCCCCCTGGCTGAAGTCGCACGGGCGATGAGTTTTCTCGTCGATACCGCGGCACTTGCTCCCCCGGACCTCGAAACCGCACACCAGTGGTTCACAAGCTTGCTCACCTGGCTGAATACATCGCGCGAACCTGTGATCGCGCGCGAAGCCAAGGACCATTCGGCCAGCGCATGGCTGTTGCTGGCTGCGGCGATCTCACGCTCGCTGCGGGACACTCCGATCCTCGATGCATGCACCCATCGCTTTCGCAAACCGACATTGCGCAACCAGATCAACGCCAATGGCGTGTTTCAACATGAAATTACGACCGGGTTTCCATTCCGCAATACGTTGATGAACTTCGACATGCTTGTGGGCGCATGCCAGCTGCTGTCGACTCCGTTCGACAACCTCTGGGACTTTGAGTTGGAGGATGGTCCGGGAATGCGGTCGATCGTCGCCTTCCTGTTTCCGGCCCTGCGCGATCGCGCCAAATGGCCTTACATTGCCGACCCGCAACACTTCCGCGATTTACCGGGAAGACGCGCGGGTTTGCTGTTCTGCGGCCGTGCTTATAACCGTCCGGAGTATGTGGACGTGTGGCGCTCAACTCCTGCGCCGGATATGAATGCGTTGCCGGACACGATTGCCGCAAGCTTTCCGATCCACGAGCCAATGATCTGGACAGCGCGAGCCCTGCACGGACTCTAGCTGCCTAGAGCGAAAAGCGATTTCCGTCTTGCTTCTATAAGCAGCTTGATTTCGCCGGCCTCATGCTTGTAAGGCTCGCGTCGTCGCCATGCGTTGGGCATCGAGGGATGCGTGATAGCAACACAAACAAGCGGATTCGAAGGTAGCGAAATAATTGCAAGCGGCAACTCATCGAGCGAGTCGATGCTGTATTTGCTCCAAATCGCTACTCTTTCTTTCCATAAGTTCCCAAGAAAGGCCGCTGGGCCTGTGCCTAACGCGATGATCAACTTGGGCCCTATCAGGTTCACCGTTTGCTCAAAGAAGGCCATACAGCTGCTCATTAAAGCGGGATCTCGCAACCACGACTCAACGGGACCGAGATTTCCGTCCCCCAGGTGCAAGAATGGCCAGGCGTTCGTGAAAAAACATTCATGCGGGTCGATCTGAGCTGCACGGAGCCTCTTGAGCAGAGGTCGCCATGTTGCGTTCCCGCGCTCATCCGTGATGAGCAAGTTCCCTTGATCGTCGATAAAGCCGGTTTCGCAACCGAAGTTCGATCCAAGAATGATGGTTGTTAACGGACCTGTTCTCGCCGCAAGAGGATCGTAGAGTCCGTCACCGCCTGGGAAAAAGCCGTAATTCATTACCGGAAGTTGGTGGAGCGACCGAAGTTTACTTTTGCCCGTCGATGGCGCAGGAAGAGCACGCCGAAGCTCCCCAATCGCTTCTTGTGAGCTTCCATAACCTTGATTCGCCACTAACGAGCCTGCAGGCTTTGATGATTTCGAACAATTTCCATATACCTGCGTGCCGACGCCGTGATCTTGTGGTGTTCGCCTGCCGCGGCCGCTTTCAGATCGACGAGGTCCGCGCCCACACCAAGAGCAAACGCTTCCGCTTCGAGGAATTCGTGCGCGGTCTCCAGGGATACGCCGCCCGTGGGAATCATGTTGACCTGCGGCAGTGGCGCCTTCAGGCTCTTCAGGTACTTCGCTCCTCCCAGCGCATTCGCCGGGAAAACCTTCACCACATCCGCCCCTGCCTGCCATGCCATGACGACTTCCGTCGGCGTGAGAGCTCCGGGCAGCGCAGCGATGGAATAGCGCTGACACATCTCAATGGTCTTGATATTGAGCGCCGGGCTCACGATAAACTGTGCGCCCTCCAGCATGCAGATGCGCGCGGTTTCAGGGTCGAGCACGGTCCCCGCGCCGATCAGAATGTCAGGCCGCTCTCTGGTCAGGCGGCGCATGACACGCACCGCGCCAGGCACCGTCATGGTGACTTCAAGGACCGTAACGCCGCCATCCGCGATGGCTGTCGCAAGTGCAAGAGCCTGCTCTTCGCTTTCGGCCCGCAGCACCGGCACCAGGCCGATGTGACGCATGTGTTGGAGGACTTGTGTCTTGGTCATAAATGAGAGATCAGAGAACAGAGATGAGGAAACCTGAAATTCTCCACTCTCTAACAATTTACTATCCGGCTCGCCTCGTACCCTGATCTCTGTTCTCTGATCTCTTATCTCTTATCTCTTATCTCTGTACAGCGGCTCCCCCGCCGCTCATCAGCCGTTCCACTTCCGCCAGCGTGGCCATGGACGAATCCCCTGCGGTTGTCATAGCCAGCGCGCCATGGGCTACGCCGCAATCAAGAGCCCACTGCATGCCCTTGCCTGCAAGCAGGCCGTAGATCAGGCCGGAGGCAAAGGAATCGCCTCCGCCAACGCGGTCCAGGATCTCGAGCTCTGGGAAATGCAAGCCTTCGAATGCCTGTCCTTCGGCATAGGCAAACGCGCTCCAGCTATTGCGATTGGCGGAGTGCGGTTTGCGCACCGTGGAGGCAATGACCTTGACCGAAGGAAACTCCGCGGTAACGCGCCCGGCCATCGGCCCAAAACTTTCCAGCGTATGCCAGACCGGACCGTGCGAGGATTCACCCAACGTCGCGGCAACATCGCCTTCGTGGCCGAAGAGCACGTCGACATGCTCCATCAACGAGCGGTTCACATCGACCGAACCCTGACGGCCTCCACGCGACTTCCAAAGTGAAGGACGATAGTTGCAATCGAAACTGACCACCGTTCCATGGCGGCGGGCTGAGGCCATCGCTTCACGCACAACTTCTGTCGTGCCCTCGTTCAGCGCAGCCATCACGCCACCGGTGTGGAACCATTGCACGCCTTCATCCGCGAACAATTCGTCCCAGTCCACATCGCCCGGCTTGAGCTGCGAAATGGCGGTATTGCCGCGGTCCATCATGCCCATGCCGCCGCGCACTCCGAAACCGCGCTCCAGAAAATACACCCCGTTGCGCGCTTCGCGGCCGACACCGTCAAACGGCCGCCAGAGCACGTGCGACAAATCCACCCCGCCCTGCAGCATCAGGTCTTCGACCAGACGCCCGACCGGGTTGTCGACCAGGGCGGTCACGATAGAGGTCTGCATGTCGAAGCAGCGTCGCAGACCACGGGCCACGTTGTATTCGCCGCCGCCTTCCCACACGCGGAAATTTCGCGCGCCGACAATGCGGCCCTCGCCCGGATCGAAGCGCAGCATGACCTCGCCAAGACTGACAAGGTTCCACGCCGAAAGCACGGGGTCGCGAAGTTCGAGACCGCCGTGCGGCGAGGAAGCAGGCTTGCCGCCTTCCCTCACTTTGGCTCCGCTGGACCCAGTTCCACTCACTTCAGCTCCGCAATGGCCACGCCGTCCATGTCGTCGTAACGCTGGTTTTCGCCACCCATACCCCAGCAGAAGCCATAGCTCTTGGTGCCCACGCCGGCATGGACGCTCCAGCCCGGCGAGACCACAACTTCGCGGTTGGCGATGACCAGGTGGCGTGTCTCCTGCGGCGGCCCCATCAGGTGCAGTACGCGGTGCGCAGGATCAATGTCGAAGTAGAAATACACTTCGCTGCGGCGCATGTGCGTATGGGGCGGCATGGTATTCCAGTTCGAGCCCTCTTCCAGCAGCGTAAAGCCCATGACCAATTGGCAACTGCGGAGCCCTTCCAGATGGATCGCTTTGTAGATCGTCCGCTTGTTGCAGGTCTCGGTAGAGCCAAGCTTCACACCTTCAAGTTCCGCGAACTTCACCATCTTCGTCGGATACTCCGCGTGGGCAAGATAGCTGAGCAGGTAATAGGCGGCTGGATTTTCCGCATCGCTGCTGGCGAAGGCGATCTCACGGCTGCCACGGCCAATGTAGAGACAGTCCAGCTTGTCGAGCGTGAACACCTGGCCGTCGACCGTGACGGTGCCCGTGCCACCGACGTTGAGTACCCCTAACTCGCGGCGCTCGCAAAAGAACTCCGCACGCAGCTCAGGATGGGTTTCGAGATGCAGGGGCGCAACCGTGGGGACAGCCGAGCCAATCACCGTGCGGTCAAGATCCACGTAGGCAAGGTCGAGCGAGCCGGGGCGGAACATGCTCTCGAGCAGAAACGTGTCGCGAACTTCCGCGGTGGTCATGCGCGGATAACGCACGGGGTCGGCCATTTGCAGCAACTTCATAGGAATCCTCCGTTCGATGAAAGTTAGCGGCCAGCGGGCGCGTGGGCATTGGCGGACTGTTGCTTCATCAAGTCCACAAGCGCGGCCGAGGCCGCGGCTGGATTGGAAGCATCGATCTTGATTGCCAGCACCACCAGCGTGTGGCCGGGCGCGACGGTCTGCATGTGGTTGGTGCTCGACGGAATGGAGATGAAATCGCCCTTGTGCATGGGGTGCGCGGTTGCGCCTTCGAGGCGTGTACCGCGAATCTCTCCGCCCGGTGCATCCTTGCCGTCGACCATCGTGCCGCCGGTGTACTCCGTGCCTTCGCCATCCAGCACGATCAGGATGTCGTTCCAGTTCTTATGGAACTCGCCGCCGCCGTTCTTGTTGCGGGCGTTCAGGGAAATGTAATAGCCGGGATACTTGGCGATGGTCGCTCCCACGCTGCCCGCTCCTGGCTTGGCCTTGGCGAGCATTTCCTTGGCCTGCGCGGCAAGTTTGTCAAAGTTGAAAACTTCCGGAGTCGTGACGACAGCAGGCTTGTCCGCGGCCTGCTGTGCATCGGAATTAGAAAGCGCGGGAGCCGCGGCAAAGGTTATGACGGCTGCGAGAACGGCGGATGCCATGCGGGTAACGTGCATGTGTTTCTCCTTAGGATGCGCGCAAAACATGCGGGCGCGGCGCACCACGATGGTAGCAAAGACCACCCGTGCAAGCGCGTGAACTGCTTTCATGTGGAGAGGTACTCCGTCTACACTCACCTTTATGTCGACTCCTTCCGCTTCTTCCGTCCTCGATCTGTTTCGCCTTGATGGCAAAGTCGCGCTTGTCACCGGCGCCGCCAGCGGTCTGGGCGCCGCGATCGCCACTGCCCTGGCACAAGCCGGAGCCGAGGTCGCAGTACACGGCAATCGCCGCGCGGCCGACGAAACCGCAGCGGCCATCGGCGAGAAGGCAGCGGCGTTCCAGGCGGATCTTTCGCATACGGCCGGTCCGGAGTCTTTGTTCGGGCGCGTCAAGGAGCGCTTTGGCCGCGTCGACATCCTGATCAATAACGCGGGCACTATCCATCGCAATGCGGCTGAAGACACGCTGCTTGACGACTGGCAACAAGTGCTGCAGGTCAACCTGACCAGCGTGTTTCAGCTTTCGCAGTTCGTGGCCCGCGACATCATCAGCCGTAGCGCCGGCGGCAAGATCGTTAACATCGCTTCGTTACTGAGCTTCCAGGGCGGCATCCGCGTCCCGGCCTATGCGGCCTCCAAGGGCGGCGTGGCGCAGCTCACCAAAGCGCTGGCGAATGAATGGGCCCCCAAAGGCATTCAGGTCAACGCCATCGCACCGGGCTACATGGCCACGACCAACACCGAGGCTCTGCAGGCGGATGAAACCCGTAACCGCCAGATCCTCGAACGCATCCCCGCAGGCCGCTGGGGCCAACCACAGGACCTCGCTGGAGCGGCCTTGTTTCTTGCATCGCACGCGAGCGACTATGTGACCGGAACCGTGCTGACGGTGGATGGCGGCTGGATGGGGCGGTAATACCGGCACGACCGGAAGCTATGAAGACACGACCCAATAAACTCCGCAAAGCATGGCCGGTCTGGATGACATTCCGACATGCGGCCAAAATCGGGTCTTCCGTTATCCCTCCGTTGTCCGATGTGAAGGTGGTACGAATCTCGCCCAGTTATGCCGCGCCAAAGGAGGAGATGGGCCGCATCTATCGGATTGGTTACTACAGCCGACAGGACGGTCTGGATCGTGTCTGGCTGGTCGACGATGACGGAGACTACTTCGGCACGGTCGATCAGGCAAGCATCGTGTCCAACTTTGACGTGGTTTACCGCAGCGAGGAAAAGGATCTGTTTGGATCAGCGCGGGAACCTATTCCATCCCGGAAGCAAAGCATTTCGTAAAGCGCTCGTTCCGGATTTCATTTCCGAGACTAGAATCGTGAGCCATGACCATCAGGCAGACACAAAAACTTCTCCTGCTCGCAGCGGGCATTCTCTCTGCGGGTCTCTTCGTTCCCTCACTCGCTGCAGCCACCCCTGAAGAAGATGCTGTTCTCGCTCCGATTCACGCGATGTTCGATGGCATGTCCAAGCGCGATGCCGCTGCCATCAAGGCTCCGACCCTGCCCGGCGGCACCATGGTGCTGATGCGCGACGGCAAACCCGGCCAGATGACGTTTGAAGCGTTCGCCGAACGTGTCGGAAAGCCCGGCAAGACGCAGATCGAAGAGCGCATCCACGACCCGCTGGTTCGCATCGATAACGACCTCGCGGTGGTGTGGGCGCCCTTTGATTTCCTGGTGGACGGCAAGGTCGATCACTGCGGCACCGACCTGTTCAACATGGTGCGAGTCGAAGGCAAGTGGCTGATCGCCAGCGTCGCCGATACCGGAACCAAAACCTGCCCGGCGAAGTAGCCGAAGAGAACTCCAGGCTTCAGAAGATCAGAACAAATACAACAGCCCGGCTTCTGAGCCGGGCTGTTGTATTGTCTTGCTGAGTCTTGAAGCTTAGTCGATCGAAATCTTGCGCAGCAGCCGGAAGTCCGAAAGCATCTTACCGGTGCCCAGCACTACGCTGGCCAGGGGATCGTCCGCAATCGAAACCGGCAGACCCGTCTCTTCGCGGATGCGCTTGTCGAGGTTCTTGATCAGTGCGCCGCCGCCCGTCAGCACGATGCCGCGGTCGGAGATGTCCGCGGAAAGCTCTGGCGGAGTGCGTTCCAGAGCCACGCGGATCGCGTTCATGATGGTCGCGATCGATTCGGCCAACGCTTCGCGGATCTCGGAATCTTCAATGGTGATGGTCTTGGGCACACCTTCGATCAGGTTGCGGCCCTTGATCTCCATAGTCAGCGGCTTATCCAGGGGGAATGCCGAGCCCAACTCGATCTTGATCTGTTCCGCCGTGCGCTCGCCTACCAGCAGGTTGTACTTGCGCTTGAGGTAGGTCATGACGGCTTCGTCCATCTGGTTGCCGGCCATGCGCACCGAACGCGAATACACGATACCCGCAAGCGAAATGACCGCGATGTCGGTGGTGCCGCCGCCGATGTCGACGACCATGTTGCCGCCGGGTTCGGTAATGGGCAGGCCGGCGCCGATGGCCGCCACCATCGCCTGTTCCACGAGGTGAACTTCGCTGGCTTTGGCGCGGTAGGCGGAGTCCATCACCGCGCGTTTTTCCACTTGGGTGATTTCGCTGGGCACACCGATCACGATGCGCGGATGCACCATCATCTTGCGGTTATGCGCCTTCTGGATGAAGTAGTTCAGCATCTTCTCGGTCTGTTTGAAGTCCGCGATGACGCCGTCTTTCATCGGCTTGATGGCAATGATGTTCCCGGGGGTGCGCCCGAGCATTTCCTTGGCTTCCTTACCCACAGCTTCCACTTCATTGGTGACGCGGTTGACCGCGATGATGGAAGGCTCGTTGACGATGATGCCCTTGCCATGCGCGAAGACCAGCGTATTGGCGGTCCCGAGGTCGATGGCAAGATCGCTCGAAAACAGCGAGAAGATGGAGCGCATGTTGCTGCCGCGCGACGTACGCATCTGGAAGTTCTTTGAAGACATGAGGCCGGTCGTTTCCTAAACTTTACGGGAAATTGTGGGCGAAATAGCCGCTCGTCTATTGTACGGCTTTTATAAGGGGCTCCGGGGGCCTGCTTTCCGGCAGTACACTAGACGCGCAACGGAGGGTTCAGCAATGGCGAGTCTGGAAGAAGGCGGCTACGTGACGGGTGAATTCACTCCAACGCAGCTTGCGGAATTCGAGCGGCGCTCCGAAGAGTTCAGGAGCGGCAAGGTTCAGGGCATTCCTTGGGAAAAACTCCTCGAAGAGATCGACGAGAGGAACCGCCGACCGTAGGCTCGTCATCCGTTCCAGCGGCTCGCTTTGCGAAGAGAGTTTTTGAAGCTTGCGCGAGAACCAAAGTAACCCTGAGAAATCGAACCTGGGCACAGATCTGAGCGCCAACGGCGCGCTCTATACGAGCATGGGGCGAAGCCCCATGTAGACCGCCTGATAAGGACAGAGGGCTGAAAGCCCGACCTATATACCGTCACAAATGCATAGGGCGGGCCTTCAACGCTGCTCTCGTCTCAGCCACCAACGATGCGGCGAAACGGCATCGCCATGATCACCGCGCACAATCAGATTCGAGCGCGCCGGGAGTTCTCACACAGCCACTTTGATCCCGGGCTACCGAAAGCTGTCCAACCCACAAATCCCTCGTTTGCTCTAAACTCGCTTGGGGCTCTGTGTAGCCCTGAACTGACAGGAGCGAAGACTGCAATGATTATCGGAGTCCCCAAGGAAGTTAAAGACCATGAAAGCCGCGTTGGTGTAACTCCGGCAGGTGTCAAAGCGCTGGTAGAAGCCGGGCACACGGTGCTGGTGGAACACAAGGCCGGCGAGCTGTCTTCCTTCACGGATGACGAATACCAGGCCGTAGGCGCGGAAATCGTCGGCGAGGCCTACCACGTGTGGGGCAAGGCCGACATGGTGGTCAAGGTCAAGGAGCCGGTCAAGTCGGAGTACTACCACTTCCGCGAGGGTCTGGTGCTGTTCACCTACCTGCATCTCGCGCCCATCCAGGACCTCACCGACATGCTGCTGGAAAAGAAGGTTACCGGCATCGCCTATGAGACGGTGAAAGACCGCGCCGGCACATTGCCGCTGCTGACCCCCATGTCCGAAGTGGCCGGCAGGCTTTCGGTGCAGGTTGGCGCGGCTTACCTGCAGAAAGAGCACGGCGGGCGCGGCGTTCTGCTGGGCGGTGTTCCGGGCACGCTGCCGGGCAATGTGTGCATCATCGGAGGCGGCATCGTGGGCATCAACGCCGCCAAAATGGCCCTGGGACTTGGCGCCAAGGTCACGCTGATCGACCTGAACCTCAACCGCCTGCGTGAACTGGACGACATCTTCAACGGCCGCGTCTTCACTCTGGCTTCCAACAGCTACAACATCGAACGCGCCGCCAGCGAAGCCGATTTATTGATCGGCGGGGTATTGATCCCAGGTGCGGCCGCACCCAAGATCGTGACCCGGGCCATGGTCAGCAAGATGAAGAAGGGCGCCGTCATCGTGGATGTCGCCATCGACCAGGGTGGCTGCATTGAAACAGCCAAGCCCACCACCCACTCCGACCCCAGTTACGAGGTCGATGGCGTGGTGCATTACTGCGTCACCAACATGCCCGCCGCAGTCCCCAATACCAGCACCCTGGCGCTGACCAACGCAACCTTCCCGTACGTGCTCAAGCTGGCTAAACTCGGCGCCAAGGCGGCGATTGAAGCCGATCCCGGCATTGCCGAAGGGGTTAACACCTACAACGGCCACCTAACCTACAAGGCCGTGGCTGAAGCGCAGAAGCGGGAGTACAAAGCCATCGGAGACGTTCTGTAAGCAGTGTTCCTCGGGCTGCGAGTTCTCGAAGTCTAAGGAAGGCCGTTTTCCTAATGAGAAACAACACCTGACATTCAGAGGCCGGGTGTAGCCCTCGTTATTGGCGGCGGAACAGACCAGCGCCAACGGCGCGGCATGCGGTTTTGCTCACCGTGCTGAATTGGCGGAGGATGCCAGAGCCGTTTTCTCCCAATGAAAACGGCCTTCTGAAATCCTTCTGGGACCGAAGCATGAGCAAAACTGCCATATACCAGCATGGGGCGTAACGGGAACCCGGCGAGCGGTCTTTGTTCTTTGCTCGCTGGGGAGGTGAAGCCCCATGATTGGCCGATGAAGAAATTGAAGGGCTGAAGGCACGACATATGCTCTCGCCTATTTCGCCGAAAATGTATGACCGTCCGAGCCTGGAGGTTGTGGCCATAGACCGGGCTTCCGTGGCTGCTTCTATGTCGCGCCTTCAGCGCTCGCTTTCTACGGCTACCCGGTCCATGGGGTTTCACCCCATGCTGGTATAGGCCGCGCCGTTGGCGCTAAGGGGCTTGCTGGTATGCGCGTCCGTGACCTCTTCGACGACAAATGAAACGGTTACCGCCGTTTCATCCATCAGGTTCAGCCCCCAACGGTGGCCGACTTGGGAGAAAGTGGCTTCGGCTGTCTTCCCTTCGCGAAACACCTTGAGGAACACTACTGTAGCCCGGCCAAGACCGCGTGACTTGGGGGACGGAACGAGTAGACTGGCTCCCATGGGAACCATGGACGGACGGCGCAGGGCGATCGTCATCGCGCTTGGCGTGTGCGTGCTCCTGCTGTTCCTTGGGCTGGCGGCGCTGAACGCGTTCAATCCGCGCTATCTGAACCCGGGCTCCCTGTTCCAGACGGCCGTTTTCGTCGCGCTTTCCACTCTCGCCTTCCTGTTGTTCATCGTTGTCCTGGTGCTGCTGGTCCGCAATGTTCTGAAGCTCTACACGGACCAGCGCAGCCGCATTCTGGGCGCACGGCTGCGCACCCGGATGCTGTGGGGCGCGGTGATGGTGTCGATCGTTCCCCTGGTCTTCATGTACGCCTTCAGCTATCTGCTGATGAATCGCGCCATGGAGCGCTGGTTCTCCCAGCCGGTTGCCCAGATGCGGCAGGACTCGGACAACATGGCGCACGACCTTGCCTCCTACATTGGCGCGAATGCGCGCTCGGAAGCGGACTCGATTGCCATTGGCCTGTCAGGAAACCCCGTCACGCCACCTTCTGCGACGCGCGAGCTCTCGCGGCACGACATGACATTGCAGGGAGGCTTCGCGATCGTCTATCGCGACAACCGCCCAGTCGCCTCGCTGCATGTCCCCCAGGGCAAAGGCCCTCCCGGCCGGCTGAAATCTGTTGCGCCCGAGGATACCGCGACAGACGACGCGCCCACACTCAATGTGCCCATTGAAACGGTGCCACTCTCCGGCCAGGCACAAACCGCCGTTCTGCAGACCGCGCAACGCAACGACGGGTCGGTCTACAATCTCGGCTCCGTCGACTACATCCTCGCAACCGCCGGTCTCAAGCATGGCGGCATCGTGGTTGTGGGTTTGCCCATTCCCGCACGCATTGCCGCGGCAACCGCCAGTATCCGCACCGCAGACAACGCCTACCAGACCCTGTTCCGCGAACGGCGCCAGGTCCGCGGCCTCTACATGGTCTTGCTGTCGCTGACTTCAACCCTTGCGCTCTTTGCCTGCTGCTGGCTCGCGTTGAACCTCAGTAAGCAGGTCACCAAGCCCGTGGAGTCCCTGGCCGATGCGATGGAAGCCATTGCTGCAGGCGACTATGCCCACCGTGTCGGCGAATCCGCCACCCGCGAACTCGGAGAACTGGTGGACAGCTTCAATGCCATGGCCTCCGATCTTGAGTCGGCGCGCGCGGTCGCTGAACAGTCCACAGCCCAGTTGTCGGAGCTGAATTCCGCGCTGCTGGCACGCCGGACCGAGCTCGAAACCATCATCGAAACCATCCCCAATGGCGTGGTGACGCTGTCGCCGGCTCGCCGTATCGTCCTGGCCAACCGCGCCTTTTCCGAGACGCTGGACCCGGGCGGCCAGAAGCCGTTCGTCGGCCTCATGCTTGATCAGGTCTTTCCCGGCGATGTGGTGGAAGCGCTGGACCGCCTGCTGCGCCGGTCGCACCGCATGGGCACGGCTTCGTCGGAACTGCAGATGGCGTCTCCATCGGGGACCCTGCAACTGTCGGCTACCGTGGCGGTGCTCGAAAGCGGTGTCGCCGCAGAGCGCAGGCATCTTGGCTACGTCCTGGTTCTGGAAGATGTCACCCAGCTTCTGCACGCACAGAAACAAAGCGCCTGGAAAGAAGTGGCGCGGCGCGTGGCTCACGAGATCAAGAACCCGCTGACGCCCATCTCGCTCAACGCGGAGCAGATCCATCGTCACGTGATGCGGTTGATACCGGTGTTGGACGAGCATGGAGTGGAGTCACGCTCCCCGGCGGTGATTCAACGTTCCTCGGAGATCATCACGGCGTCCGTCGAGACGCTGCGTTCGCTGGTCGACCAGTTCTCTGCTCTGGCTGAATTTCCAAGCGTCAGCCCCCATCCCGCGGATTTGAATGGAATCGTCGAAAGCGCTCTGGCCATGTTTGCGGGCCGGCTGGGAAACATTCGAGTGATCTGTACGCTCGCTACCGATCTACCGCCAGTACAGGCTGATCCTGTCGCACTGAAACGTGCTCTCAGCAACCTCATCGACAATGCCGCGGAAGCCATGCAGGACAGTCTGCTGAGAGAGCTTCAGCTCGAAACCCGGATGCTCGAATCGGGCATGCTGGAGTTGGTGGTCGCGGACACCGGCCCAGGCGTCACGGACGACATGCGCGAACGCCTGTTCCTGCCCTACTTCTCAACCAAGCAACGCGGCACCGGGCTTGGACTGTCCATCGCGTCCAAGATCGTGCAGGAACACCAGGGCACGATTCGTGTGGAAAAGAACGTTCCGGCCGGAGCAAAGTTCATCGTGGAGCTTCGCCCTGCGCAAAACCTCGAAACTGATGCGGCGGAAACACCGGCCGCACCGCAAGGAGTGACTGTTTGAACCACGTGCTCATCGTGGATGACGAAGCCGACATCCGCGACTCTCTTGAAGCGATCCTGCGCGAAGAAGATTACGCCGTCACGACCGCCGCAACGGCGACTGAGGCTCTGCAGTTGCTGCGCGACGCGGACTACCAGGCGGTGCTGCTGGATATCTGGCTGCCTGATGGGGATGGCCTGGACGTGCTGGCCACCATCCGCAGCGAACAGCAAAACGCCAATCGTCCGGAGATCATCATGATCTCCGGGCATGGCACGATCGAAGCGGCGGTGCGCGCCACCAAACTTGGCGCCTACGACTTTCTTGAGAAGCCACTGTCGCTGGACCGCACATTGCTGGTGCTGCGCAATGCCATTCAGGCACACCGCCTGCGTGAGGACAACCAGGAATTCGCACGGCAGCTTACAGCGCATAGCTCGATCACGGGCCAGTCCGTTCCGCTGAAAGCCCTGCGTCAGCAGATCACGTTGATGGCTCCGACCAATGGCCGCGTGCTGATTTTCGGGGAGTCCGGCGTTGGCAAGGAACTGATCGCTCGATCCATCCATGCGGAATCGCTCCGCTGCGACCGTCCTTTCGTCGAGCTGAACTGCGCCGCGATTCCAGAAGACTTCATCGAAACCGAGCTCTTTGGCTACCGCCATGGCGCAGGCCCCGGAGGACCGAATCAGCCAACCGAAAAGCGTGGCACATTCGAGCGCGCCGACGGAGGCACATTGTTTCTGGATGAAGTCGGCGATATGAGCCTGAAGACCCAGGCCAAAGTCCTGCGTGCCTTGGATGAACAGCGGTTTTATCCGGTGGGCGCCTCCACCGCCGTCCACGTAGATGCACGCGTGATTGCAGCGACCAACAAGGACCTCGAAGACGAAATTGCACGCGGCAACTTCCGCGAAGACCTCTTCTATCGCCTGAACGTGATTCCCTTCTTTGTTCCGCCACTGCGCGACCGCAAAGAAGACATTCCGCCGCTGGTGCGCGAGTTTCTTCAGGAGTTCGGGCAGGAATACGGCCGCCCACGTGTCGAAATTTCCGACACAGCGCTAACCCAGCTCAAGCAGTATCACTGGCCTGGGAACGTCCGCGAACTGCGCAATGTCATCGAGCGCGTCCTGATCCTGAATCCCAAGGTGAATCGCATCGAAGCCAAACACCTGCCCATGCTGGTGCAGCGCACCGAGGGACGAAGCGGAGGCGGAAGCCAGCGCGAAGAATTTTCAACGCTGCTGCAGGCTCGTGAGGCCTACGAGCGGGATTACATCCTGAAGGAACTCGACCGTTCCCACGGCAACGTCACCCGGGCAGCAGAAGCGCTCGGGCTGGAGCGCTCTCACCTGTATCGCAAGATGAAGACGTTGGGGATCAACACTGGCGAGTAGTTGTGCGATTCGTGCTGAGCAGGAGTGGCCGTCGTCCCTGAATGTCCTTGCCTTTGAGGCGTAGAAGCAAGCTTTAGCTGGCTGGCTACCGTCCGCCGCAAAATTGCGCTTTAGCGCCGGGTTCTTTGGAATGGTGCTCGGGGCCACACGCATCCTTGAAGTGGAAAACCGCGGGTTGCATCATCCACAAATTCATGGCTCGCTCCTATCGAAGGTCGCGATGAAGAGCCCAGCGCTAAAGCGCTGCGTGGCGGCGTTGTTGTCAGCAAGCTAAAGCTTGCTTCTACGCCTCAAAAGCAAAAGCAGCCGTAGATCACTGCTACACTGGGCCACACCTCATTCAGGAGATCACCCTCATGCTGCGATCGTCTCTCGTCTGCGCCGGACTATGTGTGGCGACCGCGCTTCAGGCGCAGGACATTGCTGCATTCGCCGCTCAACAGACGCCTGAACTGACCACGTTCTACAAAGACCTGCACGCGCATCCCGAGCTTTCGCACCATGAAGAGCGAACTTCCGCCCTGCTCGCTGCCGAACTACGCAAAGCCGGCTATACGGTGACCGAGCATGTAGGCCGCTACCCGGATGGCTCGCAGGCATTTGGCGTGGTCGGCATTTTGAAAAATGGCGCCGGTCCGACATTGCTGGTGCGCGGCGACATGGATGCGTTGCCCATTATCGAAGCCACGGGCGCTCCATACGCAAGTCACGTGATGACCAAAACCGCTTCCGGCCAGGACACCGGCGTGATGCACGCCTGCGGCCACGATGTGCACACCACGGTGCTGCTGGGAACCGCGCGGGCCATGGTGATGGCAAAGAACAAATGGCACGGCACGCTGATGATCGTCGGCCAGCCTTCGGAAGAAACGATCGACGGCGCAAAGGCCATGATGCGCGACAACCTGTATGCGCGTTTCGGCAAGCCGGACCGCATTCTTGGTCTCCACGACACCAATGAGCTTCCCGCCGGGCAGGTTGGCCTCATTTCCGGAAGCGCAATGGCCAGCTCCACCTCGGTCGATGTGGTCATTCGCGGGATTGGCGGCCATGGAGCGCGCCCGCAGGAAGGCCGCGACCCCATCGCGCTGGCGGCGCTCTACATCACCCAGATTCAGACCATCGTGAGCCGTGAAGAAAATCCCTCGGATCCGGCCGTCGTCACGGTTGGCGACATCCACGGAGGCACCAAGCGCAACATCATCCCCGACGAAGTGAAGCTCGAGCTCACCACCCGCGCCTTTTCCGATAAGGCTCGGCAGATCGTGCTCGATGGCTTGAAGAACATGGCTGCGGGTCTGGCAGTTTCCGCAGCTCTGCCTCCGGACAAAGCGCCCACGGTCACGGTGCTCGATGACGAATCGACGCCCGTGCAATACAACGATCCCGCCCTCACGGCTAAGGTGAAAGCCGTGCTGGTTTCAACGCTGGGCGCAGCCAGCGTCAAGGATCTGTCCGCAGTAACGGGCTCTGAAGATGTAGGTGTCTTCGGCCTTCCGGACCGCTCCATCCCTGTGTGCTACTTCCGTCTCGGCGCCATGTATCCGGACCGCTTCGCGGCAGCACAGGCAACGGGCGTCTTCCCTCCGGGCATGCACACCAACAAGTTCGAACCCGATCCTGAACCGACGCTCCGCACCGGCATCACAGCTCTGGCATCCACAGCCATCGCGTTACTCCAATAAATTCAAGAGATCAAAGCCATGCGCATCTTGATTCCCGGCGGCTCCGGGCAGATCGGCACCATTCTCGCGAGGCACCTTCATGCCGGTGGGCACGAAGTGACCGTGCTTTCGCGCAATCCGCAGACCAGTGCGAAGCACCCTTGGCGCACACTCAAGTGGGATGGTTCCACGCCGGGAGCCTGGATCGGTGAAATCGACCGCACCGATGCGGTCATCCATCTTTCCGGCAAGTCCGTCAATTGCCGCTACACGCCGGAGAATCGCCGCGCCATCTTCCATTCGCGCGTGAAGCCGACCCTCTTGTTGGGCGAAGTGATCGCTGCCTCCCCTACACCACCAAGCCTATGGCTGAATGCCAGCACCAGCACGTTCTACAGGCACACTCTCGATCAACCTAATGACGAGTTCAGCGGCGTCCTTGGCGATGGCCCTACGCAGCGCGGTAAACATGAGCCGGCGAATCTTCCCGAAACGTGGTTGTTTTCGATCGATGTGGCTACGCGATGGGAAAAGGCGCTGGCCAGCGTAAGAACCCCCTATACACGCAAGCTGCGTCTGCGCTCGTCGATGACGATGAGTCCCGATCCGGGTGGGGTCTTCAGCGTACTCTCGGGGCTTGCTCGCATAGGACTGGGCGGCACCCAGGGACCGGGTACGCAGTACGTTTCCTGGATCCACGATCTCGACTACTGCCATGCCATCGATCTGCTGCTCGAACGTCCGGAGATCACGGATGAAACCAGTGGCGTGGTAAACCTGACAGCTCCCGCACCGCTACCGAATCGCGAGTTTATGCGCGACCTGCGCATGGCATGGGGACAATCGATTGGTTTGCCTGCAGCAAAATGGATGCTGGAGATCGGCACCCTCGCTCTGCGCTCAGAAACGGAGTTGGTGCTGAAGAGCCGGCGTGTTGTTCCGGGTTTGCTGTTGAAACACGGCTTCAAGTTCCAGTTTCCGACATGGCCTGAGGCGGCACAGGACCTCGTAGCGCGTATGCGGGCTGTAAGGAACTAGGCCGATTTCTCCTCATCATGGGCAGCTTCAGCCAAAGAGACTGATTATGCTGGCGACGATGCGTCCTGAGCCAATGGGAGGGAGCAGTGGCCTTTAGGCCACTGAAATTGATCGCCCCTTGAATATGGCTTTAGCCATGGGCCTTTTTGTGTGTTGCTCATGGATGCATATCGCCTACGACTTCGCCGACCAGCCGATTATTGCGGAAGACGGGTCGTCGTCCTTCAAGCGGGCCCCCACGGCTAAAGCCGGTTCATCGCCGGACAAAAATCAGTGGCCTGAAGGCCACTGCTCCCTCCCATCGGCGAACAAAAATCGTGCGTGATTCGTGCGAAAAGCCCAGAAGGCTGTGATCAGACTGGCTACTGCATCTTCAGCAGTAGTTACTCAGAAAACGTCCTTAACGCTTCCGGCCAAACTTTACGGTCCCTGGGTCGTCGCCGTCGCCGATGTAGGTCATGCCGCAGCGTTCCATGACCTTGATGGATTCGGGCATATGCGGGAAGGTCTGGGCGGTCACGCGGCGGACGTCCTCCTGCATCAGCAGCCATTCGACAAACGCCCGGGCGGCTTCCGTCGCGTAGCCCCGGCGCTGAAAGGACGGCAGTGTCGAATAGCCAATCTCCACCTCGCCGCCCGGCTTGATAAACCCGCCCACACAACCAACCAGCGTGGGCCGCCGGTGCAGGCTTGGCTGCAGCACATAGCGGTTCCAGCCAATGGTGCGCGGGTCGTCGTCATGCTGGCGGCGGATGAATGTGAGCACGTGCGGCTCCCAATGCTCGGGCGGCCATTGTTCGGTAATGCGAGCCCGCAGCAGGCGGCGGAATGAGCCGTCGTCAGCTTCTTCAGCGCTCAACATGGCATCCGTAATGGCGATCAACCGCAGGCGCGCGGTTCGAATATCAGGAATGCGTTGGGTTGCGCGTCCGAAGAGGATCACTCGCCGGTGTCCTCGCTTCCGCCATTGCGAGACTCGGCGAGCTTCGTGTTGCGGTGCTGCGTTTCGGCGATCTGTTCCAACTGCCGTCTCCAATCCAGTTCTTCCACAAAACCGCGAGAGGCCCGCCATTCTTCCTGCACCTTCACAAACAACTCCAGGAACACTCGAGTACCCAGCAGGGACTCGATTTCCTTGCGCGCATCGGTGCCGATGCGTTTCAGCATGGATCCTTGTTTACCGATCAGGATAGCTTTTTGCCCGGCACGCTCACAGTAAATTGCCGCGGCAATCTTCGTCACCGGCATCTTACCGCTTTTTGTTTTCTTCACCGAGACAGGCTCTTCAAACCGCTCGATCACCACTGCGGTTGCATAGGGAACTTCTTCGCCGGTCAGCATCAGGATCTTTTCCCGGATCAGCTCGGCCACCAGGAAACGCTCGGGCTGATCCGTCACCTGGTCTTTCGGGAAGTACCGCTGCCCTTCGGGCATCAGAGCCACGGCTTTGTCGAGCAGGAGATCGAGATTTTCGCGTTTGCGGGCGGAAATCGGGATCACATCGGCAAACGTGTGCAGCGAAGACCAATGCGCGATCAGAGGCAGCAGCGCGCTTTTCGGCAGCGCGTCCATCTTGTTGAGCACCAGGATCACCGGGCAATCCAGCTTCTTGACCAAACTGAGAGCGAAGTCATCCTCGGCCCTGGAGAGCGCTCGGCGCTGTTGACCGGGCGTTCGAGGCTTGGACTCCGCGTCGTCCCTGGCCGGCTTTTCTTCGGTAGGGAGACGGTGGGTGACGTCGACAAGGAACAATACCGCGTCGCGTTCTTCCAGTGCATCATGAACTTCCTGCATCATGCGCCGGTCGAGCTGCGTGTCCGGCTTGTGTACGCCCGGGGTGTCGACCAGCACAATCTGGCTGGCCGGTCGGCCCGGATCGGCCTTGGTCTTTTTGCGCAGAGGCAGCTCCAGCACGCCCTGAATGCGGGTACGGGTGGTCTGTGGTTTATGCGTGACGATTGCCAGCTTCTGCCCAAGCAGCGCATTCAACAACGTGGATTTGCCTGCGTTAGGACGTCCAATAATGGAGAGAAAGCCGGAACGAAATGCCATCTTTCTATCTTGACATCCTGACCCGTGTGGCGACGAAGTTATTCGGGCTCAGACCCTGCAGGGCTGCCGCTCAGCCCCACGCGCACGCGTTCGACCAGACGGTCGGTGGAGGCAATGACTTCCAGGCGCAACGGGCCATCTTCAACGACTTCGCCCGGCAGCGGGATATGGCCCGCGATTTCGCTCACCAGGCCTCCCACCGTGGTGGCTTCGTAGCCGGTAAGCAATTGCGGCAGAACATTTTCCGGTGTCGGCTCTTCAGGCTCCGGCGGCATTTCGTCGCCTTCGTCTCGCGGTGTGGCGCGCGACGGCAACGTGTCGCCGAAGAGTTCGCGCAGCCGGCTGACTTCAAAACTGCCTGACACCAGGAAGACGCCGTCGCCTTCCGCCACAGGCTCATCTTCCTCGGGCGTGTCGTGCTCGTCCTGGATGTTCCCGACAATGGTTTCAAGCAGATCTTCGATGGTGACCAGCCCGGCGACCCCGCCGTACTCATCGATGACGATGCTCATGTGCTGCTGCTGGCGCTGCATTTCCTTCAGGAGTTCGCTTACCTTCTTGCTTTCGGGCACGAACTCGGCAGCGCGCTGCAGGCTGGCAACCGTCCGTGTGCCCGCCTCTGTGTCATGAACGGCCAGCAGATCGCGGGCAAAGGCGATGCCGGTGACTTCATCCAGCGACCCCGCATACACCGGCACTCGAGACAGCCCGTGTTCGTTGACTGCCTCCGTGAATTCCTTGAGCGACATGGTGCCCGGTACGGCAAAGATGTCGGGGCGCGGCGTCATCACTTCGCGAACGACCTTATCGCCAAACTCCACCGCGTTGCGTACCAGTTCGCGGTCGCTTTCTTCCAGAATGCCTTCTTCTTCACCAGCTTCCAGCAAGGCATCCATGGCCTCGCTGGGGTGCTCGTCTTCCTGTACTTCGGGTTCGGCGAGGCCTGCAATCGACAGCAGCAGGCCGATGGTCAGCGTGACCGGCAGGATGAGGTAAAACAACGCCTGAACGACAAAGAGAATGCGGACAATCCAAAGACCGCGGGTACGGGTAAAGAAAAGTTCGGGTAGCAGGCGATCAAAGAAGACGAGAACGAGGAAGAACTCAAACAGCGCGATGCCAATATGGCTTGCATCATGCGGGCCGCTGGAAAGACGGATCGCCAGCAGGAAGGCAAGGCCGCCAAGCGCAATTTGCCGCAGCACGGAAGCGGCCATCGAAGACGATTCGCGGGTCAGATGCAGCTTTGGCTCAACGCCGGTCTCCCACGCGTCGATGTTTTCAGCGTATTCCCGGGAAAGAAACTTGCCGATTTCGAAGTAAATACGGTCGATATACGCCGTCAGTGCCAACAGGCACAGCATCGCGATTAAGCCGATGTCATAGAGCCAGGTCATGCGGCCACCCTGGCTGGCTTGCGCGGACGCGCCTTGGCATCTGATTGCGAAACGCGCGCAATCAATCCGGCAGGGAGCCGCAATTTCTTTCTCAGATGAGCTTCGCGCGCCGCCATTTCCCCGTGGTCGCTTTCGTGATCCATCCCATGCAGATGCAGCAAGCCGTGCAATATCAGCACCCGGATCTCATCGCGAAGCGGGTGACCGTGCTCCTCTGCCTGGCGTCTGGCGGTTTCCAGGGAAATGGCGAGATCGCCCGCGTGTTCGGCAGCCACTTGTTCGGCGGCCGGGAAGCTCAGGACATCGGTGGCTTTGTCCTTGCCGCGAAACTCACGGTTCAGTCGCCGGAGGGTGCGGTCATCAGTCAAGAGCACCTCGACGTCTCCGCGGAGACCCACGGCCATGCGCGCGGAACGCAGGAAACGCGACAAGCCATTGCGTGAAAGCTCCAGCGCCCGCCAGGGGTCGGCGTCGTGGGCCCAGCCTCGCGGAGGTTCGAGCATGATCATGGTTCCTTCAGATGCTAGAGCATTTTGCTCATCCTGCGTACTCGAAGAAATTCGAGGAGGCCGTTTTCATTGCGAGAAAACGGCTCAGGCATCTCCTCCTTGCGGACACCTTGAGCAAAATGCTCTCCCCATGCGCTTTCTCATCGGTAGCAGGAAAGAACGGGAATGCCTCAAGAGGCAAGAACCGGATGTTGACAGCGTGCAATCCGAGTCATGAGGCAAGAAACGGAAGGGCCTGGTTTCAACCAGGCCGAAAGCAAGACCTAAAAATCCTTTTCCGCGCTGCCGCAGGCCGGAGTGAAGCCCGCAGGGCGTAACGACTGAATTGCTTTTGGGATGCTGAGTGGCCACGTCGTCGACATAACGGCTGAAAATCCTAGCCGTCCTTACGGAAGGCGGATGAATAAGGAAAATCCTCTACTCGTTCCGTCAGGCGTGCTCGCACCGGGTTCTGGAGGATGTATCCCCGACGAGATCTGAATTCTTCCGCATTGCGGACCTGATGATCTGTATAGCCCTTCTGCCAAATCGGAACCTTGGACCCCAAACGATGCGAAAAGCCTCCCTTGATCCGTTGCATGGCTGCTGGGAGGTCCTCCGTCGTGATCAACAGATGAATGTGATCAGGCATCACGACAAACGCGTGAAGCAGGTAAAACTTTTCCTGCCGATAGTGCTGTAGTGTCTCGAGCAAAAGCTGAGCATTTGTATCTGTTTGAAAGAGACGGCGACGATCGGCGGTGACCGCTGTCACAAAGAAAGTCCCTTCGTTCGCAGTGCGTAGCGGACTCGCCATCCCGGGAATTTTATAGCGCGCCCGGCACCTGCGAAAGGCAATTCAGTCGTTCCGCCCTGCGGGCTCCACTCCGGCCTGCGGCAGCGCAGAAGGTGCTTTTGTGCTCGACCTTTTCGGCCTGGTTGAAACCAGGCCCTTCCGTTTCTTGCCTCATGACTCATCTTGCACGCCTCCAGCAAACCCCATAGAACCGCATCTCTCACAAGACTCATGCGGTTTTGATTCACACCTGGCAGGGGTTCAAAAACATGAGGCCCGGCCTTCGCCGGGCCTCATCTTCTTTGAAATTACTGGAACTACTGCGGTTTCGGAGCCGGTTTTGCGCGCTCCGAGACTGGTGTCAGGGATATCGGCGCACCGTCCATCGCCAGCGGCAGCTGCTCCGCGCGGCTATGGCTGTCGTAGGCACGCACAATGCGCTGCACCAGCTGGTGACGAACGACGTCAACATCCTCGAAGTGGCAGAAGCGGATGCCTTCCACGCCGTCCAGCACGTTGAGAGCTTCCAGCAGACCGCTCTTCTTCGGGTTCGGGAGATCAATCTGCGAAAGATCACCAGTGATGACTGCACGGGACTGGTTGCCCAGGCGGGTCAGGAACATTTTCATCTGTTCGTTGGTGGTGTTCTGGGCCTCGTCCATGATGATGAACGCGTCGTTGAGCGTGCGGCCGCGCATGAAAGCGAGCGGCGCAATCTCAATGACATTGGTTTCCAGCATCTTGTCCACCTTGACCGGGTCCAGCAGATCGTACAGCGCGTCATAAAGCGGTCGCATGTAGGGGTCGACCTTCTCCTGGAGAGAGCCGGGCAGGAATCCCAGACGCTCGCCGGCTTCAACCGCCGGACGAACCAGGATGATGCGCGACACCTTCTTGGCCAGAAGTGCGCTTACCGCCATGGCAACCGCCAGATAGGTCTTGCCGGTACCCGCCGGCCCCAGACCGAACACCATGTCATTCTGCTCGATGGCTTCGACATACTTCCGCTGGTTGGGCGTACGCGGCTGCACCATGCGTTTGACGCCCGTGGAGCGCTGCTTACCGCTTTCGATCAGGCCGCGCAGGGTCACTGCCGGGTCGGAGATCACCATCTTCAACAGGGCGTGGAGCTCCCCGTTATGGGGATGAACGCCCACCTTGCGGAGGTGTTCAAAGTCGGCAAAGATGCCCTCTACCCGGGCCACCGTAGCCGCTTCGCCCAGAACGTGGATGGCTTCGGATCGAAGGTCGATCTGAACATCCAGGCCATCTTCCATCAGACGAAGGTTCTCGTCGCGCGTGCCATACAGCGGCTCGATTCCAGGAGTGAGGGGCAAAGATTTTTTTACCAAGTAGGGACCTGACCTCCGTCAGAGGACTGCTGGGGATTAGATGTTGAGGGGAACCCATCGTTGCGGACCCGGCTGCGGCGACTGCCTGCGTAAACCCTCGCAAGCTGCGCTGCCACCGGATTGGCCAAGGTTGCCAATAGAGTAACGATGTTGCGGTGAGCGTACCCCCGCTTCGGCCACGGCGTCAATCGCCGTTGTGTAAAAACGGACCTCAAGCGGTTCCTCGCAGGGCGGAATTTAACTTTCTGTCATTTCTGTCGCCGCTGAAACTCCAGCGCGTCCAGTTCCACTCTGCGAATCCAATCATTTTTGCAATCGTTGTAGGCGTGTGAATCCGCAGGGTGCAGCGCGGCACACCGGACCTTTTCAAGGTCATACTCAGCCGCGATCGCAGAATGAGCCCTGAGATAATCGCGAAAAGCCAGATGCCGTTCAATCTCCGGGGTACCCGTAGCAAAGCAATGCAATTGCACCAGCCGCAGTCCGGTGGCGGCATCGGACAGCGTGCAGTACCGGCGGCCCGGCATTCCCAACTCTCCCCACCACACATAGCCAAGGGCTTCGAGATTGGTTTTTGGACTATTGAGTGCGCCCGGGGCCTCAACAACCGGCATCAGATCAAGAATGGGTTTGGCACGGATGCCGGGAATAGCCGTCGAGCCGATGTGATGGATTGCCAAAAGGGCAGAACCAAACGCGGGCGCAATACGGGCGATTTCGGACGCAGCCTGTTCTCTCCACGCTGGATCGTGCGCCCGGAGTTCGACGGAAATGGGTGCCGGCATAGCTCTCCAGTCTCGCAGAAAGCCGGAATCATTGACCTGATCGCCGGATTTTCGTAAACTCAATAGTTGCAGAGGACGCGGCAGGACTGTGTCCGCACCAGCCTCCGTTCTGCGTCCCATTCCCCGCATATGTTCGGGTAAAGAAAAGAGTTTTCCATGGCAAATCATGTCTCGTCCCTGAAGCGCGCACGCCAGACCGTAACCAAGACCGCAGTCAACCGTGCCAACAAATCCAAGCTCCGTTCGGCTCTTCGCAGCATGCGTGAAGCGATCACCGCCGGCGATCACACCAGCGCCACCACCGCGTATCGCACCACCGCCTCCATTCTGGACAAGAGCGTGCAGAAGGGTGTTCTCCACAAGAACACCGCCAGCCGCTACAAGGGCCGTCTGAACGCGCGCGTCAAAGCTCTCAAGACCGCCTAAGCGGTTCCCAAGCTTCAAGACAACGGCCAGCTTTCGCTGGCCGTTTGTCGTGTCTGCAGGAAATTCGCACATCCCTATTCGGGTGGCGGCGGAGGTGGCTTGGAGCCTTTCGCGGGCTTGGTTGTGGCTTCCGCCTTCTCACCAGGATTCAACAAGGTGGGCGGCTTACGGTGAACCGCCGGGTCCTGTATAGGATCTCCGGACGCAGTGGACGCGGCATCTGTCGGAGATCGCGGGGCCGCATCGGAAGGAGATGCCGACGCCAATGCCGGCCGGGAAACTTCCTTCGCCGCCGGCATCACCCCAGTCCCCGGTGGAGTAACACCGACAGCCGTCGCGTTCGCCGCTACCGGCGAAACGCCGTTCGGCGCAGCAACCGGGGTTGGCGGCGACGCCGCGGGTTCCTCCTCAGCGGATTCCGCCGCATTCAAGGAAGCGTTGCGCTTCTCGCTCGTGGCCAGTCTGCGCAGGTCCACAGGGGCATTGCTTTCCGGGGGCTGCAGTTTGCGCAGTTCCACCAGATCCTCGCGATCCACCTTGGTCAATTCGGGCAGACGGAAAATCTCCACCGCGCCGTTCCGTGCGATGGCGAGGTGCATCCCGTCGGGCGAAAGATCGAAATTCTCGCCGTTGCGAAAAGCCGGAACACAGCGCAGCGTGAGCAGCAGGTCTCCGGTCTGGGTTCCATACACCCGGACTTCCTGGATGGGTCCGGCGGGTTGGTCGGGCACGGTTCCGGGCAGATTCGAGGAGCTCACCACGTCGTCAAGGCGGCGGCTGATGGCGAACCGGCTGGCGGCGGGCGCCAACGCAAATACGGGCGCAGCCGCCATCGTGCCCATCGGCTCTTCCCATATCTCATGCTTGGCAAAGTCGTAGGCGGCAATGGTCATGCTGTCCGGGGTCGCCCCACGGCAGGCAAATGCCACCCACTGTGTGGGGCTCACCAGTTCCAGCCCCGGCGGGCAGCCGCTGTCCACCGCGCCCACCGGCACCGGCTTGCCGCCGAATCCTTCAAAGTCCACCAGCCAATGTCCGCGCTTGCCGCCGTTCGCGACGAGGTACCCATCGCCGTCGACCGGCAACCGTACCGCCTCGGCCGCGCGAGCGCTACCCGCCAGGACCGCGTTGAAGGGAGACGCCTCCGAACCTGCTCCCGAGATGCGGTAAAAGTCCAGGTGCAGATCCTGCCGCTGAGGCATAGCCGCGCCATTGTGATCCAGGAGATTGATGTCGATGCCGGTGAGCTTCGGCTTGGGAGCCGGACGATGGCTCTCAACCGTAAGGAGGCGGGCGTCGGGCGAAAGGATAATGGCGTCCAACAGCCCTCCCCGATGCGGCAGGGCGACCCGAAGAAACGGATCTTTCAGCGACAGGTTCGCCAGGGGCGCAAATACGCCCAGCGAACCAGCTTCCCGGAGCAGGAATCGCCCTTGCCCCAGGCTCCACAGATACCGCGCGTGATCGTGAAGGTGCCAACGCGTCTTTGCCAGCACTTTTCCGCTGGGCAGCTCAATCAACTCCGCCGCCACCATGCGGTCGTCGTCATCCACCGGATCGCTCGGGATACGCGGAACCAGGTCCCGGGTACCGAAAGTGACCAGCATATGCGTGTCGTCCACAAAATTGACCGTCAGCATCGAGCTGCCGGCAGCGACAAACGCCGCGGAAATACCCGGAATGCCCAGTGATCCGAAGCTCAACTTCGTTTCGGGGGCCGGATTTTTGGGAACCGCGGGCGGCTTGGGCCCGGCGGCAGACGCCTGAGGCCCCGACCATCCCGCGAGGAGGACCGGCACAACCGCAAGCAGGCACAGACGACGGCCGGAGACCTTGCCTGCATCTGGCCTCAATCCTTGCCTCGCCCGTGGCTTTGAACCATCCATACCCGACCTGCGTACACTTACTCTTGCACAAACAGGCAGAGGCTCGCCACCCATGGACCCTGACTGTCGCGCAGGTGGCCGCTCCGCGCCACCAGTCAAACTTTCAAGGGAGTTTCCCCAATGTCCGATCGCTCCAGCCGCGTGAACTCAACTCTCCGCGGACTCCGACTTTGTGTTGCCCTGCCCTGTCTTCTCCTGGGCTCTTCAGCCGCCATCGCGCAGCAGCCGGCGTCGGCCGGCGTCGCCCCGCCGCAAACCCGCTATGAGCCCGCTCCGGCGTTCGATTCGGCATCCATCGATACCAAGGCCGACCCCTGCGCCGACTTTTACAAATTCGCGTGCGGCAACTTCGCGGCAAATCATCCGATCCCCAGCGACCAGACGGGCGTGGACCAGTTCTACCAGCTCTACAACTTCAATACGCAGGCCCTGAATGGCATCCTGACTCAATACTCGGCGGGCGGCGCCTCGCGCACACCCAATGAGCAGAAGATCGGCGACTTCTATGCCGCTTGCATGAACACCTCCGCCATCAATCAAAAAGGGCTCGCCCCTCTGCAGCCCTTGTTCGCCCAGATCGACAAGGTCAGCAAGAGCGGCTTGCCGTACTTCGTCGGCGAGTTGCAGCGTTACGGAGTGAACGTCTTCTTCGGCTTCGGCGAAAGCCAGGACTTCAAGGACTCCTCCAAACAGGTCGCCGTGATGGATCAGGGCGGTCTTGGTCTGCCGGAACGCGACTACTACACACGCTCCGGTGACAAGGACAAGGAACTTCGCGACCAGTACGTTGCTCACATCACCAAAATCCTAACGATGGTGGGCGAAAAGCCGGATCAGGCAGCGAGCGATGCAAAGAGAATTCTCGCTTTCGAAACCAGGCTCGCGGAAGCATCCATGACCGTGACCGACCGCCGCGATCCCGAGAAGATTTATCACCAGCAGACGATGGCTCAGTTTGAATCGAGCATCCAGGACATTCCCTTCTCGCCCTTCTTCCAGGCTGTGCATTCGCCCAAGGTGAGTTCGCTGGTGAATCTGAACCCCAGCTTCTTTCCCGCGATGGTGAATGCCATTCACGCTGAAGACATGGAGACCCTGCGCGCATACATGCGTTATCACGTGGTTTCGACCTTCGCCCGCATGCTGCCGGCCGACATCGATAGCGAGAACTTCGATTTCTACGGCAAGAAACTGGAAGGCACTCCCCAGCAGCAACCTCGCTGGAAGCGCTGTTCCAACTCCGTGGACGGGGCACTGGGAGAGGCCCTCGGTCAGGTCTATGTGCAACAGTACTTCCCGGCCGACAGCAAAGCCAAGACCCTGGAGATGGTGCACGACATCGAAGCCGCCATGGACAAGGACCTCGACACGCTGGACTGGATGAGCCCCGCCACCAAAGTGCGCGCCAAGGAAAAGCTGAAAGCTGTTGCCGACAAGATCGGATACCCCGACCACTGGCGCGACTATTCCAAATTGAGCGTTGCCCAGGATGATGCGCTGGGTAATCTGCTGCATGCCAACGCATTTGAAAACGATCGTCAGCTCGCCAAGATAGGCCAGCCGGTCGACAAGCTGGAGTGGGGTATGACACCACCCACCGTGAATGCCTATTACGACCCCAGCATGAATAACATCAACTTCCCGGCCGGCATTCTGCAGCCGGCATTCTATGATCCCAAAGCCGACATCGCCACCAACTACGGCCATATCGGCTCGATCATCGGACACGAGCTTACGCATGGTTTCGACGACCAGGGCAAGAAGTTCGATGCCGTCGGCAACATGACCGACTGGTGGACCGCTGAAGACACCAGGAAGTTTGAAGCCCGCACGGGCTGCCTGGTCAACGAGTACGGCAGCTTCGTCGCGGTGGACGATGTGAAGGTGAACGGCAAGCTCACCCTGGGCGAAAACACGGCCGACAATGGCGGGCTTCTGCTCGCCTATATGGCCTATCTCGACCGCGCGAAGAAGAGCGGCCTTGATGTCAAAAAGAAGATCGACGGCTACACAGGCCCACAACGCTTCTACATCGGCTATGCACAAAACTGGTGTGAGAATTCACGGCCGGAGAGCATTCGTGAACAGGTGCTGACCGACCCACACTCTCCCGACCACTTCCGCGCCAACGGCGCGATCGTGAACCAGCCTGGCTTCGCCGGCGCCTTCGGCTGCAAAAAGCCTTCGGCAATGGTACCCGCGGATAGCTGCCGCGTCTGGTAAGTAAACATTTCGCCGAAACAGCCCGGCTTCGGCCGGGCTGTTCTGTTTTGCGCCAATGGTCTTGAGTCGGTGGTGCTTCTGTCTCGCGCAGCCAATGCAGTGGGTGCCCCATTCGTCGCGGCTGTATCGCGATGAGTGGGCCTCACGAGCGGTTGTAGTGGCACAAACCAACAGCAGATTCCCTGCGGGAATGACAGAAAGAAAAACAAAGGCAGATAGTCTTTTCACTCATGCGACCATGAAAAGCAGTGCCTCTTTCTAAGCGATCGCCAAACCGAACCCTGGGCTTTGCCGCCTGCGCTGCTGCCAGCGCCTTTTGGGGCTGCGGGTTTTTCTTCGGCAAAATCGCGCTGGACGAAATGAACGTCGGCGCGATGGTGTTGTATCGATTCCTCTTCGCCGCCATTGCCCTGCTTCCGTTCCTGGTCACGCATCGTCCCCGATTGAACGCGAAGGAATGGCGGCTTCTGCTATTCGGCAGCTTCATGGGTGTCCCGCTGCAATTCATTCTTCAGTTCAAAGGCCTTTCGCTCACTACGGTCTCCCATGCAGCACTCATGGTGGGCACCATGCCTGTCATCCTTGCCGTCGGCGCAACGATCTTTGCGCATGAGCGGCTGCATACCCTGGGCTGGGTAACATTGTTGATCTCCACTGCCGGCGCGGCCCTGATCGTTCTGGGTGGAAGCCGTCACGCCACCGGAGGAGGACCTTCGCTCAGCGGCGACCTTCTTGTGGTCCTCTCCATGCTGATCGCGCTGTTCTGGATCCTGGTCAACAAGAGCCTTGTCCGGAATCACAGCGCCGTGGTCGTGACTGCCTATGGCATTCTTGCGGGAACCCTGATGTTGATCGTCTATGTGCCGTTCGCCTATGGCATGCCGCCAGTGCACGGCATTTCCTGGAAAGCCTGGGCGGCCTCGATCGCCAGCGGCATTCTCTGCACCGCAACGACAACCCTGTTATGGAACTGGGGGATGACGCAGGTACCAGCCTCCCAGGCAGGTGTCTTGCTCAACATGGAGCCCTTGCTTGGCTCCCTGCTTGGCGTACTGGTGTTACATGACCGCCTGGGCCCAACGGCTTATATTGGCGGCGCTATGATCGTGGGCGCAGCGCTGCTGCTAACCACACGCAGCTCAGCACAAAGCGTCCATCCAGCTGCGGTCTAGCGTGGCCCCTGATATGCAACGGGCTTCGGAAGACCTCGGGTGGCCCATCCTTTCACGTTCTTTGTGAAAGGGTGGGGTATCGCGCGAAAGCGCGACCGCTCCAGCTCATCCATGGATGAAGTACACCCTTATGGTCAGGCTGTCGTGGTTGCCGCATAGCAAGGGCGGGAGCACCCCACCCTTTGCGATGAAACTGCAAAGGATGGGCCACCCGAATTCGAGGCTGGGTCTACGAAGAATTAAACCGGCGTAATGATGCCGCCCACTGGAAGCGATGTTGGTAATCCACCGGGACGGCGCAAGTGCATCGCCTCCGCAACCATGTCGGTGTACTTCAGACCGGCACCGGTATTGAACAACACCACGCGCTCGCCCAGCTTAATGTCGCCACTCGCCAGCAACTTGTTGTAGCCGGCCGTAGCCGCGGCGCCTTCGGGGCACAGGAACAGGCCCTCCGATTTCGACCAGTCCAGGATCGACTCGAGAATTTCCGCATCGTCCGACGCCACGGCGCTCCCCCCAGAGTCGCGCAGGATGTCGAGAATGATGGTGTCGGCGTAGGGCTTGGGTACGCGCAGACCCGCAGCGAATGTTTCCGCGTTCTGGAAGAACTCCATGACATTCTTGCCTTCGTCGTACGCCTTGACGACAGGCGCGCAACCGGTCGCCTGGAGCGCATACATGCGGGGACGCTTTCCTGAAACCCAGCCGAGCTGTTCCATTTCCTCAAATGCTTTCCACATGCCGATCAGGCCGACGCCACCACCGGTCGGATAGAGCACGGCATCCGGATATTCCCAGCCAAGTTGTTCGACCAGCTCATAGCCCATGGTCTTTTTGCCTTCCACGCGGAAAGGTTCTTTGAGCGTGGATACATCGAACCAGATATCTTCGGCGGCCGCTCCACTCTCGCGCTGCTGCTTGATGCGCTCTCCGACCATCCTGGCGCAATCGGAGATCAGTCCGGCGACCATGGTGACGTCCGCGCCGTACACAATGCCTTCCAGATAGTTCGCCAGCGGCACGTCCTGCGGCATGAAGATATGCGCCCCAATCTGCGCCGCTGCCGAATAGGCAGCCAGCGCTCCGGCGGCGTTGCCGGCAGAGGGCACGGCGAGATGCCGCAAGCCGTAATGCTTCGCCATCGTAACGGCCATGCCAAGCCCGCGCGCTTTGAACGTGCCGGTGGGATTGGTGCCTTCATCCTTGATGAAGAGCCCTGGATAGCGGCGGCTCGCCTGCATCGGCGTCCAGCCTTCGCCAAGGGACACCGGCGTGACGTCCGGCAGCACGTCGGCATAACGCCACATGCCGAGACTTGCGGCTGATGCAGCCGCAAGCTCCGCGGGGCGTTCCCGGCGCGTTTTGGCGCGCATGGCGTCCATGTCGTAGCGGACGTACAGCGACCCGGCATCAACCGGGCAAAGTGTTTGAGGTGTTTCGGCGGATACGCGGTGACCACACCGCGTGCACTCCAGAAAAGCGATCTGTGGCATACGAGTTTCTATGGTATCGGGATTTTGTGAACTTATGTGTGTATGCCAACCCCTGGAGCCCAATTCGATCCGCGAACGCGAGCGACCGGCTATGCTTAAAGAGCATGAATGCTCCTCGCCTGATCGCCATCGACATGGATGGCACCCTGCTGGGCTCCAATGGACAAGTAAGCACCCGCAACCTGGAAGCCCTGCGCAAGGCCGAGGCCGCGGGGATCGAGATCGTGATTGCAACCGGCCGCCGGCACGCTTATGCCATGCGTGTGCTTCGCGGCCTTGGCCTGCACGCTACGCATGCCATGGTGAGTTCGAACGGGACAGTCCTCCGCACCCTGGGCTCTGAATTGCTGCATCGGCGCCACATGCAGGCCTCCACGGCACGCTGGCTGTGCGAGTACGTCAAGGACTTCCGCAGCACCCTGGTGATGACCTTCGACAAGGTCGGCAGCGACGGCAATGAAAGCCGCGGAGCCATGGTGGTGGAAAGCCTCGATGCCTTACGCGAGAGCATCAATCGCTGGGTGGAAGCCAATGCGGCGTCCATCGAGCCAGTCAGTCCCGTGGAAAACGCTTTGGAGAACGACCTTCCTATCCAGATGATGCTGTGCGGAACGATGCAGCGCATGGGCGAAGCCGAAGCCCGTCTGCTGGAAGATCCTCGCATTCATGATGCCCGACGTGGAGAAACTCCCACTGGCGCGGAAATCACCCTCCACCGAACGGAGTATCCCAGCCGGAACCTCTGCATTCTCGACATTTTGCCGGCGGGGGTTTCGAAAGCCTCCGCCCTGCAGTGCCTGATGGAGCTTCGGGGCCTGGAAGCGGACGACGTACTAGCGATCGGCGATAACTGGAATGATCTTCCTATGCTGGAGCTTGCAGGACACGCCGTGCTAATGAGCAACGCTCCCGGTCCACTTAAGGAACTCGCCGGCGATCGCGGCTGGACAATCGGACCTTCCCATGATGAAGACGGTGTCGCTGTCGCCATTGAAGGCGTGCTTGCCGCAGCGGGAATTGTTCCCGTTTCGGCCTGAGCGCTGCTTTCGCCGGGAAAACGGTTTCGATAGCACCCTTGGGTGAGTGGCAGAGCGCTACCGGAACTGGCCCGATGGTAGTCTCATAAGCAGTGTTTCCCATGCTTCAGAGGCGTTTTCGCATTGCACTGATGTGCCTGGCCGCCGCGGCGCTGGTTCCCGGAGCCAGCGCGCTGGAGCATGTGACCCTGCGCAACGGATTCACTCTGGACTGTTCGCACCATGCTGCCATGGGCGACCGGATACGGCTGTTTCCGGACTCGGATGAAACCAACTATCAGGAAATTGCAACCGACCAGGTAGTGGGTATCGAAACCCTCCCTGACCCGCCCAAGCCCGTTCCGGTGACTACCCCCGCTGTCCAGCCAGTCGTTGTCTCTTCCAACCCTTCGCCGGAAGAGATGCGGCATCTGCTGGAACGCGCAGGAGCCGAGCACGACATCGACGTGGAATTGCTGGCCAGCGTCATCAAGGCGGAAAGCGCCTTCAACGTCAAAGCGATTTCACGTGCGGGAGCCCGTGGGCTGATGCAGTTGATGCCCGCCACGGCGCGCGAGCTGGGTGTGCAGGATGCATTTCGCGCGGATCAGAATATCGCCGGCGGCACCGCCTATCTCGACTCCCTGCTCAAGCTGTACAAGGACGATCTTGCGCTGGCCCTTGCCGCCTATAACGCCGGACCGGCAGCAGTCGCGCGTTATCACGGCGTGCCTCCCTTCCATGAAACGCGTGTTTACGTGGCTCGTGTGATGAACGAGTTCTACCGCCGCAAGCGCTCTCTGACAGCGGCAACCGCCACCACGACCGCGACGCTCGCGCCCGTGGCCGCCCACTAGAGCGGTCTTTTCTTCATGGCTTCCCGCCTCCGTCCCAGCCGCTCGTCAATCCTCGGCCTGCTTGTGCTCCTCGCGTTTGCCGTTCTGGCGTGGACAATGCGTGGGCGTATCCACTTTGACTGGCATGCTCTGGGCAGACAGCTCCGCCTGATTTCCCCGTGGTATCTGCTCGCGGGGTTGGTGGTTATTTATAGCGGTTACTGGCTGCGCGCGCTGCGTTGGGCCATCCTGGTTGGGCCTGTGCGCCGCACAACTGCGCGCGAACTCCTCGGCTGTCAGCTCATCGGATTTACCGCTCTGGTGCTTGTCGGGCGGATTGCCGACCTCGTCCGCCCTTATCTCATCGCGCGTCGCCTGCGGGTATCCATAGCCAGCCAGTTGGCGGTGTATTCACTGGAGCGGGCCTTCGATCTTGGCGCGGCGGCAGCTTTGTTCTCCTTCACGCTGGCAGTGGCTCCGCGCGATATTCCACATCACGCCGCCTACGTGCGAGCCGGCGCGCTTTCACTCACCGCCACGCTGGGCATCGCGCTATTCGCCCTGGCGCTACGCTCCTTTGGAGACCGGGTCGCAGCTCTGGCCCAGCGTCTTCTGCAGCCCATCAGCGAAACCTTCGCACAGAGCGCATCGGAACGGCTGCTCGACTTTCGTGACGGCCTTCGCTCCATCACGACGCTGCGCGAATTCCTCACCGTCAGCGCGCTTTCGCTCATCATGTGGGCGGAAATTGCCATCACGTATCTGTTGACGGCGCGGTCCTTTGTGGGCGATCCGGTGCTTGCGCACTTCACCTTCACCGCAACGATGTTGATGCTGGCGACCTCTCTCGGCGGCTCGTTGGTTCAGCTTCCCGTGGTTGGCTGGTTCACCCAGATTGGCCTTTTGAGCGCGGCATTCGTGGCTTTTTTCGGCGTCTCCGTCGAAACCGCAACGGCATGTTCCGCCATGCTTCTGTGCGTATTGTCTGTCTCTGTGGTTCCGGCAGGTCTGATCGCTGCGCGCCTTGAGGGCACAAGTCTGCGCAATGTCATGCGCCAAAGTCATGCGGTGAATGAGGCTACAGAAGCCTGAACCAGCCAACGCCGATACGGCAACGTTTCGGAAAATGCAGAGGTGCACGAAGCTTCTCAAGGCAACAGCATCATGAGAAATGCTCTAAACTAAGGGATACATGCGATGTCCGTACTGCACATTCACCCAGGACAAAGTCATCGATTCCCGCGAAAGCAAGGAAGCAGACTCCATCCGACGACGCCGCGAGTGTGAGCGTTGTGGCAAGCGCTTCACGACCTATGAGCGCCTGGACGAAATTCCCTACATGGTCGTGAAGAAGGACGGCCGCCGCGAGAAGTTCGACCGCCAGAAAGTCCTCGCCGGCCTGTTGCACTCCTGCCAGAAGCGCAAAGTCTCCGTCACCCAGATGCAGGAAATTGTGGACGCGGTCGAGGCTTTTGTCGTCGACTCCGCGGAGCGGGAACGTTCGACTGCCTCCGTCGGCGAGTTGATCATGGCGCGCCTCAAAGACATAGATACCGTCGCGTACATCCGGTTCGCCAGCGTCTATCGCGACTTCAAGGACGTTCGCGAATTCAAGCAGGAGCTGGAAGACCTGCTCGGCGGCAAAGACCCTAAGGCCAGACGCGCTGCGCCGCGCTAAGCATTAAATAAAGGAAGAATCTTGCCAGCATCTACACGCACCCACGCAATCACTCTGATCCCCGGCGACGGAATAGGCCCGGAAGTAACCGCGGCCACGATCGCCATTCTCGAAGCAGCCGGAAAATTGACGGGCTGTGTGTTTGACTGGCACCGCTACGATGCCGGCGCCGACGCGCATGCGAAAACCGGCGAGTACATTCCGCAGGCGCTGATCGAATCGATCAAGACGAATAAAGTCGGGCTCAAAGGACCGGTCACCACGCCCATCGGCGGTGGCTTTTCTTCGATCAACGTCACGCTGCGCAAGAAGTTCGATCTCTACGCGAACTTCCGCCCGGTCAAGAGCCTTCCCGGCCTGAAGACGAACTATCCCAACATTGACCTCATCATTTTCCGCGAAAACACGGAAGACCTGTATTCCGGCCTGGAGATCATGATCACGCCGGATATTGCACAGTCGCTGAAGATCATTACAACCAAGGGATCGACGCGCATTGCTAAAGCGGCGTTCGACTACGCGCGCAAGCACGGCCGCAAGAAGGTCCATGCCATCCACAAAGCCAACATCATGAAGCTCTCCGACGGTCTCTTCCTCAGGTGCTGTAAGGAAGTCGCCGCGCAGTATCCGGAGATCACGTATGTAGAGCACATTATCGATAACACCTGCATGCAACTGGTCCTGAACCCCTACCAGTACGACATCATCCTCACGGAGAACCTCTACGGCGACATCCTCAGCGATCTTTGTTCGGCGTTCGTCGGAGGGCTGGGGCTGGTTCCGGGCGCGAATATCGGTGCGGACTCTGCAATTTTCGAAGCCGTCCACGGCTCCGCTCCAGACATCGCCGGTCAGGACAAGGCAAACCCGACCGCCCTCCTGCAGTCGGCCATCCTGATGCTGCACCACATCAACGAGAGCGAAACAGCGAATAAGGTGCAGGCCGCTCTTGAGAAGGTGTATGCAGAAGGCAAGACCCTGACGCGCGACGTTGGCGGATCGGCCGGCACGAAGGCCTTTGGCGAAGCGGTGATCGCGGCACTGTAATCGCGTCCAAAATCCGCTCAGGTATGCAGAAGCCATGTTTCCGGCACCACTAACCACCTATGCCGTTGCTTTTCTTGTTTGTCATCCCCGCAGGGGATCTGCTGTTGCCGGCCTTTCCACCTCAACTCTGTCATCTCGCCCGAAGCGTGGCGGAGATATCTGCTCTGCCCCACCCATGCTTGAGCGGGGACGTTCTCCCAGCGATTTCATCGGATTTTCCTGGCTGCCGCCCATGTTCGCGCCGTGACGAGGGAATTTCACGGTCCGTAGTCGGATATCGACAGACCGGCATCTGAGCCCTCAAAGAAATCAAGCTTTCCCCATCCGGCAACTGCCTGTAGACTTCCCTTCCACGGACAGCATCCAATTCCCATCGTGATAAGAACGCGCTCGACAACTCTCCTTCTGCTCGCTTCCCTCCTCGCCGTCACCGGTTGTAAGCCGGATGCGGCGATCAAAACTTCGTCCAACCTCGACAGCAAGACCTCAAGCTCCGCTGCAGCATCCGCCCCCGCGCCACCACCTGCCAATGCCGGAAGTATCGGCGGCGTTATCCATTTCAACGGCAAACCGCCCGCGCGCGTCCCTATCGACATGTCGATGGACCCGGCGTGCACGCTGGGTGCGCAAAACCTCACCGAACAATATGTTGTTGCCAACGGCAGGCTCGCGAACGTGTACATCTATGTCAAAGCGGGCGCACCAGCTTCTTCCGCTCCAACCGGTACCGCGCCGGTGGTCCTCGACCAGAAGGGTTGCCGCTACACGCCGCATGTCATCGCCGTACAGCAAGGGGGCACCGTGGAGTTCCACAACTCCGATCCCACCATGCACAACATTCACGCCACGCCCGCCAATGGAGCCAACAGCCCGGTGGACGTTTCGCAGGCGCCGATGGGCCAGCCGCAGAGCCAGAAATTCAACTCGCCCGAAACCATGCTTCCGATTCGTTGCAACAACCATCCTTGGATGAACGCCTTCATCAATGTCGCGCCGAATCCGTTTTTCGCGGTAAGCGCGGCTGATGGCAGTTTCACCATCCATGGACTGCCGCCCGGCCATTACACGCTTGCCGCCCTGCACGAAAAGCTGGGCGAACAGGATGTTGAAGTTGATGTCCTGGCCAACGGCACGGCCAAAACCGACTTCACCTTTACCGCCAAGTAATCCGGGCCTCGTTGTCATACTTCGTCAAAAAGAGGGCATGACCCAATGAATTTCTCGCTCAGCTTTCCGGTCCATAACATTCCGCTGTGGTTCCTGGTCCTTTCCCTGTTCCTGCCCCGCATCTGCATGGCGGTGGCATGGCTTCAGCACAGCATGACCACCTTCATTCCGCCCACCCTCAGCATCATCCCGGTGATCGTCGCTCTGTTGATCCCGCGTGTGCTGATTCTGTTCTGGATCTATCAGGACCAGGGAATCACCATCTGGTTCCTTCTCCACCTGATAGCGCTGCTCGTGGCATGGGGTGGTGGAAGCAGCCGCGTTATTCGACGTCGCCGCGTCGAAGTCATCGAAGACTAGGGCGGTTTTGTCTTCAATCGAGCCCGGCTCTCGCAGCCGGGCTCGATTGCGTTGGCTCCAGAAGCACCTCTCTGCAAGACGCATGGGAAATCCCGCGATATCCTAGGAAGATGGAACGGCGGAATGTAGGCATCCTGGGCGCTACGGGCACGGTGGGACAGCGCTTTATACAACTTCTTGCAAATCACCCCTGGTTCAACATCACCTGGCTTGCCGCCAGTGATCGCAGCGCCGGCAAAACGTATGCCGAAGCCTGTGCGTGGAAACTCGACACGCCCATGCCGCAACGCATTGCGGAGATGGTGCTGCAACCCAATATTCCGGAAGCTTCGGCGACCGAATTGCCGCGCATCATTTTCTCGTCGGTAGACTCGGATATCGCTCGCGAGTTGGAACCCATGTTCGCCGCTGCGGGCTGCGCGGTCATTTCCAACTCCTCCGCGTTTCGCATGGCGCCGGATGTTCCTCTGCTCGTTCCAGAGATCAATGCCGGACACCTTGACGTCCTGGAGACCCAGGCTTCCCGCCGCAGCTCGGGCGGCTACATCGTCACCAACCCGAACTGCTGTGCGATCGGTCTGGTTCTGCCTCTGAAGCCTCTCGAAACGAGATTTGGCATCGAGAAACTGTTCGTCTCGACCATGCAGGCCGTTTCCGGCGCCGGCTATCCGGGCGTCGCTTCGCTGGACATCCTGGGCAATGTGATCCCGTTCATCAAGAACGAGGAAGAAAAGCTGCAGGAAGAAGTAAGCAAACTGCTGGGCTCGACGGATGGCCGCAGCTTTACACCTGCCGAGGCCACGGTCAGCGCACATTGCAACCGTGTTCCCGTCCTCGACGGCCATACCGAATGCGTGAGCATCAAACTGCGCACGCCCGCAACGCGCGAAGAAATCATCGATGCCTGGCAAAGCTTCCAGCCATTGACCTCGCTCAGCTTTACGCTGCCTTCCGGTCCGCAGCAGCCGGTGGAGTTCCTGGATGCCAATGACCGTCCGCAGCCCAAGCTCGACCTGATGCGCGGCAATGGCATGGCCACAACGGTTGGACGCCTGCGTCCCTGCTCGCTCTTCGATTGGAAGTTCACCCTGCTTTCGCACAACACGCTGCGCGGCGCCGCGGGGTGCGCCGTGCTGAACGCAGAGCTGCTGGCCGCCCTGGGCAAGTTCGATTTCCGCCGCTTTCCGCCCATGCAGACGCGCAGCCAGGAGTTGGTCACCGCATGAGCGCGACACCACGAAGCCACATCGTCGTGATGAAGTTCGGCGGCACCTCCGTCGAAGATGCGGCCGCCATCCTGCGCACCGCATCGATCGTGGAAGGCCGCGTCCGAAGAGGGCTGAATCCCATCGTTGTGGTCTCGGCCATGTCGAAGGTCACGGACACACTGATCGCGGCTGCCGCCGCAGCGGGGCGCAATGATCGCGAAGAAGCCTTGCGGCTGAGCGACGGCCTGCGGACACGCCATCTGCAGACTGCCGGGGAACTGGTTTCCGGTGACCGGCTGACGACGCTCCAGATCAATCTCCATCACGACTTCGACCTGTTGGATGAACTCCTGCGCGGCATCACCGCCGTGGGTGAACTGACAGAGCGGACCTCGGATAATGTGGTCAGCTTTGGCGAGCGTCTTTCGAGCGTCATGGTAGCCGCGGCGTTCGCCGAAAAAGGCATCCGTGGCGTGCATGTCGACGCGCGTACGGTCATCCTCACCGATGCGCATTACGGTAAGGCCACGCCCGATGAACGCGCCATTGAAGCCGCGCTGCAGGAAACCGTCCTCCCCATTGTGGATGCGGGCGATGTTCCAGTCATGGGTGGCTTCATCGGATCGTCGAACGGCATCACCACGACGCTGGGCCGCGGCGGTTCGGACTATACCGCGGCACTCGTCGGCGGCGGCTTATACGCCGGCGCTATCGAGATCTGGACCGACGTCAACGGCATCATGACGACCGATCCGCGCATCTGTCCCGATGCTTTGCGCGTGAGGACCATTAGCTTTGAAGAAGCGGCCGAACTCGCGTACTTCGGCGCCAAGGTTCTCCATCCCGCGACCATCCTTCCAGCGGTGCAGAAGAATATACCCGTATGGGTTCTGAACAGCAGGAATGCGGCCAACGAAGGCACACGGATCATCGCTGTGCCTCCGCCCTGCGCGAGCCCCTTCAAGTCCATCGCCGCCAAGAAGCGGCTGACCATCATCGACATTGTCGCCAGCCGCATGCTGCTGGCGCATGGCTTCCTGAAGCTCGTCTTCGATATCTTCGACAAGCACAAGTGCGCAATCGATATGGTTTCCACCTCCGAGGTCTCCATTTCGGTAACGGTGGATTCCAAGGAAGCTCTGCCTGCGATCTGCGAAGAACTGGGCCGCATCGCCGATGTGAAATATGAAGGCGGCAAAGCGTTGATCTGCCTGGTGGGCGAAGACATTCGCGGTCAATCCGGAATCTCAGGTAAAGTGTTTTCTGCTATTTCGCACGTGAATATCCGCATGATTTCCCAGGGTGCGAGCGAGATCAACATGAGCTTCATGGTGAATGAAGAAGATGTCGATGAAGCTGTACGGTCATTGCACCGCACATTTTTCGCCGCACCCGATCCCAGCGTCTTCGATGTCGAAGCCCGCGCAGTTCCCACCCATGTCTAGGAGTTCCCTCGATGCGCCTCCTCGTTCTCGGTCACGGCAAAACCGGTAAGCTGGTCGCGGAAGTCGCGGCCGAACACGGCCACAGCGTGCATGTTCTCGACGCGAAGGAAAATAAGGACGCCGCTGCGCTCACCCCGCCATTCGTCATCGGCTTCGACGCAGTGATCGACTTCACGACCCCCGAGGCCGTGGTTCCCAACATGCGCGCGTGCCTGGCCAATGGAGCCAAGATGGTGATCGGCACCACCGGCTGGTACGACAAACTGGGCGATATGACTTCCCTGGTGGAACGGCGCGGCGCCAGCCTGCTGCATGGCACCAATTTTTCCATTGGCGTGCAGTTGATGTTGCAGCTTGCCGCAACCATGACGGAAGAGCTGAAGCCATACGGCTACAAGTTCTCCATTTCGGAAACCCACCACATCACCAAGTTGGATGCGCCGAGCGGCACCGCACTCACCCTCCGCGATGCAGTCAAACAAGCATCCGGGATGGAGGACGTGCCCATCAACTCCATCCGCCATGGAGAAGCCGTGGGGCTCCATGTTCTCGAAGCCGAAGGGGAAGGCGACAAGTTGCTGCTGACCCACGAAAGCCACTCGCGGCGTCCGTTCGCGGAAGGCGCTGTCCGGGCGGCGGAGTGGCTCACCCAGGCAAAACCGGGCGTATATGACTTTCGCGACGTTTTCGCCAAGCTGTAAGGCGCTTTCCCGAGGCAGTCGCCAGCGGGACCCGGCAAAATGACCGGCCCCAAATCGATCTTTGGCTTCCATTTCTCCTTTCGCGCGATACAGCAAATCACCTGAAGGTGCAGTTGTACCCGAAACTGCCCAAGTCGTTTTCTTCCAAGGAAAACGACCTCCGCCGCTGCCTATCGAAACCCCAGCATCAGGAGATTTGCTTTAGACTTAGAGCAGTTTCACTCATATTGGGTTCGCTGTGATGTGAGAAAGTCGTTCCCCTGGAGAAACGGCTTTGGCACTTTTTCGTCGATCTACCAGTGAGCCAGCTGCAAGAGACGGGACCCCGGATGACAACTCGCACTGACGCGTTCGCGTCGCTTACATTCCAGCAGAAGCTCGACCGCCTTGCTGAGGTAGCTGTACGCATCGGCCTAAACCTTCGCCCGGGCCAGGAACTCCTTCTGACGGCTCCTACCGAGGCCCTGCCGCTCGTCCGCCTCATTACCGCCCATGCCTACAAGGTGGGAGCCAAGCTCGTCACCACCTTCTTTGCGGATGACGCCGCGGTTCTCGCGCGCTACCAGCACGCACCCGAGGATAGCTTCGACTATTCGCCGGCGTGGCTGCATGAAGGCATCGCAACTGCATTCCGGGCGGGCGCCGCGCGTATGGCCATCACCGGATCGGATCCGGCCCTGCTGGGAGGACAAGACCCGTCGCGAGTTTCGCGCGCCAATGTTGCGTCCTCACGCACCATGAAGCCAGCGATGAACATGATCACCCGCCACGAAATCAATTGGACGATCATCGCCTGCGCCACGACCGCATGGGCCGAACTCGCCTTTCCCGGCGAACCGGAAGAGTTGGCCATGGGCAAGCTTTGGGACGCGATCTTCGCAGCTTCCCGCATCACCTCGGCCGACCCTGTGGCCGAGTGGGAACAACACGGCACGAACCTGAAACAGCGTGTCGATTGGCTCAACGAAAAGCGCTTCCACTCACTCCATTTTTTCAACGAACAAGGCTCGACCGACCTGACCGTCGGTCTTGCCGATCAGCACCTTTGGGCCGGGGGAGGAACAACCTCCGGAAACGGCATCTACTGCCAGCCGAACATCCCCACGGAAGAGTGCTTCACCACGCCGCACAAGGATCGCGTCAACGGCTTTGTTAAAGCGTCCAAACCGCTCTCGCATCAGGGCACGCTGATCGAAGACATTACCTGCACCTTCGAAAACGGCAGCATCGTGAAGGCGACGGCGACGGCAGGCGAAGAAGCGCTGAACAAGCTTATTTCCGCGGACCAGGGAGCGCGGCATCTCGGCGAAGTCGCTCTAGTGCCGCACAATTCGCCCATCGCGCAAAGCGGCATCCTCTTCTGGAACACGCTGTTCGATGAAAATGCAGCCAGCCACATCGCGCTTGGACAGGCGTACTCCACCTGCCTGATCGATGGCGAGAACATGACCAAAGAACAACTGGCGGCCCTGGGTGCGAACGAGAGCCTGATCCACGTGGACTGGATGATCGGTGGCGGCGCCATGAACGTCGATGGCATGCTCGCCGACGGTACCGTGGAACCGCTGATGCGTTCCGGCAACTGGGTTAGCTAAAGGAATCTTGCGTACAGCCAGCAAAGTTGAAACCGGAGATGATGCAGCGCTGAAGGCGCGTTCTATACCAGCCCAGGGCGAAGCCCCGGGTGCAGAGCCTTAAGAAATTTGAGGGCTGAAAGCCCGATCTATCGTGGCGCCACGATAGATCGGGCCTTCAGCCCTCCGACTCGTCAGGCACTCCACATGGGGCTTCACCACCCCAGCGAGTAAAGAACACTCGCCCCATGCTGGTATAGAGCGCGCCGTTGGCGCTTCGATCCTAAGCACCAGCGACTCCCTGTGGTGGATCAGATGGTTTTCGAACAGGTATGTGAAGACATGGGCATTCTAAAGAAAATCACTAACCCCTTAGGCGGTTGACGTATCGCGCCGCGTTCTTCGGCCACATCCCGTTTGCCGATCCCGCCAACGCCATCAGAGGATCGCTCTCGATGGCTGCGGCCAACAAAACCTCGTCCTCGACCTTCCACGCAAGATTCTTTACCGAAGGGAGCTTCAAGTTAATCCTCGGTCGTAAGGATAAATCCACGCTGATATACGGACAATGTATTCTGCAAGCCAAACCATGGCGATGACTTTTTCTCCTGGAAGGCTGGAAGCGTTTTCTGACGGCGTGATCGCCGTCACCATCACCATCATGGTGCTGGAACTGAAGGTGCCACACGAGACGGGCATCGCGGGTCTGCGCCCGCTGTTGCCCGCGCTGGCGGTTTACCTGCTCTCTTTCACCTTCACCGGCGTGTACTGGGTGAACCACCACGAACTGATCGGCCGGCTGCATCACTGCAACAATCGGATTCTGTGGTGCAACTTGAGCTGGCTTTTCGCACTATCCCTGATCCCGTTCTTCACCGAGTACGTGGTGGAACATTCCATGGACTCGTTTTCGGTGGCTATCTACTGCACGTGCATGCTCGTCACAGGCGCGGCGTTCCTCATCCTGCGCTACATGGTGGATTGCCAGTATGGACGCGAACACCGCAAGAGCGGTCTCACATCCTCGGTCCGCCTGAAGCACTGGGGATCACTCGGACTTTATGCCTTCGGCATCGTGTTGGCGCCCTACAAACCTCATCTGGCGCTATGCTCGGCGGCGCTGGTTACTTTGGTGTGGATCGTGCCCACCCTGGGCCTGTTCGGGGAGAATCGCGACGAAGAGCATCAAAGCCTGCCGACCGAGTCATCAACGCGATAAACTCTTCTCGGTATGGATTTGCAAGGCTGTGGCACAGCCCTTATCACCCCTTTTCGTTCGGATGGCTCCATTGACGAGCCCGCACTCCAGGAGCACGTGAACTGGCAGATTGCCAGTGGCATCTCCCTGTTGGTCCCTGCCGGCACCACCGGTGAGGCTTCCACGTTGACTGACTCCGAATGGCTGCGGCTGGTTGAGGTCACTGTCGCCGCCGCGGCAGGCCGTGTGCCCGTCTTCGCCGGCGCGACCCACAACGCGACTCACCAAGCTGCCGCGAAGGCGCGCAAGCTTTCGCGTATCGACGGCCTCGGTGGCATACTCACCGCCAACCCCTATTACAACCGTCCCGGCCAGGAAGGGCAGTACCAGCACTTCCGCGCGATTGCAGAATCCACGCACCTGCCCATCCTGCTGTACAACATCCCCGGCCGCACCGGCACGAACCTGCTTCCTGAAACCGTCCTGCGTCTCGCGGAGATCCCCAACATCGTCGGCGTGAAGGAGTCCAGCGGCAACATGGCGCAGATCACGGAACTGCTGACGCAGGCGCCCCGGGCTTTCCGCGTGTTTGCCGGAGACGATACGCTCGCGCTTCCGACACTCGCCGTGGGTGGCATGGGACTGATCTCGGTGGCTTCCAACGCCATCCCGCAGCAGATGGCGCAGATGGTCGCCTCCGCCCTGAATGACAACTGGATTTCTGCACGGCGTATCAACCGTCACTACTTCAACTTCATGCAGGCGAACTTCCTGGAACCCAGCCCCGCGCCGATCAAAGCGGTCATGGCGCTGCTCGGACGCGGCAACGAAGAGATGCGCCTCCCCATGGTGCCCGTGACTGCGGCGACACGCCGCAAGCTGGAAAGAATTCTCGGCGAGCTCGGTCTGTTGCGCGACGATCCAAACGAAAACCTGCGAATGTTCTAGAAGGATAAGCGATGCGCTCAATCACGCTTCTCCTGCTTCTCGCCGTTGCTATCAAGGCGCCTGCACAACGGAACTCATGGTCAATTGGCGAAGCGCCGGTTGGAAAGGCTATCGACCGGTTGCCGGCGAAAGACCAGAGAGCCATCGTTCCAACGCTTGATCGCGAACTTCAAACATTGCTGAAGAACGATGGATTGGAAGCGGAGGACATGCCAAAGGCGCGTGCGAATTTGCACGCTCTTCGTATTCCAGCCGGATCCTCTTCACTTTTCCTCGTTCAAGGCTGGGATGTTCCACTGTGTAGTGGAACGGGCAACTGTTACTTGTGGGTGCTGGACGCCTCTGGCCGCGTATTGCTCGCGAGCCGGGGAAACGGAATCGCTCTGCTGAAACATACCGGCGATCATCTTCCGCTTGTTGAAGTGTTCTCTCACCACTCATCGTCTGACACGGGAATTGAACGATGGCGCTTTCGTAGCGCACAATACGACCGGGAATGGTGCGGTGTCAGTTCGTGGGGTAACTCTTGGGATCATTGGAAGAAACCTCAAGTTCAGGGCGGGCCTTGCGACGGTACGAGGGAATAGCTTCTGGTTTCCCGGTAAAATGAAACCATCCCATGAGCACAGCTTCCTCTCTCGAACAGTCCATCGAACATTTCTTTTCCCTCGGTCAGGCGGCCATCGGGAATGCAGACGCACTCGCAGCTTTCACGGAACTCCGCGACGGTCTTGAAGCCGGTATCTATCGCTCCGCAGAACCCGATAGCGACGCTCCTACCGGCTGGCGCGTCAATGCCTGGGTCAAGCGGGGTATTCTGCTCGGCTTCCGTCTGGGACACCTCGAAGCCGTAGAAGGCGGCGTGCTCCACTGCGTGGACAAGCACACCTACCCCACACGCAAGTTCACACCGGAACAGAACATACGTATCGTTACGGGTGGCAGCGCAGTACGCGCGGGAGCGTACCTGGCAGCCGGTGTCGTCGTTGTTCCTCCTGCCTACGTCAACACCGGCTCGTACGTCGATGAGGGCACCATGGTCGACTCCCACGCTCTTGTCGGCTCCTGTGCCCAGATTGGTAAACGAGTTCATCTTTCCGCAGCCGCGCAGATCGGTGGCGTGCTGGAACCCATCAACGCCTCGCCGGTGATCATTGAGGATGATGTTCTGGTTGGCGGAAACACGGGCGTCTATGAAGGCACCATCGTGCGCAGTAAAGCCGTCCTGGCAGCGGGCACGGTGCTGACCCGTGGCACGCCTGTTTTCGATCTTGTTCATAACACGGTGCTTCGCGCCACTGCGGACACCCCGCTCATCATTCCCTCCGGGGCGGTCGTCGTTCCCGGCTCCCGCGCCATTACACAGGGCCCTGGCAAGGAATTCGGCTTGTCCGTGTATGCGCCCATCATTGTGAAGTACCGCGATGAGAAGACGGATCTTTCCACCGCCCTCGAAAGCGTGTTGCGGGATCTCTGATCGCGTCCACGGCCTCGCAAGATTCATGGACAATCCTGGCGTCGACACAGGTATTTCTTCTCAACATCGTCATCATTCGCGCCGCTTCGATGGTGGAGCCCTGCGGCTATTGATAAACTGAAGATTCATGAGTCTTGAGAAGCTACAGATAGTTCCGCTGGGCGGGCTGGGCGAGTTCGGTATGAACTGCCTCGCGCTCTGTTTTGGCGACGATATCCTCGTCATCGATGCTGGCCTGATGTTTCCTGAAGAAGAGCTGCTCGGCGTCGATATCGTGGTGCCGGACATCTCTTTCCTTCTCGAAAACCGTTCGAAAGTGCGCGGTATCGTCCTGACACACGGCCATGAAGACCACATCGGCGGCCTTCCCTGGATTCTTTCCGAGCTGAATGTTCCGGTCTACGGCACCGAGTTCACGCTTGCCTATGTCGAAGGCAAACTCGACGAGCATCGCCTGCTGGACGACGCGGAGCTCATTGAAATTCTGCCCGGACGCCGCTTCACGCTGGGACCGTTCAGTGTCATGCCGATCCGCGTTACCCACTCCCTGGTGGATTGTGTGGCGCTGGCGATTACGACACCCGTCGGCATTGTGCTACATACCGGCGATTTCAAGGTTGATCTCTCATCGCCCGATGGCCACCCGTTCGATCTGCAGGCTTTCGCGGATCTCGGCAAGGCGGGCGTGCTTTGCCTGCTGCAGGATTCGACCAACGTCGACCGGCCCGGCTTCACGCCGGGGGAAAAGGCCGTACGTCCTCGCCTGGACGACATTTTCGGCGCTGCGCGCAAGCGGATCTTCTTTTCCTGTTTCTCGTCTTCCATCCATCGCATCCGGATCGCGATGGAGCTTGCTCACAAGCACAACCGCAAGGTCGCGATCATCGGCCGCTCCATGGACAATTCCTCGGAGATCGCGCAGGATCTTGGCTATCTCGACCCACCGCAAGGCCTGTTGATCCATCCCGGCCAGATGCGCGATTACACACCTGACCAGCTCTGCGTGCTGATTTCCGGCACACAAGGCGAGCCGATGTCGGCTCTTTCGCGCGCAGCAGTCGACAATCACAAATTCGCAAAAATCGAGCCTGGCGACACAGTACTACTCAGTTCGCGCGTGATTCCCGGCAATGAGAAAGCGATCTATCGCGTGATCGACCACCTGGAACGCCGCGACGCACGCGTGATTCATGATGACGGCTCGAATGGTCTGATCCACGTTTCCGGTCATGGCTCCCAGGAAGAACTGCGCCTGATGATCAACCTGGTGCAGCCAAAATTCTTCGTCCCGGTTCACGGCGACTACCGCCACCTCAAGCGTCACGTGGAACTCGCGGAATCGACTGGAGTTCCCGAGCGCGTGTTCCTGCTCGAAGATGGCGACGTACTCACGCTTGACCGCGACTCCGCCGCAAAAACCGGCAAGGTCGCGACAGGCCGCGTGTGCATCGACAACAACTCCACTGCCGATGTGGTGCAGGACACCGTGATCCGCGACCGCAAGCAGCTCGGCGGAGACGGGGTGTTCCTCCCGATTATCGCGATCAACAAAAGCACGGGCGAGGTCGAAGGGCATCCCGAAATCACAACCCGCGGTTTCGCAGCCGATGATCCGGATTTGATGCGCAATGCGCGCGACGTTGTGGCGCGTACCCTGGAACAATCCAGCGAGGAAGAACGCCGCGACTATGGCGTCATGAAAGACAAGATACGCGGCGACCTGAAGCGTTTTCTGCAAAAGAACGCGAATCGCCGTCCACTGATCATGCCGATCATTCTTGAGCTATAAAGAGACCGCAAGAAAGGTACCCCCAAGGACTTAGAGCATTTCCCATGATGCTGTGCCTTCCCGAAGCGGCTGAAAAGGTCGTTTTCTTTGGGGGAAAACGACCTTCAACATCTTTGCCCCTGGGGTACACCTTCATGGGAAATGCTTTAATTCTTATGTGCAGCCGGCGCCGGCTTGCTTGATGGCGCAACATGTTCCAGGCCGTCGATCTGCTGAAGGAACTGTTGCAGCAACGCATTGATCTGGGGCTGCAGGTCCGCCATCATCCGTTGGGAAATCACCATACCTTTGGCAGTGAGCTCAGGCGTCTTGGCAACCAGAGCCTTGCCTGCCGGCGATTGATAGAAAGCCAGAATGCCGTCGATTTCCTGTTCGGTGTAGATTTGCGCATACAAGTCGACGTACTGTGGCTCCAGTACTTTCCAGCTTGTGGCGGCATCAACCAGCTTGTTGACCTGCCCCTGAAAGTTGTCGATCAGCTTCTTCTGTTCCGGCGTCGTCTGGCCCATCCCGGGCATGGATTGCATGGCCTGATTGACCTGTCCTCGGATGGCGGCCATCGCATCAGTCATCGTGCGCTCCATGTTCATGGCAACCATCAGTTGCGCGGCCTTCGCGCGTTTGGAGGCTTCATCCGCATGCGCGGCAAGGCTCATCGTAAGAAAAACTACTGCCAACACCAGCCAACGCTTCATTTTCAATTCTCCTTGTTCGCAAGCGGCTTGCGCGCGAAGTGGTACAGGCTGAACGCCAGGGCCAGGAACGCGACCACGCTGACAATATCTTTATGGAAAAAATTCGTATCAGGAAAACGCCAGATGGATTTGTCCGTCGCAGTTTCATAGAGTTTCACGCACACGCCGACCAAGCCCATGATGCCGCCGGCAGCAATGAGGCCGGAAGCATACAGGCTTCCCGGAGAAACTTCCTCACTGAGTTCGTCGTGTCCTTCATCCGAACGTTTCGTTGCACGGTCTACCATCCATCGCACTACGCCGCCACAAAAGATCGCAAGCGTTGTCCCAATAGACAGGTAGGCTCCCACCGCAAAGGTCAGCGAGCGGATTCCCAGCAATTCCACACACAGCACCAGCATGACTCCCAGCAGAACCAGGCTCCACGGAAGCTTGCGGCTCAGAATCCCATTGATGACCGTGGCCATCAAGCGTCCCTGAGGCGCCGCGGCGTTTTCGCTTCCGATACCTTGTATCCACTGCACTTCGATCTGGCCCGTAGCCGGGTTATAGAGATACTTGCCATCTTCCAGTGTTGTAGACCCAATCGAGTTCAAAAGCAGAAAGTGATTGGTATTCGGCATATCCGCGTGAGAGACCGCACCGCTCGATGATTTGATCGTGAGCGACACGTGATCGCGAGCAAATGTACCCTGATTGGAGACTCCGTCCGGCAACGCGGCAAGCGAAACCGTCCTGGCTACCGGCATTTTCTGAAAGCTTTCCAGCCCCTTGTTCATGGCATTCAGGGTCCATCCGATGGAAAACGTTGAAATCACCACGCCGATCATCAACGCCACCTGCTGTTTCCACGGCGTTGCGCCAATCAGATAGCCCGTTTTCAAATCCTGCGATGTATCGCCGGCATTGGATGCAGCAATACAAACCATGCCGCCTATTGTGATCGCCAGCGCACCGAAGGCCGGTGCGGTCCAGCCCTTCACCAGAAAAATGGCTGCAGTGGCCATCAATGTCGCGATCGTCATACCGCTGACCGGGCTGGAACTCGAACCGACAATACCCACAATGCGAGCCGATACAGTCACGAACAGAAATCCGAACACAAGTACCAGCAGCGAGGCTGCAATATTCGCCAGCAAGCCGACCTGTGCACCGGGTACGGGCTTGAACTGCAGGAAGACTACGATCATCACCAAGAGAAGCAAGCTTCCGACCACGATGACCGAGACCGGCAAATCCTGCTCGGTACGGGGCGGCCCGGCTGGCGATTCCGCACGTGCATCCAGGGCTGCCTCCGTTTGGGCTTGCGCCGGTGTCTTTTTCTTAAAAGAACCCGCCAGCGCGTTGACGATCGTGGGTGCGGTACGCAGAAGCGTGATCAGACCACTTGCCGCAACCGCGCCTGCGCCCATCGGACGGACATAGGTTATCCAGAGCGCGCTTGGATCCATTTGTGCGATCGGTATCGTGCCGGGATAAAGCGGCGTCCCCATGTGTTTCCCGAAGAAAACAATGGCAGGCATCAAAACCAGCCACGAGAAAACGCCGCCTGCGAGCATGACAGCGGCGATACGAATACCAATGACGTAACCGACACCCAAATATTCCGGTGTCACGTCGGCGCGAATGGCAGCGCCCTTCAGTATCTGTTGCCCATTGGGGTCCAGATTGAAATTCTGGTTCGGTGTCGAAGGAAACAGGCTAAGCAGGCTGCCGTTTTGAAACAGCGTATACAAACCACCAATGCCCAGTCCAAGAAAGACACGGGACGCAAACGAACCGCCACGCTCACCCGCCTGTAGGACGTCCGCACACGCAGTGCCCTCGGGATAAATAAGGGTTCCGTGCTCTTCGACGATCAACTGCCTGCGTAGCGGAATCATGAAGAGAACGCCGAGCCATCCGCCGAACAAGGCCAGGGCGAAGATCCGAAAGCTCTCAAGATCAAAACCAAGGAAGATGAGCGCGGGAAGGGTAAAGATGACGCCCGAGGCGATCGACTGGCCGGCGTTGCCGGTCGTCTGCACGATGTTGTTCTCCAGAATCGACTCTCTGTCAATCGGCAAACCCATCTTGCGCAGGAAAATAATCGCGTAGCGTAGAACGGAAATCGACAGGACCGAAATCGGGATGCTGGCCGCGACGGTCAGCCCGGCACGAAGGCCTACATAGACCGTCACCGCTCCAAAAATGATGCCGAAGAATCCACCCAGCACCAATGCCCTGACCGATAGCTCTTTTCGGCTTTCATTTGCGGGCACAAAGGGTCGGAACGTTGTCTGTGAAGCCATCAGGCGGAATCTCCCACGCAACTTGAGTTATCAGCGTTGGATGGGAGTATACCCGTGCAGACCAGCCCCTTGTGCCCGGAGGAGCCTGCCCTTAGATTGCCCGGAGGACGCGTCCTGGGAAAAAGAGGATTGCCTTCAGGATGTCGAACACGCCATCCACCGCGATGCCGACGATACGGAATGGCAACAGCAGGAGCCACACAATCGGATACAGCACCACGACGGCTAAGGCGGCCGGCCAATATACGACCAGCAAAATGCAAAAAAGCAGTATCTTCACGGCAGTTCCTTCCGGGACAGCAGCGCTGGCATGTCCCGCTGAACGGTACGCGGCCGGGCGGGCAATAGTTCCGTGGAAGCTGTGGGCTAGCTAACCGGCTACGCGCAGCGTCCGGCCATGGCGGCAGACGATTGTCAGGCGTTCCGAGCCCAGGATTTTCCGAGCCTGGCTGCGGGCATGGTTTGCCCAGGGACCGCTGGGGTCCAGGCGGGCATACGCCGTCCAATGCCGGAGTGCCCGGCGAGGCTCGCGCATGCGCTCATAGGCCAGCGCCAGGTTGTAGTGGGCGTCGGCGTACTGCGGTACCAGGGCCAGCGCGCGCTCGTAGGCTGCAATGGCCTCCTCGAGGCGCTGCTGCTCGTCCAGCACGTTCCCAAGATCGAAAAAGGCAAGCGCATACTCCGGATCAGCCTCGGTCGCCCGGCGGTACAACATTTCCGCACTGGCATAATCGCGCTCGTTGTAACGTATGGTGCCGAGATTGATGGCCGCGGGCGCATGTCCGGGCTGCATCTGCAGGATGCCTTCATACAGGTCCTTGGCCTCGGCCAGCGTATCCGCGTTTTCTTCCAGACGCACGGCGCGCAGGAACATGGCCTGCACCTCGCTCGTCAGCCAGGCAGAAGTGGCAGCCTGCGCGCCCACCACGGTCATGCCGGTAGCCGGAGTCGACTCGAAGTCAAATGCCATCTGGCGCGTGACGGGGTCAACCAGCGCGCCCCACTGGCGGAACTTGAGCCCTGAACCATGGCGCACGGCCACGGACTCGCCCAGAGGATTCTCCATGCCGGAAACCTTCTGCATGGCATCCACGGAGCGGCGAATGCTTTTGACGGAGATGCGTGTCGCGGCGAGGTCGCGCAGCTTGCGCAGGCGGACCAGCTCGTCGAAGCTGTACTCCTCGGAAGCGGAAACCAATCCCGCTCGTTCCCAGGCAGCAAGCTGGCGGACGGGCAGGCGTAGGATGCGCAGTACGTCTTCGCGTCGGTATCGGCTCACGGCGCTCGTCTCTCTGGCTTGCAGCGGCCGCACCACGCGGCCTGCGCTTGCACCCGAGTATGCGGGCGAAACACGCGTCATTCAAGCACTGGATGAGGCTGGAATGTAAATTTACGTGGATATCTAGAACCAAACCAGGTTCAACGGGACACAACTGCCTGTTCGCACCATCCGTGGTGCAGTTTTGCGAGCCTATTTGCGGTCGATCGCGCCGGGCCGGAAGTTGGTCACTTCGGGGCGCTCGTGCTGTTCCCCAAAGTTGCTGACGACCGTCAGGCAGAAGCGCCGCGCCTGCTTTTCCGTATGGTGGGTCACATCTACCCGGGCGGGAGGCCCATAGGGATCCGCCGGCTCATCGGTGCGTACCAGAACACCAATGCCCCGGTACACGCCGCTGTAAATCTCTTTGGGGACCACGAACGAGAACTGGAACACGTCAGGCGTGGAAGCGTCCGGTTTGGCCTGACCGCCGCCACCCAGGCTGCGAAAGTCCGGAGAAGGCAGACCGGCTGGGCGTGCCATGAACTCCCGGCCGGGACGCATCTGCAGGTCGGCATACACCGCGCGAACGTTTTCCAGCCCCTTCACCGTCAGTGAGTAATGCACGGTATCGCCCGGACGAACCTCATGGCAGCGCCCGTCCGCGTGGATGGAAACGTCCTGTGAAGGTGGAGGAGCCTGTGCGCCGAGAACGGCTGCGGGTAAGGCCAGAATTGCCAGCAGAAGAGTCGCGTACCGTTTCATCGAGTTCGCTCCCAAACGGGGTGAAATGAGCCCTCTGTCTCGAGGACGATGTTTCCTATCGATTTCTTTTCTTGACCCTATAACCATCGCCCGTGCAACACGTGAGCGTCAAGCACGAAGCGTGTGCGGGGGCAGCCCTACCAGCCGCCATTTCATCCCACTCGCAGCAATCGGGAAACTGGGGTACACTTTGCGCAACCTACACACCTGATCACGGACGCACGTGAAGTTCTATTCGCAGCCCCTGGCAGAGGCTGTGAGGAAGTCTTTACCGACGGCGCCTGCGGGAGAACGAATGAAGGCGCAGTTTAAGAATGTCGATAATGAACTATGGCAATGGCGGGACTGGTTTATCGCGTTTGCCTACGGTGGCTTCTGGTTGATCACACCGGCACCAAGGGAGCTCGGCCCGTTCGAAGACCTCGACGCAGCCTTGCGCACGGTCGATCAACTGGTGTGTGAAGCCTTCCCGCTACGAGGGCCTTCCGCTCAGCAGGGGTAGGACAGGCTTCTTCGGAATGGGACGAGCACCCGGTTGCGCGGCTGTTTCGGCCGCCGGTCGACATGCGCTTCGAGCAGGAAACCTTCGGTATCCGCGTCGTCAAGGTTGACCCAGGCTCCGCACTCGGAACACTGCAGAAGCTGGGTGCTGTCGTTCTGATAGGCGGCGAGCGACTCGCTGGTAGCCACTCCGTGATGCTCTTGAAACCTTTGTTTTGTCATTGTGCCAACATGCGACTTACGGGACTCTCCGCGGCAGCAGGCTGCGGGTTGGGCTGAAGATTCAAGCGCCGATACTTCGAACGCTCATACGTGAACACTGATCTTCTGAAGACGCTCTTCTTGAAGAAGGAAGAGACTGTAAAGACGAGATGCGCAATCGTCGCAGCGGAAGGGCCGAAGTCTTCCAGATATTCGCTCCATCGGGAGGCAATGCAGGGCGTCTCGCACGCTCCGACTTGCCTTGCGGACAGACACGCTTAGCTGTCAGGGGACGACCTCTGGTCTAAGTGTAGCACTCGCAAGATGATGCGCATTCGTCTGTACCAGCTTTCGATTCATGGACAGCGCGCGCCGCGAAGAGCTCGAACAAATTCCCTGAAGGTCACAGTTCCTACCGCGGTCCTCAAAGAGTGCCGGAGGATTCCGATGGGACACAACCCGTCGCACTTCCTGGATGGCCGCACATACGCCGATATCGACTTTTCGCGCTCCGCAGCCCCGAGTGCTTCCTTGATCTTCGAGGGCGTCGCTCACGTTCAGGGCGAGTAATCGTGCGCCGAACGTCGGCATCAGCCGCAATTGAACCCCTTGGGGCTTAGGCGACCGGGTTCATTCCTTTCCCTTCACAATCGCGAGCTTTGCCTGTCTCAGGTCGAGCGCGGGCTGCCGCGGACGCGGTTGTTCAATTCGCAGCATACTCAAATCTATCTGTCTCGACCGCGTCGCGAAGTGTTTGTCGTATGCGAAGAGAGTCGTACAACCTAAAACCTGAGCGGTAGCAATGTGGATGCAATCCCATCTGCGACGGTGCCGCGCTTCATCCTGAACTCCTTGTCCTTTGCGAAGATGTTTTACGACGGCCACTTCGAGCCTGGCAGCGGTCAAGGCAATTTGACGATCAATTGAATAGATCCTCGCAAATTGGTTTATCCGGTCATAGACGGCTTGTTCAGTTCCGCCTCGAGATAGAGCCAGTATTGACGCTTCTTGCACGGTCAGGATTGAGGTGTAGATCCGTGTTTTCGAGCTCTGAAGTTCAGCGATGAGATCACGCACGTGATCCCCTTTAGCCGTTGCGTTCAAGAGCTCGAGGACTGCACTCGTTTCAAAATAGACTGGATCGGGCATTGGTCATCCGTAGAGCTCTGCAAGAAGCTCGTCCGTGGTTGCATCGCCGAATAACTTGATTTCTGAGGCTCGAATCTCATCAAAGGCCTTGATATAGTCGCGTTCTGGATCGTGTGTGATTGCCGTGACCCGCAACCTGGGGTGACGCGCGGGCCCGAAATACGTTGCGTCTCCCACGACACTGACCTGCTGCTTGAACAGCGGGAGTACCCGCTTTAGAACATCCCCTTCGAAACGGAGCCTCCAGACATCTCCTTGGTCGGATACCAACTCGCCCCAGAAGTGGCCGTCATTGTGTTCCGTTTTGCTCAGGTCCTTCAATTGCCTGAGCTTGCCGTAAAGCTGAAGGCCATCAACGCGCATGACACGTTTCCGAGCTTTGAGAAGGTGAATGTAAGCTCGTTCATCCAAGACAGCCTTGTTCGCAGCTTTCGCTCCACCCTTCAACTGAAAGGCAACCAAGCTTTTCGCTGGTGTTTGCAGTCGCGCAATGGAATACATTCGCCGAGCCACGATGGCGCCTTCGACGGAATCGTCGGCAGCAATTTTTTTGGTGTACGTCCTCGTGTTGGCGACGATCATTTGGAAAACAGTGCGAGCGTTTCCCACGTCCTTCGTTGCCACGGCTGTGGTGATTACGCTTCCCTTCTGCAGGGCATAACCACCCGGGCCGGCTACGATCTCGATTCCGAAATCGCCGTCGGGGTCTTCCATTCCAGAGGCACGTTGGACGCGTTTTCCGAGTTCGCGAACCATCTCTTGGAACTCACTGAGCGTCCTCAACACTTGCTCGATTGGAAGCCGATTTCGGTCTGCCAATCCTTTGGTAAACGTGAGCGTGAATACCGCCTCTTCATTCGTAGGCACGGCTAATGTCCTCGGCTTGGGTTTATCGTGAGCCATTTCCCAGCGGATTCTCGCTGCATGGAAGGTATAAGGGTTCGGCTGGTCCATTCAAGGGCTATCGCGCACAGTGAATCCCGAACGGAACATCTGGACTTCAGGGCCACCCTTGTGTGACGCACAAACTGTTACGACAGCACACGAACCGTCACAAACCCGGTGCCCGAATACGCCCATCCGCTGTCCGCGTACGTTCAGGATTCCCGGCCAAACGGCAGGAAAATCAATGGATTGAATATGGAAGAAAGAGGAAGGAAATGGAGCCGACGAACGGACTTGAACCGTTGACCTGCTGATTACGAATCAGCTGCTCTACCAACTGAGCTACGTCGGCCTGCTCCTTCGTCATTCTATAGCAGTTCGTTCCTGCCGTCGCCCAATGACGAGTTCGCGAACTCTGCGTCCGTAAGAGAAATGGAGTTCGACACACTCACCTTGATCGAGAGTTGAACACCACGACAAGCGGACCTCATCGCGTCCTGAAAACGCGATAGAGGAACAGCTTCTTATCGGCACTCATGAGACGAAATTTGAATCGTGCGCGGAGACGGCGATGAGTTTCGTCCTGCCTTTTCCACAACGCAAAAGAGCCGCCCGGCAACAGGGCGGCTCTTTTCTATGGGAGGCAGTTCCAACGGAGGCAAAGCCATCAGAACTCTCTGGTGCAAGAGTAGGGTCGACCTCAGGTGCTGTCAAGGAAGTTTTGCCCACAGGTATTGATCCATAAAAATCAATAGCTTACGGGGAATTATCCGATTTTTGCCGGGATTTGCCGGGGATTCTCCAGCATGGCCGACCCATGCCGCAAACTAGCCTTGGGCGATAAACGGACAGAACTGGAGCTCTCCCTCAGAACTGGGCGGGCTTATTGGTCGGGTCAAGATGCAGGCTCAGGAACTCCGGTTCGGTCGCCGCCGGCTTACCCCGCATGACCCGGAACAGCGCCCGGCCGTAGCCCAAAAACAGCCCCAGCAGGACAGCCGCGGACCCCAGGATTCCGAAGAGCAGGGCGACGTTGACCAGCAGACTGGCCGTCTTCTGCACTTCGGTATGGAACACCGGCTGGACATCGTGATCGACGCTCAGCACCTGGCGCATGTGAATCCCGTCGACCAGCTTCTGCGCATCGTCCGCCGAAAAGGTCCCGTTCGCGAGCACAACCAGTTCCATGTCGCGGCGCACCTTGGCGTTCGCGAAGCTGGACCCCAGAGACGGCAAAGCCGCGCTGATGGCGTGGGTGTGCGTCCCGGCGATCTCCGGCGTCGGGAAGAGCAGCAGTGTGAGCGTCTCTTTTCCGCGCTTGTCGGCATAGTCCGCGGTGATCGCCTCCGCACTGGCATTCCAGCGGATTGAGTTAGCGGGCAGCACGCCGCCCTGTGCCGCGTACGTAGCAGGCCCCACGGCATAACGAACACTTCCGTTGAGCAGCGCTTTCGCCGGAACGAAGGTGGGCAGCAGAGGCGCCGCACCCTTATTACCCGCCGGCCTGGGCAACATATCCGCCAGGGGTTTCAGCCGTGGGATGTCGGCAGCCGTAGCGGGGTACACCAGCACCAGGGATGCGCCCTGCGTAAACAGTACGGCACCCTCACCCACGGAATCGTTGACGCCAAGCTCGGCGCCCTCACGCATATCCGGGCGCCTGACCAGGGTGTACGCGCTGTAGGCGCCAGTACGGTCGTCGAACTCAATGGCCTCGACCGTGATTCCAACCGCGCTTCCATGCTCGTCGCGGATGTAGTGAGCTACCTGCGAGCGCTGCGGCTTGTCTTCTTCAAGGGCCTGCTTGCTCACGTTGACGAGGGAGACGGAAGGCGAAGGAGGATTTGCGATCGGATTGCCGGCCGGCTTCCACTCGCCAAAACTCTGTGGCAGCAGCGAAGGCGCAAGATCCACCGCAGTCGAAGTCTGTGCGCACGCGCCAAAGGTGGCGGAGATTAAAACGATGCCGGAAGCAAGGCAGGAGCGAAAGCCCATACAGGGCTCAGACTACACCAACCGGCCGAACGATAGCACGTCCGGCGTCACCCAATGAACGCACTCTAGCGGCTGCCCGTGGCGGCCCGTTCCGTCACCGGCACACGGCCATTGATGGCGGAAGCATAGCGCGCGACGCCGCCATAGAGACTCTCAGCGACACGCTGACGGTACTCCGGCCTGCTTAGCTTTTCGGCATCGGCCGGATTGGTGACGAAACTGATCTCGGCCAGGATCGACGGCATATTCGCGCCGATCAAAACGACAAACGGCGCCTTCTTGACACCGCGGTTTTTGAGACCTTCATTGCCCTTGGCGAGACCTTTGTACAGCGACTCGTCAACATCCGCCGCCAGTTCCCGCGATTCGTCGATCTTGTCTTTCAGCGCGATCTTCTTCACCAGGTCGCTCAGCTCATGCACGCTCTGGGTGGACACCGCGTTTTCGCGGCCCGCCACTCGCATCGCGTCGGGATCGCTGGTGAAGTTCAGGTAATAGACCTCCACACCGCGCGCGTCGGGCTCGGGCGAGCTGTTCGCGTGCACACTGATAAACAGATCCGCCTGCGCCTTGTTGGCGATGGCCGTACGCGTCTCCAACGGAATGAATGTGTCGTCCGCGCGCGTGTAGACGATCTCCGCACCCAGACGATCGTGCAGCAGCTTGCCCAGCCGCAACGCGACATCGAGCACAACATCCTTCTCCTCGATGCCATCCACGCCCAGCGTGCCGGAGTCATGCCCGCCGTGGCCCGCGTCGATGACGATGCGCCCGATCTTCAATCCCAGCGCGCGCACCAGCGAAGTTTCACCATCCGCCGTCGGAGGAGGCGGCGGCGTGGGCACGCCTGCTACCCGAACCGGCTTCTGATCCCTGCCCGCGACAGACGAGCCCCTGCTTCGGGCGACGATCGGCTGCGAGGTGGGCCGGCTGGTCGCTTCCACTTTGCCAGGCTGATCGCTCACCGCCGCAACTGCGGTATTGGAATCGTTGGTGTGAGAAACAACCGTATTCGGAACCGGCTTCGCCTGGGTCGGCCTGGCCGAGATCACGACTCTCGGTGGCGCTACCGTGCCATTCGTTCCAGAAGCCGTCCGCTTCGCCGGCAGACCAAATGCCCCGCTGCCATCCGTAACCGGCATAGGAGGGAGACTGGAAACTTCCACACCTCCCGTGCCTGCCGCGGATTGTGACGCCTGCGGTGTAACTTCGCGTTCGACCGGCTTCTGCGCAACCGAACTGGCACCCGTCGTATCCAGTGAAAGATCGCGCTTCCCCGAAACTGCGGGCTCTCCCGCCTCTTGCGTCTGATCTCTGTTCTCAAATCTCTGTTCTTTGCTTCCGATTCCCTGCCCATTCCCCGCCGTTAACTGTTCGCTGTTAACTGTTCGCTGTTCGCTGCTTCTCCTCCCATGAATATCAATGATCAGCCGATAAGGATTTGGCAGCAGAAACGCCGAGTACTCCGTGACCTCGTGTACATCGAGAACAACGCGGGTGATGTCGCCCGAAAACTGCGCCGCACGAATCTTGGTAAGGAAGCCGTCGTCGGTCACTGAAAAGCTTTTGCCGGCAAGCTGCGAAGCCAGCCGCGCATGGTGCAGATCAAAGAAGATGCGGTCGGGGTTTTCCACCCGCGCCGCTTCGAACTGCACTTCATCACCCAAGTCGATGGCTACACGCGTGTGCGTCGAGGTCGACCAGTGACGGATGCCCGTTACCTGCGCAATGGGATGTGTCGAGTCCAGCGTGGCCGAGCGCACCGGAGGTGCAAGTGGGGTCACATCGCTGCTCGCCACCTCCATTGCGGGGGCGGGCCTGTTCGCTTTTCCGGCCGCAGACCTCGACCCCGCAGGCATGCGCGTTGAGATTCCGTCGTCATGTCTGGTGGAAGAGTTCGCCTTCGGGACCGAAGCAGAACTCAGCGGCGGCGCAAGCTCTTCTAACTGCGCTTCATTTCGAGACGGCGTGAGATCCCTGCGTTCCCGTGACTGCGCAACCTTCGCCGGCTGCGTAACAACAGGAGTCGTCTTCGTCTCACGCACCAGCACGGTGCGCGCGTACCTCGGATAGTTCGCTTCAAGGTCGGCCCGGACTTTGCGCGCTTCCACATTGTCGTTGGCAGCATCCGGACCGAGCAACTCCATAGCGTGACGCAGCGACTCGGGCGCAATGGATGCCGCGGGATACTGGCTGGCCAGAAATTCGTATTGCTTCGCCGCGTCGTGCAGGCTCTTGCGGTCGCTCAGTTCACGGCCCTGCTCCGCAAGCAGCTCCGCCACCTGTTCCACGGCGCGCGGCGCATGGATGTCGGAAGGGTCTCCGTGATAGATGGCGCGGAATCCATCGAGCACACGCATATACTCCGCACGTGTATGCGACCCGGCGGGCGCAGCTTCAAACGCTTCACGCGAAGCCAGCGCTGCCTGCCACGGATCCAGTCTTGGTTTGGCCTTACTGGCCGCGAGCGAAGGCGCTCCGGTGATGAACAGCGACGCCAGAGCAGAAATCCCCGCTACCCGCCGGCCCGCAGGCAGCATCCTTTGGCGAAAAGCGCCCATACCCGTTTAAGTGTAGGTTTTCCGGCTGCCAGGTGCCGCTGTGAATCGTCGATGGGTACTCAGGAGGGCAACACGGAAAGGGTTTAGGGTTTAGGTTCTAGGGTTTGGAAAACGTAATCGGCTGCAGCAACAAGCGTGTGCACTACATACCTTTCGCCTTCTAAACCCTAATCCCTAAAACCTAAACCCTATTTGGCCGGCCTCAGCCCAACAATTCTCCGACCACTTCACTCACTCCGGCCAAAGTCCCGTCCAATGCCGCAACATCGCTGCCGCCGGCTTCTGCCAGATCGGGACGTCCGCCGCCCTTGCCGCCGACTTTGGCTGCCAGCGCGCCGACGATCTTGCCCGCTTGCACGCGTCCGGTCAGATCTTTGGTGACGCCCGCGATCAGCGAGACTTTGCCTTCCGCGGTTGCCGCGCCGAGGACAACGACACCCGAGCCAAGTTTGCCGCGCAGTTCGTCGACGAGGTTGCGCATCTGCGATTTGTCGAGTGCGTCCACGCGTTGCGCCAGCACTTTGACGCCCTTCACTTCCACCGCACTGGATGCAGCGTCCGCCGTGGCTGCGCTTGCCGACTTCATGCGCATCTGCTCCAGCTCACGGCGCAGCTTCTTCATCTCGTCTTCCTGCGCATTCAGCTTCGCGCGCAACGCGCCCGCGTTAGGATCGCCCACGCCGACAAGCTGTCCCGCAACCTTCGCGACTTCCGCATCGCGGCGGAACAACTCCAGCGAGCCTGCGCCAGTCACAGCTTCCACGCGGCGCACACCACTCGAAACAGAGCTTTCGCCGAGGAGCTTCAGCAACCCGATCTCGCCGGTTGCCAGCGTATGCGTGCCGCCGCAAAGCTCGGTGGAGAAGTCTCCGATCTTCACCACGCGCACGCGCTCGCCATACTTCTCGCCGAACAACGCCATCGCACCTAACTCATGCACCGCGACATCGATGGGCACATCCACCAGCGTTTCGACCGGCTTGTTGGCGAGGATCTGCGTGTTCACAATGTCTTCAATCTCAGCCAGCTCTTCTTCGGCCACGCTGGTGAAGTGCGAGAAGTCAAAGCGCAGCCTGTGCGGATCGTTCAGCGATCCGGCCTGCTTCACATGCGTGCCCAGCACCTGCCGCAACGCCGCGTGGAGAAGGTGCGTGCCGGTGTGATTGCGCATCGTCGCATGACGCACGCCTGCATTCACCACCGCGTCCAAGGTGTCGCCTACAGCGATCGTGTGCTTCGCCGTCACCTGATGCGCAAAGACACCCTGCACCGGTTTCCTGCATCCGCTCACTTCTGCAACCGACGTGTGATGATCCGCAGCATACAGCCAACCCACATCGCCAACCTGTCCGCCGGAGTCCGCATAGAAGCTGGTCGCGTCGAGAACGACTTCGCCGGTTTCGCCCGGCTTCAGCTCATTGACGCCAAGACCATCCTTCACCAGCGCGATGACGCGTGCGCCGTCCAGGCGGGATGCGCCGTACCCGACAAACTCCGTCTTCGTGAGATCGCGATAGACCGGCGCCGCCGTCTTCTGCGATCCGCCTTTCCAGGAAGCGCGGGCGCGCGCCTGCTCTTCCTGCATGGTGCGCTCGAAACCTTCGGTGTCGAACTTGATGCCGGCATCGCGCGCCGCATCGACCATGAAATCGAGAGGCATGCCGAACGTCTCGTAGAGACGGAACGCCTTCTCGCCCGAGCTCAACACCTCTTCATTCATCTGGCGCAGACCAAGTTCGAGTGTCCGCGCAAACTGCTGCTCCTCCGCGAGCACGACTTTGCTCACGCGCTCGGCTAAATCCTTTAATTCCGGATAGGCCGCCTGCATCTCATCGCGCACGGCGAAGACCATCTCATGCATGAACGGCTGCTCCTGCCCAAGTAGGCGGCCATGACGAATTCCGCGGCGAAGGATCTTGCGCAGCACATAGCCACGGCCTTCATTCGAAGGCAGTACGCCATCCGAGATCAGGAACGTTGACGCGCGCGCATGGTCACTGATGATGCGCAGGGATGCCGCTCCCTTTTCGTCACTGATCGCCACCTGCTCCGGCGTGAAAGAGGTGAAACCCGTAAACTCGGCGGCTTTTGCCAGCAACGGCGTGAAAAGGTCGCTCTCATAGTTCGAGAGCTTGCCCTGCAGCACGCACGTTACGCGCTCCAGTCCCATACCGGTATCGATGGAAGGCTTGGGCAGCGGTGTGAGTGTGCCATCACTGGACCGGTCAAACTGCATGAAGACCAAGTTCCAGATCTCCATGTAGCGCTGCTCGTCCTGCGGGAATGGTTTGTCTTCACCCGTCTCGCTGGCTACCTGGCCAAGATCGAAATAGATTTCCGAGCAGGGCCCGCAGGGGCCGGTGTCGCCCATCGCCCAGAAATTGTCCTTGGCAGACATTTCGAAGATGCGCTCTCTGGGTACGCCCGCTTCGATCCAGAACTGTTCCGCCTCGTCGTCGCGCGGCACATTCTCGTCGCCTTCAAACACAGTGACGTAGAGCTTGGACGGATCGATGCCAAACCATTCCGGCGCAGTCAACAGCTCCCAGGCGTAGGCGATCGCGTCCTTCTTGAAGTAGTCGCCAAAGCTGAAGTTGCCGAGCATCTCGAAAAACGTGTGGTGGCGGCGGGTGAAGCCGACGTTTTCCAGATCGTTGTGCTTGCCGCCGGCACGCACGCATTTCTGAGAAGTAGCCGCTCGCGAATAATCGCGCTTCTCCGCGCCCAGGAACACGTCCTTGAACTGGTTCATGCCGGCGTTGGTAAACAGCAGGGTCGGATCGTTGGCCGGAACCAGCGACGACGAGTGGACACGGCGGTGCCCCTTGGTCTCAAAAAACCGCAAAAACTCTTCACGAATCTGATTGCCCGACAAATTGCGCATAGAAGAAAAGTTTATCAGCGCAAGCGAACTGGCCGAGCGCTGAAGGCGCGACGCTATACCAGCCTGGGGTGAAGCCCCATATAGCAGTCCCACTAACAGATAGAGGGCTGTAGGCCCGATCTATAGATCTGTGGCAGGTATAGGTCGGGCTTTCAGCCCTCAATCTCTTATGGCCTCTGTACCCAGGGCTTCGCCCTGGGCTGGTATAGAGCGCGCCGTTGGCGCTTGAGATCCGTGCGCGACGACGGCCACCACCACAGCCCACGAAATCACATTGGTTCCCACAGCATCTCCCTCTATAAACCTTCTCCAACCTATCTCGCGGACGACTCAATCCGTCTTATTCTCGTGTGAGAAATCTCCCGCATCATGCGCTCACCCCAGGCCGCCAGGTGATCCCCTCAAGCAGGGATTCTTCGTCGTTTGTGGCACGCAGGTTCGCGAATGCATTGCGGTGGCGCACCATTTCCATGGTGCTGACCAACGCATCAAACGCATCCTCCGACCCTTGCGCCTTGCGAATCACCGCACGTCCGACCGGTGCATAAACGGCGTCGTCCCTGCACTTTAATTTGAGATACGCTTTGCGTGCTGCGGCATTGCTCTTGGCGACAGCCCCTGTCATCAGCCGCGTGTACATCTCGACAAGAAGCGGTTTGGGCTTTGCACCCCGCAAGCCGGCCGATTCAAAAGGCCAGATGCGAAACCCCGCATCGTGCAAACGCAACAACACCGGCATGGCGCGAAGGGAACCTGTTCCTACGCTGCCCGATCCGCCGATCTGGAATGGCGATTTCGGTGTGATGCCTTTCATCTTCGCGGCCCGCTCCGGATCGCCGCCTTCCAGCGCCTGCGCGAACTTGTTGTCGTAGTCCGTGTGCCGGTACATGGAGCGGAGACCCTCACCACAGAACTGTGCAGGCCGCTTGCCGGCATGGTGCAGGCCGGGCTTCCCCCAAAAGCGTTCATCGGCACACTCCCGGGAAAGCCATTTGTCAGCCTGACCTTCTGTGGCGGAGCGCCAGAAATCAAACACCGTTGCGCTGCCATGCTCACGCAGAAACCACGCCGGATAACTGAAACAGCAGTCGATGCTGACCACCAGCCAAGGAGTTTCCTGCGCCAGTTCGATCAGCCACTCCACAACCTCCTCGCGGGTGCGTCCGTTTTGCAACCCCACGGTCTCGCGGCCATCATCGCGGAGCGTCCATACTCCCGCCCAGATATGGCGGCGCTGCCCGGCAGCATCCACACGCCCGGACCAGTCGAGCGCGATCAGCCGCTGCGGTTCAACAGCGAGGCGAGATTCGCGAGGGCCAGATGCGCGTACCTTTGCACCTCCGCGTTTGCCTTTGCTTTTCTTGTTGTCATTCCCGAAGGGAATCTGCTTCTCGCCTTTTGTCCGCACTGCCACAGCCGTTAGACCTCGTCCTCCACCACATCGACTTCCTCGACCTCAGCGCCCCACGAGCGCAGCAGCTTCCACACCGCGCTCGACGAAAAGCCTGCCGCCAGCAAACGCCGCATGGCCTTTGCCGTTTCCTTCTGGTCTGCGGGCTTCTTCATACGTTTGCGCTCGGCATATTGCCGCGCTAGCGCGACTTCGTCCACATCGTCATACTGCTTGCCCAGCGCGGAGTTCGCCAGCGGAGCGGGGATTCCCTTCTGCATGAGCCCCTGCTGCACCCGTCGGCGGCCGAACTTTTCATTCTCCTGCCGCAGCCGCGTGTAGTCCGCCGCGAACCGTTCGTCGCTTAGATAGCCAAGCTCTTTCAGCTTCGCCATGGTGCGCTCAACCGCTTCGCTTCCAGCCTCCCCGGGTTCAGTGCGTTCCGCTATCCGACGCCGAAGGTCGCGCTCGCTCTTCATCTTGGAAGCCAGCGACTTCACGGCGTATTCCAGCAGGCCCGCCTCGTCCAGCGGAGCCTTCTCAGACTTCCTTCGCCCGAATGCCATTACTTGTCGCTCTTCTCTTTCGCCTGCGTGCCGGTAGATGTCTTCGATGCGCGCACAGCGGGCACCGCTCCCGATCTCTGTTCTCTAATCTCTGTTCTCTGCCTTGCCGCCGGGTTCCTTTCAGGCCCAACACTCGCATATTTGTTCATGCCCAGCCAGCGATCGCACCAGTCATTCACGGTCTGGTACCAGAGCTCGGAGTTCTTCGGCTTCAGAACCCAGTGGCCTTCATCCGGGAAGTACAGCATCTTGCTGGGCACGTGCAGAAGCTGCAGCGCGGTGAAAAGCTGGAAGCCTTCACTAACATCCAAACGATAGTCCCGCTGCGAATGCACCACCAGGGTTGGCGTATGCGCATTCTTGATAGCCAGCATCGGCGACCACTTACGGAACGGATCCTCGGAGGCAGGCTTGTCATAGAAGTCCCACGGATGGGCCGGCTTTCCCTGCTCAACGACTCCGTTCGCCGCCAGCGGCCGGAACTCCCACTCGTTGAACCACAATTCTTCGGTGTCGCCGAAGGCGGCCTGTGGGTTGTACATGCCGTCATGCGTCACGATGCACTTGAAGCGGTTGGTGTGGGTGAGCACCCAGTTCGCCATGAATCCGCCATAGCTCGCGCCCAATGCGCACTCGCGATTCTTATCGATGAACGGGTACTGCTGTTCTGCATAGTCCAGCCCCTTCATCAGATCGTCAAATGCGCGTCCACCCCAGTCACCGGAAACCTCTTCCAGAAACTTCTGCCCGTATCCCGTCGAGCCACGCGGGTTCACCATCACCACGACATATCCGTCCGCCGCAAACAGCTCGGGATTCCAGCGGTAGCTCCACGCATCGCCCCAGGCGCCCTGCGGGCCTCCGTGCATGAGGAACTTCACCGGATACTTCTTCGCAGAGTCGAAGTTCGGTGGCCGGATCAGAAAGCCTTGCACTCGAGCATTAGCCGCCCCCGTAAACCAGAAGGACACCATGGCGGGCATTTCGATCGACGATAGAACTCCGTCATTGAGATGCGTCAGATCTTTCGTCCATGAACCCTGCTCAAAATGAGAGTTCCCAGATGTACTTATGACGCGACCAGTATGTGTACCGGTGGTTCGAACCGCCGAGCTCGTTGTGTGCCAGTCCTCGGAGTCGGCTGTTTGATTTCTGGTGTCCCCCACCGCCACGCTCACAATCGAAGCTGGCGACTCGGCAGTCATCCGAACTGCGATCATGCGCGGTCGAGTATCCGGGAGAAGCGATGACGTCGCAAGTGCTGGAGGCGTGAACAGTCGGAGATCGCTGTATTCTCCTTGAACCGAGAGCATCGTTGGCTCCATTTCTTTCAGTGCCTCGTTATAAATTCGCTCTCCTCCCCTTTTCGCGCTTGCGAATGTGAACCCGTTTGATCCCTGCCACCAAACAAACTCATCGACCCAGCCATCGAACTTTGATGTCAAGTTTCGGATCACCCCATTGGCACGATCCATCACCACCAGATCAAACTTGTCACTCTCATACCCATCCCGCGCCTGCGATCTCCACGCCAGCCATTTCCCATCCGGCGAATACAACGGCCCATCATCACTACCGGGAGAGGTCGAGACCTTCTTCGCCATGGCTCCCGGCTCATCCAGCTGCAAAGTAAACACGTCATTGTTGGTGGACTCAGCCTTCACCTTCTCCAGGTTGGTCACGTAGGCGATCTCATGCGAGTCAGGCGACCACGCATAGCCCAGCGGGCCGCCCAGCGAGAACGTCGGCGTCTCCGCATCGCCCACCACACTTCGGGGCGTCAGGTCGCGAACGTGATGTCCGTCCGCGTCTACCACCAGGACATGGCTGCGTTTGTCTCCCGTAAACGCGTTCCAGTGCCGGTAGAGCAGGTGGTCAACGACCATGGCCTTCACCGGCGACTTCTCCGCCGCGGCATTCTTTTCCTTGTCGCACGCCTCTTCCCTCGCCCAGTCACCCAGGTCGGAGCACTCTGGATACACGCTGGACACGAACAGCAGCCGCTTACTGTCCGGCGACCAGATCGCTCCATCGGCTCCGCCGTCGACGTTGGTCACCTGGGCAGACTCACCCAAACGTCCTTTGGCATCGTCCCAGGCCGCCTTGTAGATCTGGTCTTTCATGTTGAGAGCGACCATCTCCCCGTCCGGCGAAAAGCGGCCATTCGACTCGCCATCCCCAAACGTCACCTGATGTTCCGGCGCCGAGCCGTCCAGCGGGACCGCCCAGAAGTGGTTGGTCTTCGAGTTCTTCTCCAGGGACACATCAGTCACGGAAAACAGCACCCACTTGCCGCTGGGGGATATCTGCGGGTCGCTCACCCGCTTCATGGCCTGCAAATCGGCGAAGGTCATGGGCCGTTTGGCGGGCGCCTGGGCCCAGGCATAGGAAATTGTCAGCGAAAAGCCAAAGACGGCGGCGGCAAAGGTGCGGGAGTTCATGGCCGCCAGTCTAGAGCATTTGGCCCCCCGATTGCCGCATCCCAGCCGCTGCATCCCGAAGGAATCCGCCGCCTACAGCCCTCCGCCCGTGTCCCCCTTTCCACCGGAACCTTTTCCCGGCACCTCGCGTCTACACTGGTAGGCCCATGCGTCGCTTCCTCCCCATCGCTCTCTCTGCTGTCGTTTTCTCGCCGATTCTGGCCACGCCCGCTTTAGCGCAGCAGGGTTTCGGCCCGCTTGATCCGTCGCAGCCCAGCGGCCTCACCGTGCCCGACATCATCACGAGAATGGGCGCGCGCGAATCCGAGTTCGCCGCCGCGCGTGACAACTACACCTTCCAGCAGGACGTCACCTTCTACACCATCAGCGACGAGAACGGCCGTCCCGATGGCGAATACCACGCGGTGACCAACATCAGCTTCAGCCCGGAAGGCAAGCGGGAAGAGCATGTGGTGTTCGCGCCACAGAACACCATCGAACGCGTGATCATGACCGAAAACGACTTCCGCGATATCCAGGAGCGGCTCCCGTTCATCCTGACCACACCCGAGCTGCCGGACTACAAGATCGACTACCTGGGCAAGCAGAAGGTCGATGAGCTCGACACCTACGTGTTCGACGTGGCGCCCAAAGAGCTGGTCAAAGGCCATCGCTACTTCCAGGGCAAGGTCTGGGTCGACCAGCAGGATATGGAGATTGTGCTGGTCAACGGCATGAGCGTGCCGCAGATCATCAAGCGCGGTCATGAAGATCTTTCGCCGCCGTTCACCACCTACTACGAGCAGGTGGATGGAAAATTCTGGTTCCCGACCTACACCAAGGCGGAGGGGACGCTCCACTTCGCCGCGGCCGATGGAAACCTGTCCCAGGACATCCACGTCAAGACCCTGATCCACTACCGCGACTACAAGCGCTTCCGCGCCACCGTGACCATTCACTACAACGGCCAGGAAGTCGAAGACCAGTCGAAGCAGAAGGACAAAGATAAGAAGCCTCAGCCAAAGCCCTGACGAGACACCGATTGGCAGCGACCGCCCGAAACCGATACCCTGCCGCTATGCGTCGTCTTCTGTTCGCTCTGGCCGCCTGCCTGTTTGCCGCAACCACTCTTTCTGCGCAGCAGCAGACCCGTCCGCTCGCTCCTGCGCTTCGGCCGTACACCACCTGCAAGCTGCAAGGCGGCCCAGACCTCGTAGAAGTCACCCCGCTGGTCACGCCCAAGTCGGTTCGCACCGTCCAGACCCGGCAAGGCAACAAGCAGATACAGCTCCTCGACGGAGCGCGCCTGGTGTTCTCCTACGCAGACTCAGACCTCTTCGCGACCGCCAAGATCGAAGAGTTGCCCGCTGCAAGCTATGCGCAAAGCAAAGACGACCTGATCAGCAACTTTGAAAAGATCCTCTCGTCCGACGATCTCGCCGGACGCAACTATGGGATGCAGCCGACCATGCACGGCTTTGAAATCTATGGGCTGGACAAGAAGATGCTCACCGGATCGAACCTCGGCATCTATGTGATGTTCGACAACAACACGCACGTGGTCACAACGATGTACTTCCTGAACGCCGAAGCCGAGCATCGCAAGTTCGCGACACTGGCAGAATATGCCGGCCTGCGCGACGTCTTCCTTTCGAAGTACACCGCCTGCGTACGCGCGAAGCTTTCTGCGCCGGCTGCAACACCTCCGGCCAGACGGTGATAAGGCGTTCCCGTTCTTGCTTTTCTTGTTGTCTTCCACTCACCCATTCCGGCAGAGACAGCCCTATGGGTATCCCTTCGCAAGGGATTTGCTGTTCGCCTGTGCCCCACAACTCTGTCACCTCGACTGAGCGGGCCGGGTGGCTCGAAGCATGGGCGGGAGCAAAAGCAGATCTCTCCACTGCGCTTCGCTCCGGTCGAGATGACAGATTTTGGGTTTGGTCAGCGAGGTAGAGAAGGACGGTCGCGCGCTTCGCACGCGAAACCCGCCCGAGTTTCTTTCTCCTCTGTTGGAAGAGAATGTGATGTTCATTCCACGGCAACGTCCGCTTCTTCCGCGGCGGCGTCATCCTCCACGACCTCACCAACATCTTCCGCTGCCTGCGCCGCATTCACTCCATAACGTGCCGCAAGATCGGGCGCATACTTCGCCATATCGTTGCGGAGGCGAATCAGGGAAAGGTCTTTTGCCTTGGACTCCAACATGACATCCACATCCACGTGCGCGATGGAACGCAGAAACGTAATCGCCTCGAATGGGTTGTTGTAGTCCGCATGTCCCGTCCAAATCGGGGGCTGCAATACGGTTTCCGCACGTCCCGTCTTACGGTTCTTTCGCTTCAGTTCGCGCATCTCGGTGCGCGCACAGCTGAAGTGCATCTTGGGACGCACACCGGCAGGCCATGTCTTGCAGAAGCGTTCCAGGGTCTCGACCAGTGGCAGCCCTTCCGGGTTGAAGCACCAGTGGTGCTGGTAGTCCCACACGCACTTCACGCCGGTCGCTTCATGGACCTTCAGTACATCGCTCGCGGAGTAGCGCATATCGTCGTTTTCCAGCACCAGGCGGCGCCGCACCGGCTCACCCAGGCGCTTCCAGGTCTTTGCCCAGCGACGCCAGCCACTCTCGCGATCCCCGTAGGCTCCGCCCATGTGGATGACCATGACCGCTTCCGGCCCGCATTCCATCAAGTCCAGCATCTCGGCCTGCGAATCCAGGTCCCACATGCTCTTGCGTGTGAGCGAATCGTTTTCGCTGTTCAACACAATGAACTGCGAAGGATGAAAGCTCAGGCGTACATCCGCTTCACGCGCCAGCTTTCCGAAGTGCGCCAGGTCACGCGCACTCTCGCGCACCATGTTGTGAAACTGCGGCATGCCGGGGTGGGTGACATACGGCGCGAGGTCCGAGGTCATACGGTACATGGGAATGCCGTGCCGGCGCAGATACAGCAGAACATCGCACAAATATCCCAGCGAGACCCGGAGGTGCGGGTTCTGCTGCCAGCGCCGCGTGTCACTGGTCTTCAAGCCGCCTTCGCCCATCACCTTGACGGCAAAACCCAGCCGCATCGCATGTTTCGGGAAAGTCAGTTGCGGCAAACCCTGTAGAGCATCCGCCTGCGACATAGGTGTCGTGAGCATGCGCTGCAACTCGGCTTCGGCAAGATCCTTCTTGGTCAGCGGCTTCGCCACAACCTTTTTCCTGGCAGTCTTCCTCGCGGCCGGCATTTTCCCGCCAGCCTTCGCTAGCTGCTTCCTGGACACGCTGCCACGACCACCTTTACTTTTCTTCAGATCATTTTCCTGCGGAGAAGACTTCATTCTTTTAAGAATGCCCTCCGGGCACATTCGCCCAGAGAGCCAGGCGCGAGACCCAATGATGCGATCAAAAGAACAGCGCAGCACGATTGGCTCATGAACTTCGTCTGCAATAGAAAGGCCGCCCGGGATGAACCCAGGCGGCCTTTGAACCAGCGCACGGACCTATGCGGCAGTCTCGTTTTCGAAGTACAGATACTTCCGCCAATTCGCATCCGCTGAACCAATCATGCGCATGATGTGACGGCTGGTGTGCAGCGAAAACGGACGCGGCTCACGCAGCAGCTTCATATCGTGGAGCTCATGCAGCATGTGACTGCCCTTGCGGCGATTGCAGTCCCGGCAGCAGGCCACCAGGTTCTCCCAGGTAGACAGGCCTCCGCGCGAACGCGGCACCACGTGGTCCAGCGTCAGTTCCGCCGCCGTCAACACATCCTGGCAGTACTGGCAGGTGTTGCGATCGCGCAGCAGGATATTTTTCCGGCTCAGCGCGCGTGTCTGATGCGGAATACGCCGGTACTCCAGCAAACGGATCACGCTGGGCATCTGGATCTTCATGCGGTGCGAATGCAGGATGCTGCCCTGCTCTTCCTCCGTACGCGCAATCCCCTTCAGCACCAGCACCAGCGCGCGGCGCGCGCCGCAGATATTGATGGGTTCATAACTTGCATTCAGCACCAGCACCGGTGTCTGCATGGCCGGTTGCTTGAACACGCCTGCACGAATGTCGATCGCCTCCGCGCGGGCTGTGCCCGGCACCGGTTGCGTCGTGTGATGTCTGTTGCCCCCGCGCTTGCCCCGCATCTTCACATTTCCCAAATGCATTCCTGCCTCCAGATAGTTGTGCTTCGTCCGTCCGCCGTCCTGCCCTCGTCTGCCCGGCGCCTTGAATCCGCGCCGCGCTTCCCATCCAATGCCGTGCCACTACATAAAGCCGGTCGCCTGCCCCGGTTCTTTCACTGCATCCCATATCGCAACGTCGCTATGCCCTGACATTCCACCTTCCGCCTGCGCTCGCGCCATCGTCGCTACCCAAACCCTGGTGGCCCCTGCCCGCAGAAGCACCCGCGAACATTCACGCGCCGTCGCACCGGTGGTCATGATGTCGTCGATCAGCAGAACTTCGCGGCCCCGGATGGCCCCGGAATCTCCAACGCGGAACGCACCGCGAAGGTTCTTGCGCCGGATGTGCGGCTCCAGGGCGAACTGCGCACGGGTATCTTTCACACGCGCCAGGACATCGCCGCGGAGAGCGAGCTTCCACTGCGGACGCAACTTGCGCAATTTCGCAACGGCTGCAACCGCCAGCACTTCGGCCTGGTTGAATCCGCGTCTGCGGCGGCGCGCCGCAAATAACGGCACTGGGACAACCACAAGCTCATGTGCGGCCTGTGCTTCCAGTTGCAGGATGGCTGCAGCCATTCCCTCGGCGAGTACATGCTCGGCGACTCCCCGCAATCCATTGAATTTCAACAGGTGCAGAGCTTCGCGCACCTCATGGTCATAGGCTGCAAAGGCTACGGCCCTTGCGAATTCCGGTGGGGCCAGGCGGCACATTGTGCACTCGCTCGCACCCATCATGCCGGCGGTAAATCGCGCCGACTCCATACCCAGCCCGTCGCCACAGCGCGCGCATAGCGTTCCAGGCTCATCCGGCCGGCGCGCATTCACCCGCGCCACACACCATTCACATACCGGGACACGCCCCAACCGCACAACCGGCCCGCCACAAATCTGGCAGTCGGAAGGCAGCGCAGCATTTACAACGTCGGCGACGGCCCCGCGCATCGCCTGATTCCATTGAGTTCCGTTCAGGGGGAAACTACTTCGCAGCACGCGCGTGACAGCGCGCCATCCGGACGCCGCGGCAGCCTCGCCGCCAGGCGGTCCTCCATTTCCGAGCCGAACATCCTTCTTCATGCTTTCGCTGAAGACGAACCTCACCCGCGGCACTCGCGAGAGAAACACCAGCTGTGCCGATAAACGAAGTATAGCCGTTCACCCACCCTTTCTGCCAGTCATCATGTACCTGCGCAGCTTCAGGTACAGCGACTTTTCTTCCGGCTGTCACACAAATGCTCCTTCACGCCCACCTTCAGAATCCGGGAAAAGACGACCCGAAACGCGCGATACACGCACATCTTCAACCAGTTACCGCGATATCCTGAAGATCGTGCAGATTTCAGCGACATCCGCGGCAGCACCGGCCAGCAGCGCCTCTGTGCGCGAACATTCGCTGCTGTCCGACTATGCCCTGCTGTTCAAGCCGCGCGTTTCGCTGATGGTGATCATCACTGCGGCGGCAGGTTTTTATCTTGGTTCGCTGCGCAGCGGGATCAGCCCCTTCCACATAGGACTGGTGCAGGCACTGGTGGGCATCGCCGTTGTGACCGCCGGCTCCAGTGCTCTGAATCAGGCGCTGGAGCGCGTAACCGATGCCCTGATGCCCCGTACGGCTTCTCGCCCGATGGCACAGCACCGCATCGGACTTGCTCACGGCCTGATCGTGGGCTTCGTGTGCGTTTTCGGCGGCTCGCTGTATCTGGCGTGGGCGACCAATCCGCTCACGGGCATGCTCACCCTGCTCACCTGCATTGGCTATGTGGCCGTCTACACACCGCTCAAGCGCATCACCACGCTGAATACTTTTATCGGAGCGTTTCCAGGTGCGTTGCCTCCACTCATTGGCTGGACAGCCGCGCGCGGTGTCATCGAGTGGCCCGCGGTTGCGCTCTTCGCCATCCTTTTTGTCTGGCAGTTTCCACACTTCATGGCGATCGGCTGGTTGTACCGTGCGGATTACGATCGCGCCGGCATCCGGGTTACCGCCACCCAGGGCAATCTCCATGATGCCGCCCGCTCCACCGCCATCCAGGCGCTCTTTTATGCCGTTCTCATGATCCCTGTAAGCCTGTGGACGACCTGGCTGCACGTAACCGGTATCCCCTATGCGGTGGTCGCGGCGGCTCTCGGCGTCTGGTATCTCGCAGCCACCCTTCGTTTCGCACGCATCATGCGCACACCGGATGCCCCCGAAAACCGCCTCCTTGCGAGGCACCTGCTTAAAGTCTCCGTGATGTACCTGCCGGTGCTCCTGCTGGCCATGATGCTGAACGCGCAAGGACGCCTTCTCTTCTAGGATGCCCAGCCTCCATCTCACATCTGCGCCCGTTCCCGGTGCCTTATTCACGACCGCAACAGTGCTCACCTGCGAGCCCCCAACAACATAAGGACTCCATGCCAGCTATCACAGTTCAGAGTGCGGATTACCGCACGCCGCCTTCGATCATCGCCGCCATCATCGGCATCAGCGCGGCGGCGTCGATTTTTCTCGCATGGCTTGTCTATTACCATCAGCCCACCGATGTGGCCGGAACTCAGCTCGCCTTTCTGCCCGCGCTGAACGCCACGCTGAATGCTCTGTGCACCGTGTTTCTGGTCATCGGGTTTCGCTACATTCGCAAACTCGATGTCAGCGCCCACCGCAACAGCATGTTCGGCGCCTTCGTTGTGTCGACACTGTTTCTGGTCAGCTACCTGGTGAATCACGCCATGCATGGCGATGCGCGCTTTCCGGCCGGGCACCCAACCATACGCTTCATCTATCTCTGGATTCTGCTGCTGCCGCATATCCTGCTCGCGGTTGTCGCACTGCCCATGATCCTGATCACATTTTTCCTGTCGCTTACAGGCCGCTTTCCAGCGCATCGCCGCATCGCGCGCTGGACCTACCCGATCTGGCTCTATGTTTCCGTATCGGGCGTTGTGGTCTACGCTATGCTCGCCGCCTACCGCTAATGCTGTTAACTGTTTCCTACTTCCTGTTTCCTGCTTCTATGCAACCTGACACCCGCAAACTCCTCATCACCGGCGGCACGGTCTTCGGCACAGGCTGCCTGGCCGCGCTGCTCATGTGGACTGCGTTCGGGGGCGTGACCAGCACCGGTCCCCACACCAACCTCGGCTGGCTGTCCCTGATGCTGGCCATGGGCTGCCTGCCCACAGGACTTCTAACCCTTGCGCTGGGCCTGTGGAAGCTGGTCGGCGACCGCAGCCGCTCTTCGCAGTGAACCCTGAACCAACGCCGGTCACCCATGAGCTCGGGTGGCCCATCCTTTCACGTCTCTTGTGAAAGCGGGGTCCCCAGCCAACTTGTTGGCTGGGGTGCAAAGGGTGGGTATCGCGTGCGAAAGCACGCGACCGTCTTCCTCTCAATTAGCGACTATGCCAACTGAAGCATCCCGACCCCACCCTTTGCAAAAGCGCAAAGGATGGGCCACCCGGCCATGGGTAATGTTTTGAGAAGCCAAAGACTTGTTTCTGCTCCCGCACATACGTTCTGCTATCCTGCGCTCCTGAGGGGCCTTGCCATCGTGCAGACGCTAACTAGAGCTTTCTTCGCCGCGCTATCCCTTGCGCTTGGCTGCCCCTTAGGTGCACAACAGACTCCTGCCACCCAACAGACTCCTATCCCTACTCCAACAACACAGGCACCTGCTGCCGCTCCTGCAACTGCGCCGTCACTCTCCCCCAAAGCCGCATACGAAGACGCGATGCATCCGCTCGAACTCACCCGTCACTCCATCAGCAACTGGTCGGGGGCGGAGATCTCGGCATTGACGGTCAGCATCGATCGCGCTCGCGTCGCCTGTCTTGCGCGGGATCCGCATGCTTTCACAGGCGCGGACCTGATCGACTTCGCGCGGCTCTGCGGATTGGGCCAGCAATGGGGCACGGTTGTCCTTGCCACTACGCTCTATATCGATTCGTCCGAGACCACCAAGCCGCTGCTTACCGAAGCCCATTCGGCACGCGTCGACGCCGACCTCCGCCTGCACTCCGAACCGGATGCGCTGCGCGACACCCGCACCATGCTCGCGGCCGTACCGTACTCGCCGCTGGTGGCTGAAGCTTCCGACGAGTCCATCGACTACATGCGCTTTTCCAGTCCGGACGATGCGCTCTCGCTGGCCGCGCAACGCCAGACACTGGTGCTGGCGCAACTCAAGCAGCTGGCTACACCGGCCGATGCAGCGCACACAGCGTCGATGCCTCCCGCCACCAACGCTGCAGCCACTTCTGCAACTACTGCTGCAATCAGTTTCGGAGCGTCAGCCCCAACAACAGGAACGGCACACTTCAGCGTCCACGAGCTTTATGCTCAGGCGCTCACGCTGGCTGCGTTACAGCAGTTGGCCGACAAGCCCACACTGGCAACGGACACCCTCGCCCAACTGGATGCCGCGCTGCCCAACCCTCTCGCACCCGATGAAGCAGCTTCCATCGCCGAGCAGCGCCGCCGTTATTCCCTGCTTGGCAAACCTCTCACCGGGCTCACGCTGAACCGCTCGCTCAGCATGCCCAGCATCCTCCCCGCGATCCCCGCGAACAACAGCATGACGGTCCTGTTGCTGTTTCCCGACTGGTGCGCTGCCTGCGTGGGCGCCATGAGCCAGATCCCCGAAACCGTATTCCGCATTGCCGGTCACGAGGCCTACTACTATGGCCTGCTCGCTGAAACCATGCCGGAGCGAAAGCCGGATACCGCGATCAACCCCCAGCAGCTTGCCGCCGCTTTCAGCCCGGCCTACGCTGCTTCACTGCTTGCGGAAAAACCGGTGGTCACCGTTCCGCTTTCCACACTGGACCAGTTTGCCGCAACGGACTTCCCCTTCCTGATCGTGACCGACGCTCATGGGATTGTGCGGGTTGCGCAGGCAGTCGACACCGACGACCTTTCCTCCGGCGGCAAAGTCGATGCGTCCGTGGTCGTTGTCGGCCAGCACTGGCCTCTGGCCCCGCCTGCTTCGGCGTCACCCAGCCGCACCGCACCAGCTACTCCCGCAGACCAGGGCCAATCCAACTGAGCGGCTCTGCCCCATTCCCTGACGTCACAAAATGGCTCGGGCTGGTTGGGTGCACGCGCGCGCGCAACCACTTTTTCCTCAGAGCGTTAGGCACTCAATCCGGCCTTCTGAACCCTAATCCCCAGGCCCTAAACCCTCGTTTCTCTGCTATTCTCATCTCCGAAACGGAGCACATTCTCATGGCTAAAGGCGTCAACAAAGTCATCCTGCTCGGCAATGTCGGCAAGGATCCCGAAATCCGCACCACCCCCAACGGTATGACCGTTGCGAGCTTCTCGCTTGCGACCGCAGATCGCGCCAAAGATCCGCAAGGCAACTGGACGGATCGCACCGAGTGGCACAACCTCGTCGCCTTCCAGCGCACCGCGGAAATCGTCCGCGACTATGTCAAAAAAGGTTCGCAGCTATACGTCGAAGGCAAGATCCAGACCCGCTCCTGGGACGACAAGGAATCCGGCCAGAAGAAGTACCGCACGGAGATCCTGATCAACGATCTCCAGCTTCTGGGTGGACGCGGCGCCGGTGAAGGCGGTGAGCGCGCGGGAGGTTACTCCTCAGGCAGCTCGTACTCGGGTTCTCGTCCTGCTTCCGGAACCCCAGCGCCTGCCGGCGGTGGTTACTCGCAGCCCGACTACGCCGATCAGGGCATCACAGACGAAGACATTCCTTTCTAAACGGTTCGCAGCCGGAGTCGCGATCTCAGACATGCGCACCATGCGTCGCACACGTCCCATGCGTCATAGCTGGACCTACACCGCTCTCGCCGGCGCTCTTCTTTGCGCGGGCATGGTAATGCCTGGGTTCAGCGCGGCGCATGGGCAGCGTCACAGCGGAGGCTCCTCGCCGCCGACCGCACCACCGTCCCATGCTGCCAGCACCGGCCCATTTGCCCCTGTAAGCAGCGGCATGGGCGCCATTCAGTACGTGGCGGTGGACTACGGCGTGCCTCCTCCGCAGGCGCTGGTTCGCCAGCTTCGCGCGGATGACGAACGCAGCCGCGCAGCCGCTCTTTCCGCCATCGGCGCTCCCGCCCAGTACCTGCAGCGCGGTCACAGCGCACCACCGCATTCCATCCAGTTGGAGCTGGTTGCGCTGGGTTCGACAGACGAGCTGAGCGCCTTACTGACCGCCGAACTGGATCAACACATCGTAACCGCCGTGCTGATTGAAGAAGATGGCAACTGGCGACGCGTGGCCACGCTCTGGTATGCCACCTCATTCGAGGATCCCCACACCGCGCCGGACACCTTCGTCCGCACCGCGCGGTCGCTGCTGCAGCACGACCGCTACCGCGCCATTTTCCATGCTTCCGCAAGCGGCCCCAACGGTGACTACACGGAGAATGAAGCCGAACTGCGCGTCATCAACAACCATGCCATCGTGACCATGAGCTTTACGGACGCCGCGCTTGAATGCGCGCAGCCGGCAAAACCTGGACATGTCGCGACTGCGTCAGGTGAGTGCATTGCCACGCGCCGCTGGCTACAGGCCGATCCCGCCGATCCCACGCGCCGCTTCCTGCTGGTCAGCGCCACCGGGAAAATCGCACCCCATGAAGTCGCCAGCATGCTGGGCGGCTCGCACGATTTCCAGATTACCCATCTACGCAGTTTTTCCTGCCAGCCCTTTGTTTACTCCGACCAACAACTCCGCTACGAGCCGACAGCACCCTCCACCCCCTGCCTTACGAAATAGAGCAGTTTCGGTAATGGTGTAGACCGAAGAGAGAATGCTGAAGCCGTTTTCTCCCAATGAAAACGGCATTATCTGCTGTTTGGGAGACCACAGTATTACCGAAACTGCCCTACAGGCTGCGAAGTGGACGCGTTCAAGGACGCCGCCACCCCCGTCATGCAGGGTTTCGCAACCTGTTCGTAACAAATTGCAGGGGAGTTCCTATGTTCCCTTCTTCGGCAAGAGTCTCCGCTGCGGAACTTCGCGTCTAAACGATTGCATGTTTTTCTCCGTAACCCGCTCCCTGTACCTTGCCTTTCGAAGATTCGTTCTCCTGGCTCTCGCCTTTGCGATGTATGCGGACGTTTCCGCGCAAACCACGGCACACACACTCCAGTACGCTCCCGGAAAGTCCATCACGCTGAATCTTCCCGTGGACATGGATATCAACGTCGCTGCGAGCGGCCTGCGGCGCGTACGCTTCTTCGCGCAGTCTCCCGACGGCCGGGTGTTTGCCACAGGAATGTACAGCCTCGCCGACAACACGCGAGGCTCCGTATTCGTCCTGGAAGGCTGGAATGCGGAGACACACACCTTCACGCGCATCACGCACTATCTCGACCACCTCCGCAACCCCAACAACCTTGCATTCTGGACTGACCCCGCCACGCATCAGACATGGCTTTACCTACCCCTGACCGACAAGCTCGTCCGCTACAAATACTCACCGGGTGATACGCGTCCTGCGTCCGAACCTGAAGTGCTGATGCACTTCCCCGACTACGGCCTGAACTACAAGTACGGCGGCTGGCATCTCACGCGTACCGTAGCCATCGCTACGCTGCATGGACACACGCGCGTGTATCTCACCGGAGGGTCTTCCTGCAATTACTGCCAGGAACGTGAAGTGTTTCGGGCGGCCATGGTCAGCATGCGGCCGGATGGATCCGATCAGCGCATGGCGGCGGTCGGTCTGCGCAATGCGGTCGACCTGAAGTATCTGCCCGATCTCGACGGCGGCTCACTTTTCGCCACCAACATGGGCGACGACCACCTCGGCGACAAGCTGCCTGAAGACACCTTCTTTGAACTGGACTCCGCCGCTCACCCCAGTCCCATTCCCAGTGGCGGCGCCGTGCTTTCAGTTCCGGACTACGGATGGCCGACATGCTACTTCGCGAATGGCAAGCCGGTGCACGATACAACACCGATACCGCAAATGCCGCCTCCAGGTGATCTGCGCACCGAGGCCGAACGTCCAGCAAACGCCGGACCAGCCAGTCATACTGCTGCTCCCAGCACCGGCTACGCAACAGCGGATTCCGCCTACGGCAAGCAGAAGGGTGTGGCCGAAGCGGGCATGAACCTGGCTGCCGGAGGCGGCAATGCTCCACTCCCCGACCCGAATACCCAACTTGGGACGCCGCCTCCGCCGTTACGCGAGTGCAGTCATGTCCCCCCGGCCTACACCACCTTCGCGGCTCACTCCTCGCCTCTGGGTCTGACCTACTTCGGAGACGACAACCCGCACCTGCACGGCAGCTTCCTGGTTGCCCTGCACGGCGCTGGGCATCCCCGCATGGGCACGGGATATCGCCTTGTGCGCTTCACGCCCGGCGACCGCACGCCGCGCGACTTCGTCACCGGCTTCCTCACCATAGTCAACGGCAAACCCGTCGTGCACGGACGCCCCTGCGGCATCCTGCGCGTGGGCCAGGACAGCTTTCTGGTGACGGACGATTATCTGGGTCTCGTCTACTTCATTCATCCCAGGAAGTAGCAAGTAGGAAGTAGCACAGAACAGGGAACAGGGAACAAACGGAGTCCCGTGGCCACAAAGACTTTCCTACTTCCTACTCGCTACTTCCTACTTCCTACTTCCTTTTTTTCATCAGCGGCGGTCCATGCTTGGCAATGGCCGATGTCGATTCGCGCTCGATGAGTGTGGGATCCACGAGAACCTCGGAAAGCGGCGGCTGTCCACCGTCGATCATGCCCATCAGGTGTTCCGCGGCCAACTCGCCCATCTGTTCCAGTGGCTGGCGTAGCGTGGTCAAACTCGGCGTCAGATAGGCTGCGCTCTCTATGTCGTCAAAGCCGATCACCGAGATGTCTTCCGGCACGCGCATACCCGCGCTGCGAAATGCCCGGATCGCGCCAATGGCAGTCACATCGTTGAAGCAGATCAGCGCTGTGAACGGCACCTTGGCTGCCAGCAGATCCATGGCGCAGGTGAAGCCCTCTTCCGGCATCGACGCTTCACGCGGGCTGTTGCCGGAATGAAGTTCCTTCACCAGCCGTTCATCGATCGTGATGCCATGCTCCCGCGCGGCATCGAGCGTGCCCTGAAAGCGCTGCGCTGCAGCCGCGCGCCACGGATGGCCTTTGATCACCGCGAAGTTCTTGTGGCCCAGCCGCGCCAGGTACTCCAGCGCATGCGACCCGCCACGATGGTTATTCAGCGCCACGCGCGGAATGCCTTCGATCTTGGGAGCGCTGCCGATCATGACCGTCGGTCTGCCCAGCGCGTGCTCCGGCGTCGTGTTGATCATAAGAAAGCCTTCCACGGCGCGCTCCAGCAGACGCCGCGGATACTCGCGGATCAGGTCTTCCTGCGCATAGTGGTTGGCAGTGAAATACAGATATTTCTCACGCGTCAGTTTGCGGTCGATTCCGGCCAGGATCGCGGAAGCATAGGGCTCGCGAATTTCACGCAGCATGACCGCCACCGTGAAACTGCGCTTGGAGTAGAGATATTTGGCGTAGAAATCGGGCCTGTAGTCGAACTTGGCCGCCGCCTCGATAATCCGCTTACGCGTCGCCTCGGGGATTAATTTGGCGCGAGGCGCATCGTTCATGACCAGCGAAACTGTGCTGGGAGAAAGCTTCAGGTACTCCGCCAGCGCCTTTTGGCTGATGGGATTTTTTTGTTCTGTTGGTTCGCTCGCCACCGCTACCTCGTATGTCTTTGTTGCCAACGAGGATACACATCCGACCATGCCTTCCGCAGCCACGAAATTACGGAAATCCGCTGCAACCGGTAAGGACGCTGCGGCGGCGCGCTGTGCACTGCCGCTAAGCTGCTAGAGCGGTTGCGGTTACACTAGACGCGATGATGGACGAAACAACATTTCGAAATGAGTCGGATCGCGCGCTCGAAGACCTGAAACAGGCCTTGTTCCGCGCGGAAGAAGACGGCGGCTTTGAGGCCGAAGAAAAGAACGGTGTCCTGAACGTGTTGTTTGAAGACGGCAGCGCCAAGTTCGTCTTTACCCCCAACACCCCGGTCCGTCAGATATGGATATCCGCGCAGTCGACGTCCTTCAAGCTGGAATGGGATGGGACAGCCAGGGCTTTCACTCTTCCCAAGACCGGCGAGGCGCTGAAGGGCCTTACGGAACGTCTTTTACGCGAACAGCTTGGTAACGATTCCATTTCGCTTTCGTAATTCGAAACGGGGAACCTTCCGCCATGCCGCTTCTTTCGGTCGCGATCATCACGTTGAATGAAGAAGCGAATCTCCCGCGCACGCTGGCCAGTGTGTCCTGGGCGGAAGAGATCATCGTGGTCGATTCCGGCTCAACCGATCGCACCCTCGAAATCGCTCGGAGTTTTGGAGCCCAGACAATTCAGCGCGAGTGGCCCGGATTCGCGGCCCAGAAGAACTTCGCCATCGCACAGTGCACGGGCACGTGGATTCTTTCGCTGGATGCCGACGAGGAGCTTTCCCCCGAACTGCAATCGCAGATTCGCCGCCTGCTGCCTTCCAATCCCCCTGCCGACGCCTACTACCTGCGCCGCCGCAATCTGTTCCTCGGCCGCTGGATGAAGCACGGCGGGTTTTATCCCGATCCCAAGCTGCGCCTGTTCCGGCGCACCGCGGCGAATTTCGCGATCACGCCTCACTTTCAGGATCGGCCCGTCCACGAAACCATCGCGTTCGATGGAGCGTCCGGCGAGCTCGACTACGACATCATCCACCACGCCTACCCCACGCTTTCCACCTACATCGAACACATGGACCGCTACAGCACGCTGGGTGCGGACCTGCTGATCGATAAAGGCCGGGCCAGCGAGTCGCGCCTGAGCTTCCTCGTCCAGATTTTCCTGGTGCCGCAGCTCACCTTCGTGTGGAACTACTTTTTCAAGCTGGGATTTCTCGATGGCCGTGAAGGCCTGCTGCTGCACCTGTACCACACCACCTACACGAGCTGGAAATATGCCAAGGCGTGGGAGAAGGCGCGGCGAATGACACGTGAGTCGCCCCAGAAGGCTGTCTCCGCCGACGGGAAGCAAAAGGCGCTGACAGCCGAGTAGTTCAGGAAGTAGCGAGTAGGAAGTAGGAAAAGCAGGGATCAGGAAGAGCAAACTGCTTCGTCACCACGACCGCAATTACTTCCTACTCGCTATTTCCTACTTCCTACTTCCTATTTCCTACCAGGGCAGCGCTTCACCGAGGTGAAAGTAGCCGCCCGTCGGGCCGTCTTCACCCAGGGTCGCAAGCTGCACCTGCGTTTTCGCACCGTCGGTGATCTCCATGGGAGCACTGTCGCCGCCCATATCCGTTTTCACCCAACCCGGGTGGGAGGAGTTGACCTTGATCTTCGTGTCGCGCAGCTCGTAGGCCAGGTGATTGGTGTACATATTCAGCGCAGCTTTCGATGCGTCATACGCGAATACCTTGGTCGTATAGATCGGAGAACCTTCGGTCGCATGCAGCGTGAGCGAACCGAGAATGCTCGACACATTCACAATGCGCGCCGCCGGCGCCTTTTTGAGCAAGGGCAACAGCGCATTGGTTAAGGCGTGCACGGCAAACAGGTTGGTCTCGAAGGTTGCCTTCAACTCTTCGAGCGGAGTTCCACTAACGCCCTTGGCGCCCCAGGTCTTGTCCATCCAGATCCCGGCATTGTTGATCAGCACATCCAGCTTGCCGTAATCGGCTTCGATCAGCTCGGCGGCTGCATCAACGTCTTCCTGCGACGTTACCTCGAGCTTTACGGCGCGCGCATCGATGCCCGCCTTGCGCAGTCCTTCGGCCGCCGTTTCACCCTTCGCCAGGTCCCGAGCGCCAATCAGTACCGTGAATCCCAGTTCACCCAGTTGCCGGGCGGTTTCCAGACCAATGCCCTTGTTCGCTCCGCTGATGAGCGCCACTTTCTTATCTGCCATGTTCTCTTACTCCTCGGAAGCAGTGTTCGCCTGCTGCTGCATCCGATGCTCGAGTTCAGCAAAACGCTCCGCATATTTTTGCGGCATGGGACGCCGCTTCATATCGCGTCCTACCACCATGTGCACGGTTTCACCTTCGCAAAGCAGAACGTCATCGGTTTCGCGGGCGACCTGGTACCGGAAGCGAATGATGCCGCCACGCACCGCGGCCAGCCGCGTACGGATCACGAGTTGGTCGTCATAGCGCGCAGGAGCGCGGTACCGCACCGAGGCGTCCACCACGGCAATCAATGCGCCCTCTTCCGCTTCCATGGTGCGGTAGTCGATGCCGACCTGCCGCATCAGTTCCACGCGCCCGATCTCAAACCACACCAGGTAGTTCGCGTGGTACACCACGCCCATCTGGTCGGTTTCCGCGTAGCGCACGCGAACGCGCGCCTCGGCATGTGCCTGCTCCAGTCCTGTGTTGTTCATGCTCAACAGTCTAGAGCAGTTCCGGTAATACTGCGGTCTCCCAAATAGCGGAGAATGCCGTTTTCATTGGGAGAAAACGGCTTCAGCACCCTATCTCCACCCCAGTCGAGCAAAGAGCGCTCGCTGGGGACCCCGGATCTCCGGTCTGCACCATTACCGAACTGCTCTATTCATCCCGGGGTTTTGCGCCACGATGAACTTTACGTTTCGTTCACGCGATCTTTACCCCAGCGTCAACGCCTGTTCTCCCAGCTTTGCAAAACTCCTCTCAGTAGAGCGGTTCGTTCAGTGTGTCTCGCGGAAATGAAGCCTCCTGCTTCTGCGCGTCACGGCATGATCGACACCGCCCGACGGCAACTACTTTTGCTGGAGCGTGCATGGTTCCGACGTTGGTAGAAAAGCAACTCCTGAACCTCGCTATCCCCGTTCTTCCCGCCATTCCCGCCATTCCGACTGTAGACACGCCGTATCTGGCCGACTGCGGCACCTATCACGTGCGTTTGGCTGTGACCGAAGCCGACCGCCTGGCCGCCTTTCGCCTGCGCTTTCTTGTCTTCAATCTTGAGCTCAATGAAGGCCTGGAAAGCGCCTATCGCGACGGCTACGATACCGACGCCTTCGATGTCGTGTGCGATCACCTGGTCGTGGAGCACGCCGCCTCCGGTACGGTGGTGGGCACGTATCGTCTGCAGAGCGGCATGACGGCCGCCGCCAATCTCGGCTACTACTCCGAGCAAGAGTTCGACTTCGCACCGTTTGAATCCCTGCGTTCACGCATTATCGAAGTCGGCCGCGCCTGTGTGCACCGCGACCACCGCACGTCGGACGTATTGAATTTGCTGTGGAAAGGCATCGCACAGTATGCCAAGCGCCGCGGCGGTACTCTCCTGGTTGGCTGCTGCTCCCTTACATCCCAGAATCCCTTTGAAGGGCTGGCCGTGTTTGAGCGCCTGCGCTCGTGCCTGATTGAACCGGACCACATGACGGCTCCTACCGCCGCCTTCGCGATGCCCCCTGTTGAAGGTCCATTACCCGAAATTGAAGTGCCGCGCCTGCTGCGCGCGTACCTTGCCCTCGGCGCACGCATCTGTGCAGCCCCGGCCATCGACCGCGCGTTCGGCACCATCGACTACCTCACGCTGCTGGATCTCGAGACGCTGCATCCGCGTGTGGCCCGCAGGTTCCTGTGAGTGAACCAGCTTCTCCGCGGCCACGCGGCGCACTTCGTGGAGCATGGCGAGCCGTCCAGTTCACCTCCGTCCTTCTCGCCTGCATCGCGCACTTTCTCCTCGCGCGTCCACGGACACTGGCTGCACGGTCGAGGCTGCGGCAACAATGGTGTGCTCGTCTTCTGCATGTGCTCGGCATCAAGATGCGGCTTGAGGGCGAACCTCCATCGCACGGCGTCATTGTCGGCAACCACCTCAGCTATCTGGACATTCTGGTGTACGGCGCCGTTCTCGACGGTGTTTTCGTTTCGAAACGTGAAGTGAAATCGTGGCCCCTGGTGGGCCTGATCACCCGCTTTGCGGGAACCATCTATGTCGACCGGACGCAGCGCAGCGATTCTGCACGCGTGGTCGACGAAATGGCCGCAGCACTCGCCCAGGGCCTGACTGTGACCTTCTTCCCTGAAGGCACCAGCACGGACGGCAGTTCCGTGATGCGCTTCCGGGCGGCGCTCTTCGACGCTCCGCTGCGGACAGGCGATCCTATCTGGCCGGCGGGCGTTACCTATACCGTCGAAGGCAAAACGGATCTTGTCCCGGAGTATGTCTGCTACTGGGGTGACATGGTCTTCGGCCCCCATGTGCTGAACTTTCTCCGCCTGCACGATGTAGCAGCGGTGCTTCACTTTGCCGCCGACCCTATCTACACAGCCACCGACCGTTTTGACGCTGCCCAACGCAGTCAGGCCGTTGTCGCGGACCTGGTGGGACTTCCTGCGGTGGACACATCCGCTCTGCCTTCCCTGAGTCAGCCGGAAGCAAGGCCGAAAGAATCCCGCATTTCAACCGAGACGGCAAGCACCTTCAATTAAGCGAAACGGAGTCTGTTGCGGGCCGCGAGTATTCTTCCACCATGGCCTTCGACTTTCAGCCCAGCGACGCGCTCCTCGTCATCGATATGCAGCTTGATTTCCTGCCCGGCGGTGCGCTCGCCGTGGCAGAAGGCGACACCATCATCCCTGACATCAATCAGCTCGCCGCGAGGTTTGAGCACGTGATCCTGACCCAGGACTGGCATCCTGCCGGCCACATCTCCTTCGCCAGCGCACATCCCGGCAAACAGCCATTCGTCGACACTGTAGAAGCGCCCTACGGCACGCAGACGTTATGGCCAGATCACTGCGTTCAAGGCTCACGTGGTGCCGAGTTGCATCCCGATCTTCATATCCCGCATGCCGAACTTATCCTGCGCAAAGGCTTCCGCAAGAACATCGACAGCTACTCGGCGTTTCTTGAAAACGACAAAAGAACGCACACAGGTCTGGCCGGCTATCTGCGCGAACGTGGTCTGACCCGTCTCTTCTTCACCGGTCTAGCCTATGATTTCTGCGTCGGCTTCAGCGCACTGGACGGAGCCGGGATGGGCTTTCAAGCGATCGCGGTCGAAGACCTGAGCCGCGCCGTCGGATTGCTCGGAACTGTTGAACGCACCGACGAGCAATTCTTCTGCTGTGGCGTGTCGCGGATGCGGGCGCGCGATCTGATGAGCTCTTAGACCAGTCCCAGTAATACTGGGGTCTTCTTAGCGCTGGAGAATGCCGTTTTCATCGGGAGAAAACGACGTCAGCACCCTCTCTTCGGTCTACACCGCTGACCGGAACTGCCTGGTCCAACTCTTTCAAAGCCTTACTGCACGTGCACCGAAAACTTCTTTGTCTTGCTTAAGGTCACGGGTTCACCCGTGACGTACGAGGCTCCGCAAGAATTGGCTTTAGCCTCTGAGGTCACCTTCCAAGATCACCACGCATCTGCCAATCCCGGCACTCTGCCGAGACCACGAAGGGTACCTCAGTGGCTAAAGCCGGTCCGTAGCCCGCTTTTTCGGCACGGGTAAACCCGTGCCCTTAAGCAAAACAATTCTTCGGTATGGAGACGCCCCTATGCCTCCAAGAGCCGAACGAGCTACGAGTGGCGATCTACAAACCCAGTTCTCCTGCCTTCGCCTGCATCGCCGCAAGGCAGTTCCCGATGTGTTCTTCCACGGGAATTCCCAGCAACTCCGCACCGTGCGTGATGTCCTCGCGCTTCACGGCACGCGCGAACGCCTTGTCCTTCATCTTCTTCTTCACTCCGGCGACCTCAACATCCGCGATGGCCTTGCTTGGTTTCACCAGCGCGCATGCCGTCAGAAAGCCTGCCAGCTCATCGCTGGCGAACAGGGCGCGGTCGAGATGCGTTTCGGGGAGAACGCCTGAATAATCTGCGTGCGCCAGGATGGCGTGCAGAATCTCTTCCGGCCATCCCTGCTCGCGCAGATACTTCACACCGACGAACGGATGCTCTTCCGGTGTCGGGTGCCGGTCGTAGTCGAAATCGTGCAGCAGACCGGCGCAGCGGTAGGTTTCCGCAAACCGCGCCGCTTCGTCTCCGCTGAGGCCGAGCCGATCCGCCTCGCGAACGCCGTAGCCTTCGGTACAGGCGGCGACCGCCAGCCCATGCTTCACCAAGGATTCGTTTGCGGTCCACTCCCTCAACAACGCTGCGGCCCGCGCTGCGCCAAACTCACTACCCATCGTCATGCTCACCGTCTCATCCTCGGATTCGCTTTTCCGCTCAACCATTCTTCTTCACCCGCCATGTTAATCAACCTTGTTCCGGTTGCCATTTTCTTCCGGTTATTTTGGGGTTATCTTCGGCAATACTCTTGACGCTTTAGCTACCCCAGTGCCATTCTAGGCACATCACCCGCCTCTTATCGGACGTGGGATGCTGCGGTCCTTGCTCTGGGTCCGCCCGCAAC